>CANLLR010000005.1 GCA_947491985.1 Flavobacteriaceae bacterium | reverse complement strand
TTTTTTTGTTTTTTTTTTAATATGCTTTCGCAAACAACACTCTTCCAGCAGATTTAGCCCCTGAAAAAATACAAGTTCCCTCTTCATTTTCTCTATCTAATGGGATACAACGAATGGTTGCCTTGGTCATTTCCTTTATTTTTTCTTCTGTTTCAGGTGTTCCATCCCAATGTGCAGCTATAAATCCGGTTTTATTTTCAAGCACTTCTTTAAACTCTTCAAAAGAATTAACTTGAGTAACGTGCTCGTTTCTGTAAAGCAACGCTTTAGTAAATAAATCGTTTTGAATGGTTTCTAATAAAGCACTCACATGCATCACAACTCCTTCTTTTGCAACAACTTCTTTCGATAACGTATCACGTCGAGCTATTTCAAAAGTACCGTTCTCCAAATCTTTTGGTCCAACAGCAATTCGAACAGGCACTCCTTTCAATTCCCATTCAGCAAATTTGAAACCAGGTTTTTGTGTTGTTCTATCATCGTATTTAACTGCTATTATTAATTTTTTAAATTCCGAAACTAAATCGCCTACAACTTTTGATATTGCAATAAACTCATCTTCTGTTTTAAATATCGGAATAATAACCACTTGAATAGGTGCTAAATTTGGCGGTAATACCAATCCGTTATCATCGGAATGCGTCATTACCAAAGCTCCCATCAATCGCGTAGAAACACCCCACGATGTTCCCCAAACGTGTTCTTGCTTCCCTTCTTGATTGGCAAATTTTACATCAAAAGCTTTGGCAAAATTTTGTCCTAAAAAGTGAGAAGTTCCCGCTTGTAAAGCTTTACCATCTTGCATTAATGCCTCAATACAGTAGGTTTCTTCAGCGCCAGCAAATCGTTCAGTTTCTGTTTTTAATCCTTTTATAACTGGAATTGCCATAAAATTTTCAGCAAATTCAGCATATACATGCATCATTTTTTCTGACTCTTCAATAGCTTCTGCTTTTGTAGCATGAGCGGTATGTCCCTCTTGCCATAAAAACTCAGCGGTTCTCAAAAACAAACGTGTTCTCATTTCCCAACGCACCACATTAGCCCATTGATTAATCAATAGCGGTAAATCTCTATAAGACTGCACCCAATTTTTATAAGTACTCCAAATAATAGCTTCGCTAGTAGGACGAACAATAAGTTCTTCCTCTAGTTTTGCATTCGGATCGACCATTAATTTACCTGGCTTATCCGGATCATTTTTCAATCGGTAATGCGTAACAATAGCACATTCTTTGGCAAAACCTTCCGCGTTTTTTTCTTCAGCCTCAAACATGCTTTTGGGAACAAACAACGGAAAATAAGCATTGCTGTGACCGGTTTCTTTAAACATACGGTCTAGTTCTGCTTGCATTTTTTCCCAAATAGCATAGCCATATGGTTTGATTACCATACAACCTCTAACTCCAGAGTTTTCGGCTAAATCAGCTTTGACTACGAGTTCGTTGTACCATTTGGAATAATCCTCATTTCGCGTTGTTAAGTTCTTACTCATAATGAATAGTTTGGCATTAAAATTGTTTAACTTATTTTAACTAAATAGTTCGACAAAACTAACTATTTTTGTATTGACCAACAATAAAAAAGCTATAGATATGAAAACAATTTATTTTTCCTCCAAAAAATTATCCATTTATACGCTATTTGGATTAAGCCTTGTGCTATTAGCATCTTGTGGAACCACTCAAAATACTTCTTATTACGATAATGACGGTATTTATGGAAGTACTTCAAAACCCGCTCAAAGTAGCGATATGGCCTCTAATAACAAATATAAAGAATACTTTAGTTCGTTAAATCAAGAAAATCAAGAAATTTTTACTGATGTGGATAATTATACCACTCCAAATGATTCTATAAATAGAAATGCATCCGAAAACACCGGTAACAATGGTTGGGGTTCAAACCCATCTAACACAACCGTAATTGTCTATGATAATTTTTACGGAAATAATTGGGGATGGAATAATTGGGGATGGGGTTGGAACAATTGGGGATGGAGTTGGAATAATTGGTATGGACCAGGATGGAATAATTGGGGTTGGAACAGTTGGGGTTGGGGTTGGAACAATTGGTATGGTCCAGGATGGAACAATTGGGGTTGGAATAATGGTTATTATACTAATTATGCTTTTGCAAATGGTAGAAGAGACACCCGATATACTGCAAATAACAATCGATATGAGGGAGTTAATCGCAACACGGGCGCGAGAAATCAAAGTACAGTAACACCAACGCGTTACAACACTCCAACATCAAGAAGTAATCAAAATACTTCTAGAGATTATAATAGTACCAGTCGACCTAGATCTAATACAAGCGCAAGACCAAACACCTCTCCTTCGAGAAATTATAATAATTCAGGAGCTAGACCAAACACGAACACGCCTTCTAGAAACAACACCAATACAACACCAGCTACAAATAGTAGAGACTTTACTCCTACTAAAAGCGAACCGACACGATCCTACTCTCCAAGCTCTGGTGGCGGCGGACGTTCATTTGGCGGTGGCGGTAGTGGCGGTGGTCGTTCATCAGGCGGTGGTGGTGGAAGAAGATAATTTCTCTATCCTTAATTCATTTTATTCATTAAAAAATTAGCTAAAATATCCTATGAAAAAGATAATTTTATTATTAATTATTGTATTAACTATAAGCACATTACATTCGCAGAATATAAATGATGCATTACGTTACGCTCAAGAAGACCTTAACGGTACAGCTCGTTTTAGAGCTATGAGTGGCGCTTTTGGCGCCTTAGGTGGTGATTTTTCTTCATTAAGTGTTAATCCTGCGGGTTCAGTGGTTTTTGCCAATAATCAGGTTGGTTTATCTTTAGGCAATTACAACAAATTAAATAGTTCCAAGTATTTCGGAAATTCAACTTCGGAAAATGATACTACATTTGATGTCAACCAAGCCGGAGGTGTTTTTGTTTTTAACAACTTGAATGAAAAAACCAACTGGAAAAAATTTGCTATTGCTATTAATTACGATAATGCTCGTAATTTTGATAATTCAATTTTTAGTGCAGGTACCAATCCTACTAATTCTATCGATAAGTATTTTTTATACTACGCGAATGCCAATGCCAATTGGTCTGGAATTCCACTAAGCGTTTTACAAAACTCTTTCTTTGATGAATTAACTTTTGAAGATCAACAAGCGCTATTAGGCTATAATACCTTTGTTATTGATCCAGTAAATGCAGCCGACCCTACCAACGCAGTTTACTTCTCCAACATACCTGGTGGTGGGAATTATTATCAAGAAAACACCTTTGTATCTTCAGGTTATAATGGTAAACTAACGTTAAACGCCTCAGCCGAGTACAAAGAAAAATTTTTATTTGGATTAAACATCAACTCCTATTTTACAGATTATACACAAAATACTAGTTTCCTCGAAAGAAATAGCAATCCACAAAACGCCAATCCGCAACGAACGGTTGACCGATTGCGATTTAATAATGAATTATATACTTACGGAACCGGTCTCTCGTTTCAATTGGGAACGATTTTTAAACCTGTAAAAGAAGTTCGAATCGGTTTGGCTTACGAATCACCTACATGGTACCAACTAAATGATGAAACGACCCAAACAATTGCCACATCTGGCTTTGGATTACAAGCTACACCTGATACAACAGTGTATGGAAATAGCTCTTATAATCCAGGGGTAATTTTGATTTATGAGACTTATCGCTTACAAACTCCTAGCAAATGGACGGGAAGTTTTGCCTATGTATTTGGCAAAAAAGGATTAATAAGCTTAGATTATGCCGTTAAAGATTACAGCAAAACACAATTCAAACCAAGCCGAGAATTTACCGGAACTAATTTGCAAATGGCAAATGTTTTAGACGTAGCCAACGAAATTAGATTGGGTGCTGAATATAAAATAAAAAAAATCAGTCTTCGTGGTGGTTATCGCTTTGAAGAAAGCCCGTACAAAGATGGTAAAACGGTTGGCGACTTAACCGGATATTCTGGTGGTTTGGGATATAATTTTGGTTCGATAAAATTAGACTTAGCCTATTCTTATTGGGAAAGAGAAAGCCAACAAGGCTTTTTTACACAAGGGCTAACCGATCCGGCTACAATCAATTCAAAAAATAACAATGTCACGGTTACGATGTTGTTCGAATTATAAAAAAATACTACGCATTTAAAAACCATCTGTTTGTAATGGATGGTTTTTTTGTGTTTCAAAGTTGATGAATAACTGCTATTGTAATGAATCTCGACAGGAGTCTGGCGCAATGAAAAGCTGAAACCTGCCTACCACCAAGCAGTCAAGCAAACCAAAAATGCACGAATATTTCGCTTCTAAAAAATAAATAACGTAAATTTGCAAACTTCCTGAATAATAAGGATATAAGTGTATGAGAACCAAATCGGTAAAAAAAAACAAAATTAATGTCATCACGCTAGGATGTTCTAAAAACACTTACGACAGTGAGGTATTGATGGGACAATTGAAAGCTAGTGGAAAAGACGTTGTTCATGAACAAGAAGGCAATATTGTAGTCATTAATACGTGTGGATTTATAGATAATGCCAAAGCCGAATCGGTGAATACCATTTTAGAATATGCCGACAAAAAATCTAAAGGCATAGTCGATAAAGTATTCGTAACCGGATGTTTATCCGAACGCTATCGTCCCGATTTAGAGAAAGAGATTCCGAATGTAGACCAATATTTTGGCACCACCGAATTACCTTTACTGTTAAAAGCATTGGGTGCTGATTATAAACACGAATTATTAGGCGAACGATTAACAACTACGCCTAAAAATTATGCTTACTTAAAAATTGCTGAAGGTTGTGATCGTCCATGTAGTTTTTGCGCCATTCCTTTAATGCGTGGTAAACACGTTTCTCAATCAATTGAAAAATTGGTTAAAGAAGCTGAAGGCCTAGCTAAAAATGGTGCAAAAGAATTGATCTTAATTGCACAAGATTTAACTTATTATGGTTTGGATTTGTACAAAAAACGCAATCTTGCCGAGTTGCTCGAAAACTTAATTAAAGTAGAGGGCATCGAATGGATTCGTTTGCATTATGCTTTCCCAACAGGTTTTCCAATGGATGTATTGGATTTGATGCAACGCGAACCAAAGATTTGTAATTACATCGACATTCCGCTACAACACATTTCAGACAATATTTTAAAATCGATGCGTCGGGGAACTACCAAAGAAAAAACGACTAAATTGTTAAAAGATTTTCGTGAGGCTGTTCCAGGAATGACGATTCGAACGACGCTTATCGTAGGTTATCCCGGAGAAACTCAAGAAGATTTTGAAACGATGCGCGATTGGGTACAAGAAATGAAATTTGAACGTTTGGGATGTTTTACCTATTCACATGAAGAAAATACACATGCGTATTTATTGGAAGATAATGTTCCTGAAGAAGTAAAACAAGAACGTGTTACTGAAATCATGGAAATTCAATCGCAAATATCATGGGATTTGAATCAAGAGAAAATAGGACAAACGTTTAAATGCATTATCGACCGAAAAGAAGGTCAATACTTTGTCGGCAGAACCGAATTTGATAGTCCAGATGTCGACAACGAAGTACTTATTGATGCTTCAAAATTTTATGTAAAAACAGGCGAATTTGTAAACGTCAAAATACTTGACGCTACCGAATTTGATTTGTATGGTGAACCAATTAGTTAAGTTACTTATGAAAAATGTAAAATTAATTTTCAGCGTAAGCATCATATTGCTTTCATTCACAGTTTCTGCTCAAAACAATATGGGCATGGGAATGAATGGAAATAGAAACGGAAACATGATGGGAAATGGAGCTGCGACTTCGAACAGTACCGAATTTCAAAATAGCAGACGAAAAGCGGAAATGGAAAAGGAAAAAGAAAAAAGCATTGAACGCTCGATTGCAAAACTGAAAGCCGATTTAGAATTGGATGCGCTTCAAGAAATTGCAGTCAAACAAATACTAGAAGAAAGTGTCCGAATTGAAGGTATTATATTGAAGAAAGAAGAAAGCGATGAAGAGAAACTAAAAGCATTAAAAGGTCATTCTGAAACAGTTGACATAAAAATTAAATCCTTTCTTACAAAAGAACAAATTGAAAAGTTTTTAGCTTTGAAAGAGGATTTAAACAAAAAGAGTAGAAAAAAATAGTTCCAAAATACAGTACAAAAAAAACTCCTAAACGTAAGCTTAGGAGTTTTTCCGTTATTAATCTAATTGTATTTATGCTTTCCCTAAAACTGTTCCTTTAAAAGTTAAAACCGTTGGAGTAGTATCTACATTGGTAGTTACCGTTACCGTTTTAGTAAAAGCACCAACGTTAGAAGCATTGTATGTTGCTTTAATTACCGCTGTTTTTCCAGGAGCAATTGGTTCTTTAGTATAATCGGTGGCAGTACAACCACATGAACCTTGTACTTTCGTAATAATCACAGTCGATTTCCCAGTGTTTGTGAATTCATACTGAATTAATTTTGGTGTTCCTTGTGGAATTTCTCCCACATCAATAATGCTAGCTTTCCAAGTAATTGGTGCTGTTTCAGTTGCTTTTTGAGTTGCATTTTTAACGATAGGAGCCACTGAAAATGACATTAAACCAAGTGTTAATGCCAATATCGAAATTTTAATTGTGTGTTTCATTTTTTAAAAATTTAAAAATAATACTATTTGTTTTTTGAAAGTTTTTTGAACAAAAGCTGATGGCATATATCGATCAAATTATGTTCACCGGCTAGAACAATTCAAAAGTATTCCAATACAACATGCACCGCTGTTAAGCAGTTCCAAATGTTTGTTAACGACATGTTAAGAGGCAATTTTAAAGGATTTTTTTAGTAATATTACATTTCTAAACTAAAAAGTGAAAACTAAAAAATTAAATATAATAATCGTACTCGGACTCGTCGCAACAATAGGTATATTGATCGCACAATTACTATGGACAAAAGAATCCTTTAATCTAGAAGAAAAAAAATTCTCTCAAAAAACCCATATTGCGTTACTCGAAGTAGTTAAAAAGTTATACGAAGGCACTTCGAGTGAATTACCAGCAGAAAATCCCATTAAAAAAGTATCAAGCGACTACTACATCGTTAATGTAGAAAACGATTTTCAACCGGATATTTTAGAATACTATTTAAAATCGGAGTTTGCCAAATTCAACATCACGACCGACTTTGAATATGCCATGTACAACTGTCAAAGTGACGAAATGGTTTACGGAAATTACGTATCTTTTTCGAATAAAACACCCGATAAAAAAACGGTGTATTTTCCAAAACATAAAAATTTAGTCTATTATTTTGCGATACGTTTTCCAAATGAAACTTCGTATTTGTTTAGTTCGCTGCGGTTTTGGTTTGTACTTTCTTTTGCGTTAATTGTCATTTTATTGGTCTACGTCTATTCGATTTATACCATCATTCAACAAAAAAAATATTCCGAATTACAACGGGATTTTATCAATAACATGACGCATGAATTCAAAACGCCATTGTCTTCTATACTACTCGCTTCTAATTATTTGAACAAACAAGATGTGATTAAAAAAGACGATAAACTCGAAAAATACACCGAAATCATCATCAATCAAAGTAAAAAATTAAACAGCCATATCGAACAAATTTTGAACATTGCCAAATCGGATAATGCGCCAATGGAAATGCACAAAACCGAAGTTAAAGTGGTTCAGATTCTTAGAGATGTTATAGAAAACATGCAGTTAAAGCATCCCAAATTGAGTGTTGCTATTGATGCCGATGAAACTCTTACTATTGCTGCCGACGAATTTCATTTTACAAATATTATTTATAATTTACTAGATAATTCGGTTAAATATTGCGATGTAAACCCTATTATAAACATCCAAATAACAGACGACAAAAATCAGATTAAACTCGATTTTATTGATAACGGGATTGGTGCTGCAACTAAAAAATTAAACTTTATATTTGATAAATTTTACCGAATTCCGAATGAAAAAAGCAATGAAGTAAATGGTTTCGGCCTCGGATTGTATTACGTAAAAAAAATATGTACGCAACACCATTGGAAAATTTTTGCAAGTAATAATATAGATAAAGGAATTACGATTTCGATTGTAATTCCGAAGTGATTTTTTTTCGCCACAGATTCACAGATTTTATATTTTTAACTAAGAATATGCAATAAAAAATTAGTTAAAGAAGCTTTTTTGAAATGCATAAAAAGCATAATTTTAAACGCTCTTTGCGACCACAAAATAAGTAAAAACCATGGCAAAATATAAAATCCTGTACGCAGAAGATGACGAAACCCTTGCTTATCTTACCAAAGACAATCTCGAGCTTTACTATGAAGTTCTTCATTGTACCGATGGCGAAATGGCTTTAGACGCTTTTAAAAACAACGAATTCGACATTTGCATTTTGGATATCATGATGCCAAAAAAAGACGGTTTTGAATTGGCGGAAGCCATCAGAAAACACAACGCCGATGTACCAATCATTTTTCTTTCTGCCAAAACATTGAAAGAAGATCGCATCAAAGGCTTGCGATTGGGTGCCGACGATTATTTGGTAAAACCGTTTAGCATTGAAGAATTAATGCTAAAAATTGAAATATTTTTGAAACGCTCGCAAAAAAATACCCTTTCAGATAAAACCATGTACACCATTGGTAAATACCAATTTGACACTAAAAATTACTTGGTTTTTACCGACACCGAAAAAATAAATCTAACCCAACGCGAAGCCGAATTGCTAAAACTTTTTATAGACAATAAAAATACTGTGATGAAACGCGAAGAAATTTTAAAATCACTTTGGGGAAATGACGATTATTTTATGGGACGAAGTTTGGACGTATTTATATCGCGTTTGCGCAAAATTTTGGCCAACGAAAAAGGAATTGCCATCGAAAACTTACACGGAATCGGTTTTAAATTTACTGTTGAATAAGTTACTCTAACAACACACGATTCACCTGAACAAAACTTCGAGCGTAGTATGGCTCTTTGGTTGATGATACCATTACACCCGATTGGGTCGACGAATGGATGAATTTAATTTCATCATCCAGCACTTCAGTAACCATACCCACATGACTTACACGGCCTCTTCCGAATGTCGCAAAAAATATCAAATCGCCTTTTTGTGCCTGCGATTTATCAATACGTTGACCGTATTTTGCCATATCATATGATGATCTTGGCAACGTCATGTCGATGTTTTTAAATGTTGTATGCATCAATCCTGAACAATCAAAACCAGCATTAGTAGTGCCGCCACTTCGGTAACGTGTGCCTAAATTTTCAGAGGCTTTCGCAATCAAAAAGTCAGCTTTTGATAAATTCTCCATCGAAAGAGGTTTCACTACTACAACAGTAGTTTCTGTTGTAATTGGTTCGTTTGTTACTTCAACAACTTTTTTCTCTTTACCTTTCTTAATTATCAAATCATAACCTACCGGAAGTCCCGATGTAATTGTAGGATTTAATTGTTGCAAATCGGCAACCGATACTCGGTATTTTTTTGCAATACGAAAAAACGTTTCTTTGGGCTGCACTTTGTGAATTAGCGTTTCATTAGAAATGGTAGTAATCGTTTTTGGTTCGGCCAATATTGTTGAGTTCAAAGTGGCTGGTTCTGTCGCAACAGATTGCGTTTGTAAAGCAGCATTGGACAGTTTCAAAGTCATTCCTTTTTTTAAATTGCCCGTTTTTAATTCCGGATTCATCTCACAAATCGCCTCCATACTAATACCGTATTTTTTCGAAATACTATACAACGTTTCTTTGGCTAGCACCAAATGCGTGGTAGACGACTCACTATCTGAAAAAACCTCAGATTTAACAGGTTTTTCTCTTTTAACTTCGGGTTTGTATTTTTTATTAGGAATCTTTACTTCTTCTTTCAAACCCAAAACTGCACCCTTAAGTTTCGGATTCAATTCGTAGATTTCCTTTTCGGTTATATCGTATTTTTTAGCCAAAGCATAAATCGACTCACCCGACTTTACTTTGTGTTTGATGACTTTTTGCCCCAAAACAGGAGCCGAAAAAAAGAGGAATAACGCTATAAAAAAAGAATATATTTTCATGGGAAATAAACATTTGAGCTACAATAAGTGTAGCTTTTAAAACGCCGCAAGGTAGCAAAAATTGCCTTTTTTGTTGGAAGCTTTAACTTTATTTTAAAATTTGAAAAGGTAAGTAAATGGTTTTTAAACCATTAGAATCATGCTTTTAAAAGTTTATTTTTATAGTAAATACGCCTTTTTTATCACATCCAATTTCGGATACGTTTGATAAAATAGAGCGCGATTGGTATATAAACCGGAATCCGTCATTGTTTTTTCGCCATAACCCGAATACAATTGGTCGACAGTTTCCATACCTTTTGTAACGATACCTAAAATAGGAAATCCTTTAACGCCTTCGAAACCTAGTGTATCTATAACAGCATTATCAACTACATTGATAAAAACCTCAACGTCGCGAGAGTCTTTTCCAAAACGAGCAAAAGCAATCGTGCCACGTTTGTTACTTTGAAGTACTTTCTCATCCGGAATCACAACCGACTTCCATTGATTCATCACAATGGTATTGGTATTGCCAAATTGCGCTACAAATCCGGGAACCACTCGATAAAAAATAGCATTATCATAATAGCCATGCGCGATTAGTTGATAAAGTCGGTCGGCAGCGTGTGGCGACCAAGAGCGATTGACTTTAATTTCAAAGTCGCCTCTTGTCGTTTCAAATCGGGCTGAAAATGTATTGGGCGATTTTTCTTTGGTCCATTCTTTTTTAAAATCAATTTTTTTACAACTCATTAAAAAAGAAGACAACACAACAGAAAAAGTCATCAAAAAGACAGTACAATTAAGCGATTTACAACGGAATATTGCCATGTTTTCGTTTCGGTGTATCGACCACTTTATTTTCAAGCATACTAAACGCTTTGAGTAATTTTCTTCGGGTATCGTGTGGTAAAATTACCTCATCTATAAAACCACGTTGTGCCGCTGTATACGGATTAGCAAACAGTTCAGCATATTCGGCTTCTTTTTCTAACAATTTAGCGGCAGGATCGGCGGCTTCGCTAATTTCTTTCTTAAAGATAATTTCAGAAGCACCTTTGGCTCCCATTACTGCAATTTCGGCAGTTGGCCAAGCAAAATTCATATCGGCTCCAATGTGTTTGGAGTTCATTACATCGTAAGCGCCACCATAGGCTTTACGTGTAATCACGGTAACTCTTGGCACTGTGGCTTCACTAAATGCGTACAATAACTTCGCACCGTGAACAATGATTCCGTTCCACTCTTGATCGGTACCTGGTAAAAATCCGGGTACATCTTCTAAAACCAATAACGGAATATTAAAGCAATCGCAAAAACGAACAAAACGCGCGCCTTTAATTGAACTTTTTACATCCAAGCAGCCTGCTAAATACTTGGGATTGTTGGCGACGATTCCGATACTTCTTCCGCCCAGACGGGCAAAACCTACTACAATATTTTCTGCAAAAGCAGCGTGAATTTCAAAAAACGAATCTTCATCTATTATTCCGCGTATCACCTCATGCATGTCATACGGTTTGTTGGCATTTTCGGGTACAATAGTATCCAACCTTTCGCGCACTTCATCGCCCAATTCATAAGGTAATTTTGGAGTCGTTTCACGATTATTTTGAGGCAGGTAACTCAACAACTTCTTAATATCTTCCAAACATTCTACTCCATTTGGTGAAGTAATGTGTGCCACACCCGATTTGGTTGCATGCGTACTTGCGCCACCCAATGCCTCTGATGTTACTTCTTCGTTGGTCACGGTTTTCACCACATTCGGACCTGTGACAAACATATAACTGCTTCCTTCGACCATCATTGTAAAATCGGTCATCGCCGGAGAATACACGGCACCACCAGCACAAGGTCCCATGATAGCTGATATTTGCGGGATCACCCCACTCGATTGCACATTTCTATAAAAAATATCAGCATAACCGCCGAGTGAACGAACGCCTTCTTGAATTCGAGCACCACCCGAATCGTTGAGTCCAATCATTGGTGCGCCACTTCGCAACGCCATATCCATGACTTTGCAGATTTTTTCAGCATGTGTTTCTGACAAAGAACCACCAAAAATGGTAAAATCTTGAGCGAAAACATACACCAAACGGTTATTGATAGTTCCGTAACCTGTAATAACACCGTCGCCATAATAAATTTCTTTTTCCATTCCGAAGTCGGTGGTACGGTGCGTTACCAACATTCCAATTTCTTCAAACGAACCTTCATCAAGTAAATACATGACGCGCTCACGAGCGGTTAATTTTTTACTAGCGTGGTGTTTGGCAATGCGCTTTTCTCCTCCTCCTGCTTGAGCTAGGGCGATTTTATCGTTTAACTGCTGTATCTTGTCTTTCATATTTTTCTTTTGAGAGAAGAGAAAATAGATGATAGATAATAGACACTCATCTATCTAAAAAACAAATATCTATTTTCAAACATCTTTTCTCTATTATCTTTTCTCTATTATCTTTTCCCTATTATCTTTTCTCTATTATCTTTTCTCTATATATCTATTTTCTATTATCTATTTTCTAAATTCGGTAATCGAACTATCTTCTTATCCTCAACATACTGACGCAATGCTATTAAAGCGGCAATGTCAGCTTCGGTTTCAAGCGCCGACTTTAATTTATCAGCATCGTAAAAGGCTTTTACAAAACCGGTGTCAAAATCGCCCGAACGAAAGGCTTCATGTTCCATCACAAATTTCCCAAAAGGCAATGTGGTGGCCACACCTTCGATATGATAGTCAGCGATGGCTTTAATCATAAGTTCGATGGCTTCTTCACGTGTTTTGCCATACGTCACCAATTTGGATAACATCGGATCGTAATAAATGGGTACGTCCATTCCTTGCTCGATGCCGTTGTCGACACGAATTCCGTCGCCTTCTGGCAATTTATAGGTACTTAAAAATCCGACATTCGGCAAAAAATCATTCAACGTATCTTCAGCATACACACGGAGTTCCATAGCATGACCTGTAATTTTCAAATCGTCTTGTTGCATCGGTAAAGCTTCGCCACGAGCGACACGAATTTGCAATTCGACCAAATCCAACCCTGAAATCATTTCAGAAACAGGATGCTCCACTTGCAAACGCGTATTCATTTCGAGAAAGTAAAAATTAAGTTGGTCGTCCATTAAAAATTCGACGGTTCCGGCTCCCAAATAGTCGCAGGCTCGCGCTACTTTTACGGCAGCTTCACCCATTTCTTTTCGCTTTTCTGGAGTTAAAATACACGATGGTGCTTCTTCGACTACTTTTTGGTGACGTCGTTGGATGCTGCATTCTCTTTCAAAAACATACAGTACATTGCCATGACTGTCGGCCATAATTTGTATTTCGATGTGACGCGGTTTGGTGACGTATTTTTCGATAAATACCGAACCATCTCCAAAAGCAGAAACCGCTTCACTGATGGCACGATTCATTTGCGATACAAAATCGGCTTCTTTTTCTACCACACGCATTCCTTTTCCACCGCCACCTGCAGAGGCTTTGATTAAGATGGGAAAACCAATAGTAGTAGCGATTTTTTTAGCCTCTTCAATATCGGTAATTGCTTCTTCGGTTCCGGGAACCATCGGAATATTGTACGCTTTCACAGCCTCTTTAGCGGCTAATTTACTTCCCATCATTTCGATGGCTTTCGATTTTGGTCCGATAAAAATAATGTTGTTTTTTTCGCAGGCTTCTGCAAAAGCGGCATTTTCACTCAAAAACCCGTAACCAGGATGCACAGCATCCACGCCAAGTGACAAACACACTTCGATTATTTTATCGCCAAGCAAGTACGACTGACTCGAGGCTGCTTCACCAATGCAAACGGCTTCATCGGCATATTTTACATGCAAAGCATTCCGGTCGGCAGCAGAATACACTGCAACTGTTTTGATGCCCATTTTTTTGGCGGTTTTCATGACACGAATGGCAATTTCACCGCGGTTGGCAACTAGTATCTTTTTAATTTGTTTCACGTTTCAGGTTTCAGGTTTATTCAAATTCGATTAACAATTGTCCTTTATCGACGGCGTTGCCTTTTTCAACTGCAATCGACTTGATCACACCATCGCGAGGAGACAGGAAACTATTTTCCATTTTCATGGCTTCGAGAATTAATAGCGGATCATTTTCTTTCACTTCTTGACCGATTGAAACACTAATTTCAAGTATCAAACCAGGCATTGGAGCTTTAATGGCATTGATTACTTTGGTACGACCGCGTTCAATTCCCATACTTTGAATTAAAATATCCAAAGCATCGGATATGGCTACTTCATAAGTGGTGTTGTTGACTTTAACCGAGTACTTTTTAGCGATAAAATCGGAAGAAATGATTTCGGCTTGGAAAGATTTGTTATTTTTCAGCACATGAAATTTAGAAGTTCCTATAGGAATTGCATCTAGATTTTTAAGATCACTTTCTGCAGCATCAATGGGATTTCCATGATTTACAGTTACTTTGTAAGCGTTACTCATATGGGATTATTTTGTGGTAGTAAATTTAATAAAGAAAACGTTTTCGCAACCGATTATTTTAATTAAAATTGGTAAATTGATATAGAAATCGCTTAAACCTATAGAATACTAAATCAAACCTACAGAATACTAGTTGGGCCAAAGTAAACTAAAAACTTGGGTTATATTTGTGACTGTAAGTTAGAACAACCATGATAAAAAACAAACTCAACATATTAGTTAGTACTAGTCTCGTTCTTTTTTGCTTGAATTGTTTCGGACAACAAGCAGCAATTGATAGTTTAAAACGAGTGTTAAAAGTGACTAAAATTGATACGTCTAAAGTACCACTTTACAATGTAATAGCCGATAAAGTCAAAGGCCGTTTGACCTTGCAAAAAGAAGGCGCCGAATACGAACAAAAAGCCCTGCATTTGCAAATGAATCCACATTTTGTTTTCGATTGTTTGGGATCGATTTCGAGTTTTATCGTTCAAAACGGCACCGATTCTGCTTTAAAATATTTGTCTAAATTTTCTAAAGTAATGCGATTGCCGTTTGAAGTTTCGTACATCATTCGCTGTGATGCAAAAGGAAATTACATCGAGTTTTTTATCAAAAATCACAAACCATTATTGCTCTCAAAAACCTTAAAAGAGTATGAAGAATTATTAACCGAACACGGATGTGAACGCATACACCAATCGCATTTGATTAATCTATCGTTTTTGAAATCGTACATTAAAAGTGATGGAGGTTGTGTGATTATGGCTGATAATACGAACATTCCAATCGCATAAAGTAATAGGAAAAAATTACAAGAATTGATAAAAGCATTATAACTATAGAATAAAAAATAATTACATTTACCTTTTTAAATAAAAAAGTTATGAAAACAATAATAAACATAAAAAAAATTGTTTTGAAAAAGTTACTGTTTTTATTATTACTATTTGCTGGTATTGCCTATGCACAGCCACCAATTAACACTCCAACAGTATTAATTGGATGTGATGACAATTTTGATGGAATTGCTGTTTTTCCATTAGGCAGTAAAATTCCTGAAATTTTAGGAAGTTTGAATCTGTAAGATTATGAAGTTGCCTTTTTTTATTCACAATTAGATGCAGATTCTAATACAAACAGTATTGCTTTTTTTAATCTTTTTTCCAGTGTAAGCGGTCCAACTATTTTTTGCAGAGTTTCGGAAATTGCAAATCCAACTAACTATACTACAACAAGTTTTCCATTGCTTATTGAAACTAGATTGAATACTAATTTTGCAACTGCCAATCAATCTGTTTGTCAAGGTTCATCTGTAACTATTACAATAAATACAGAACCATATAGTAGAATAGTGGTTTACAACAATGGTGATTATATTGAAACGGTTTTTACAACAAACTCAAATACTTCAGAAATTGTTTTAAATGACATACAAAACACATCGGTTATAAGCATAAATAGTATTGAAAGTTTTTTTAATTTGTCTTGTAATCTATTGAATTCAGTGGAAGAAATTACCATTACAGTTAACCCAACGCCTACTATCGTTCAACCTGCGAATTTGATAATTTTTGAAAATCCGTACGATGGCATTGCTAATTTTGATTTAACAACTCAAACTGCAACCATTGAAAGTGGACAAAATGATTTAACTATTAATTATTTTACAAATAATGCAGATGCACTAACCAACTCAAACCCAATTTTAAATACTAGTTCCTTTAGTGGAACAAATGGTCAACAGATTTGGGTTAGAATAGACAAACCAAGTTTAATTTGTTCTAAATTTATTTCTTTTACTCTAATTGTTCAAAATTCAGATTATGTTTATATTCCAGATAACAGTTTTAAAACCAAACTCCTTTCTGCAAATTCAAGTAATACAATTGCAAAAGATGCGTCAGGAAATTTTGCCTCTGTCGATACGAATTCTAATGGCGAAATAGAATTTTCTGAAGCATTAAATATTAGCTATTTAGATGTAAGTCAAAGCAATATTGCAGACATGACTGGACTCTCAAGCTTTACCAATTTAAACTATTTAGATTGTAGACTTAATCTTGTATTAAATAATTTAGATGTTTCTAATTTAACTAGTTTAACCTATTTAAATGCCTATTATGCTGGTTTAACTTCATTAACTTTAACGCCAAGTATTGTGAATTTAGACATAAGTGCTAATAGTTTAAATGGAAGTTTAGATTTAACATCTTTCGCAAATTTGCAAACGTTTAAATCAGGTCCGTATAATGGTTTAACTTCTTTAAACTTATCGGGATTGACAAATTTAATTAGTGTTGACTGTAGTTATAATAGTTTAACAAATTTAAATGTTGCTGGTTGTTCTCAATTACAATCGCTTATTTGCGCTGCCAATCTTATATCTAATTTTAGTGGTTCAGGACTTACATCATTGGTAAATTTTGATTGCAAATCAAATCAAATTCCTTCACTTGATGTTTCAACATCGGCTAATTTACAATCTTTAGATTGTGGGTCAAATTTAATTGCTTCATTAGATGTAAGTTCAAACCCTAACCTGTCTTTTCTCGATTGCAACAATAATAATCTTAGTACATTAGATGTAACTAATTGTTTAAACCTTCAAACGTTATATTTCTATACAAACACTATCTCTTCAATCAATTTGTTAAATAATACAATTTTACAAAATCTTTATGTTACTGAAACAAATTTAACTTCTTTAGATTTGTCAAATAATAGTTTTTTAAATTATGTCGAAATTACACAAAATCCTCAATTGACCTATTTGTCGTTAAAAAATGGTGGAATTGAAGAAGGACTTAACTTGTCCATAAATCCTAATTTACAGTTCGTTTGTGCAGATGATAATGAAATTGAAAATGTAATTCTACAATTAAATATTGCCTTACTTGAAAATGTAGTTGTAAATTCCTATTGTTCTTTTACACCAGGTGGCGATTTTAATTCCATAACAGGAACTACAACCGTCGATGGAAATAATAATGGCTGTGATACTTCAGATGTGACTATGCCATATTTAGGCTTGAATGTTAGTATAAATGGCGTTTCGACAAATTCATCGGTGTTTACAAATGGCGTTGGAATTTATAATTTATATTCAAATTTACCTGGAATTTATCAATTAACCGCTAATTTAGAAAACCCAACATATTTTAATACAACAGCTGTAGATATTGATAGCAACACCATAAATAATTCAACTATAATTCAAAACATTTGTATTACACCAAATGGCTCTCATCCTGATGTAGAAGTCGTTTTGGCTCCGATTACGCCAGCCAGACCTGGATTTGATGCTACATATGAAATCGTATATAAAAATAAAGGAAATCAAACATTATCCGGAACGGTGACTTTCAATTATAATGAAGTTATTTTAGAGTATGTTTCAGCGACAATTGCACCAACTTCTCAAGCAAGCGGCAGTATTGATTGGACTTACAGCAATTTGCAACCCTTTGAAAACAGAAGCATCGGACTTGTTTTAAATGTAAATTCTCCTGTTGAAACTCCAGCAGTAAACATTAATGATGTATTGAATTTTACGACTTCAATTTCTCCAATTGTTGGCGATGAAATTCCGTCTGATAATACTTTTGTTTTTAACCAAACCGTTGTTGGTTCTTACGATCCGAACGACATTACATGTTTAGAAGGTGATATCCTTTCACCTAGCGAAATTGGCAATTTTCTTCATTACAATATCAATTTTGAAAATACTGGAAATTTCTATGCTGAAAATGTAGTCGTTCAAGAATTAATTGATACGTCAAAATTTGATATCACCTCATTGCAAATACTTTACGCGTCGCATGCCATGGCAACACGAATCAACGGAAATAAAGTAGAATTTGTTTTCGAAAACATCAACTTGGCAGAGGCAGCTGGAAATCCACCTGTAGGCGGACATGGTAATGTGTTGTTCAAAATTAAATCAAAAGACAACTTGGTAGCCAACGATTTTGTACAAAAAACAGCGAAGATATTTTTCGATTACAATGCGCCAATTGAAACCAATATAGCACAAACAACCTTTCAATTGTTGAACAATCCTATCGTTGAATTTGATAACAGTGTTAAAATAGCTCCAAATCCAACGAATTCAATTGTTACTATTGAAAGTGAATTTACGATTGAATCCTACGAATTGTATGATGTTCAAGGACGAATTTTAGAGAAAAGTTTTGAAAATAGTACGTCTGCAACTTTAGATGTGTCGGCACGACAAAACGGAATTTACTTCTTAAAAACAACCACCGAAAAAGGAAATAAAATAGTAAAAATAGTAAAAAAATAATAGGTTAGATAGTTAGTTTTTAAAACGCAAGTCAATACTTATTTACGCTTTTTTTTATAAAACCAACAACCCAAATTCCCTCAACGTAGTAATCGGTTTGGAATACCAAAAGAGTTCAAAGTCTTCAAATTGATTTTCAAAACTTTCTTTAAGTTTTCCAAAAGGTACAGTGATATCTTTTTGTATTGCCACTTTTTCAAGTGTCGCAATCAACCATTCGGCTTTGTCTTTTTCTAACGAAATGGTAAAGGTTTTCGACTTATCATGAAACGTCAATTTCATCATTTCCCAAGTGCTGCCTTTTTTAGATTTGGTAAAATCTTCCGAAATTGGATTTCCTCCTATCCAAACAATTTTTGACGATGGTTTTATGTTGAAATCAGCTTCTTTTTCGAGACAAGAAACAATATAATCAGGATCGATTTTAGTGCGCGGAATTTTAAAATCAAACCATTCTTGCAATTCAAAATCTAAGCAAATGCCGTGCATATAATTGAATAGCGATTTCTTTAGTCCGAAACTAAATTTGTTGTGATCAATATTAGTTTTGTCTTTAAATGCAATGTCGTTGTTAGCAAAAGTAATTTCATTTAATTCGGGTATAACACCAAATTCCTCTGGAAACATGCCTACGGGCGAATGTGCCGTCATCGCAAATTGATGCCAAAAACCACTTTGCAAAATTCCGACTTCAAACAATTGGCGTACCATTTCCAAACTATCGACAGTTTCTTGAATGGTTTGTGTGGGATATCCGTACATCAAATAGGCGTGCACCATAATGCCACTTTCAGTGAAGTTGCTTGTGACTTGTGCCACTTGTTCGACCGTAACCCCTTTTTTTATCAATGCTAAGAGTCGGTCCGATGCCACTTCCAATCCACCTGAAACAGCAATACAACCCGAAGCTTTTAACACGACACACAAATCGGCAGTAAAACTTTTCTCAAAACGGATGTTGGTCCACCAACTCACCACTAATTTTCGTTTGATGATTTCCAACGCTACCTCGCGCATCAATGCGGGTGGCGCAGCTTCGTCTACAAAATGGAATCCGTTTTCACCCGTTTGGGCAATGAGTTCCTCCATTCGGTCGACCAAAAGTTTGGCAGCTACAGGTTCGTATAGTTTGATGTAATCCAGCGAAATGTCGCAAAAAGTACATTTCCCCCAGTAGCAACCATGTGCCATGGTAAGTTTGTTCCAACGACCATCGCTCCACAAACTGTGCATTGGGTTGGCAATTTCGATTACCGAAATGTATTTGTCTAAAAGTAAATCGGAATAATCAGGAGTTCCTACTTCACTTTGTTTGTAATCGTGTTTTTGGGAATTGTTTTTGTAGGTAACGTGACTGTTCTCAACTAGGAAGGTGCGTTTGAATTCTGTAGTTGAGTTATTTCCTTTATCAGCATGACAATAAGCGTGTAACAATTCGATTGGCAATTCGCCATCATCCAAAGTAATGAAATCGAAAAATTCGAACACGCGTGGGTCTTTTAATTCCCTTAATTCGGTGTTGGGAAATCCGCCGCCCATTGCAATTTTTATTTCAGGGAAATGTTCTTTTATAAATTGCGCACATCGAAAAGCACTGTATAAATTCCCTGGAAAAGGAACCGAAAAACAAACTAATTTGGGTTGGTTTTTTTCGATGCTGCTTTTTAAAATCCGCAACGTAATGGAGTCAATATAAGTTGGTTCTTTTTTGAGATGTGTATACAGTTCGTCAAAAGAATTTGCACTTCGTCCCAAACGTTCGGCGTAGCGACTAAAACCAAAATTTTCATCGATACATTCGATAATAAAATCGGAGATATCTTCGAGATACAAAGTAGCGAAATGTTTGGCTTTGTCTTGCATTCCCATCGAACCAAAAGCCCATTCCATATCGTCTAGTTGATCAAAACGCGATGCCTCGGGAAGAAAATTTCCGGAACAAATTTGTCGCGCTAAGGTTGGATTTTTTCCTTGAAGGAAAGCCATAACAGCATCGATGGTTTTGATGTAGTCGTTTTGAAGAGAACTAATTCGTTGCGAATTGGAAGATGGAAGATAGGAGCTCGAAGAAGTGAAGATTTTAATTAATCCATTCTTGGAAAACAAATCTAAAATCACTTCCATACCCAAATCCATTTGAAAAGATGAAATGTTTTTGGTATTCAGAAAACCTTTCAAATACGCCGTTGCCGGATAAGGCGTATTGAGTTGGGTAAAAGGAGGCGTTATGATAAGAAGGTCTTTCAAAGGAAAATGGTTTTTGCAAAAGTAAGCGAAAATAAATTTTTTAATTACATTTCATTAAATCCATTCTTCAGCTTCTGTATACTCTTCTGGAAAATAACTTAAATACTGCACCATTCGGGGCATTTTTCCTTGATTAGGTGTAGCACAGTGTGGAAGTGCTTGATGCCAAATTACCATATCGCCCGCTTCTCCCGTTATCGGAATTGGTTTAAGCGTTTGCAATGCCACTTCTCTTGGATTGGAATTTTTGGGTAAACTTTTCATCCAATTTTCAATGTGATTGTGAAAACCTGGCACACAATGAAATGCCCCATCATTGGCACCACAATCGGAAAGATAAATCAATCCTTGTAATCGAAACGGAATGGGTAATTTGAGACTCACATCCCAATGCAGTCCGCTTCCCATAAAAGAATAATTGTCTGAAACGGGTGGATTAAAACTGATTTTATCGATGGTTTTGTAAATTGTATCGGTTTGATACAATTGTTCGAATGCTTTTTTTATTTTGGAAGCCATCCTGTTTTTGTTCAGTGTGGGATGATTAGAAAAATTAACCATTAACCCTTTTTGCTCAGGATGTTGCGTATACCATGAAGCAACGTCATCAGGACTCTTATCTAAAAAATTCCAAATGGCTGTCCTTGTTTGTTCACAATCGGATTTTGAAATGGCATTTTTCAAAACTATATACCCGTTTTGATTCCAAAATTCAAGGTCTTCAAGTGTTAAAGTATCTACTAAAATTTCGGAACCATTGGAAATAACTAACGCATTTTCCTGAATCCATTTTTCAAATTCTTCTATACTTGGCTTGTGAAGGTGCAAATAATTTAAAGCTGCCTCTAAACTAATTCCTGATTTGTAAAGAAAAGCCAATTCATCGGCCCAAGTGGCAATATCCATTTGGAAATTTGGTTGGTTTCTTTTCCAGAAAGTAGTCAAAAATGTTGTATTCATTTTGTTTTGGTTTGCTTTGTAAAAGTAATTCAAATATGGAATCAAGTTATTTTTTTCTAACATAATTTTAGAATTTAAGTACTGAAAAAAGTTATACTTTTACAAAAAAATTAGTTTATGCCAAACGATTGTATGACGTATCAAAACTCAGGATATTTTTCCAAACTCATTGTTGACTATTTGGACCAAAAACCTGAGCTAGAAAAACTATACCATCGTTATCCAAGCATTGAAAATTTCAAAGAGCAAATTGAAGAAAAGAGTTCGAATTTTAGCCCTGAGAACCGACACATTTTAGTCGATGAATTATTAAAACAATACCGCAATTTTGAAGTTTCCGACGCAACATCCAACCACATTCAACTGTTAAAAAAGAAAACTACTTTTTCCATTACGACAGGTCATCAATTGAATTTATTTACAGGTCCGCTGTATTTTTTATATAAAATAATTTCTGCTATCAATCTCTGTAAACAATTAAAAGAAAATTATCCCGAATATGATTTTGTACCAGTTTATTGGATGGCAACAGAAGACCATGATTTTGAAGAAATCAATTTTTTCAATTTTAAAAACTCAAAAATAAAATGGAATAGGGAAAGTTTTGGCCCAGTGGGTCGACTTTCAACATCAGGTTTGGATGAAGTTTTAAAACAATTTTCGGATGGTATTGGAAAAGGGGAAAATGCCGAATATCTTTTATCTTTATTTCACAAATCTTATATCGAACATGGCAATTTAGCCGATGCCACGCGTTTTTTAGCCAATGAATTGTTTAAGAATGAAGGATTAGTTATTGTGGATGGCGACTCGGTTGCTTTAAAAAAGTTGTTTGTTCCGTATGCAAAGAAAGAATTGGTGCAACAAACATCTTTTCAAAAAGTTAATGAAACCAACATTCTCTTAAACGAATACAAAATTCAAGTCAATCCAAGGGAAATAAACTTATTTTATTTAGAAGACAACTTGCGAGAACGCATTATTTTGGGAGACGGAAGGTACAAAATCAATGGTACCAAAATGGAGTTTACGGAAGCCGAAATCCTATCCTTATTAGAAAAACATCCCGAAAAATTTAGTCCGAATGTAATTTTACGACCGTTGTATCAAGAAGTGATTTTACCCAATTTAGTTTATATTGGTGGTGGTGGCGAAATTGCGTATTGGTTAGAATTGAAATCGAATTTCGATGCTAACAAGATCCCTTTTCCCATGCTATTACTTCGAAATTCCGTAGTGTTTGCCACATCAAAACAGGTTAAAAAAATGAATGCATTGGCTTTGACGTGGGGTGATTTATTTTCAAGTCAACAAGATTTATTTAATAAAAAAACAAAAGAATTTTCGCAATTTACTATTGATTTTACAGAACAAAAAGAACATTTAAAAAAACAATTTGCTATTTTAAATCAGATGGCAAGTCAAACTAATATTTCGTTTTCTGGAGCTGTAAATGCTCAGGAAGCCAAGCAAATTAAAGGTTTAGAAAACTTAGAAAAGCGCCTATTAAAAGCAGAGAAAAAAATTCATGCAGATAAATTAGAACGAATTGTATTGCTTCAAAATGAGTTATTTCCCAATCAAAGTTTACAAGAACGCAAAATGAATTTTTCTGAACTGTATCTTGAATTTGGAAATGATTTTATAAGCCAACTAATTCGCGAGTTGAAACCTCTTGAAAACGAATTTAATTGTATCACTTTATAATCGTTATATACTTTTATTTTATAAAAAATATAGTACTTTTGCACCCGAATAAAAAAACAAAAAAAAATGGCTACAAATAGAACATTTACAATGATTAAACCCGATGCTGTTGAAAACGGACACATTGGTGGAATTTTAAACATGATCACAGAAGGTGGTTTTAAAATTGTTTCTTTAAAATTAACACAACTAACAGTTGCAGATGCACAAGCCTTTTACGCTGTACATTCGGCAAGACCTTTTTTTGGTGAATTAGTAGAATTCATGACAAGAGGTCCAATTGTTGCTGCAATTTTAGAGAAAGATAACGCAGTTGAAGCATTCAGAACTTTAATCGGGGCAACCAACCCTGCAGATGCAGCTGAAGGTACAATCCGTAAAAAATATGCAACTTCTATTGGTGAAAACGCAGTTCATGGTTCAGATTCTGATGAAAATGCAGCTATTGAAAGTGCTTTCCATTTTTCTGGAAGAGAGCAATTTTAAAGAAATAATACGTAAAAAACTTTTTTTTAGTATTCTTTTTTAAAAAATGCTGCATAATGATTTTGAATACAAACTATTTATCCCACTTATATCTAAGTGGGATTTTTTTTATTTACGACAGGCGATTAAAATGTTAAAATAAAATATTAGCGTTTCCAATATCAATAAAAGATGATTTTTTTATTATATTTGACTCTTGTTACTAAATAAAAACTATACTGAAAATGAAGAAAAATTTATTTTATCCTTTAGTTCTAGTTTTGTTGACGAGTTTGTCTTTTGGCCAAAATTCAGTTTGGCAGAAAATCACTCCTTCGCAACTTGACAGAGCTACACGTTTGAGTAGTCTTAACAAAGACCATTATGAAACGTATCAATTGAATTTAGAAGGCTTTAAATCGCAATTGACAGGTGTTGTTGAAAGAGGGACAGCTGCCGCAAGCTCGAATCAAACAATAGTATCTTTTCCTAATGAAAGCGGAAATCTTGAACAATTTAAAGTATTCGAAGCACCTTTATTGTCACCAGAATTAGCCCTACAATTCCCAAATATTAAAACCTATGTAGGATTTAGTATTGAAAATCCAGGAACTAGAGTTCGTTTTTCTATTACCCCACAAGGGGTTCAATCAATGGTTACTTCTGTTGATAAAGCAAATACTTTTTTGGTTCCATTAAACAGAAATGGTAATAATCAATATATTGCTTACAATAAACAAAGTAGAGCAAATCTTGTTAAAGAATTTGAATGTTCAACTCCAAATGAAGTAATTAAAAACGACGGTACAACAACAAATGCAAACCGTGATGCAAACGATCAACTTTTAAGACGACTACGAATTGCCATTTCGACAACTGGTGAGTATACTAATTTTTGGAATGATGGTAATGCTGGAAACGGTAATGCACAAGCAGATGCTTTGGCGCAAGTAGTTTCTACTTTAAATAGAACTAATGAAATTTTTGAAGTGGATATGGCGATTACTTTTCAATTGGTATCTGGAATTAACATTATATATCCAACAGCTGCATCTGATCCGTACACAGGAACTTATAATGCACAATTACAAGCTACCTTGACCTCTGTAGTAGGTGAGGCAAATTATGATATTGGTCACTTATTTGTTTATGCTGGTAACAATGGAAATGCTGGTTGTATTGGTTGTGTTTGCGTAAACAATCAAAAAGGAAGTGGGTTTTCTGCGCACACTTTTTTAGATAATGATGGCGGACCTTATATGTCTGACTTCTTTGATATTGATTATGTGCCTCATGAAATAGGACACCAAATGGGAGCCAACCATACCTTTGCAACTGGGAATGAAGGTGCTGGAGTAAACTCTGAACCTGGTAGTGGAACAACTATTATGGGTTATGCCGGTATTACTGGAGGAAATGACGTTCAAAATCATAGTGATGCGTATTGGCATTACCACAGTATCCGCCAAATTCTTAACAATATGGTGGTTCGTACATGTTGGACAAGTACACCAATTACTAATAACCCTCCAGTAGCAAATGCTGGTCCGGATTTCATTATACCAATAGGAACAGCTTTTATATTAAAAGGTTCAGCTACAGACCCTAATGTTAATGATATACTAACCTATTGTTGGGAACAAATTGACAGCGGTGTGACAACTAATACTACTTTTGGACCAAATAATACAGCTGGGCCGGTATGGAGATCAAGACCACCTGTGACTACTCCTAATAGATACATGCCACAATTTTCACGTGTATTGGCAGGTCAATTGACTCAGACAAATCCAACAATTACTGTTGATAATAGTTCTTGGGAAACGGTTTCTAATGTGGCTAGAACTTTAAACTTTGCCTTGACTGTTAGAGATAGATCAGAAGCTAACGGAACTGGCCAGTCACCTCAAACTAGTTATGACACTATGTTAGTAACAGTTAACGGAACTGCTGGACCATTTACTGTTACCTCTCAAAACACAAGTGTATTGTGGAATGTTGGAACATCACAAACCATAACATGGAATGTTGCGGGAACAGATATTGCACCGGTTAATACGCCAAATGTAAACATCTTATTATCTACAAACGGTGGCTTAACTTTCCCATTCACATTAGCCACTAACGTACCAAATGATGGATCACAAACTATAACTGTTCCTGTAATTGGCGGAGATTCTACACAAGCTAGAATCATTGTTGAAGGAAATGGTAATATTTTTTATGCTGTAAATTCAACTAATTTCAGTATTCAAGGATCAGAATTTGTATTAAATGTACCCGTTACAACTGCAAATGTTTGTGCAGGCAGCAACGCTGTATACAATTTTACATACAATACCTTTTTAGGATTTACAGGAACAACAACATTCTCAGCAACAGGTTTACCTGGTGGAGCAACTATTGCTTTTAGCCCAGCAACTGCCGTTACAGACGGAACTGCCGTTACAGCAACAGTTTCTAATACGGGTAGCCTAGCCCCAGGAACTTACAATTTTAATTTAGTTGGAACTTCGGGTGCAATTGTAAAAACTGTTGGAGTAACATTAACAGTGTACAACAATACACTTGTTGCTGCAAATCTTGCTACACCAGCAGACGGAGCTACCAATGTTGGTGCTGCAGTTAATTTTACTTGGAATGCAGATACAAATGCCCAAAATTATTTAGTTGAAGTAGCTACAGATAATGGATTTGCAACTATTGTAAGTTCTGGTACTGTTACTACAAACAGTTACAGTGCAACATTAGCAACTAATACTACTTTTTATTGGAGAGTCAGAGCTTCAAACACTTGTTTAACAGCGCCTTATTCTACTGTTTTTAGCTTTACAACCGCTAATATAAGTTGTGGTACTTTTGTAGCTACTAATACTCCAGTTGCTATCAGTGCAGTAGGAGCTACTGGCGTTTACAATTCAATTATTAATGTTCCATCCAATTTAGTAATTACCGATGTAAATGTAAATGTAAACATTACGCATACATGGGATTCGGATTTAAATATTTCATTAATTAGTCCCGCTGGAACAATTATCGATTTATCTTCAGGTAATGGTGGTCAGGGTGACAATTACACCAATACCATTTTTGATCAGCAAGCTACTACTCTTGTTACTGCTGGCGCAGCTCCATTTACAGGATCATTTATTCCTGAAGGAAACTTATCTTTGTTAAATGGTGAATTGTCTGGTGGGAATTGGACCATACGTGTAGCTGATACAGCCAATTTAGATGGAGGTACAATTAACAGTCTTTCTATTACACTTTGTGCTCAAGGAACTTTACTGTCAGTAAATCAAAATGAATTTAGTGCTTTTTCAATTTTCCCTAATCCAAATAACGGAACATTTACAATAAAAATAAACTCTGAATCTTCTGAAACTATCAATGTTACTGTTTTTGATAGTAGAGGTCGCTCAATTTTACAAAAAGCTTATGCTCCAACCAACTCATTTGAAGAGATTATTCAATTGGACAATGTGCAAGCTGGTATTTATTTGGTGAATGTTAGCGATGGAATTAATCAAACTACTAAAAAAATTATTGTGAAATAATAGTATTAGTAAAAACCTAAAAGCCCATTCTAAATTTAGAATGGGCTTTTTTTTTACTTACTTTATAAGTTTATCTCAAAATAATTTCTTTAACTATTTCCTTTCGAAGTTCTTCATTAATCATCATTATAATTTTTTGTTTCCCATAACTCAATTCTTCTCGTAAAACGGCAGAAGTTAATTTTACATATAAAGTACTTCCTTTTAAAATCACCTCTTGAGTATAACTGTTTACACCATTTCCCATTAGAGATGCCCAAGCTTGCTCTACATCAATTTTGTTCATACCCGCTTCAAGCTTATTGACTTGGATAAACTGTTTTAAGACGTCACTTATCGGACTTTCATTGCTTTGTCTTTTTGCCATTATTTAAGAGAAAATGGAAGGTATTTCTTATAATGATACTCTATACCATCTTTGTTTTTAAATACTAAAATAGAATCTTGTATAACAATAATTTCTTCTTTCCACTTTTCGTAATCGGTAGTGTAATGAATAAAAAAATCACCCTTTTTTTCTGAAACTACAAGTATTTCTTTTATAGTATTTGTTGCAAAAGTACCGTTGAATTGAGGCATTACTTTTTGACGAAAACCTTTTTTATCCTTTATCTCAAAGTAATCGATAGTAGGATTTACTTTATAATCTTTCTTTTTCCCGTCTTTCAAAATTACCTTTTCAATTTCCCAATAGCCATTCATTTTAGTAAGATCAGAATCATTAATTTCTTGTTTGCAAGACATCAAAAGTGTTCCAAAAAAGAATAGAAATATAAATTTTTTCATGAGTAAAATAAAGTATAAAATTACAATTTTTAAAGCAATAAAAAGTATTTTTGATTAAACCTTTTTGATTTAATAAAGTCAAAAGATAAAAATTATAGTTATGAAAAAATGGATCGTACTTACATTCTTATTGTTGTTTATTTTAAGTTGCAGTAACACTGAAGAAACATCCCTTACAATACAAACGATACCAACGCTCGCAACTGGCGCTGTGACTTCAATTACCACAACAACTGCTATTAGTGGTGGTGCTATTTCAAGTGATGGTGGATTAGCAATAACAAGTAGAGGTGTTTGTTGGAATACCAATCCAAATCCTACACTATTAAATTTTAAGACTTCAAATGGCACAGGAATAGGATCGTTTACTGCGAACTTAAGTAGTTTGATTCCCAATACAACCTACTACCTTCGAGCTTATGCCACCAATAATAATGGAACTGCTTATGGTAATGAAATAAGTTTTGTTACAGAAGAAACCATGTATTTTCCTCCATCGGATGGAAGTCAAACTTGGGACATCAAAACTATTGTAAGTTTAAGTTGGAATCAAAGTGCCGTTCAACCTCTGCTTGATTATTTACAATCCAAAAACACAAAATCTTTCATTATACTTGTTAATGGTCGTATTGTTATGGAAAATTATTTCAATGGACATACTGCTACCTCTCCATGGTATTGGGCAAGTGCAGGTAAAACGCTAACTACTTCGGTGACCGGAATTGCTCAAGATGAAAATCTTTTAAACATCAATAATAAAGTCTCTGATTATTTGGGTACAGGTTGGACTAGTGCACCGTTGGCAAAAGAAAATTTAATTACGTGTAAAAATCTTTTATCAATGAATTCGGGTTTAAACGATGCATTAGGAGATGATGTTTCTCCTGCCAATTTACAATATGTTGCCGATGCAGGTACTCGTTGGGCATACCATAACGTGTATGTAAAATTACAAGACGTCGTGGCGCAGGTAAGTGGACAAACATGGACCAATTATTTCAACACTAAATTAAGAGACAGAATTGGAATGACGGGCGGCTCATGGATTCAAAGCGGCGACGGATTGAGCGTTTACTGGAGTACATCGCGAAACATGGCGCGTTTTGGTTTGCTTTCATTGAATAAAGGAAAATGGAATGGTTCTATAATTGTAAATGAAGTTTATTTTAATGAAGCGACAAACACTTCACAAAACATTAATCAAGCATATGGTTACATGTGGTGGTTGAATGGAAAAACGAGTTTCCATTTACCAACAAGTCAGTTGCAATTTCCGGGGACATTGATTCCGAATGCTCCAAGTGATATGTTTTGTGCTTTAGGAAAAAACGATCAAAAGATATATGTAGTACCGAGCAAAAAAATGGTTATAATTCGAATGGGCGATGTTGCCAATCCGAGTAATCCAACGTTTGGATTATCTGGTTTTGACGATGAATTGTGGGGGAAAATTAATGCGTTATATCAGTAAAAACAACCTGCTTTTTTAAAAAATCGAGCGAAGTAACATGTCTATAGATTGGTATACTTCAGTCTATTTTTATTTCAACTTAGAATCAAAGAATTTGATAAAAGTATACACAAACAATATAAATGTAATGGTTTGCAACCCCATTGCAATACTCGGAAAATAACCTTCAATTAGTTTGGCAACAATTCCAATTATAACACATATCACTAGGAGTATAATGGGAGAAGCTTGTTTAAAAAAAGATAAAAATTTCATTGGTTTTTATTTAAAGAAACTATCTACGAATTCATATTTATTAAATACTTGAAGGTCTTCAAGTCCTTCACCTACTCCAATGTATTTAACTGGAATTTGAAACTGGTCCGAAATTCCAATAACTACTCCGCCCTTGGCAGTTCCATCTAATTTGGTTACTGCCAAACAAGTCACTTCGGTGGCAGCGGTAAATTGAGTCGCTTGTTCAAAAGCATTTTGACCTGTTGAACCATCCAAAACCAAGAGTACATCATGAGGTGCATCGCTTACGACTTTTTCCATGACGCGTTTTATTTTTGTGAGTTCGCTCATCAACCCTACTTTGTTGTGCAAACGTCCCGCAGTATCAATAATCACGACGTCGGCATTTTGACTGACCGCACTCTGTAACGTGTCAAAAGCTACAGAGGCTGGGTCACTACCCATTTGTTGTTTTACGATTGGAATACCAACTCTATCAGCCCAAATTTGCAGCTGATCAATAGCGGCAGCACGAAACGTATCAGCAGCTCCAAGAACTACATTGTAACCTGCTTTTTTAAAGTGGTAGGCTAACTTTCCGATGGTGGTTGTTTTTCCTACTCCATTCACACCCACTACCATAATGACATAAGGCTTTTTATTGGCAGGAACATTGAACTCCGTATCCTCACCTGATTTGGTTTCTGATAAGAGTCCGGCGATTTCATCACGTAATATGCTGTTGAGTTCATCAGTACCTAAATACTTATCACTAGCAACTCGTGCTTCAATGCGTTTGATGATTTTAAGGGTAGTATTGACTCCAACATCAGACGACACCAGAATTTCTTCTAGGTTATCGAGTACATCATCATCGACTTTTGATTTCCCGGCAACGGCTTTGGTGAGTTTAGAAAAGAACGATGTTTTTGTTTTTTCTAATCCTCTGTCGAGGGTTTCTTTGGCCTCTTCAGTTATTTGCGGTTCCTTTTTGTCGGAGGAAAATAGTTTTTTAAAAAATGACATAGTAATTAAATTATTAAATAATTTGAAAATTTGAAAATTGGAACCCAAAACTTGAAGATGCATGCATTTTCAAATTTTCAAATTACCAAATTTTCAAATTAACAGCCTGGATAGTAGCGTAAAGCCCGGAGTTTTGAAGGCTTAGTTTTTGAAAATGTGCGTGGCGACCGAAGGAAGCTATCGAACTTTTTACAAAAACTGCCTGAAAGACGAGGACTTGCAGCGAATAGCCGGATTGGCTGCACAAATATAAAAATAAAAAAGCTACTTCCGTAAGAAAGTAGCTTAACTATATAGTGTGTTTAGAATTATTTCTTTTTCAAGAACGTATCTACTTCTTCTGGAGACATGATGCTTTCTACAAAAGTGTAAGCACCAGTTTTTGGAGATTTCACCATTTTAATTGCTTTGGTTAATCTTTTAGAAGCGGTCTGTAATGTTGCTACGGTTTTCTTTGCCATGGTATATTGCTATTATGAAATTGTAAAAATTTCTAATTATTTGATCTCTTTGTGAACAGTCATTCTCTTTAAGATTGGATTAAATTTCTTAATCTCTAATCTATCTGGAGTATTTTTTTTGTTTTTAGTTGTAATGTAACGAGACGTTCCTGCCACACCTGTGGTTTTGTGTTCTGTACACTCTAAAATTACCTGAATTCTATTACCTTTCTTTGCCATCTTGCTTTATTTTTTTTAGGATAGATTATTTAATAAATCCGTTAGCTTTAGCTGTTTTTAATACAGCAGCCAATCCATTTTTATTGATTGTTTTAATTGTAGATGCAGCTACTCTAAGAGTAATCCATCTGTCTTCTTCAGCAAGATAGAAACGTTTTTTAACTAAGTTCACAGAAAATTTTCTCTTAGTTTTATTCATTGCGTGGGAAACATTATTTCCTACCATCGCTCTTTTACCAGTAAGGTCACAAACTCTAGACATTATACTTTTCTTTTATCGTTATTCTAAATAAGGGTGCAAACTTACGGAAAATAAATTGTTGTAACAAAAAAATTATCACACAAATTTTAAAATTTCTTTCATTAGCATTTCGAAAGCTTTATTTACTGCTCTATCTATCACTTTTTCACGAGGTTGTCCGAAATTAAATTCTTCCACTAGAAGGTTATTTGGAGTTGCTACAGCTATAAAAACAGTTCCGACTTCAGCGATACCTCTTTCTTTTGTTGGTCCGGCATTTCCTGTAGTTGCAATCGCATAATCGGCTTTCATTATTTTTTGGATTCTGAGAGCCATTTCAGATGCTACTTGACTGCTCACTATCGAATTTTCTTCAATAATTTGTTGGTTTACTCCCAAAACAGTCACTTTCGTATCGGTAGCATAACTCACGACACTTCCTCTGAAATAAGCAGAAGCGCCTGCAACTGATGATAAACGTACTGCTAACTTTCCTCCCGTACAACTTTCGGCTGTTGCAATGGTTTTATTTTGTTGGGTTAACATTCGTCCTATAACAACTTCTATTGTTTCATCTTCATCAAATCCGACGATAATATCACCAATAATTTTGGTTAGTGATTGTACGTTATGATCAATCGCATTTTCGAGCAGTTCTTTATTGGTACCTCGTGCTGAGAGTCGCAATCGTACTCTTCCCGGCGCTGGCAAATAGGCTAATTTGATAAATTGAGGCAAACTGTTTTCCCAGTCTTCAATGCGTTCGGCTATACGACTTTCGCCTTCTCCGTAAGTAAGAATCGTTTTGTGAATGATATAGGGTCGATCGTATTCTTGTATTATTTTTGGGATTATGACTTCTTGCACCAAGTATTTCATTTCATACGGAACACCTGGAAGTGAAATGTAAACCGTATTTTCTTTTTTCATCCACATTCCCGGCGCTGTTCCTGCTTTGTTAAACAACACCTGGCATTTGGATGGCACCAACGCTTGATCGCGGTTCATTTTGGTAATAGGACGTTTGTAAAAACCTTCAATTAATTCAATAACGTGTGCCAAAACGGCTTCGTTTTCAACCAAAGTATCCTCAAAATATTGGCAAAAAGTATGCTTGGTAATGTCGTCTTTTGTAGGTCCGAGTCCGCCCGTTATAATCACCAAATCTACTTTATTTTGCAGGGATGCAAACGTGTCTAAAATATGCTTTTTATCATCGGATATGGAAAGCATTTCAGTAATTTGTATTCCGATTTTATCTAATGATTTAGCAATAAAACCCGAGTTGGTATCGACAATTTGTCCGATAAGAATTTCGTCACCAATGGTTACTATGGTTGCTTTCATTGCTTTATAAGTTGCTAATTTTCTGAGAACTGAGCAAGGCTTTTGCCTCTTGCAAAAATAAAAAATGGCCTCCTGTTCTACAAAAGGCCACTAATTTTTATACTTCGAAATCCTTTTTGATTTCTTTTATGGCTTTATCGACTTGTTGTTGAATACTTTCAAAAGTCGCTTCGATTTCTTTTTTCTTACCTTCGACTTTGGTCCAAGCTTCCACTTGAAGAATTTCCTCATACGCCATTGTCATTCCCAACAAATCAAGAGTTGGTTTTATTTTGTGAGCATACGAATAAGCTAGCTTGTGATCTTTATTCTTTATTCCTAAATCGATTTGCTTCAAATCTTGCGGAACTTCGGTTACAAAAAGAGAAATGATTTGCATTACGAATTCAGGATCATTGTCTGAAAGTGCGTATACTTTTGATAAGTTGTAGTTTAATGCCATTTTTTATTTTACTTGTATTTTAAACATTGTTTTTTCTTCAATAAATCCTTCTAAAACATCATTTGGTCTTACTTTTGCAACGCCTTCGGGAGTTCCAGTAAAAACAACATCTCCAATTTTAAGGGTAAAATATTGCGAAATATGAGCGATTAAATCGTCTATTTTCCACAACATGTATTTTGTATTTCCTTTTTGAACCGTTGTGTTGTTATTTTTTAACTCAAAATTAATGTTTTCTAATGAACTAAAAAGTTTTTTTGGTAAAAAGTCACCAATCACCGCTGAACCGTCGAAACTTTTTGCTTTTTCCCATGGCAAACCTTTTTCTTTCAATTTACTTTGTAAGTCGCGCGCTGTAAAATCGATTCCTAAACCTATTTCATCGTAATAGTTATGGGCAAATTTTGGTTCGATATACTTTCCAACTTTATTGATTTTGACTAAAATTTCTACTTCGTGGTGAATGTCGTCTGAAAATTCTGGAATAACAAACGGATGTTGTTTCAACAAAACAGCGCTATCAGGCTTCATAAACACCACAGGCTCTTCAGGACGTTCGTTTTGAAGTTCTTCGATATGTTTGGTGTAATTTCGTCCGATGCAGATGATTTTCATTTTAAAGTGCCTGAGTTTATTTAGTGTTTAATTTTCTTAATTTAATTCCGGTTAACACCTTCTTGGTATACAACGGAAAATCGGCGCCTTGAATCCAACCATAATAACCAGGTTCTTTGTCTAAAATATCTTCTACCAATTGCCCTTTGTTTTTTCCAAACGTAAAAATTTCTTTTCCCTCTTCATTCAAAGCGATAAAACCGGCAAAATCGACCGATTTTTTACGAGTGGTAAAAGTCGCCAACGCTTTCATATCGTTTTCCAAATCGTCATAACGGTCCAATTGCGCTTTTAAAATTTCATAGGTTGCCATGGTATCTGCTTCAGCACTGTGCGCATTTTCGAGACTTTGGTTGCAATAAAATTTATAGGCTGCACTTAACGTTCGCTCTTCTTTTTTGTGGAAGATGGTTTGTATATCAACCGAAACACGGTTTTTCATATCAAAATCGACTTCCGCACGAAGCAATTCTTCGGCTAATAGTGGAATATCAAAACGATCCGAATTGAATCCAGCCAAATCAGAATCTTTAATCATGTTGTGAATTTGAGATGCTAATTCGTTGAAAGTTGGCTCGTTTGCTACTTTTTCATTACTGATACCATGAATAGCGGTAACTTGAGGTGGAATCGGAATTGTTGGATTTACTAACCATGTTTTGCTTTCTTTATTTCCGTTGGGAAACACTTTGAAAATGGCAATTTCTACGATTCTATCTCTTGCAACATCAATACCTGTAGTTTCAAGATCGAAAAAGCAAATAGGACGGTTTAGTTTTAATTCCATTATAAAATATTATTGAGACAAATATAAAATTTTGTCGTTACCGTTTGTCGATTTTAATAGAAAGTTTTCCTTTTTAACATAAAAAAACCCTCTCGAATCCGAAAGGGTTGATTTATAGAAAATTAGAATTTAATACTCTCTGTTTACATCAAATGCTTCTAAATAATCAGCTACTCGTTTCACAAAACTTCCACCTAAAGCACCATCAACAACACGATGATCGTAACTGTGCGACAAGAACATTTTTTGACGAATTCCGATAAAATCACCTTCAGGAGTTTCGATAACAGCTGGCACTTTTCGGATGGCACCCAACGCTAAAATTCCGACTTGTGGTTGGTTGATAATTGGTGTTCCGAAAACCGAACCAAAGGTTCCAACGTTCGTCACAGTATAGGTTCCGCCTTGTGTATCATCTGGTTTTAATTTTCCAGCTTTAGCACGGTTACCTAAATCGTTTACCGCCTTTGCCATTCCAACCAGATTCAATTCATCGGCATTTTTAATTACCGGAACAATTAAATTACCGTTAGGTAACGCAGCCGCCATTCCGAGGTTGATATTTTTCTTTTTAATAATATAATCTCCATCCACAGAGATATTCATTCCCGGAAAGTCTTTCAACGCTTTTGCCACCGCTTCCATCATAATAGGAGTAAATGTCAGTTTCTCGCCTTCGCGTTTTTCAAATGCACCTTTTACTCTTTCACGCCATTTTACAATATTGGTTACGTCGACTTCAATAAACGATTGAACGTGAGCTGATGTTTGTACCGAAGCAACCATGTAACCTGAAATGAGCTTACGCATGCGGTCCATTTCTATGATTTCGTCTCCACCATTGACAGAAACAGGAATTGTTTGAGTTGATGGTTTTGAGTTGTCGGGTGTAGGTTGACTATTTTGTATTGTAGGTTGAGCAACAACTACTGGTTGACTTCCTTTGGTTTTTATGTAATTTAAAATGTCTTCTTTAGTAACACGTTGGTCTTTTCCTGAACCAGAAATGCTTTCTAATTCGGGTATAGAAACACCTTCTTCTTTAGCGATATTTTTTACTAAGGGTGAGAAAAATTTATCTGAACTTGAAAAATCAGCTGGCGCAGTAGCTTCTTTCGCTATTTCTACTGTTCTTTCTACAGCAGCAACTACTGGAGCAGCAACTTCAGAAACCTTAGGTGCTTCAACACTTCCTCCTACTGTTTCAATTATAGCTATGGTTTGTCCGACTTTAACAACATCATTGACTTGAAATAAAATCTCAGTTAATGTTCCAGATACTTCGCTTGGCACTTCACTGTCGACCTTATCGGTAGCAATTTCTAGTACCGCTTCGTCGGCAGCAATAGCTTCACCAACATTTTTAAGCCAATTGGTAATGGTTGCTTCCGCAACACTTTCGCCCATTTTGGGTAATTTCAATTCAAACTTTGCCATAGTGTAACTAAAGTTGTGTGTTATTTGTTCCGTAGTTTCAGAATGCAAAATTAGTAAAAGAAAACACGAATTGCACTAATTTTCACAAATTATTATTTGACCTATATCGTTTGCGTTATTGCTTCCAACTAAAAAATTAGTACCATCAATATAATTTTTAAAAGTGATATTTTTCGATTTAAATGTTGACATAAAACCTATTATCTCTTTGTTTTTGAATGATTTTGCATCGAAAATAATTTCATAATTTACAGTTGAACTATCATAAAATGAATTAAAATCAGCATAGTAATCTAAGGGTTTCGATAGGTTTAAATTAGTTTTTTCTTTAGTAAAAAAAACATACTTGTCAATAACTCTTGTGCTGTTTTTCTGTTGCTGTTTTTTAAAGAATAAAAAAACGACACTTCCCATTTTCATAAAAATATCAAAAATAACCGATTTGTTGAAATGCTTTTTATAAAAGAAATTCATAGCTTCTTGAAAACGCTTCATGTACTTTCCGTCACGAATGGTGCTTTCACCTTTGTAATGAATCACTGTGGTTTCATGCAAATAATAATTCGATTTACCCTTTTTTAGCACCATATAACTTAAGTCGATATCGTCGGAATACATAAAACAATTTTCGTCAAAACCGCCAATTTCGTTGTACAAATTTCGTTGCATGACCATAAACGCACCAACGAGAATTTCGACTTTTCCCGTTTCATTTTCTGAAATATGTTGCGCATAATATTGGTTGAACCATTTGTTTTTCGGAAAGACCTTATACAATCCGAAAATTTTTGTAAACGCCACCCAAGGTGTTGGAATTCCGCGTTTGCTTTCGGGTAAAAAATTCCCGGTGCCGTCAATTAATTTACACCCAACGATGCCTAAATTGGCTTTGGTTTTGGCAAAGGCTAATACTTTTGTAAACGTATCTTCTGCAACGACCGTATCGGGATTTAAAATACAAATATACTCGCCTTTTGCTTGTGCCACTCCGATATTATTCCCTTTTGGGAAACCAACATTTTCTTTATTTTGTAGTAGTTTTATTTGAGGAAAACGCTCGTGCATCATCGCACAACTATCGTCAGACGAGTTGTTATCAACAATAATAATTTCACCTTCAATACCTTCAAGTGCTTTTTGAACACTTAAAACACATTGCTCTAAAAAATAGCGCACGTTGAAGTTAAGAATGATGACGGATAATTGCATGGGGCAAAGATAATTTTAAAATTTTAAAATTTAAAGATTTGTAGATTTGGAAATGGGGGAAACATTTTAAAATAGTACTTTTGCACACTATCAATTTTAAATTGATACATTTTCAAATTTTCAAATTAATTTCATGAATTACCTTTCTGTAGAAAATATATCCAAATCATTTGGCGAAAGAACTTTGTTCAAAGACCTTTCTTTTGGCATTAACAAAGACCAAAAAATTGCCTTTATCGCCAAAAATGGTTCTGGAAAAACGTGCATCATGAAAATCCTAAATGGTGACGACCAACCCGATACAGGGCAAGTGGTGATTCGTAAGGAAATTAAAATGGCGTTTTTATCGCAAACAGCCAATTTACAAGATGAACTCACGATTGAAGAAAGTATTTTCGCTTCGGATAACGAAATTCTACACGTCATTGAGCGGTACGAAAAAGCACTCGAAAACCCAGATGACACTGATGCGTACGAAAAAGCATTTGACGATATGGACCGTCATAATGCCTGGGATTTTGAAACACAATTCAAGCAAATTTTGTTCAAATTAAAGTTGGAAGATTTTAAGTTGAAAGTCAAAAACCTTTCGGGTGGGCAAAAAAAACGATTGTCTTTGGCGATTATTTTAATCAACCGTCCCGACTTATTAATCTTGGATGAACCTACGAATCACCTCGATTTGGAGATGATTGAATGGTTAGAAAGTTATTTTGCTAAAGAAAATATTACGTTGTTTATGGTCACGCACGACCGTTTCTTTTTAGAGCGCGTTTGCAACGAAATCATCGAATTGGATAACGGAAAATTATTCCAATACAAAGGCAATTATTCGTATTATTTAGAGAAAAAAGACGAACGTTTGGCTTCTGAAAATGCGAGTATCGACAAAGCACAAAACCTTTTTGTAAAAGAATTGGCTTGGATGCGTCGTCAACCCAAAGCAAGAACGACCAAATCGAAATCGCGACAAGATGATTTTTATGTGATTAAAGAAAAAGCCGAAAGCCGACGCAAGGAAAATGTAGTCGAACTCGAAATCAACATGGAGCGTTTGGGAAGTAAAATTATCGAACTGCACAAAATTTCGAAACGCTTTGGCGACAAAGTGATTTTAGAAAATTTCAGTTACGATTTTCAACGTGGCGCTCGAATCGGAATCATAGGCAAAAACGGAACTGGAAAATCGACGTTTTTAAACATGTTGACCAAAACCATTTCGGTGGATGGCGGCAAAGTAATTACGGGAGACACCATCAAAATTGGGTATTACACGCAAAGCGGTATCAATCCAAAACCAGGCCAACGCGTCATTGATATTATTAAAGAATACGGCGAATACATTCCGCTTACCAAAGGAAAAATTATTTCTGCCTCACAATTGCTCGAAAGGTTTTTATTTGATAGCAAAAAGCAATACGATTTTGTTGAGAAATTGAGTGGTGGCGAATTGAAGCGGTTGTATTTGTGTACGGTTTTGATTCAGAATCCGAATTTCTTAATTTTGGATGAGCCTACCAATGATTTGGATATTATTACACTTAATGTATTGGAAAGCTTTTTATTGGATTTTCCGGGTTGTTTGTTGGTGGTTTCGCACGACCGTTATTTTATGGATAAGATTGTCGACGATTTGTTTGTGTTTCGTGGCAATGGAATTGTAGAAAACTTTCCAGGAAATTACTCCGATTTCAGAGCATATGAAGATTCGGCTGAACCTGTATCAAAAGACGATTCGAAAGAAAAAAACAATTGGAAGCAAGTGAAAACCATTTCGGCGGGATTGTCGTTCAACGAGCAAAAAGAATTCAACAAATTAGAAAAAGAAATCAAGGATTTAGAATACGAGAAGAAACAAATTGAACAACTTTTTTCAGATGGAAAAGTAACCGATACGGAAATCGAAACCAAAGCCAACGAATTACAAAAAGTGATTCAAGCTATGGAAGTTAAAGAAGAACGTTGGTTTGAACTTTCGTCAAAAATGGAATGAAATGAGTTGGCAGTGCTCAGTGCTCAGTTGACAGTTCTGAACACTGAACACTGAACACTGAACACTTTAAAAATGGTATTTCAAATACAAACTTACATATCCTACCTCTGGCACTCCAAAAATCAACACGGAGTTCATTCGCCTTTTGTGTTTGATTTGGTAATGAAGTGTTTTTACGACAAACAAAAACATCCCGAATATTTACTTTTAAAAGACTACCGAAACCAACTTTTACAAAACAAAAACACCATCGAAGTCACCGATTTCGGTGCAGGTTCGAAAGTTTTCAAAAGCAACACGCGCGTCATAAATCAAATTGCAAAAAACGCTGGTATTTCGTCTAAAAGAGCCGAATTGTTGTTCCGAATCGTTCAATATTTTCAACCAACAACCATTTTAGAAATTGGAACTTCTTTGGGATTGGCAACATCGGCATTAGCCTTGGGAAATTCAAAAGCAAAAATCACCACGTTAGAAGGATGTCCGAATACCATCGCAATTGCAAAAAAGCAATGTCAATTGCAAGATTTACAGAACATTGAATTTGTAACTGGCGAATTTATGCACTATTTAAATAACTGCCAACTTAATACTGAACGCTGCCAACTTATTTATTTCGACGGCAACCATTCAAAACAAGCTACCATAGCTTATTTCAACGCTTTACTTCCATCGATTAGCAACGAAACCGTTTGGATTTTCGACGACATTCATTGGAGTTCAGACATGGAAGACGCATGGAAATTCATCCAAAACCATCCCAAAGTGACTGTGGCGATTGATACGTTTCAATGGGGATTTGTTTTCTTTAGAACCGAACAAAAAAAAGAGCATTTTACCATTCGTGTTTGAAGTTGTAACAAATTCAAGTTTCAAACTACTTATTACGATAAATCAATCGGTATGGAAAAATCTAATTTCTTAAAGTCAAAAGAATTTCATTTTTTGTTGCCATTTGTTGTAATTTTGGGAATCATCACCATCGCCAAAGCCGGATATGCATTCGGACAATGGTTACAGCACGTCAATTAATCATATTTTTATATTTTTACAAACAAAATTCGTAATTCCTAATTTTTAATTCGTACTCCATAATGGCGCAACCATTAATAAACATAACCAATATAAAACGAGATTTCGTTCTGGGTAGCGAAATCATCAACGTACTAAAAGGCATCGATTTGCAAATCAACAAAGGCGAATATGTCGCTTTAATGGGTCCGTCAGGTTCCGGAAAATCGACTTTAATGAACCTTTTAGGTTGCTTAGACACGCCCACTTCTGGAACGTATATACTGAACGGAAAAGACGTGAGTCAGATGCACGACGACGATTTAGCCGAAATTCGCAACAAAGAAATCGGATTTGTTTTTCAAACCTTCAACCTTTTGCCACGAACCACGGCTTTAGACAATGTGGCATTACCCATGGTGTACGCAGGCTATTCCAAATCCGAACGCAATAAAAGAGCTACCGAAGTATTGACTCAAGTGAATCTCGCCGATCGAATGGACCACCAACCCAACCAATTATCTGGTGGTCAGCGACAAAGAGTCGCCATTGCCAGAGCTTTAGTCAACAATCCATCCATCATTTTGGCCGATGAGCCAACCGGTAATCTCGACAGTAAAACTTCGGTCGAAATCATGAATTTGTTCAACGACATTCACAAAAATGGCAACACCGTAATTTTGGTGACGCACGAAGAAGACATCGCCCAATATGCCCATCGAGTAATCCGTTTGCGAGACGGAAAGATTGAAAGCGATACGCTCAACGCAAATCATTTATAAAATTTGTAGCAAAAGGCTTGGGCTTTATCAGTGAGCGTTATTCCTGCTGTCACTATTATCTTTGTTCATACTTCACAAAGGATAACCGCTCCATCAGGGCTAGACAACAATCCATTCTAATTTTTGTTACCTTTGAAAATCAAATTCAATTTATGGAGTTAGATGCGAATCTAAAATCTAAAAATCTAAAATATAAAATTTGCATGAAAGTATACACCAAAACCGGCGACACCGGAACTACCGCACTTTTCGGAGGCACACGCGTTTCTAAACACCACATTCGCATTGAAAGTTACGGTACGGTAGATGAATTAAATTCGCACATCGGACTCATTCGCGACCAAGAAATAAACGTTTTGTATAAAAACGTTTTGATCGAAGTCCAAGACCGCCTATTTACCGTCGGCGCCATACTTGCCACGCCTCCCGAAAAAGAAACCCTCAAAAATGGCGAAAAACGCTTGCAAAACCTAGGCATTCAGGAAAGCGATATTCTATTTTTAGAAAATGAAATCGATACCATGGAAACCCAATTGCCTCCGATGACCCACTTTGTTTTGCCTGGTGGTCATACTACTGTGTCATATTGTCATATTGCACGCTGTGTGTGTCGACGTGCCGAACGTTTAGCAGTACATTTAAATGACATAGAGCCAACAGACGAAATGGTTATTAAGTACCTCAACCGACTTTCTGACTACCTTTTTGTCTTGGCACGGAAGTTGACTTTAGACCTGAACGCAGACGAAGTAAAATGGATTCCGAGGAAATAGTGATCAGTTGGCAGTGATCAGTCGCCAGTAAAAACGTAACGTATCAAATACTGCTTTTTCAGAGTTCATTTTTAGAAAATTTATGTTTTACAAACAATATAAAACTGAATACTGAACACTGAAAACTGAATACTAATAAAGACGTTCTTAACTTTAACTATAAAATAAATCATTTTTTACTTGACTTTTTCAGTAATAAATTTATTTTTGCATAAATTATAAAATCGAAGCAGATGTATTGGACATTAGAATTAGCATCTTATTTAAGCGATGCACCATGGCCAGCAACCAAAGATGAGCTTATTGACTACGCTATCAGAGCAGGAGCTCCGTTAGAAGTGGTAGAAAATCTTCAATCAATTGAAGATGAAGGCGAAATATACGAATCAATGGAAGAAATATGGCCAGATTATCCAACCGACGAAGATTATCTTTGGAACGAGGATGAATATTAACAAGAAATAAACAATTACAAAGAAAGAAAGTCTCCTTAGGGGCTTTTTTTTTGTTTAAATTTGCACACCTTTAAATTAAAAACCATTATGAGTTTTATTAATAGCATTATCAAAGCTTTTGTAGGCGATAAGTCGCAAAAAGACGTTCAAGCTACCCAACATTATATTACGAAAATAAAAGCTATTGAGCCTACGTTAAGCTCCATTTCACACGATGAATTGCGGGCCAAAACTGCTGCTTTTAAAGAAAAAATAAAACAAGCTCGTGCGGCACAAGATGCAGAAATCGCAACTAAAAAAGCAGAAGCAGAAGCTACAGAAGATATCGATCAAAGAGAAGACATCTACAACGCTATTGATGCCCTTGAAAAAGAAGCCTACGAAATATCTGAAAAAGTTTTAAAAGAAATTCTTCCTGAAGCTTTTGCTGTGATTAAAGAAACTGCCAAACGTTTTAAAGAGAATACTTCAATTACTGTTACAGCAACTCCAAAAGACCGCGAATTATCGTCTACAAAACCATATATCACTTTAGATGGTGATACGTCTACTTGGTCAAATTCTTGGAATGCTGCCGGAAAACAAATCACTTGGGACATGGTGCATTACGATGTACAATTAATTGGTGGTATAGTGCTTCACGAAGGTAAAATTTCGGAAATGCAAACAGGAGAAGGAAAAACCTTAGTAGCTACTCTTCCACTCTATTTGAATGCCTTAACCGGAAATGGAGTGCATTTGGTAACCGTGAATGATTATTTGGCCAAACGTGATAGTACTTGGAAAGCGCCTTTATTTGAATTCCACGGATTGACTGTTGATTGTATCGACAACCACCAACCCAATTCAGATGCGCGTAGAAAAGCCTACGAAGCCGATATTACCTACGGAACGAACAACGAATTTGGTTTCGATTACCTTAGAGATAACATGGCGCATGCTCCAGAAGATTTGGTACAACGCAAGCACAATTTTGCCATCGTCGATGAGGTCGATTCGGTTTTGATTGACGATGCCAGAACACCGCTGATTATTTCTGGTCCGGTTCCGGATGGCGACCGTCACGAATTCACCGAATTGAAGCCTAAAGTAGAAAACTTATTCAATTTGCAACGTCAATTGGCGAATGGTTTCTTGGCAGAAGCAAAAAAATTAATCAAAGAAGGCAACACGAAAGACGGTGGATTTCAATTGTTACGTGCCTACCGTTCGTTACCAAAAAACAAAGCGTTAATCAAGTTTTTAAGTGAAGAAGGTGTAAAAGCACTTTTGCAAAAAACCGAAAACGAATACATGCAAGACAACAACCGCAAAATGCCAGAAGTGGATCAAGCGATGTATTTTGTCATTGAAGAAAAGAACAATCAAGTAGAATTGACCGATAACGGAATCAAATTCTTATCGCAAGACACCGACGAAAATTTCTTTATCCTTCCAGATATTGGGACCGAAATCGCGGCTATCGAAAAACAAAACTTGGAAAAAGATGCCGAAGCCGAAGCAAAAGAAAAATTGTTCCAAGATTTCGGTGTAAAAAGCGAACGAATTCACACGCTTACACAACTTTTAAAAGCCTATACCCTTTTTGAAAAAGATGTAGAATACGTTATCATGGACAATAAAATTTTGATTGTTGATGAACAAACTGGTCGTATCATGGACGGTCGTCGTTATTCTGACGGATTGCACCAAGCGATTGAAGCCAAAGAACAAGTAACCATTGAAGCGGCAACACAAACCTTTGCCACCATTACACTTCAAAACTACTTCAGAATGTACAGCAAGTTGGCGGGTATGACTGGAACAGCCGTGACTGAAGCAGGCGAACTTTGGCAAATTTACAAATTGGATGTTGTTGAAATTCCAACGAACCGTCCAATGTCAAGAGTAGATAAAGAAGATTTGATTTACCGTTCGGTACGTGAAAAATTCAATGCGGTTATTGAAGATGTAACCCAATTATCCCAAGCAGGAAGACCTGTTTTAATTGGTACCACTTCGGTAGAAATCTCTGAATTATTAAGTCGAATGCTTAAAATTAGAGGTGTTGCGCACAACGTTTTGAATGCTAAAATGCACAAGCAAGAAGCTCAAATTGTAGAAGAAGCCGGAAAATCGGGCGTGGTAACCATCGCTACCAATATGGCAGGTCGTGGAACCGATATCAAATTATCTCCAGAAGTGAAAGCGGCTGGTGGATTAGCAATTATTGGTACTGAACGTCACGATTCACGTCGTGTTGACCGTCAGTTGCGTGGTCGCGCAGGTCGTCAAGGAGATCCTGGAAGTTCGCAATTCTATGTGTCGTTAGAAGATAACTTGATGCGATTGTTTGGTTCGGATAGAGTGGCTAAAATCATGGACCGAATGGGATTGAAAGAAGGGGAAGTGATTCAGCATTCGATGATGACCAAATCGATAGAAAGAGCGCAGAAAAAAGTCGAAGAAAATAACTTTGGTACGCGTAAACGATTGTTAGAATACGATGACGTAATGAACGCGCAACGTGAAGTAGTTTACAAACGTCGTCGCCATGCACTGCACGGAGAACGTTTGAAACTCGATATCGCCAACATGATGTATGACACCTGCGAGGTAATTGTGGGTGAAAATAAAGGATCTAACGATTTTAAGAATTTTGAATTCGAATTGATTCGTTATTTTTCTATCACATCACCAGTAACTGCTAGCGAGTTTGATAAACTTTCTGAAATGGAACTTACCGGAAAAGTGTACAAAGCAGCTTTGGTGTATTATACCGAAAAAACAGAAAGAAGTGCTCGCGAAGCGTTTCCAATTGTAGCTGATGTATATCAAAAAGAAGGCAATAAATTTGAACGCATTATCGTACCTTTTTCTGACGGAATAAAATCACTCAATGTGGTAACCAATTTGAAAAAAGCCTTTGAAAGTAATGGAAAACAATTGGTTTCCGATTTTGAAAAAAACATCACTTTAGCTATAGTCGATGAAGCTTGGAAAAAGCATTTGCGCAAAATGGACGAATTGAAACAATCGGTGCAATTAGCGGTTCACGAACAAAAAGACCCGTTGCTTATTTACAAATTTGAAGCCTTTAAATTGTTTAGAGCCATGTTAGATGGTGTGAATAAAGAAGTGATTTCGTTCTTGTTTAAAGGCGATTTACCACAACAAAACAACAACATTCAAGAGGCAAAACAAGTCCGTCAAAAGGAAAATTATACCGAATCGCGTGACGAAATTCAAAGCAGCGAGGAAGCCAATCGCGAGGTGGGTCAAACGCAACAACGTCAAGTTACTGAAACAATAGTACGTGAAATGCCAAAAATAAACCGTAACGATACGGTAACCGTTAAACATGTAATGAGCGGTAAAACCGAAAGTATGAAATACAAAAAAGCCGAAAGCATTATTGCGAGTGGCGAATGGGTTTTGGTGAATGAATAAAAAGCGCTTCATATTTAGTTGAAAGTATTCATCTGAATTCACAAAAAAAATATACCTCAATTGTAAAACAATTGGGGATTTTTTTATTTTTAAAAAAACTTCTAATTTAATTTTCTATCTTTACTATAGTTAAAAAGAAAGTTAACTATTAAAAACAACCATCATGGCAAAAAGTCAAGACGCAAAAAAAACGGTAAAAAAAGAGCCCCTAAAAACTGCAAAGGAAAAGAAGGCTGAAAAAAGAGATAAAAAAAATACTCCGAAAAGAGACTAAAAAAAATCCTCAAGTTTTAAACCTTGAGGATTATTTTTTTCTATGTGGTATTGCGTCTTTCCCGCGCAGGTGGGAGTCTATTTTTAGTACTTAGATTCCCACCTGCGCGGGAAAAACGTAGTGTAGCTATTATTAATTACATAGCATCAGGAAAAATCTTCCCTGGATTCAAAACATTGTTAGGGTCAAATACAAATTTTATGCGCTCCATCAACTCCAAATGGGTTTTTGAAAAAGCAATATCCATGTAGTTTTTTTGTACGTAACCAATACCGTGTTCACCAGAAAGCGTGCCTTTTAACGAAACCGTCAATTCGAAAATTTCACGAATTCCAACTGGGACTTGCGTTTGCCAATTGTCATCACTCATATCTGATTTGATAATATTAACGTGCAAGTTACCATCACCAGCGTGACCGTAGCACACCGATTTGAATCCGTATTTATCCCCAATCGATTTTATCCCAGCCAACAATGTAGGTAATTCATATCGCGGCACCACCGTATCTTCCTCTTTGTATACCGAATTCGATTTTACCGCTTCGCCAACTGCTCTTCGCATTTTCCACAGGGCATTTTTTTCATCAACTGTATCGGCGAATAATACGTCATCAATTTGGAATTGTTCGACTACAGAGAGTATTTTTTCAGCTTCTAAAAGCAAAATTTCAGGATAATTACCATCGACTTCAATAAGCAAATGCGCTTCAACTCCGTCTTTTATCACAACACTTATTCCATCAACATAACGGCAGGTCCAATCAATAGCATCGCGTTCCATAAACTCTAAGGCACTCGGCGTAATTCCAGCTCTAAAAATGGCAGATACCGCTTCGCACGCTTGACTTGCTTTGTAAAAAGGCACTAACAATAATACATTATGCGAATTTCGTGGTAACAGTTTCAAAACAACTTTAGTGATGATGCCCAACGTACCTTCACTTCCTACCATTAGTTGGGTTAAATTATAACCTGTAGAGTTCTTAAGTGTATTGGCTCCAGTCCAAATAATATCACCAGTAGGCAAAACGACTTCCAAATTGAGTACATAATCTTTAGTAACGCCATATTTCAAAGCTCGTGCTCCACCCGCATTTTCGGCAACATTCCCACCTATCCAACAACTGCCTTGACTGCTCGGATCAACCGGATAGAACAATCCCTTTTCGTCTACGGCTTCGCGCAATACTTGAGTGATCACTCCAGGCTCAGTGGTAACTTGAAGGTTTTGTTCATCGATTTCAATAATAGAATTGAGGCGTTCTAATGAAAGTCCGATGCCTTTATAAATACACAAAGCACCACCACTCAAACCCGTTCTGGCTCCGATGGGTGTGACCGGTATTTTATATTCGTTTGCCAATTTCAAAATCTCTGAAATTTCAAAAGCATTGGCTGGTTTTAGTACAACGCTTGGCGGAAAAACATAATCCTCCGTTTCGTCGTGACCGTAATGATTGCGTGTTTCCTCGTCGGTAAAAACGTATGCTGCGCCAAGTAAATCGGTTAATTTTTGATGTAATTCGGGTGTGATTTGCATGTGTTTGGATTGATGAGTAAAAATAGTTATTTTGGAGCGATTAGCAAAATAATTACACAGAGATACACGAAGAATGGCACAGAGATACACAGAGATTTCTTATGAAAAAATGATTTTACAAAAGACAAAATCTAACTATCCCGGAGCTTCGGGACTGATTGATGCGGTTGTCATACAAAAGCGAAAAGCGAGAACAAGGATAACAAAAATAGCCCAATCGCGACGATTCGGGATTTCGCTACTGAACCTTCACTTTATCTTTCTTCAAGTTGGGAAGGAAATAACAGATCACCCCAATTATGGGTAGATAAGCACAGACATGGTATACAAAACCAATCGAAGTATGATCGGCAAGAATTCCTAACAAAGCCGAACCAAAAGCCCCCATCGCAAACCCAAAGCCATAGAAAAGTCCGGATACCATACCCAATTTTTTTGGTAATAATTCTTGTGCATAAACGATGATAGCTGGAAATGCTGACGACATAATTAACCCAATGATAACAATGAACACATCGGTCCAAAATAAATTCAAATACGGAAGCAATAAAGCAAAAGGAGTGACTCCAAAAACCGAAAACCAAATCACATATTTTCGTCCGAATTTATCACCTAAAGGGCCTCCCAAAATAGTTCCTACGGCCGCAGCAAACAAAAACATAAACAAATGGTATTGTGCCTGTTGTATGGAAAGTTGAAACTTATCCATAAGATAAAAAGTGTAATAGGTAGACAAACTAGCCGAGTAAAAAAACTTAGAAAAAATAACTACCAATAAGATACCAATGGCGATTTGTACTTTACGCTTCGAAAGTTCATGAAAATCGATGAACGCAAGTGGTTTGTTTTTTTTAAGAATGAGATGATCGCGGTACCAAAAAGCAATTTTGCTTAAAATCGCCAATCCGATAAACGCCACAATGACAAACCACAACAAGTATTTTTGTGAGTTCGGAACGACGATAAGTGCGACTAATAAAGGTCCAAGTGCCGTACCAAAGTTACCGCCTACTTGAAAAATAGATTGTGCCAAACCGCGTTTTCCGCCCGAAGCCAGATTGGAGATTCGTGATGCTTCTGGGTGAAAGATGGAAGAACCAATTCCGATTAGCATTACCGAAGCAATAATCCAATAAAAATTGTTGGCAAAAGCAATCGATACGATACCAAACATGGAAAACAACATACCGTAAATTTGTGAAAAAGGCTTTGGATGTTTATCAGTGTAATAGCCTACAAAAGGCTGAAAAATTGAGGCTGACAATTGAAAAGCAAACGTAATCAAACCAATTTGCGTGAAAGAGAAATTATAACTTTCTTTTAAAATGGGATAGATAGACGGAATCAACGCCTGAATCAAATCGTTGATTAAATGGGCAAAACTGATGGAAAAAAGAATAGAGAAAACCGTTTTATGAAGGAGTTGGTCGTTGTCTGAAGTCAATTTTTCTGATGCCACAATTGTGATTTTTGTTGTGCAAAGTTACTTTTTTAACCTCAAAGGAACAAAGTTTTATCGCAAAGTTAGCAATGGGATTATTTTACCGCAGATGTAACAGATTAGCACAGATGTGTAAAAATACTTTACGTCTTTGTAAAATCTTTGTCAACCTCTGTGCAATTTCTGTATGACTCTGTGTAACAATTTTTATGTAAGTTTGTAATTATAAAGATTCGCAACTTGAAACAACCCAGTAAAAAATCTGCTTTAACAGAAAAAGTAGGTATCGAACCTCCACAAGTATTGAGTGTAACATCAGTAGAAACAATTCAGCAAATGCGCCGAAAACAACCTGCAGCAACGGTATTAATTGAGGGCATTTTGAAAGGTGATATTACAGCTTTGAGTCGGGCGATTACACTTGTTGAAAGCACGAATACAACTCATTTAGAAAAAGCCAATACAATTATTCAAGGGTGTTTACCAAAGGCAAATCAATCGATACGCATCGGAATAACTGGTGTTCCTGGCGTTGGAAAAAGTACTTTTATTGAAGCGTTTGGAAAACATTTGACTTTGATAGGAAAAAAAGTCGCCGTTTTGGCTGTTGATCCGAGCAGCACGATATCGCACGGAAGTATTTTGGGAGATAAAACAAGGATGGAAGAATTAGTGAAAGATACCAACGCTTACATCCGACCGAGTGCTTCAGGAGAAACGTTAGGTGGCGTGGCACGAAAAACACGAGAAACCATATTACTTTGTGAAGCGGCTGGTTTTGACACGATTATTATTGAAACCGTTGGTGTTGGACAAAGTGAAACGGCAGTGCACAGTATGGTTGATTTCTTTTTATTACTTAAGATTTCGGGAGCTGGTGACGAATTACAAGGCATCAAACGCGGCATTATGGAAATGGCGGATGCAATAGTGATCAACAAAGCCGATGGCGATAATATTAACAAAGCAAAGTTAGCCAAAGCCGAATTCAATCGAGCGTTGCATTTATTTCCTGCAAAAAAATCGGGTTGGATTCCGACGGCTTCCACTTGTAGTTCGATTACCAAAGAAGGCATCGATGGGGTTTGGAGAACCATTACTGACTATGTAAAATTGGCTAAAGAGAATCACTATTTTGACGATAAACGCAAAGATCAAAATCAGTTTTGGATGATGGAAACGATTAACGAGCAGTTGCAATCGCATTTTTATAACCATCCAGAAATTATACAACTTTTAGAAAAAAATAAAATGGCTGTGGTAAATGATGAGCTATCACCTTTTGCTGCAGCACAATTGTTATTGAAAAAATATTTTGAATAATTACTCGTCGTAGGCTTCCATTTCTTTATCATAGAATTCCCCAGCAAGTGTAATTAAATACTCCATTTCGCTTTCCAATTCTTTTTCATCTTCACCTTCTAAGTCTTCAATAAATTCGACTTCATCGTCTTTTAAATTGATAATAAAACGAGGGAAATCTAGGTGAATGATAAAAATATCATCTGGAAAATCAGAGTTGTCGGCTAAAACGAATTTTGGTAATTGCATTTTTATGTGGATTTATAGGTTTGAAAATTTGGTTATTCGTTCGAATTGTCAAATAACCAAATTCACGAATTTTCTTTTAAACTTTTATATGTCCCCAATTTTCGCCCGTTCGAATGCGATACAATTGCATGGTAGTTATATTGAATTGTTTGGCTATCATTACCAAACGGGTCTTATTGTCTTGACGTTGTAACATTTTTTTTATTCGAATGACTTGTGTCGAGGTTAATTTACGTCCATCGGCTTTGATATTGTGCGCGAGAGTTTTCGCTTTTCCTAAAATAACCGCTGGATTTACCATGTGGTGTGATGTCAATTCGGCTTGATTGGCCCATCGTAAGTTTTCCACGCGATCGTTTTGTTTGTCAAAATCCAAATGCAAAACAAAGGTTTGGTTTTCATCCCCTTTTGGGAGAAAATATTCAGCAACTAATCGGTATAAAAAAAGTGTTCTGTGCTTTCTTTTGCCATTTCCTAGTGGGAAAGTATATGCAAATATTTTATAACCCTCGAGAACACCCCCTTTAAGTTCACGACCATTTTTTATCTCATCACTAAAACTAATAATACGTCCTTGATTAGAAATGGCATACCGTAACTTTTTTTTAACATTCAATTTGATTTCTTTAAATTCTTCTCCTCTATAAAATTGAATCATTATGTATTATTTTATTGTTACCCAAAATTAATCTTTTTGTAATTAAATGAAAACGAATATACAAAAAAATTGCTGCAGTTGACAAACCTGCTAACAAACCTATCCATACTCCCACTGCTTTTAATGACGTATATTCTCCCAAATAATACGAAATTGGGAAGCCAATTACCCAATACGCCACGAAAGTAATGTACATCGGAATTTTCACATCTTGCAATCCACGTAAAGCACCCAAAACTACGACTTGAATTCCATCTGAAATTTGAAAAACAGCGGCAACCAATAATAATTTAGCGGCAATAGTCACCACTTCTTGATTGTCTAAAAGTTGCATAGGATCATTCATATCTAAAAAGAGTGGCGGTAAAAATTGATGCAAAGCCACAAACAAGATAGCAAAAACAATTTCTATCAATATGGCCAGTAAAAAAATCGATCGCGCTACAACAACTAAACTTTTATAATCTTGTAAACCCCTTTGATTGCTCACCCGAATCATCGAAACCACACTCAATCCCATAGCAAACATAAAGGTCATCGACGCCAAACTCAACGCAATTTGATTGGCTGCTTGACTGGTTTTTCCAATGTTCCCACACAACCAAATCGCGGCTGTAAAAAGTACGACTTCGAACAACATTTGCATGGCAGAAGGAAATCCTAAATTGATAATCTTTACTAACATACTTTTTTTCAAAGAATCAAACGTGAAACCCTTAAAATAGTGCTTTAATTTGTCTTGTTTCAACAATATAAAATGCATAAAAGTCACCATCAAAATTCTCGAAATCACCGTACCCAAAGCAGCGCCAATAATGCCCATTTTTGGAAAAATCCAAATCCCATAAATTAACCAGTAATTTATTACGACATGTATGATGTTGGCCATAACAATAGCGTACATCGAATATTTAGTCATCGAAAGTCCGTCGGCAAATTGCTTATAACCTTGATACATAATCAACGGAACAAGCGAAAATGCCACCCAATTCAAATACGGTTTTGCCAACACAATCACATCTTTAGGTTGGTGCAGCAATTCCATTATTGGCTCACACAACACTACCAATCCGAAAAGCAAAATACCCAAAATCGTACACAAAAACAAACCGTGTTGAAAAGCAGCACGCATCGTAGTAGTATCGTTTTCTGAATCGGCTTCGGCTACAATCGGAGTTAAGGCGGTCGAAAATCCAATACCTATTGACATCGCAATAAAAATCATGCTGTTGCCCAAAGAAACCGCAGCTAGTTCGGTCGAACCTAATTTTCCAACCATGATATTATCGACGATTCCTATTAAAGTATGACCCAGCATCCCAATGATAACGGGATAAGCCAATTGTAAGTTATAACGAAATTCTTTAGTGTATTGAGAGAGATTCACAGTTTTTTATTTGACCTGAACACAAGCGAACAGGCATTTGCAAGCGCAAAGATAATAGAATGAAACACAGATTATAGAAATTTAAAAAATACCTGACGATTTTTTAAATTTCTATACTCTGCGTTGCTTTATTTTTTTAACTGTTCTCGATACATCGCAATATTCGCTTTCACCTTTTCATCCAATTCAGGCGCAACTATATCAGTGAGTTTTTCCAACTCTTCCCAAATAATTTTTGCCACAATATAACGTGCTACGCCTTTATCGTCAGCTGGCACCACAAACCAAGGCGCATGTTTAGAAGACGTTTTATTTATCGCTTCCTCATAACAGGCCATGTACGCGTCCCAAAGTTCGCGTTCTTTCAAATCGCCTGTCGAAAACTTCCAATTGTCTTCGCCATTATCCAATCGTTTCAACAAACGCAAGGCTTGCTCTTCTTTGCTCATGTGCAAATAAAACTTCAAGATTTTTGTTCCGTTTTGATCTATGTGCTTTTCAAAATTATTAATTTGCTTCATTCGTCGCTCCTAAAATTTTGGCGTAATATCGGCTACCGAACTAATTCCGGGTAAATTCTCAAACAAAATATATTCCGGATGCACGCGCGTCACCAACACATTTTCATAATGCGTGCGATTAAAAACCGTAAACTTTCCTTTTTCAGGCAATGCCAAATAATGACGCCATAAAAAATCGTGCTCTAACTCGTTCAAATTAGGTGTTTTAAAACTATGCACCACCACGCCACGCGAATTAAATTCCTTAAAAACTTCGCGTATTAAACTGTCTTTCCCACTCGTATCCATCCCTTGCAAACAAATCAAAAACGCATATTTGTTGTGCGCATACATCGTATCTTGCTTCTTGCTGAGCTTGATTTGCACTTTATCTAAAGCCAATTCCTCTTGCTCTTTATCGGTATCTATGTCAAGTTTGGTGGGCGTTTTAGACAAGTTTATTTTGCTTGTTACTTTAAAATCGTCGGTGTTGATCGAGTTCATATCCTATTTCAATTAATTGTATTATTTTTGAAAAGCTATTTCCAGCTATCCGTTACAATCTTTTGTTTTTCTAAAGAAAAAAACAAAAGGATTTTCACTGCTATCTGGGCTAGACTTATTAGCAAACTTATGGAAAAATTGCAACTTACCCTACTTTTTAAAATTATTGGTCTTGGCTCGGCATCGGGATTAATTTACCAAAACAATTCACTATTAGCCATTGGCGATAACAGTTCGTTTTTGTACGAATACCGAATGGATACGCAACAATTAAATCGTCATCCCTTGTTGAAACATCCACAAGAAAATATTTTAAAAAAATTAAAACCCGACTTTGAAGCGATTACCCAATATGAAAATAATTTATTTTTGTTTGGCTCCGGTTCAACCGAAAACCGCAATACAATGGTGCAAGTCGATGCCATAACCAAACAAGTTATTGCCACCACCGATTTGTCTGATTTATATCTCGGAATGCAATCGTTTGGTGAAATAAAATCGGACGATTTTAATATCGAAGGTGCTATTTATAATGGCGAAAGTTGGTTTTTATTCAACCGCGGAAATGGAAAAGCCAACAAAAATGTGGTTTTTACCATTGATGGCGCCAATCTTACTAACGAATTCAGAATTGTTTCCAACAACTACAAACTTCCAAAAATAAAAGGCGTTCGTGCCAGTTTTACTGATGCCATTTTGGTCGACAATAAAATTTATTTTCTAGCCACTGCAGAAGACACTGATTCAACGTATAATGACGGCGAAGTACTCGGAAGTCTTGTAGGACGCATCGATGTAAAAACCATGAAAATCGATTTTACCAAACAAATTACCGATACATATAAATTTGAAGGAATTACTCTTTTTAAAAAATCGATAACAGAAATCGAATTTTTATTGTGTGAAGACAATGATACCGGAGTTTTAGAGTCGGCTATTTATACATTAAAGCTGCAATTGAATTAAAAAATAACAATTTATCAAGACTTTATTATAATTTTTAAATACTATTTATTTAGAATTAAAGTTTGAAAAATTAAATCACTTTACTGCGTTACATTTATGCAAATACTGTAAATTTGGATTAAACAAAACTAATCCACAGTATTATGATTAAAAAACTACTCGTATCACTAACTATTTTAACGTTCTCAATGATTAGTGCCCAAGGCAACTATTTAGATTTTGACGGAATCAATGACTATGTCGACATTCCGAACTCAGGAAATGCAGTGGCCAACGCCAATGCGATTTCTATGATATGCAAGGTCTACCCTAAAAGCAACACGGCAGGTTTTCCGGCTTTTAACGGAATTATGGGCTATCGAAACGAAACCAACTTTGATTTTTACATCATCCAATTGGGAGGCAATCAAGTCGAAGCCCGTTTTAGAAATTCGGCAGGAACTGCCTATAGCATTACCTACAACGGAATGACGCTCAACCAATGGAATCAATTGTTTTTGGTTTACAATGGAAGCACCCTAAAATTGTATAACGGCACCACAGAAGTGGGTTCGGTAGCGGCCTCGGGTTCTGCTCCAGTATCCAATACTGCTACTTTAAAAATTGGACTCATCCCATTTCAAACTTATAATTGGTACCATAAAGGCTATATTGATGAAGCTAGCTTATGGAACAAAGCGCTTTCTCCGACAGAAATTAGTGCGATTGTTTCCAACAGTGGCGTAATTGCAAATCCTGCTAGCGAAACCAATTTGAAACTGTACTACAAGTTCGATCAAGGAAGTGCTTATGGCAATAATGTTGGCGTAACAACACTTATCGATGAAAAAGCAACCAATAATGGTACAGCAACAAATTTTGCAATGACAGGAACTACATCCAATTGGGGTGGCACTATTTTAAATACTACTGATTTTGGAAGCAATGCAAATTATGTATATCCAAACCCAACTTCTGGAATTTTATATTTTAGTGGATATTCTGAAATCAATGCTATTAAAATAATAGAAATCTCAGGAAGAACAGTTTTAAACAAACTAATAAATGGTACTAATGAGGTGACTATGGATGTGGCTGAATTACAATCGGGAATCTATGTAGCCATTATAAATGACACTCAAAAAATAAAATTTATAAAAAAATAATATACCTTTATAATTGATTTTTAAAAGCTTATCGATAGGATAAGCTTTTTTTTAGTTTTATTTTTACTTCGTTCCCAACCTTTTTATAAAATAAACCCTCTTTAGTTTTAAAGGCAATCATTGTGATAAACGAAACCATTTTAATAGCGTGTAAAAAAATGCAGCGAGAAGCGCAAAGGCAAGTGTATGAACATTTATCGCCAAAGCTGTATCGCACGTGCAAACGCTACTTAAAAAAAGAGGAAGAAATAGAAGAAGTACTTGCCGATACGTTCTACACTATTTTTACCAAAATGGATCAGCTAAAAGAACTCGGTGCTTTTGAAGCTTGGGCGCGAAAAATAACAGTGAATAATTGTTTGCATCAATTGAAACGAAATGTGAATTTTAATATTTATTTGGAGGATACTAAAACTTATTTGCAACCTGAAACTGCTGTTGACACGCATTTAGAAGAAGAAGATTTGCTCAATTTGCTCAACTTTATTCCAGAAGGATGTAAAACCATTTTCAACCTTTTCGTTATTGAAGGCTACGGTCACAAAGAAATAGCCGAAATGCTAAAAATATCAGAAGGCACCTCCAAATCACAATTGAATGTAGCCAAAACCAAATTAAAGGACTTGGTCAACAATCAGTATTACCAAAATGCAAAATAGCAATGGAAAATAAAGATAAATTATTTGATCAAATCAAAACTGCTGCTGAAAATGCAGAAACCAAAGACTTTCCGTCGATGGAAAACGTTTGGTCACGAGTAGAAAACAAACTCGATAAAAAAATATTGAAAAAAGAAAACTCGCTTTGGAAAAAAATTGCAGTGGCAGCTATTCTACTCCTAATTATTTCAATAGCATATCACTATTTAACACCAACAAACGATGTAGTAACTCCAAAAAATGAAACCGTAACAATCGATACGACCAAGTCCTTACAATCGCAAAAAATTATCGATCAACAAATTGTAGGTACCGATGCTATTTCCAATCCAATTCAAGAAAATAATACAGCAACAATACAAAAAGCAACGGCTCCCAGTCAAATCATCATCAACAACAATTACAACATTACAAGTGAGAAAGATAAAAATGTTATCATAACCGATTCTGCTATTTTTACCCAACAAAACAAAAATGCTATAGGCTATCAATCAAAAACCATGATGACGCCCAACCGTTTTTTTGAAGCACGAGGTGTCGTTTACAAAGAAGTCGAAACCGCAGAAACAAGTGAAGAACTAAAAAAAGAAAGTCAAAACGTCGCTAAAAAACTAGAACCATTAGTAGTCATTGACAACCAAGTTAAAAATAAAGCCGACTACTCTGATGCAGAAAATGACGATTTTGAAACAGTAGAAGTACTCACAGATCCGCTGTATATTATCAATGGTGTGTATTATACAGAACAAGAAGTATTCGGACCCAAACCTACGAGTCCGTATGTGCCCCTATCACAATTAGAAATTCACACCATATCCATATTACAAGGCGAAAAGGCAACAGCTATTTACGGTGAAAAAGGTAAAAAAGGCGTTGTCATCATCACCACTAAAACCGGAAAACCTTCGTTTAAGAAGCCGTAAAAAATTATCTAACCTTTAAATTTTAAAATTATGAAAAGTGCAAAACTTATTTCATCAGCCCTTACTATGCTTTTATGTTTCGTAACAATGGCACAGCAAAAAACAATTACCGGTATCGTATCTGACAATTCCGGGCCATTACCTGGAGCCAATGTAGTAGTCAAAGGAACAACACGAGGTGTTCAAACGAATTTCGATGGCAAATACGCCATTCAAGCTAGCGTTGGAGAAACATTGGTTTACAGTTTCATCGGATTGGAGGATCAGTCCAAAAAAGTGGGACAGCAAAATGTAATTAATGTAAAATTAAATGCCAGTAGTCTTAAATTATCTGAAGTAGTTGTGGAAGGCTATGGCTATACCAAAACCAAAGCTAAAACCATGGGAGCTACGCAAACCGTTTCTTCACAAACTATTCAAGGAAGAGCCAATGTCAATACGTTTCAGTCCTTACAAGGTCAGTTAGCAGGTGCCAATATTGCCATGTCTTCAGGGCAGCCAGGCACAAACAAAACAGATGTTGTCATTCGTGGGCTTGGCACAACAAGCACCAATAATGACCCACTATATGTTGTAAATGGTGTTCCTGTAAAAAGTGCTGATTTCAAAAATCTAAACCCTAACGAACTCGAATCAGTAAACGTTTTAAAAGATGCCTCAGCAAGTTCCATTTACGGAAACAGAGGTTCTAATGGTGTAATTGTCATCACAACCAAAAATGGCATACTCCAAAATTTAACCCAAAAGGAAATCAATAAAAAACTTAAGGAAATCGAAAAACACGAAGATAAATTAGCACACGAAGAACCGACTCAAGAAGATTATGACTCATTCGTTGAAAATGCGTTCGAGAGTCCGAAAATAACCCCTCTTTCTACGTTTTCAATCGATGTTGACAATGCGTCGTATACCAACATCCGTCGTTTTATCAATAATGGACAAACGGTTCCGAAAGATGCCGTTCGTGTCGAAGAAATGATGAATTTCTTCAAATACCAATACCCTCAACCTCAGAGCGAACATCCGTTTTCAATTACTACCGAATACAGTGAATGTCCGTGGAATCCCAACAATAAATTGGTGCGCATTGGACTGCAAGGAAAAAACATTCCGTCTGAAAGTTTACCTGCGTCGAACCTGGTTTTCTTAATAGATGTATCCGGTTCAATGAGTGATATGAACAAATTGCCTTTGGTAAAAGAATCGTTAAAAGCCTTAGTGGCTCAATTACGCGACGAAGACAAAATAGCGATTGTGGTGTATGCTGGAGCAGCTGGATTGGTATTGCCATCTACCTCAGGAAGTGATAAACAAACCATCGTCAATGCATTAGATAAATTGAATTCTGGCGGAAGCACAGCTGGTGGCGCTGGTATTCAATTGGCCTACAAAACGGCCGAAGAACATTTCATAAAAGGAGGAAACAATCGAGTGATTTTAGCTACAGATGGCGATTTTAATGTGGGCGCTTCATCCGATTCGGACATGCAAACATTGATCGAAGACAAAAGAAAATCGGGTGTGTTTTTAACGTGTTTAGGTTACGGAATGGGGAATTATAAAGACAGTAAACTAGAAACTTTGGCCGACAAAGGCAACGGAAATTATGCCTATATCGATTCGATTCAAGAAGCCAACCGCTTTTTGGTGAAAGAGTTCAAAGGTTCGATGTATGCTATTGCAAAAGATGTAAAAATCCAAATCGAATTCAACCCAGCCAATGTACAAGCCTACCGTTTAATTGGTTATGAAAACAGAAAATTGCGTCCTGAAGATTTTGTAAATGATACCATTGATGCTGGCGAATTGGGAAGCGGTCACACCGTAACTGCTTTGTATGAAATCATTGCTGTTGGTAGCAAAAGCGATACCAACTCCGAGCCAATCGATTTGAAATACTCTAAAGTAGCTGCGACAGGAACACAATTTAGCAACGAATTGGCGACTATAAAATTCCGTTACAAAAAGCCAGACGGAGACAAAAGCATTGAAATGGTCAACGTTATCGCCAACAAAGCAATACGTCCCGAAAATGCAAGTGCCGATTTCAAATTTTGTTCGGCTGTAGCGTGGTTCGGATTAAAATTAAAAGATTCTAAATTGATATCAAACAGTAAAACAGAGGATATTAAAAAGCAAGCCAAAGAAGGTTTGGCGAAGGATACAGAAGGATACAAAGCGGAATTTATTCGTTTGATTGAAGGTGCTAAAGTGATAGCAAAATTGTAAGTTAAATGTTAGGTTAAATAGTTTGTTGAATGCGAAAACCGACAAGTTCTTGGAATTTGTCGGTTTTTATTTTTTTGTGATGGAAGAAATTACTTCTCAATCTCACGCAAACTTTCCATTTTTTTATGAGCCAAAAACCCTTTAATATCTTCAAAATGTTCTTTAACACGCTTGTTGCCAAATTCAAACACTTTTGTCGCCAATCCGTCAAGAAAATCCCTGTCGTGCGAAACCAAAATCAATGTCCCGTCAAAATCACGCAACGCATCTTTAATAATGTCTTTGGTTTTCATGTCAAGGTGATTGGAAGGCTCATCCAAAATTAACAAATTCACAGGTTCTAACAATAATTTTATCATAGCCAAACGGGTTTTTTCGCCACCTGAAAGCACCTTTACTTTTTTGGTTACATCATCACCATGAAACATAAAAGCGCCCAAAATATCTTTTATTTTTGTTCGCACTTCGCCCACAGCAATATCATCAATAGTTGAAAAAATAGTTCCATTTTCATCCAACAACGAGGCTTGATTTTGAGCAAAATAGCCAATTTTGGCGTTGTGTCCTATTTCAACACTTCCACCGTTGATTTCTATTTCTTTCATAATCGCTTTAATCATAGTCGATTTTCCTTCGCCGTTTTTTCCGACAAAAGCGACTTTATCGCCACGTTCGATAACAATATTAGCAGCTGCAAAAATCAAATGATCGCCATACGATTTTTCTAAATCTTTCACAATTACCGGATATTGTCCTGATCGAATCGCTGGCGGAAATTTCAATTTTAATGCCGATGTGTCAATTTCATCAATTTCAACCGGAACAATTTTTTCCAACATTTTTACACGCGATTGTACCGACAACGTTTTAGAGAAAGTACCTTTAAAACGGTCAATAAATTCTTGGTTTTCGGCAATCATTTTTTGTTGTTCATCATAGGCTTTTTGCTGGTGAATGCGTCGGTCTTTTCGCAATTCTAAATAGTGCGAATACTTGGCTTTGTAGTCGTAAATGCGTCCCATTGTGACTTCAATAGTACGATTGGTGATGTTGTCTACAAAGGCTCTATCGTGAGAAATGACCACCACAGCTTTGGCCGAATTGATCAAAAAATCCTCCAACCATTGGATACTTTCAATGTCCATGTGATTGGTTGGCTCATCCAATAAAATCAGATCGGGTTTCTTTAAAAGAATTTTTGCCAGTTCAATCCGCATTCTCCAACCACCCGAAAACTCTGAGGTTTGACGCGAAAAATCGTTTCTTTCAAAGCCTAAACCTACCAATATTTTCTCTACTTCGGCTTCGTAATTGATTTCTTCAATAGCATAAAATTTCTCACTCAAATCAGAAACACGTTCTATCAATTTCATGTAGTCGTCGCTTTCATAATCGGTGCGAATGGTCAATTGCTCGTTGATTTCATCGATTTCGGCTTTCATTTTGAAGATTTCACCAAAAGCTTTCGATGCTTCTTCCATTACAGTCGCATTATCGGAAGTTAATAAATGCTGCGGCAAATAGGCAATCACTGCGTCTTTTGGAGCCGATATGTTCCCGCCCGACGGTTTCGCTTCACCTGCAATTATCTTTAAAAGCGTCGATTTTCCTGCTCCATTTTTACCCATTAAGGCAATTTTATCGTTTTCATTAATGGCAAAAGAAACGTCGCTAAATAAAGTAGTTCCACCGAAATTAACGGAGATATCGTTGACTGTAATCATCTTTTATAAAGTTGGAAGTTGGTAGATAGAAGTTGGAAGACTTCAACCTGCTTATTTTTTAAAGGTGCTAAGATAGCTTAATTAGGGAATTAGACAATTTGGAATTGTGAAAAAAAACTGCCTATTTTGATTGATATAGCATTGAGAAAGCGAATTTTATACAGTTTGCATAAAAGAGAAAGTTTTGGAGTTAAAAAATGCTGTTTAAAAAGATATTGCATTAATTTCGCAGTAAATATGCGAGCCAATGCCTTTGATGGATTATAGTTTTTTGGACACCATTTTACCCAAAGCAACGAATAAAAAATCGTTTAAAAACGCAAGAAAATCCTACTTAAATCGGGTGCGATTGGCAACGTCATTATTTTTCTTTGGAAAGGGAATTTGTTTTGCTACTTGGGCAAGCCGGATTCCCGATTTAAAACTACAGCTGCATTTAAGTGAATCAGAACTCGGTACGCTTTTATTTGCCTTACCTTTTGGACAATTGGTTGCGATGCCCTTGTCGGGAAAAGTGGTCACGGCTTACGGAGGTCAGAAAATTGCCATAATTGGTATGGTTGTTTATGCTATTTGTATGACTTTACTCGGATTACCTACTCAAGGTTGGCATCTCGGACTGGGATTGTTTCTTTTTGGTTTTTTTGGAAATTTTAGCGATATTGCTATTAACACTCTTGGTGTGCATACGCAGCAATTGTTCGCTAAACCCATAATGGGTTCATTTCATGGTTATTGGAGTTTGGCAGGATTTACAGGAGCTTTATTCGCGTTGATGGCCATTTACTTTCAATTGCAACCTTTATATCATTTTCTGTTGGTTTTAGTTTTTATACTTGTATTGCTTACATTTAATTATAAATATGTAGTAAAAACTTCAATCGAAAAAATTGAAAAAAAATCAGCGGTTTCCTTTTTTAAAATTCAAGACACCACACTAATCTGGTTTGGTGTCATCAGTTTTTTCTGTATGGCTAGCGAAGGAATTATGTTTGATTGGAGCGGTATTTACTTTAAAGATATTGTTAAAGCGCCAAGTTCATTAGTAGTTTTAGGTTATACTTCGTTTATGATTACGATGGCGTTTGGACGCTTTTTGAGCGACGCACTTGTAAGTAAATATGGTCCGAGAAAAGCACTTATAGTAAGTGGAATCGTAATTTCAACCGGATTCTACACAGCGGTTTTATTTCCGAATTTGATTGTTTGCACTTTGGCATTTATGTTGGTAGGATTTGGAGTTTCTAATGTGATTCCGATTGTATTTAATGCCGCTGGAAAAAGTACAAAAGTGACGACAAGCAATGCGTTAACGATTGTTTCGAGTATTGGGTTTTTAGGTTTTTTGATGGGTCCGCCTATTATTGGATACATCGCCGAGATAATTAACCTGCGTTATTCGTTTGCCTTTATTGGGGTTTTTGGAATTTTTATTTCTTTACTCACGCATAATTTGAAAGTATTCAGGAAGTAAAAAATTTAATCTTTCTGAAAATAATCTGGTGCATTTTGATTCGGTACAATATAAATACGTTCCCAGTTTTCACCTTCAATAATCTTCCAGGAATGGCCTTTCCCTTCAGTATCTTTGGCCACAAGAAGTATTCCTGGCTCAATTAAAAACTGCTTTCCATCAGAGGTAGTAAATTCTAATTTTCCTTTTAATGTAACCACATACTGATATCGTGGAGCTTTATGTTGGAGCTGTTGATACGATTCAACTTTGGTTTGTATGTTAAAATACAACGCATCGATAGTAAAATACTCGGGAAGTGTTCCTATTTCAAAATAAGAATTCCCGTTTTCGTCATTAAGTAACCGTATTGCTTTCATCAATTACAAAGTTTGCTCCGCGAAGTCTCTGACTTCGCGAATGTGTAAAAAGGTCTAATGACCTTTAAAACTACCATTTATAAATACTTCTAATCGACATTGGTTTTAAAACATCAATCACCGGATTGTCAACTTTAGTAATTTCAATAATTCCCATAGCATCAACATAGTTTGAAGCACTAGAATAAATATAATGCGATGCTTTTGACACAATTCCCGCACGAACAGGATTTAAATGAATGTAATCTAATTTTGACCACAAAAATTTCTCGGAATAAATTTCTTCAGGATGACTTCCGTATTTCCAAAATTGATATTTTTCATTTCTAGAATGACTTTTACATGCAAATTCAAATCGTTTCAACATCCAATCGGCTCTACTTTCTGGTTCATTCTCAATTGTATTCAGAATAGTTTTGGCTGTAACTTTTTGAAATCCCGAATTAAATCAGATAATTTATTATTTCTAGATTCGATAATTAAATGAATATGATTGGTCATAATTACATATCCATACAATATCATTCCTTTATTCTTAACACAATATTCTAAACTTTCAATGATACAATCTTTATAAACTTTTCTTGAAAAAACATCAACCCAATCTACAACCGTTGCAGTTATAAAATGTGGTTTGGATTGATCTCGAATTATGTATCCTTCTATTTGGCTCATATAATATTATTTCTGTCAAAGACTGATTGTCACATCCTCAAAGTCAGAGACTTTGCGGAGCTAAAATCAAATAGTCAACCTGAATTCTTCAATAACTGGATTTGCTTTTCCAAAATCGGTTTCTTGAATAAAAAGCTCTACCGCTTTATCGGTTTGAATACTCGGAATCACATTCGCTTGGTTGTTATTTCTAATGACTGTAGCCACACCAATTGCTTCGATTTTTTGTTGTAATGTCTGTGCGAGCATTTCGTTTCCTGAAAATATTTTGATTAAGCCCATTGTAGAATTGTGAATTATGAATTAAAAAATATGAATTGGTAAAAGATGCTTTCTGAACACTGAGTACTAATTACTGAACATTAAAACTAATCTTCCATTTCGAAGAAAACAGGTTCGATCATGATTTTATCGGCCAAAACTTCTACTCTTTCGGTGATTTCCGTACAGAAAAATATGCGTTGGGTTTTTTCAACGCTTGCCGATAATCGCATGATAGTTGCATCCAAACGATTTCTGAATAACACATCGGCATCGTCTACCACAAACATTTTTATTGTATTCATGTTGAATCCTGCCGACGCAAACATCGCGTTGATTTTGGTTGTAGTTCCGATGATAACGTCCATTCCGAGGGAAATTTGATTTTTATCAAAATCGATATCACCTTTATCGTGCGCACCAATGACACGAATGTCGGTATAATTAGCTAATCTTTTAAAGAGTTCGACCATTTCTAATACCTTGTCCTTGTCCTCGACAAAAACCAAAGCACGTGTACTTTCGCCTACCGCTTTTTCTATTCGCTGAATTACATTAAGTACAATAGTGGCTGATTTTCCGCTTCCACTTGGCGATTGAATTACCGCATCGACTCCGCTTTTTATAGTCGAAAATGTATCTTGTTGCATTTCATTGGCTTCGATAAAATCGTTTTCAATTAGTGCTTGTTGGAGGTTGGTGTTTATTTTTTTTAATTGCATTCTTTAAGTGATTAGGCAATAGGCAAAAGCCATTAGTTTGCTATGCTTTCTATTAACTGTTTTTTTTACTATTGCCTTTTAGCTTCGCTCAATTCGGCATAGCCTCGGGTGGCTCTTGGCTTATACCTTACTTACTCGCGAACAATTTCACGTCGGTCTCCGAAATTTCGCTTCCGCCAAGGATGATCAAACGTTCCACCACATTACGCAATTCACGGATGTTTCCAGTCCAATCATAATCTTGTAATAATTTTACTGCTTCTATTGAAAATGTTTTTTGGGCATTTCCTTGTTCTTCGGCGATTTTTGCAGCAAAATGTTCAATGAGCAAAGGTATGTCATCTCTACGGTCATTCAACGCTGGAACTTTAATTAAAATGACAGCCAAGCGATGGTATAAATCTTCACGGAAACGTCCTTCTTCAATTTCTTTTTTCAAGTCTTTGTTGGTAGCTGCAACGACACGAACATTGACTTTGATGTCTTTATCGGCTCCTACACGTTGTACCAAACTTTCTTGTAAAGCACGCAATACCTTGGCTTGTGCTGCCAAACTCATGTCGCCAATTTCATCTAGAAAAATGGTTCCGCCGTCAGCCGCTTCAAATTTTCCCGCTCGGTCTTTCACAGCAGAAGTAAAGGCTCCTTTCACGTGACCAAACAATTCGCTTTCAATCAATTCAGAAGGAATCGCAGCACAGTTGACTTCAATAATTGGAAAATCGGCGCGCTCACTTTTTTCGTGCAATTGGTGCGCTACAAGTTCTTTTCCAGTTCCGTTTGGTCCAGTAATTAAAACTCTGGCGTCGGTTGGAGCGACTTTTTCAATCATCTGTTTGATGTGATCGATAGGCTCTGAACTACCAATCATTTCATAGTTTTTGCTGACTTTCTTCTTTAGGATTTTATTCTCGACAACGAGTTGTTTTTTGTCTAAAGCATTTCGAACCGTATTTAATAGTCGATTCAAATCGGGTGGTTTCGAGATGTAATCAAAAGCACCCAAACGCATCGTGTTGATTGCTGTTTCCATGTCTCCGTGTCCGGAAATCATCACAATTGGAATTTCAGGTTTTATTTTTTTAACTGCTTCGAGTAATTCCTCTCCGTCCATTTTTGGCATTTTGATATCGCATAACACTAAATCGTAATCAGTGTTTTTTATTTTCTCTAGTCCTTGCAAACCGTCTTCGGCTTCTTCTACTTGATACGTTACACTTTCCTCGGAGAGTATTTTTGTGAGTACTCTTCTAATTGATGCTTCGTCTTCTATGATTAGTATTTTGCTCATTTTGTTGGTAATTTGTTGATCTTATTCCGCTGCGATACATACTGTTCGGCTGCGCCTCGGGTGGTTATTTGTTGATTTGTACTATCGAATTACCGAACAAACAAATAAACAAATAACCTTCTAATACTTAAGCCATTTTAACAATTCTTTCCAGCTTGGTTTTTTACCGTACATCAATATTCCGACGCGGTAAATTTTGGCAGCAAACCAAACCACTCCGAAGAACGTTCCAAACAAAATAGTTAACGAAAGTGCGATTTGCCACCATGGCACTCCAAACGGAATTCGCATCATCATCACAATAGGCGACGTTAAGGGAATCATTGAAAAAACCGTGGCTACCGTTCCGTGGGGATCGTTCATTACGGTAAAAAATCCGATATAAACTCCTAAAATCAAGGGCATTATAATAGGAAGTAAAAATTGTTGTGAATCGGTTTCGTTATCAACAGCGGCACCAATGGAAGCATAAAAAGAGCTATATAAAAAGTAGCCTCCAATAAAAAACATTACAAAGGAAATTAAAATAGTGGCAATAGGAAGGTTCCATAATTCGGCAATGTACATTTGCAATTTTCCAGAAGATTGTGCTGTTTGTAGGGCTTGCTCTTGCATTCCAGAAGAAGCTCCCATTGGTACGCCAAAAATGGATGATAAAATAAACATTGCCGTCATTCCTAGAATTGCCCAGATAAAAAACTGAAGAATTCCGGCCAATGAAGTTCCGATGATTTTTCCCATCATCAATTGAAACGGTTTCACAGACGAAATAATTACTTCAATAATACGTGATGTTTTTTCTTCAATCACGCTTCGCATTACCATATTTCCATAGATGATAATGAACATCATAATTAAGTAACCAAATGCGCCACCAATACCGATTTTGATTTCGTTCAAACCTTTTAATGACGATTCGCCAGAAGCTTTTGATAAATTGACTATAATATCGGCCTTGGCTTGTTTAATTTTTAAGGTATCCAAACCTGCCGAAACATAATTGTCTTTGGTAAGTCTTTTGTTGATGGTGTATTGTAAATCCTCTATGAACATGACACTCGGACTATCATTTGAGATATACTCTACTTTTGCTTGGTTGTTTGGGACTGCGATTTCTTTGGGAATAACTAAAAGGCCTTCATAACTTTCTTTAACTATACTGTCTTTTAGTATATTAATGTCGGTTTTAGAAAAATCAACGTATTTGAATTCTTGATCGCTTTTAAATTCGGAAACAAATTTTCCGGTTTCATCATGAATGGCAATGGTTTTTAACTCGGCTTTCATCGTACTTAAAAATCCGACAAAAACAGCGATTCCGACAAAAAGTAGCGGACTCAAAAAAGTCATGACAATAAAAGATTTGTTGCGGACTTTGGCAATAAATTCTCTTTTTATGATAAGGATAAGTTTGCTCATTATATTGGATTATTCGATTTTTAGATTATTGGATGCGCTTCGCTCTTGGATTACTTGTCTGCCAGAAAAATCTCGAGCAATCCAAGAATCCAACAATCGAAATTCTAATCGGTTACTGTTTTAATAAAAATATCGTTTACACTTGGAATTTTCTCCATAAAATGAGTCACTTGTCCGCGTTGAATGAGTATGCTAAGCAAATCATTTGGCGTTGCTGTACCCAGTTGAATTTCGAGTTTTAATTCATCGTTAAGCGATTTAAAATCGGTTTGCGATAAGGTGAATTTTTGAGCTAAATCGTACATCAATCCCTCGACATTATTGGTTAAAATTCCGACTTCGTAACTGTTGGTTCGGAATTGCTTTTTAACATCCGTTAATTTACCTTCAATCAATTTATTCGATTTGTGAATTAATGCGATATGATCACACATTTCTTCCACACTTTCCATTCGGTGTGTTGAAAAAATAACTGAAGTTCCTTTTTTATTCAACTCGATGATTTCATCTTTAATCAAGTTGGCATTAACCGGATCAAAACCAGAAAAAGGTTCATCGAGAATTAGCAATTTGGGTTGATGTAAAACGGTGACAACAAATTGAATCTTTTGCGCCATTCCTTTGGAGAGCTCTTGAATTTTTTTGTTCCACCAGCCTTGAATTTCGAGTTTATCAAACCAATAATCGAGTTGTATTTTGGCGTCGTTTTTTGACAATCCTTTTAATTGTGCTAAATACAAACATTGTTCGCCCACTTTCATCGATTTGTACAACCCGCGTTCTTCGGGCATATAACCAATATACTGAACATCTTCGGGTTTCAATGGTGCTCCATCAAGAATGATTTCTCCACTATCGGGCATTGTAATTTGGTTGATGATACGTATTAGGGATGTTTTTCCTGCGCCATTCGGGCCTAAAAGTCCAAAAATACTTCCAGTTGGAACTGAAAGAGACACTTCGTTAAGCGCAGTGTATTGTCCGTATTGCTTAACGACTTTATTAACTTCAAGTATGTTACTCATAAATTTTATTAAATTTCAATATCAAAAATCAATTCAAAATTGTAATTGCAATAAATTTTTGACATTGATATTGCATTCTGTAAAAGTACTGAATTAGTAGAAGATTGAAAGGATTTGTTACAAAAAAAACCCACCCTTATTTTGACACAAGGATGGGAAAAATTGCTATGAAAAAGAAATTACTCGTTTCCAAGTAACAGTCAAATATAGAAATAAATTCATTACTACGAAAACATATCTTTAACTTTTTCAAAAAAAGATTTATCGCTCTTTTCTGGGTGTGGAATAAAGTTTTCGTCAGTGATGGCCTGCTCAAAAAACTGACGTTGTTCTTTATTTAATGTCTTTGGAGTCCATACGTTAACGTGAACTAACAAATCGCCATTTCCGTAACTGTTTAAACTCGGAATTCCTTTTCCTTTTAATCGTAAAATCTTACCCGATTGGATGCCTTCTTCTAATTTGATTCGGACTTTTCCATTTACAGCTTCTATGTCTTTAGAAATACCTAGAGCAGCTTCTGGGAAACTGATGTACAAATCATAATGTAGATTTTCTCCTTCGCGTTTTAAGAATTCGTGTTCTTGTTCTTCAATGGCAACAATTAAATCACCCGGAATTCCGTTTCCAGGCGCATCGTTTCCTTTACTAGACACTTTGAGTTGCATTCCGTCTACTACTCCTGCTGGAATTTTGATAGAAACCGTTTCGTCTTCCATCAACATTCCGTAGGCATCAGCATTGGCTGGTTTACTTTCGATAGTTTGTCCCGATCCACCACAAACGGTGCACGCAGTTGCCGTTTGCATCCGGCCCAAAATGGTATTCGTAACTCGAAGTACTTGACCTTGACCGTTGCAGGTTGGACAGGTTTTATATTTTACTCCTTGTGCTTGCACTTTGCGTTTTACTTTCACTTTTTTCTCAACACCATTTGCAATTTCTTCGAGAGTCAGTTTGACTTTGATTCGTAGATTACTTCCTTTCATGCGACGTTGTCCGCCTTGGTTTCCACCAAAACCGCTAAATCCGCCACCGCCGCCAAAAGCACTTCCGAAAATATCCCCAAATTGGCTAAAAATATCGTCCATGTTCATGTGACCACCACCGCCATATCCGCCTGCGCCATCAAAAGCTTGGTGACCATATTGATCGTATTTTGCTTTTTTATTTGGATCGCTTAACACCTCGTAAGCTTCGGCTGCCAACTTAAAATTCTCTTCGGCTTCTTTGTTTCCGGGATTTTTGTCGGGATGAAATTCGATGGCTTTCTTTCGGTATGCCTTTTTAATTTCTTCTGGAGAAGCACCTTTTGAAATGCCTAATATTTCGTAAAAATCTTTTTTCATGGTATATGATCTGATATAGATAGTGAGGTCAATTGCACCTCAATAGAAATAATTATTGTCCTAAAACTACTTTAGGAAAACGGATGATTTTGTCACCTAGTTTGTATCCTTTTTCGATTACGTCAACAATTTTACCTTTTAATTTATCTGTTGGCGCTGGAATTACAGTAATGGCTTCTGCAAAATCGGCGTTAAAACTATCGCCAGCTCTTACTTCTACTACTTCTAATCCTTTGGCTACAAGGGTGTTTTTTAATTTTTCATGAATTAGTTCGACACCTTTAAGTAACAATTCGTCTTCTGATTTCGAAATTTCTATCAAAGCTCTGTCAAAATCGTCTAAAACTGGCAACATGGCTTGTAAAACATCTTGATTGGCAGTTTTGTATAAATCGATCCGTTCTTTAGCAGTACGTTTTTTAAAATTTTCGAATTCTGCAAAAAGACGTAAAAACTTGTCTTTTTCTTTGGATAAATCCTCTTGCAATTGTTCTTCAATACTTAATTCTGCTGCTGATTCGACGCCATTTACTTCCGTTTCAATTGCATTTTCCACTTCATTTTCCATTGGCTCATTTTCGATATTTTCAGTATTCATTGTGCTTTTATTTTTAAATATATCTTTAATTTTCATTGATTTTTACTTCTTACAACTTGTTTGCAAAAGTACTGCCATTTCTTTAAAAATGTCAAATTGTCATTATTAAAATGGGATTATCTAAGAAAATTGGGTTTTAAGAGCCTTGCGATTGAAACTAGCCCCGATTGTAGTGAAAATAAACTTGCAAAGTTTATTGCAACGAAAAGCGGGAATATGGATGCCAAAGAAGTCCAAACCATTCGCTTCAAATACAAAAAAATCGAAAAAATTTAATATAATTTTAAGACAAAAACCAAATTGTTTTAGTTAAGTTTGTTGCTATAATAAAGCAAAAAGGTTAGTTTATATTATTAATTCAACTCGATTTATAGTACAAAAAGTCTCATTTAGTGAGGCTTTTTTTATTGGTATAAATTGTCGATGGCCATTTGTAGTGTAGGAAACTGAAATTGAAATCCAACATCCTGTACTTTTTTACTACAGATATTGTTGCTTGCTGTGAGCAATATTGCCATTTCACCTAAAACCAAGCTTAGAATAAATTTGGGAATGTTAGGTAAGAACAAAGATTTGTGCAGTGCTTTGGCGATAGTTTTGGTGAGCTCGGCATTAGAAACTGGGTTGGGCGCCACGGCGTTAAAAACACCTTCCATTTGATTTTTGAGCACAAAATAATAAAGTTGGACGAGATCACTGAGATGAATCCACGATTGAATTTGCTTGCCATTTCCGATATTAGCTCCAAAACCCACTTGGATTGGTTTAGCCATTTCTGGTAATGCACCACCTTTTATAGAGAGTACTACTCCGGTTCGAAGTTTACACACTTTAATATTAAGTTGTTGGAATACATCGACACTTTCTTCCCATTGCGTAACTACATTGGCTAAAAAAGTGCTGTCTTTTTCGGTAGTTGTTTCGTTGTACGCCACTTCATAACTTTGTGGGTAAATGGCGATTCCGGAAGCTGAAATAAGTTGTTTGACTTGATGTGGGTACGTTTTTAAGGTCTTATAAAGTAAGTCGGATGATAATATTCTGCTTTCTACAATTTCTTCTTTGTAGGCTTTTGTCCATTTTTTTGAAATAGAGGCTCCAGCTAAGTGAATGATTACGTCAACATTGATGAGACAATTTTCATCGATTGTACCTTCAACTGGATTCCAAAAATATCCAAAATAGTTGGGTTTTGAAACAATTTTATCCAAAGAAGTGGTTAGATAATTTACAGAATGTCCGTTGTTTAACAACAATAACGTCAGTTCTTTTCCTATTAATCCTGTTGCACCTGTTATTAAAATCTTCATTTTTTTTATTCAAATTTAAGACGAAACCGACTAAAAGATACGTTAATTGTTAGGGGTTTAACTTTTGTTTATTTTTAATACGCACCGTCCACTCGAAATCAAACTGCGAGACTTTTTCACCTTTTTGATTTAGTCCTATGGATTGCATCCAGCAGGTTTGTCCTTCTCCAGTTTGAATTGCTTTTTGAATTGTTTCTGCTATTAATTGACCATCGTGACATGAAAACGAAATTCGTCCAGTGGCTTTTTTAGTAAAATTAGCTTTATTATTCGCGACAAGCATGGAAATATCCTTACCGCTTTTTTTAATTTGGATCATTACTAAAGCTCCAGTTGTCAATTCGGCCGCCATTGCTTGCACAGCAAAATACATAGAATTGAACGGATTTTGATTGAACCATCGGAGCTTTACTGTTGCTATACATTTCTCTTCTGATATACAAACAACACGCACGCCTAACCAAAAAGCAGAAGGTAATTTGAAAAACAGAAAGGTATTTAATTTAGAGGGAGAAAGCTTCATAAAGCATTGATTTTGTTGTAAAAATAGTGAAATTATATTAGAAAACTTATTTAATTTAAATGTTAAAAATATGTTAATTATTGGTACTTTGTATTGCATAGTATCTTTTTTTAGCCTTATCTTTGTATAAGAAATTAATAGGGTATATATAGTAATAAATAAATAGCCTTATCATCATCAACCAAAAAAATCAAAAACAATGAGCACAACTAACGAAAAGAACATCGCCACATTACTTCACTTGAGTACGTTGTCGCAGTATTTAATTCCGTTTGGGAACTACATTTTTCCAATACTAATTTGGAGTTCCAAAAAGAACGAGTCGGAATTTGTAAATTACAACGGAAAACAAGTACTGAATTTTCAACTGAGTATGTTTTTATACACTTTATTATTGTTGTTAATTGCTGTTCCGATTTTTATTTTTACTTTCTTAAAAAACGTTACTTACGATGAAGTATTTAACCATCAAAATGTAGACTTTGACAATTTGAATCACGAAAATATTACAGGTTTCGTTATGCTAGCCATTGTTGCTGCCATCATGTTTGGCTTTTTAAAAATCATCGAATTCATCCTAATCATTTATGGCGCAGTTAAAGCATCGAATGGAGAACAATATAAATATCCGTTAAGCATATCTTTTTTTAAGTAATCATCACATTCAATCATCAAGGAATCTGAAATAAATTCAGATTAAATCAAAAAATGAGCAGTTTAACCATGCCTGTCGGCAGACAGCTTAAAAACAAAAAATCGAATTATGAACATTGAAAACACAAAAGCGCAGATGCGAAAAGGTGTTTTGGAGTTTTGCATCTTATCGGTATTACGAGATAAAGAAGCCTACACTTCTGAAATATTAGACACTTTGAAAAACGCAAAATTGCTTGTAGTAGAGGGGACTGTTTATCCGCTATTAACAAGACTAAAAAATGACGGTTTACTTAATTACCGTTGGGAAGAATCAACGTCGGGACCGCCAAGAAAATACTACGGACTGACCGAAATAGGAAAAACTTTTTTAACTGAATTAAATGGCACGTGGACCGAATTATCGGATGCCGTTAACATCATAACCAATCAAAAATAACAATCATGAACAAAACAGTAAATATTAATATAGGTGGTTTATTTTTTCACATAGATGAAGATGCATTCCAAAAATTAACACGCTATTTTGACGCCATAAGACGTTCGTTAACGAATTCTTCTGGTCAAGAAGAAATCATGAAAGACATTGAAATGCGTGTGGCCGAACTTTTTTCAGACCGACAAAAATCAGACAAACACGTCATCAATTTAAAAGATGTAGATGAAGTAGTCGCTGTAATGGGACAACCTGAAGATTACCGAATTGATGATGAAACCAACGAAAATACCAACACTAATTTTAGCGGAACTGGACGAAAAAAACTGTACCGTGATAAAGATAAAGGAATTATTGGTGGAGTTTGTACTGGACTTGGACATTACTTTGGCATTGACTCGATTTGGATTAAAATACTTTTCTTAATCTTCGTTTTTGCTGGATTTGGATCTGGAATCTTAGCGTATTTTATCCTTTGGGTAATTACACCAAAAGCTGTAACCACTTCTGAAAAATTAGAAATGACTGGCGAACCTGTTACGATTTCTAATATCGAAAAAAAAGTTAGAGAAGAATTTGAAAACGTTTCTACAAAATTTAAAAATGTCGATTATGACAAAATGGGAAACCAAGTAAAAGCTACAGCTGAAAATGCTGGTAACAAAATCGGAGATGCCTTTTCAGCAATTTTCGGAGCCTTTGCAAAAGTGTTAGGCGCACTAATAGTGGTGTTTTCATCGATATCGTTACTTTCTGTCTGTATTGCTTCGGTATTTTTGATGTTTTCTTCATCATTACCTGAAAACACAGTTATCAATAACATTACCACGCCAATCGGACTAGAAACGCCACTTTGGATACAAGGTCTTTTATTTCTTTTTGCTGCTGGAATTCCGTTATTTTTTATACTAATTCTAGGATTGAAATTATTAGTAACCAATCTAAAATCAATAGGAAGTTTAGCGAAATACAGTTTGCTAGCCCTTTGGATAATTGCCATTGGTGTAGTAATCTCATTAGGTGTTCAAGAAGCAAGTCAAATTGCTTACGACGGTAAAGAAGTGAAAAAAGAAATAATCAATATCAGTCCTAACGATACGTTGTACATCAAATTCAAAAACAACGACTTTTACTCTAAAAACTACAATGAGAACAGAGACATTTGGTTGACTCAAGATGAAAGTAACAAAGAGGTGATTTATTCCAACAATGTTACAATCAAAATCATGAAAACCGATGAAACCTTACCCTATTTGCAAATTGAAAAATTGGCCAACGGAAAATCACCCAACGAAGCAAAAAAGCGTGCAAAAAAAATTAAATTCAGCTACAAAATTGACGGAAATAAATTAATTTTAGACAATTATTTATTGACTGAGATTAGCAATAAATTCAGAGATCAACATGTAGAAGTGTTTTTATACTTACCCGAAGGAACTTATTTCAAACCCGATAGTAGTCTTGAAAACTATGACCGAAGCGATAATGATTTCTTTAATTTACACCACAGTTCTGACAAATATACCTACAAAGTAACCGATGACAAAGTGCTTTGTTTGAATTGTCCACCCGAAGAAGATGAATTTAATGATGTAGAAACGGAAATAATGAATCAAGATTCGACAGCCACTATTCAACTCAATAAAGACGGAATTTTGATAAAAAAAGGAGCTAATGAAGAATCAGAAGAAGTAAAAAGCATCAAAATAAATGAAGACGGTGTAACCATTAAAAAAACTAAAAAATCATGATTAAACTAATCGTATTTTGTACTCGAACTATTGTAGCAATAGTCTTGACACTAGTTGCTTTATTAATGACATCTTGTAAATATGACATCGATTTGGGTAACGGAATTGATGGAAGCGGCAACGTCATAACCGAAAAAAGAACCGTAAACGAAACGTTCACCAAAATTGAAGTCAACCGTGGTATCGAAGTAATCGTTAGCCAATCCAGCGATGTAAAAGTAGAAGTGGAAGCCGATGATAACATTGTCAAACACATTACCACCAAAGTAAAAAACGGTGTGTTGGAGATATCAACTGATGAAAGTATCGATTCGGCAGAAGCCATGATTGTTCGCGTGAGTATGCCAACAATTAATGGGTTGGAAGCTACAAGCGGATCTAATCTTAGAAGTGAAAATACGTTAAAAGGAACTGCTATTAAAGTAAAAACATCTAGCGGTAGTGAAGCAGAAGTGACACTTGAATACGAGACGGTCGACTCCGAATCAACTAGTGGCAGTCAACTTACTTTATTAGGAAAAGCATTAAAATTACGAACGTCATCTTCCAGCGGAAGCGAAATCAACGCCGGAAGCATGTTGTCTAACGAAATCTCTTCAGAATCATCAAGTGGCAGTACCACAACAGTATATCCACTGGTCAATTTGAGTGCAAGCGCCAGCAGTGGTAGCTCGATAAACTACCACGGAACTCCGAAAAAAGTAACCGAAGAAGAGACTTCGGGCGGAGACGTTTCTAAAAATTAAATACAAAAATATCCTAATGCAAATTGGGATGTTTTTTTTTATAAATTTGGCACAGTAAAAATAATCCATTCATGAAAAATTCATTTGTTTTCTTAGCCCTATTTCTGATTACCTCCTTCGCTTTTGCACAAAAAAAAGACAAAATAAAAGGGTCAAAAATTGTTACTATTGAACAAAAAAAAATAGAAGCGTTTACCGGAATTGAAGTTGAAGACAATCTCGAAGTGATGATTATTAAAGGAAGTGAATGCGGCATCGAAATCGAAGCCGACGACAACCTTCACGAAGCCATCGATTTTGCACTCAGCGGAAGCACTCTGCGACTATCGACTTTAAAAGACATTATAAGTTTCAAAAAACTCAGCATTCGAGTAACGTATACCGACGATTTTAAATTGGTCGTGGCCAAAAGCGAATCACAAATCACCGCACTTTCCGACATCGAATTGGAAAATATTACTCTTAAAAGTTATGATTATGCCAAGCTGTACATCAATGCCAACTCCAATAATTTTACGCTAGAATGTAATGACAAATCAAAAGTAGAGCTCAAATTAAAATCGGAGAAAACCACTATCACAGCCAGCAATACGGCTTCTATTAAAGCGCTCATCTCAAGCAAAGAAATGATTTTCGACATGTATCAAAAAAGTGACGCCACCCTCGAAGGCGATGTGGTCGATCTAAAACTCCGCCTCGACAACAACTCCAATTTTGTAGGTAAAAATTTATTGACGCAAAATGCCAATATCACTTCCGAAGGTTACACCAATTTAAGCATCAACGCCATCACTACAGCAGTTATCGATGCCTCAGTCAAATCGGAAATCGAATTGTATGGCGAACCAAAAATCGAAATTAAAAGATTTAGTGACAGTGCCGTTTTGAAGAAAAAACCGTTAAAATAGGTATTTTTTTATCCGGAGCACTAATATCACTTTTATAGAACACTACTCCCGCTATCCGCGCTACGAGGTAGCCAGCTACTATCGGGGCTAGGATACTCGTTGTATCTTTAATTTGAACTTTACTTCGCAAAAAACTGATAGGAATCCTTAAGTTTAGCTACCCGATTAGAAACAATAAAGATAAATTAAAAAATTAGTGAAATTTTTGACACAGATTCTCAGATTTTTAAATCATTTTTAATCTGTCAATCTGTGGCAAAAAAACAATATTCTATCAGCAGGATTACTAGCGTGATCCTGTGAAGGGGAACGGTGCTCGACAAAAGCCGAAATGCCGGTTGGCATTTCCTTTTTTTATGGCTTTCACTTCGCTTCGAAAGTGGCACTTTCGGCTCACTTCAAGCCATAAAAAAAGCCGAACTTAAAAGTTCGGCTTTTGTCGGTCGGGGTGGCAGGATTCGAACCTGCGGCCTCCTGCTCCCAAAGCAGGCGCGATAACCGGGCTACGCTACACCCCGAAAGCGGATGCAAATATATTGCATTAATTGGTTATACAAAAATTTTTTCGGCTTAAATTAAATTTAATTCAAAATAATAAATAGTAACTATATTAAAATAGTTTTTGTCCGCTACTTTTCATAAATATATTTCAATTAAAACTTACCTTTGTACTTCAAAATTTTAAACTAAAGACTATGTCTGATATAGAAAAAGTAAAATGCCTTATAATTGGTTCTGGACCTGCTGGTTATACAGCCGCTATTTACGCATCAAGAGCCAATATGTTTCCCGTTTTGTATCAAGGAATGCAACCGGGTGGACAATTAACTACCACCAATGAAGTAGAAAACTGGCCTGGAAATCCAGAAGGAATAACTGGTCCTGAAATGATGGTGCAACTACAAGCACAAGCACAACGTTTCGGTACCGTTATCCGTGATGGATGGGTCACCAAAGTCGATTTTTCTGGACCTATTCACAAAGTATGGGTCAACGATACCAAAGAAATTCATTGCGATACCGTGATTATTTCTACTGGAGCTACTGCTAAATATTTAGGAATTCCTTCTGAACAACATTATCTACAAATGGGTGGTGGTGTATCGGCTTGCGCCGTGTGCGACGGATTTTTCTATCGCAATCAAGAGGTAGTAATTGTTGGCGCAGGAGATTCTGCTTGTGAAGAAGCACATTATTTATCTAAATTGTGTAAAAAAGTAACCATGTTGGTGCGAAGCGAAAAATTCAGAGCCTCTAAAATCATGGAAGAACGCGTTCGTAAAACAGACAACATTACTATTTTGATGAATCATGACACAGAAGAAGTGTTGGGCGACGGACAAGTGGTAACTGCAGTAAAAGCTAAAAATAAAACGACTGGCGATTTTGTTGAAATTCCAGCAACAGGATTTTTCGTAGCCATTGGTCACAAACCCAATACCGATATTTTTGCCGACTATTTAACCTTGGATGAAACGGGTTATATCATAAATGTTCCTGGTACTTCTAAAACCAATATTCCTGGTGTCTTTGTAGGTGGCGATGCTGCCGATCATGTGTACCGTCAAGCGATAACCGCTGCAGGAACGGGCTGTATGGCGGCTTTGGATGCGGAACGGTATTTGGCTGCACAAGAATAATTTTCACTAATTATTTGTGCTAATTTGTGTAATTCGTGTAAAATTTAAAAACAAAAAAGTCCCGAAATTATCGGGACTTTTTTTATTTATAGTAAAATTCGTTCAGAGTAATTAATCATTCATCGAAATCAAAAACTCATCGTTATTCCGTGTCTTTTTGAATCGATCGTTGATAAAATCCATCGCTTCTACCGGATTCATATCGGCTAAATACTTACGCATGATCCACATGCGTTGAATGGTTTTTTCATCGAGCAATAAATCATCGCGACGCGTACTTGAGGAGGTCAAATCGATTGCCGGGAAAATACGTTTGTTCGCAATTTTTCGGTCGAGTTGCAATTCCATGTTACCCGTTCCTTTAAATTCTTCGAAAATCACTTCGTCCATTTTAGAACCGGTTTCTGTTAATGCTGTAGCAATAATACTCAACGAACCACCATTTTCAATGTTACGAGCTGCTCCAAAGAAACGCTTCGGTTTTTGTAGCGCGTTCGCATCAACACCTCCACTCAACACTTTACCAGACGCAGGCTGTACTGTGTTATAAGCTCTTGCCAAACGCGTGATCGAATCCAATAAAATAACTACATCGTGACCACATTCAACCAAACGTTTTGCTTTTTCAAGTACAATATTAGCCACTTTTACGTGACGATCAGCAGGTTCGTCAAAGGTAGAAGCAATTACTTCTCCACGCACACTTCGTTGCATGTCGGTTACCTCTTCTGGTCGTTCGTCTATCAATAATACAATCAAATACACTTCGGGGTGGTTGGCTGCAATCGAGTTCGCAATGTCTTTCAACAACATTGTTTTACCCGTTTTAGGTTGCGCCACAATCATTCCGCGTTGGCCTTTTCCGATAGGAGAAAACAAATCGATAATTCGTGTCGAAATCGAAGCGTTCTTACCTGCTAAATTGAATTTTTCTTCAGGAAATAAGGGCGTTAAGTGTTCAAAAGAAACACGGTCACGCACCACTTGAGGATCGTGTCCGTTAATTTTTAACACGCGTACCAATGGAAAGAATTTCTCACCTTCTTTTGGCGGACGCACCACTCCTTTTACAGTATCACCTGTTTTTAAACCAAACAAACGAATTTGTGAGGTCGATAAATAAATATCATCAGGAGATGCCAAATAATTATAATCCGAAGAACGTAAAAATCCGTAACCATCAGGCATCATTTCTAAAACGCCTTCGCTTTCTATTATTCCGTCAAATTCGTAATCAGAATCTCTGAAATTATTGTTTTTTTTGTTTTTATAATTTGGATTTACATTGCCGTTGTTTCCGTTACCGTTACCGTTAGCTTCTCCCCGTTCGGCTCCGCCTCGAGTTCCGTTTTGATTGGGGTTAGCTTGCTTGAACTTTTGATTCGGGTTGCCTTGTTTCTGAGGAGGTGCTTGTTCGCCATCGTTTGCCTCATTGGCTAGTTCTGTAGTTGGGGCAACTTGCTCGATAGGATTTGAATCTTCCGAAATATCGATCGATTCAGGTTGTTGATTGAAATTAGTCTTTTGTTTTAAAAACTTTTCTTTCTTCTTAAAGTTGGGATTTTTATTCGGAATAATTTCTGCAACAGGTTCTTCTACTTGTGTTGGTGTTGGTCTTTCTTCTGAAAATAAATTTTGAACTTTACTATCTTTATTTTCAGGCGTAATTCTAGCTCTTTTGGGCTTATCATCAGCAGCAATTGGTACCTTTTTTTCTTTAGTAATTTTAGCTATCGGCTCAGAAATCGCTTCCGAACTCGCTTGCTGTTGTGCTGAAATCAAGTCGATTAACACTTCTTTTTTTACTCCAGCAAATTTTATGGTTTTAGCCAACTTGGCAATATCTTGAAGCTCAGACAGCTTCATTTCTTTTAATGCAGTCCTATCAAACATAAATGTTTATATGTATTTTAAAATGGTATAACAATACTTTGTGTAGTGATTTTTTTCTATGGGAATGTCCGTGATATGAAGTACTTACGGATTTGTTATGCAATAATACAAATAAATTTCATTCGTGCAATAGTTTTTTAAAAAAAGATACTATATTTTTGCTCTTCACTCGAGGCCCTTTTGGCCGAACAGAGCGAAGCTAATTGCAAACAAATGGTACAGCGAATTCAAACCGTTTACTTACTACTGGCCTTTATAGCAACCGGAATTCTTCCGTTTGTTTTTCCGCTTTGGAAAGAAGCTGGAAAAGATTTTTATTTCATGGCAAACATGCTCTATGCTGTTTTGTTTGGTTTGAGTACCATGCTTGCATTAGTGAGTATCATTTCATTTAAAAAAAGACAACAACAATTTGTCATGGGCAGATTGAATATCATATTGAATTTAATTTTATTAGGATTATTTGTATATCATTCGCTAAAGGTATCTGGAGAAACAGCGTTAGTTTCTGAGAAAGGTATTGGGATGTTCTTACCTATTATTTCTATCGTTATGCTAGTCTTGGCCAACAAGGCTATCATAAAGGACGAAGATCTCGTAAAATCTGTGGACCGATTGAGATAAACCTATAAACTTAGTTTATTTAGTGCGTTAAATCCGTTTAGTGAAAGCTAGACGGATTTTTTTTGGCGTGCCCCTGCGGGTCGCGCTTTCCGCTCTAGTCCTCGCTCGTTCCTCGCTGCGGGCTGCCGCTGCAATCGCTCACGCGACCCTTTTTCCAAATTCGAGTTTTCATTAAAGAAGGCCTTCGTGCCACCTGGCCCGTTCACTAAAAATGTTCACTGAACATTTTTTTTACGCTCCGTCCTTTCCCAACTCAACAATCTCCAAATTCCCGATCTTTTCCCCATCAATCTCAAAGCGCAACATCGTTCGCGCTTGATGAAAACCGTAAATACCACACGCACCCGGATTCATGTGTAATAAATTCAAGGTTTTATCAAACTGTACCTTTAAAATATGCGAATGCCCACAAATAAATAATTTCGGTGGATTGTCCTTGATTTCCTCCCGAATCAATTGATTGTACTTTCCAGGATAACCGCCGATGTGCGTCATCCATACATCGACACCTTCACACATAAATCGGTTGTGCAGCGGAAACTCCATTCGCGCTTTATCATCGTCTATATTGCCATAGACACAACGCAATGGTTTTAACTTTTTGATAGTATCGGTTACTACCAAATCACCAATATCGCCCGCATGCCAAACCTCATCCGCTTGATGAACGTATTTTAAAATTGTTTCGTCAATATGACTGTGTGTATCGGAAAGAAGAAGGATTTTTTTCATAGTTTATGCCACAAATATACTAAGTCGCAAAGTTAATTATTTAGGAAAACTTTAGTCATTCAATCAATTAAAATCTTTGTAAATTTGACGTCAATTAAAATAGGAACACTGAACACTGAACACTGAACACTGAACACTGAACACTGAACACTGAACACTAATAACTGACAACCCAACTTGAGATACTTCATCGAACTCGCATACAACGGCACGTACTATCACGGTTGGCAATACCAACCCAATGCCTGTTCTGTTCAAGAAACACTCAACAAAGCGCTGTCAACTATTTTAAAAACACCCATTGATATTGTTGGCGCCGGACGAACCGATACCGGTGTTCACGCCAAACAAATGTTTGCCCATTTCGATTGTGATTCTGAAATAAATAGCTCACAATTGGTACACAAACTCAATTCGTTTTTACCCAAAGATATAGTTGTTTTTAATCTTTATTTAGTTCACGACGATGCACATGCCCGATTTGACGCCACCAAACGAACCTACGAATACCATATTCACCAACAAAAAGACGCTTTTGAAAACGAAACAAGTTGGTACTGTCAACACCAATTGAATGTCAAAAAAATGAATGAAGTTTGTGCCATTCTTTTTGAACACACCGATTTTGAATGTTTTTCAAAAGTCAATACCGATGTGAATACTTTTAATTGCAAAATACACGAAGCACATTGGCTACAAATCGAAAACAAATTGGTATTTACAATAGCCGCCGATCGTTTTTTGCGCAATATGGTGCGCGCCATTGTAGGCACGATGATCAATATCGGATTGGAAAAAATTACATTAGCTGATTTTAAAAAAATAATAGCAAGCAAAGACCGTAATCAAGCTGGTTTTTCAGTTCCCGCACACGGATTATACCTAACCAAAATAGAATACAATTATTTTAAAGACAAGAATGAAGCAATAATCCGCTAGCCCCGATAGAGCTGATATCCTTTGTGAGGAACGAGCAAAGATAAAAGCGAAAGCGGGAAACAGCTACTAAAAAATAACTTAGGTACTCAGCAACTCAGGCAATCAGGCACTCAGCTACTTAAATATTACACTAGCGAAGCGACTGCATGAAACCTTAAAAAAATAATACTAAACCTGAATGACACGAGCGAAGCGACTACATGAGACCAATAGAAAACAAATACTAAATTCCGAATGAAAGTAAAAGCATTCGATACCAACCTTTTCAAAAGGATATTAAAATACACCAAACCCTACAAAAAGAGGTTCAATGGTGTAATCTTTTTTGCGCTTTCTTTGGCTCTTTTTGGAGCCTTACGTCCGTATTTGTTAAAACAAACGGTAAACGATTTTATCAAAACGAAAGACGAAAACGGACTCCTACTCTACATCACTTTTATGGGAATCGTTTTATTGATGGAGGTTTTGACTCAATACTATTTTGTTTTTTGGGCCAATTGGTTAGGCCAAGACATCATTAAAGACATTCGTGTGAAATTGTTTCAGCACATGTTGCGTTTCCGAATGAAGTATTTTGACAACGCACCAGTCGGACTATTAGTTACGCGTTCGGTTTCTGATATTGAACAAATTGCGCGCATCTTCAGCCAAGGCTTGTTCATGATTATTAGTGATTTACTAAAAATGGTCGTCGTATTGATTTTTATGATGTTTATGAATTTCCATCTGTCGTGGATTGTGATTGTTGCCATGCCAATTTTAGTGTACATCACCCGAATTTTTCAAAAAAAGATGCAAGTCGCCTTCGAGGAAGTCCGCACCCAAGTCGCCAACCTCAACACTTTTGTGCAAGAACGCGTCACCGGAATGAAAATCGTACAACTTTTTAACCGTGAAAACATCGAATACGAAAAGTTTAAAGAAATCAACAGCAAACACAACAAAGCTTGGATAAAAACCATTTTGTACAACTCGATATTTTTCCCTATTGCCGATATCATTTCATCATTAACACTTGCAGCTGTTGTAGTTTTCGCTGGTTTTCATATTATCGATGGCGATCATTCGACAACCATTGGTGATGTTTTCTCCTACACGATGTTTATCGGAATGTTGTTCAACCCGTTGCGACAAATTGCCGATAAATTCAACGAAATGCAAATGGGAATGATTGCGGCCAATCGCGTTTTTGATATTTTGGATTCGGATGACGATGTACAACAAAATGGCACTGTTGTTGCCCAACACTTTGAAGGCAATATCCGTTTTGAAAACGTGCGTTTCAGTTACATTAAAGACGAAGAAGTTTTGAAAGGCATCAATTTGGATGTCAAAGCAGGCGAAACCATTGCTATTGTTGGCGCCACAGGAGCTGGAAAATCGACCATCATCAATTTGCTCAACCGTTTTTACGAAATCGATTCGGGTGCCATTTTCATCGAAAATCAAAACATTAACGACTTTACATTAGACAGTTTGCGGACCAAAATCGCCATTGTTTTACAAGATGTTTTCTTGTTTTCGGACACCATTTACAACAACATTACACTCCATGATACGTCCATAACAAGCGCAACCGTACTCAAAGCAGCCAAAAAAATTGGCGTACACGATTTTATCATGAGTCTGCCCGATGGTTATGATTTTGATGTGAAAGAACGCGGTGTAATGCTTTCCTCTGGACAACGCCAACTGATTGCTTTTTTACGCGCGTATGTGAGCAACCCGAGTATTTTAATTTTAGATGAAGCCACTTCATCTATCGATACCTATTCAGAAGAACTCATCCAACGCGCTACCGAAACCATCACGAAAGGGCGAACATCAATTGTGATTGCACATCGATTGGCAACCATTGTCAATGCTGATAAAATCATCGTCATGGACAAAGGTCAAATTGTAGAAAAAGGCAGTCATTTCGAATTGCTGAACAAACCAGACGGTTATTACAAAAAATTATACGATTCGCAGTTTTCGGTTGAGAATAATAGTGACAAATTAAACTGAAAAAACTTCCAAGACAGACCTGTCTGCCGACAGGCAGGTTAGAGAAATTATAGAAATTTTAAAAATTTCTTCAATCTGTGTTCCCATTTATCAAAAATCTATGTATCTATGTGGTTGACAAAAAACCAACAACCCATGGCATTCTCTATCGCAATTTCAAACCACCGAACTCCTTTCAAATCGAACCGTTGGATGCAATTTTTTACGCTAGTTTTCTCCATTTGCTGGGCGAATTCTTACATTGGAAATACAGACACCGCCAATTGGTTGCTTGAAAACACTTTGGTTTTTCTCTTTATCGGATTTCTAATTTTCAGCTACAAAAAATTCCAATTTAGCGATGTAAGTTACTTGCTCATTTGCGTGTATTTGTGCCTTCACGTATACGGTTCGAAATACACCTATGCTGAAAATCCATTTGGTTATTGGCTTAAAGACTATTTTGAACTGTCGCGAAACCATTACGACCGCATTGTGCATTTTAGTTTCGGCTTTTTATTAGCCTATCCTATGCGTGAAATGTTCCTCAAATGGCTGAATTTACCAGCTTGGGTTGCATGGACGTTGCCTATTGAAATCACACTTTCTGTCAGCGGCTTTTACGAACTCATCGAATGGGCTGTGGCCGACATCTTTTTTAAAGCGCAAGGCGATGCGTATTTAGGTACGCAAGGCGACATTTGGGACGCACAAAAAGACATTTTTTTGGCGTTTTCAGGGGCCATAATTGCCACTACGATTGTCACTTTGATTCGAAAGTTTAGTTCTATCAAATAAGTGTGAAGCTAAACCTGCTTTTCGTTCCAACCTGCCTGCAGCTAGGCAGGGTTTTGTTTTCCAAACTATTTTATTGTTGGTAAAAATAGCTTCCCTTGGTCGCTTTTTTACCATCATAAAATAACGTTTGTCATGCCAAAAACTTTCTACTGCAACCTGCCTATCGGCTGGCAGGTCAGGGCTAAAAAAGAACAGCTTACCACAACTTTTTATAATCGAATCATCAAATAAACAAATAATCACATTACCCTATTTTCAAAATATTTCCGTAAATTCGCAACTTCAAATTAACTATAGAATTATATTTATGAAATACGATATCATTGTTTTAGGAAGTGGTCCTGGTGGTTATGTTACTGCAATTCGTGCCTCACAATTGGGGTTCAAAGTAGCTGTTATCGAAAAGGAAAGTCTTGGTGGCGTTTGCTTAAATTGGGGTTGTATCCCAACCAAAGCCCTACTAAAATCAGCTCAGGTTTTTGATTACCTAAAACACGCATCCGATTATGGTTTGACTGTAAAAGAATTTGATAAAGACTTTTCTGCCGTTGTAAAACGTTCGAGAGATGTAGCTGACGGAATGAGCAAAGGCGTTCAATTCTTAATGAAAAAAAATAAAATCGACGTTATCGAAGGTTTTGGAAAAATCAAACCAGGCAAAAAAGTAGACGTTACCGCTGCCGAAGGAAAAGTAACCGAATATAGCGCCGATCACATCATCATCGCAACGGGTGCTCGTTCACGTGAATTACCAAACCTTCCGCAAGATGGCGTAAAAGTAATTGGATACCGCCTAGCCATGACGTTACCATCGCAACCTAAAAAAATGATTATAGTAGGTTCGGGTGCCATTGGTGTCGAATTTGCACATTTTTATAACGCCATGGGAACCGAAGTTACCATCGTTGAATTCATGCCGAATATTGTTCCTGTTGAAGACGAAGACATCTCGAAACAAATGGAACGCTCAATGAAAAAAGCGGGTGTAAACATTATGACCAATGCCTCTGTAGAAAAAATTGATACGTCAGGAAACGGAGTAAAAGCTTTCGTAAAAACAGCCAAAGGGGAAGAAGTGTTAGAAGCGGATATCTTACTTTCGGCAGTGGGAATCAAAACCAACATCGAAAACATCGGTTTAGAAGAAGTCGGTATCGCTACAGATAAAGATAAAATCTTAGTCAATGCCTACAACCAAACTAATGTTCCAGGTTATTACGCTATAGGCGATGTTACACCTGGGCAGGCTTTGGCTCACGTAGCTTCTGCTGAAGGAATCAATTGCGTAGAAAAAATAGCTGGTTTACACGTAGATCCTATCGATTACGGCAATGTTCCGGGATGTACGTATGCAACACCAGAAATTGCTTCAGTAGGTTTGACCGAAAAGCAAGCGAAAGAAAAAGGATATGAATTAAAAATCGGTAAATTTCCATTTATGGCATCTGGAAAAGCAAAAGCTGCTGGAACACCCGACGGATTTGTAAAAGTGATTTTCGATGCCAAATATGGCGAATGGTTAGGCTGCCACATGATTGGTGCTGGCGTAACTGATATGATTGCCGAAGCGGTTGTAGCTCGTAAATTAGAAACTACGGGACATGAAATTCTAAAATCGATTCACCCTCATCCCACCATGAGTGAAGCAGTGATGGAAGCAGTAGCTGATGCGTATGGAGAAGTGATTCACTTATAAGCAGAGAAGCAATTTTGTGTAACAAAATTATGTGAATCGCTTATTCCGTCGCGAGGTTTCGGGAGTTTTGGAATCTTACGTTACTTCAGAAGTTTAACTATATCCAATCCGTTTTGCGAGAGTAGAACGGATTTTTTTTTCCTTTACTTTAAAAAAATCAAGTCCGTAAAGTCATTCGTTTTTAGTATTTTTGTTGCTAAAAATTTTTATGAAAATGAATACTTCAAGTAAATTTACACTCCTTATTTCTCTTATTTCATTGGTGTCGTTCGCACAAGAACGCAATCTCAAAAACATACAAAAACTCACCTTTGGTGGCGACAATGCTGAGGCGTATTTTAGTCCCGACAGCAGGCACCTTACACTTCAAGTATCGAATGTCGCCAACGGAATTCCGTGCGACCAAATTTTTATGCTCGATTTACAAGAAGTAGCATTCTCACCAAAAAGTTTACAACTCATTTCTACCGGAAAAGGACGTACGACTTGCTCCTATTATATGCCCGATGGAAAACATATTTTATATGCTTCTACACACGAAGGAAACGAGGCATGTCCTGCGCCACCAAAACCCCGCGATGGTAAATACTTATGGGCTGTGTATCCCGATTTTGACATTTACATTTCTGATTTGAACGGTAAAATTATCAAAAAACTAACCGATACTCAGGGCTATGATGCGGAAGCTGTAGTTTCTCCAGACGGAAAAAAAATCGCTTTCACTAGTACGCGAAGTGGCGATTTAGAGTTGTGGACAATGGATATCGACGGAACCCATTTGAAACAAATTACCAATGGTTTGGGTTATGATGGCGGCAGTTTCTTTTCTCCTGATAGTAAAAAATTGGTCTTTCGTTCATCACGTCCAAAAACAGCCGAAGCCATTGCTGATTACAAACAGTTGCTTAGCGAAAATGTGGTAGCGCCTACCGAAATGGAAATCTACACTTGTAATATCGATGGAAGTGATTTGAAACAAGTCACGAATTTAGGCAAAGCCAATTGGGCGCCCTATTTTCATCCTTCTGGCAAAAAGATTATCTTTTCTTCCAACCATCATTCGACCCGTGGCTATGATTTTCAATTGTACATGGTCGATTTGAATGGCGACAATTTAAAACAAATTACGTGGGAAAGTGAGTTTAACGCGTTTCCGATGTTTTCTCCAGACGGAAAAAAACTAGTCTTCTCAAGCAACCGTCAACAAGGAAAAGCACGAGAAACCAATGTATTCATTGCGGATTGGGTAGATACAGATGAAACGGAATATGCTAAACCAACCGAACTTAAAAAGCACATTACCTATTTGTCATCGGATGCTTTAAAAGGACGATTAACAGGTTCTAAAGAAGAAAAAATAGCCGCCGATTATTTGGCAAAACAATTCAAAACATTGGGTTTACAAGCTTTCGAAAAAGGAAGTTATTTTCAGAATTTTAGCTATAAAGTGAAGGTAAATCCGAAAGACTCGTTAGAGGTGAAAGACAATTCGGGACGAAATGTAATTGGCTATCTCGACAATAAAGCTGCGAAAACCATTGTCATTGGAGCACATTACGATCATTTGGGAATGAACGAACACAACAACTCGACCAAACCCAATTCGAAAGGAGAAATTCACAACGGTGCCGATGACAATGCTTCGGGTGTAGGTGGCGTTTTAGAATTGGCTCGTATTTTCTCACAAAACAAAACTACCGAAAAAGTCAATTATGTTTTTGCTTTATTTTCGGGTGAAGAAGACGGTTTGATTGGTTCTAAAAAACTAGCTGAAATTGTCAAAACAAAGTATCCAAATATAATCTCGATGCTTAATATGGACATGATTGGACGTTTGAATGACAAAAAAGAAATGACCGTTGGAGGCGTTGGATCGAGTCCGATTTTTAGCAAATTGATTGAGAAAAACAAACCTGCAGGATTTAACATTACTTTGGACGAAAGCGGTATCGGTCCGTCGGATCACACCTCTTTTTATTTGAAAGATATTCCCGTGTTGTTTTTCTTTACAGGAACCCATTCTGATTACCATAAGCCTTCTGACGATGAAGATAAAATCAATTACTATGGCGTGAAAAATTGTACTGATTTTGCTTTTCGATTATTAAGCGACATTAGTAATGAAAATCAAATCGAATTTACTAAAACCAAAATGAATGCCCAAAAAACACGTCCGAAATACAAAGTTACTCTAGGTGTGATGCCCGATTACACGGATCACGGCGACGGATTGCATATTGATGGTGTTACCGAAGCCCGTCCTGCAGATGTTGCCGGAATTAAAGAGGGCGACATCATTACGAAAATTGGCGATTGTACCATTAAAGAAGTCTACAGTTATATGGAATGTTTAAACAAAATAAACGTCGGCGACGAGTTGCCTGTGACATATATTCGCAATGGTGAATCCAAAACTGTAAAAGTAAAATTCTAATTCAAACACTAAAACCATGAAAATTTTAAAAAATGTCTTCTTTATTGCCTTGATGTTACTTTCGTTTACCGCCTTTTCTCAAAATGGTTTTATTGAAGTTGAAGTGATTGATTCAGTTCAAGTCAAAGCAACTTCTTTTGAATATATTGTAGCACTTGAAGAAGACTATGAGACCTACGTAGAAGATGCAGAAGCCGATCAAAACATCAATGAAATGAAAGTCAAAAACCAGGATAAAATGCGACTCACCACTTTAGAAAATTTCTTAAAAAATAACAAGTATATGTATGCTTCACTTTCCGATTCGAATTACGAAATAAATGGCAAAAATAACCTTTTTAGAATGAATAGTAACGGGTTCATGGTAACACTTCCTTCGTTGGAAGCTTTGAAAAAAATTGCTAGTGAAATCAAAGAAATGACTAAAGTAACGGGAACGATTTCAAAAATAAATTACGACACCAAGTCCATACAAGAAGAAGAATTACTTAAAAAATTAATTGAAAAGGGAAAAATTAAAGCCCAATCGATTGCCAAACTTTCCAACTTAACTTTAGGCAAAATTTTAGAAGTAAGAGAAGTAAAACAAGTTGAAAATGCCAACTTCAACTTTATGGACATGATCATGAAATTGGATAAAAAACGAAATTTCGGTCTGGCATCCGACATTCAAAACTCGAACCACACTAAAGCGTTGGTAATTAAATTTACTGCGAATTAATCCATTCGAAATTGTAAAATATAATCCGTCTTATTCACATATAAGGCGGATTTTTTTATAATAACCAACTCGGAATACTATAACTTATATATATTTTACTACAACACACGGTTGCTTTATTTATTGCAACTTTGCTGTAAACTAATAAAAAGAAACCATCATGGTACATATACTTACTGATTTACCTCACAATATTGTTGGATTTAAAGCTGTTGGAGAAGTCACTGAAAATGATTTTAAAGTTACAGTATTGCCCAATGTTCAAAAATTAATCGACAAAACAGATTCACTCAATTACTTATTGGTTTTGGACACTTCGATTAAGAATTTTACCGCTGCTGCGTGGTGGCAAGACGCTATTATGGGTGTTAAACATTTGACGAAATGGAAAAGAGCAGCCATAGTTTCAGATGTAGAAGCAATCAGAGTTTTTACCAAAATTTTCAGCGTTTTGATTCCGGGAGAGTTTAAAGGATTCAAACACGAAGAACTGCAAGAAGCGATTGATTGGGTTGCTGAAAAAACGGATTAAAAGTTAAATCGCTTTCAGTTCGTTTATAAAAATGGCAATCTCCTCCATGGTGTTATTATGACTAAAGGAAATTCGCAAACTTGGTTTTTTGATATCTTCTTCGGGTAGCATTTCAGCCAATACATGAGAAGGTCTTGGACTACCACTTTGGCAAGCGCTTCCTCGCGAAACAGCGATTCCTTTCATGTCTAAATTGAATAAAATCATTGCTGTTTTTTCTTCAGAAAAAGGTAACAACACATTCAATATGTTATAAAAAGTATCCGTTCCGTTGATTTTAATAGCAGGAAAATTACGTTGCAATTCCGACATGCAATAGTCTTTGATATCGGAAATGTACTTTTGCTCCTTATCTAAATTGTGATAGGCAATCTCCAACGCTTTTGCCATACCCACTACTTGATGTGTTGCCTCAGTTCCGGCACGCAATCCTTTTTCTTGTTCCCCACCAAAAAGCATGGGCTGCAACACGATTCCTTTTTTTACATAAGCAAAACCGACTCCTTTTGGACCATGGAATTTATGAGCACTCGCCACTATAAAATCAACTGAAAGTTCGTGCAAATTAAAAGCAGTTTTACCCACTGATTGTACGGTGTCACAGTGAAAAAGAGCGTTGTGTTGGTGGCAAATTCGTCCTACTTTTGCAATATCCAACATCGTTCCGATTTCATTGTTCACATGCATTAACGACACCAAGGTTTTTGACGATTTCGAAAGCAATTCGACCAAATGCGTCACATCTATAGCGCCATTTGGCAAAATGTTGACATAATCTACGGGTATTCCAAAAACTGATTGCAAATGTTTTACTGTATACAAAGTGGCATGATGCTCAATCTTGCTTGTTATGATGCGTTCGATTTTTAAATCGGTTACTGCATGTATTAATATCCAATTGGATGCTTCGGTAGCATTGGCTGTAAAAATAATTTCTTGAGCGGAACAACCTAATAACTTGGCAATACTTTTTCTAGACGTTTCTAATTCGGTTTTAGCGGTTCTACCAAAACTATGCGATGACGATGCATTTCCGTAATTATCTTGTAAAACGCGCCCCATTTCTTGAATTACTTCTGGGCGAATAGCAGTTGTAGCAGCATTGTCGAGATAAATTTTTTCCATGGTGCAAATATAAAACTCTTCGTTAATTAATTGGTAAATTGGGGTATTAATGCGCAAAATTTCTATTTTTGTTACAAATACTTTAAAAATGAAAAGAATTATTGGTTTAGTATCGTTGGTTTTGCTTTTTAATGCTTGTGATGATGGGGAAATTACAGTAGAAACAATTGATTTTAGTTCAGCTGCCATTGTTAAGTGCAATTTGAACGACGTTTATTACAAATTAAACGGAACTGAAATTTTAGCCTTGGAAATGCGTGCCAATCGAAATGCTTTTATCAATGAATTAACCGCAGTTGGTGTACCAAGACCTATCGCCTTGAATGCCACCGATCGCGTTGTTTACCGATCGTATGATGGAACCGTTTCTGGGGGAACCATTTGTGCTACCATACCAGCATCGTCCCCCAATGTCGTTGAAGAATGGACAGCTACCTCGGGCACAATGGAAGTTACTACCACGGCAGTGTATACCACAAATCCTACCACCAACGCTACAACACTCTCCAAATACAATCATTTCATTGTTTTTAAAAATATTTCTTTCAATAAACCAAGTGGTGTTCAAGTATATGAAACCTTTATTTTTGGAAACTTTCAAACGGATGCCACAGTACTCCCATTTGCTTTCGATGAAGATGCAGTACAAAAATGTCCATCAAGCAATTTGATTTTCAATTTCAGTGGAAGTGAAGCGTTTACTTTAGACATTGCGTCTAGTTTATATCCCAATTCTGTTGGCACCCGAACAGGTGTTATAAGTGCTACAAATAAAGTGACTTATAAACTGTTTACAAGTGGATTGAATACAAGCTATTTTTGTACAACGCCAACACCAACGACTCCGACTCTTAATGAAGAATGGAATGCACAAGATGGTGTTTTAAATGTGAGTGGTGTGATTGAAGTAGTTACTACAACTGAAACTGCTGCGAGTTACAGACATACCATTCGGTTAAAAAAAGTAACGTTTCAAAAAGGAACGAGTACATTTTACTTAGGAGATGATTATTTGTATGGAAGTTTTGTAACGAATTAAAAAAATAATCTCATAAAAAAACCTGTTGAGTACTAATTCAACAGGTTTTTTTATAGCTAAAAGCAATACTTATTTTACGTTTTGACGAAAATAAATCTCAGTCGCACCCAATCCATATTTTTGATAATTGGCATCTTGAAACGAAATTTGATCGTAGTTTTTAAGCATAAAATCGAGCTCCGATTTTAAGATTCCTTCGCCAACTCCGTGTATAAAAACGATCTTCGGAATGCGGTTTCGAATGGCAAATTCGACATGCCTTTTTGCCGTTTCCAATTGTAAGGTAAGGATGTCATAATTGCTCATTCCTCTGAAATTGGCAATCAATTTTTCGATGTGCAAATCGAATTCCGGAACACCTCTTTCGACTTTATCCAACTTTTTTTGTAGCTCGATTTGCTTTCTCGATGGTTGCAAGTCGCTGTTTTTTTTAACTAAAGCTTCACTTCTATCGAAATTATTTAAATCGTTGGTAATTATATTTTTAATTAGTTCGTTGACAAAATAAGTCATCGTAAATCCATCTTCGGTTTCTATCGTAACTTCTTTGTTTTTGACACTTAGCACTACTCCATTTATAGCTTCGTCTAAAACCGAAACTTTATCGCCTACATTAAATTGTTGTGTCGTCATTGTCTTTATTTTTACTCGGGGTTTTAGCACTCAATTGCATCATTCCATACATGAAAACAATTACTGCAATTACAGTAATAATTACGTTAGGTTTTTCGTTTCTTTGATTCCAAAATGCCACTACAAAAGCAAGTAACATTAGTGGTAAGATAATTTTCTTCATGTTATTTATTTAGGTTCAAAAATAGAAAACTTTACTGAGTTAACTTGAAATTAAAATTTTATTTGTAAAATTGTAAAAAGAAAAAGTATGGCATTGGACGAGTATATGATTCCGTGTATGAGCAAAAAAATTTTCGGAGTGGAATGTTTGGGTTGTGGAACTCAAAGAGCAATGGCGCTACTTTTTAATGGTGATTTTGTTGGTGCTTTTAACATGTTTCCTGCTATTTACACATTGCTTCTTCTTTTTGCTAGTCTCGGACTTCATTTTATTGATAAAAAAAGGAACTATAATAAACCCATAATTTACTTAGCTATTACAAACGGTATAGTAATGATAGTTTCTTTCTTTTTTAAACACTTTTAAACTCTAATCAATTAATTATATTTTATGGAAAAACAAAAATTACCAAATGAAAAAGCCGTTATGATTTTAGGTCTAATATCGTATGTTGGCTGTTGTTGCACTAGTGGACTTTTAGGGGTTATACTATCGGGTATCGGAATCTATTTAGCAAAAAAAGACGAAAAATTATTAGTTGAAAATTCAGACACTTACGCAATTGGCTCCTTAAACACATGGAAAATTGTAAACATTGTAGCTATGGTACTTAGTGTACTAACACTAATTTACGCTATCTACATGAAAGCAACAGGGAAAGATATTGAACAACAAGAACAGTTAATGGAAATGATAAAAGGTTTCCAAAAATAATACATAAAAAAAATCCGCCTAGATCTACTCTTGGCGGATTTTTTATTTACTTCTATTTCTAAAATTTACTTTTCAAATTGTTTCAAAGTTGTAATGATAATCGAAACACAATCCAACAATTGTTCTTCATTCATTACTAATGGTGGTGCAAAACGAATAATATTGCCGTGTGTTGGTTTCGCTAACAAACCGTTATCGCGCAATGCCATACAAATATTCCAAGCGGTGTCGCTTTCTTCGGTATCGTTAATTACAATCGCATTTAACAATCCTTTTCCACGAACCAATGTAGCAATGTTGGATGTTTTTACAAAGGCGCCGATTTTTTCTCTAAAGATGATTCCCAAACGACGCGCATTCTGAATCAGTTTTTCATCATTCACCACTTCCAACGCAGCAATAGCCACTGCTCCTGCAATTGGATTTCCACCAAAAGTCGAACCGTGTTGCCCAGGTTTGATGACATTCATAATCGCATCATTGGCCAAAACTGCCGAAACTGGATACGCTCCGCCAGACAAGGCTTTTCCTAAAATTAAAATATCAGGAGTCACATAAGTCGCTTGCTTTTCACACGCGTTTTCACAACTGCAATTGCCACAAACCGCCAAAATTGATCCAGTTCTTGCGATTCCGGTTTGTACCTCATCGGCAACAAACAACACATTATTGGCCTCGCACAATGCTTTTGCTTGCACTAAATAATCATCAGCCGGAACAAAAACGCCTGCTTCGCCCTGAATCGGTTCTACTAAGAACCCAGCGATGTTTTTAGACGATGTAAGGGCTATTTTCAACTCCTCAATATCATCGTAAGGTATTTTGATAAATCCAGCCGTATACGGTCCGAAATTCTTTCTTGCATTTTCATCATTCGAAAACGAGATGATGGTCGTAGTTCTACCGTGGAAATTCCCGTCACAAACAATAATTTGCGCTTCATTTTCGGGAATGCCTTTTTTCTCGTACGCCCATTTTCTGCACAATTTTAAAGCTGTTTCTACTGCTTCAGCGCCTGTGTTCATTGGCAATACTTTATCGAAACCAAAATAGTTGGTCACAAATTCTTCGTACACTCCCAATTTATCATTGTAAAAAGCACGCGAAGTTAAGGTTAACGTTTGCGCTTGATTAATCATTGCATTGACAATTTTCGGATGGCAATGGCCTTGATTGACTGCCGAATACGCCGAAAGAAAATCGTAATACTTTTTTCCTTCCACATCCCAAACGTAAACGCCTTCTCCTCTGCTCAAAACAACTGGTAGCGGATGGTAATTGTGAGCTCCGTATTTATTTTCTAAAGCAATGGCTTCATCCGAACTCATTTTTTCTAAAACTGACATAATTTTTTTATTTCACCTGAACTCGTCACAGGCAATTTGAATATTAACAATTCCTACTTGTGGAGAGAAATCATCCAATGCAAAAGTAGGGAAAAAAAGGTAATTTAGTTATTTGTTTATTGGGTTATGTTTATCTTTTTATAGATGTCAATCCAAATTCAAGAAGTTCATCCTTACAATCTTACAGCCAAATAACCGAATTAACACATCCCCTTATTTCTTAACCCGTTCCAAAATATCATTCATCATTTCAATCTGTACTTTCTGTATTTCAATCAACTCTTGTTGTTGGTGCATGATAAGATGATCGAGCTTTTCATCTAACATCCGAATTTCTAATTCCGATTTCAAATTAATCATGTAATCTTTTTTAGCACGCTCTCGATCTTTTTCTTCTTGACGATTTTGGCTCATCATAATTACTGGAGCTTGCAAAGCCGCCAAACATGACAAGATTAAATTTAGTAAAATAAATGGATACGGATCAAAACCTTTGTTCAATAGCAAATACACATTTGAAGCAATCCAAATCAGTATAAAAATAAAAAACGAAATTATAAACGTCCAACTTCCTCCAAAAGCAGCAACTTTATCGGCAATAGTTTGCCCGATGGTTCGGTTATCTACTTCGTCTTCTACTTTAGATACAAACGATTTTTCATCGGTTATAGATTGAAGTACGTTCTTGTGAATGGCATTCAACTCTCCTACTTCTGATTGTAAAAAATTGGCAATGTATTTTTCACGATAAATATTGAGTTCACTATTTGCAATGTTTCCTTTACCATCAAAATCGGGATGCGCTTCTTTGATTAGTTTTAAAATTGGAAATCGTATGCTGTTACACGATACTTTAGCTTCTGTAGGGAATTCTTGTCCTGAGAGAGCACTTTGAAACATTGCTTTTGAAGCCATTTTTGAGTGATATTAGATAATGCTAATTTACAGCTTTTAATCCACACAAACATTCGACCTTTTGAAACTAATTTCCAAACATATCCAACAACTTATTCACCGTATTCCAATTGCGGGTTGTAGAAACTACGTTCATGCTTTTTTCAATCCACTTGTTATCCAATCGTGTTTTGGCTGGGGACGTGTCGTACTTCAAATAAATGCGTTTGCCATCCAACTGAATTTCATCAGGTTTGATAAAGTTCAAATTGAGTTGGGTAATCATGTTTTCGGGCAATTCAGACGAGATGAACGAAACGTAGAGTTTTTTCAAATCGATTTCGGCTTCGTTCAAAAATAAATTCCGATCGAGACACGCCTGCAAATCTTCTTTACCAATTACAATCACAGGAACATCGTGTCCAAACGTTTTAAAAATCTCTTGTTTGATTAAAAAACCCACCTTACTCGGACTTTCTTCCTCGGTCGTCACAAACACATTCCCCGATTGAATATAAGTCACCACGTTGGTAAAACCAATCGATTCTAAGGCTTTTTTCAAGGCAATCATATTGATCATTTTATGACCAGATACGTTGATGCCGCGGAGGAGAGCGAGGTGTTGCATTGTATAGTAGATTTACGAAGTTTGAAGTACAAAGAACGAAGTTCGCTATTTAAAATGCAATGTCCAAATAAAATAATTACTTCGTAAATTGTACTTCGTATATCAAACTTCATTCTTTATCTTTGCGCCATGAGTAAGAAGAAAACCGACAAAGTGATTTTTGAACATATTACCGTACTTGATGCGGGAGCCAAAGGCGTTTCGGTGGCAAAAGCACCCGAAGGTCAAGTCATTTTTATACCCAACGTTGTACCAGGCGATGTGGTTGACGTACAAACTTTTAAAAAACGTAAAGCCTATTTTGAAGGCAAAGCCATAAAATTTCACTCATTTTCAGAAAATAGAGTCGAGCCCGTTTGCCAACATTTTGGCGCTTGCGGCGGTTGCAAATGGCAAAACATGAAGTACGAAAAACAGTTGTTTTACAAAAACAATGAAGTGTACAACAACCTCAAACGCATTGGCAAAATAGAATTGTCCGATTTTGAACCGATTTTAGGCTCTGAAAAGCAATTTTTTTACCGCAATAAAATGGAGTTTGGTTTTTCCGACACCCGTTGGCTTAACGAAACCGAAATCCAATCGGAAGACACGACCTTGAGTAAAAATCCCGCCTTGGGTTTTCATATTCCGAGAATGTGGGATAAAATTTTACACATTGAAAAGTGTCATTTGCAAGAAGATCCGTCGAACGACATTCGGAATTCGATTAAAGCATTTGCTGTAGCCAATAACATGACGTTTTTTAATGCGCGTAATCATCAAGGTTTGTTGCGAACACTAATGATTAGAACGGCTTCTACAGGAGAAATCATGGTATTGATTCAGTTTTTTGAAAACGACAAAGCCAACCGTGAGTTGCTGATGGATTTTATACATGAAAAGTTTCCGCAAATCACTTCGTTGCAATACGTTATCAATAGCAAAGCTAATGACACTTTGTATGATCAGGACATCAAACTATACAAAGGCCGCGATTATATTTTGGAAGAAATGGAAGGCTTGAAATTTTCAATCAACGCCAAATCGTTTTACCAAACCAACTCCGATCAGGCCTACGAATTATATAAAATTACACGCGATTTCGCAGGTTTAACTGGAAATGAAGTCGTTTACGATTTGTACACCGGAACCGGAACCATTGCGCAATTTGTTTCCAAACTCGCAAAAAAAGTGATTGGAGTAGAAGCCGTTCCAGAAGCCATTGCCGATGCCAAAGAAAATGCCAAACGCAATGAAATTACCAATTGTGAGTTTTATGTAGGTGATATGAAAAACGTTTTTAACGAATCATTTATCGCACAACACGGGCAACCTGATGTGATTATCACCGATCCACCACGCGACGGAATGCACAAAGACGTTGTCGAACAAATTTTGAAAATCGCTCCCGAAAAAGTAGTATATGTGAGTTGTAACAGCGCTACACAAGCACGCGACTTGGCCTTAATGAACGAAAAATACAAAGTGACGCGTGTGCGGCCTGTAGATATGTTTCCGCAAACGCATCATGTGGAAAATGTTGTACTTTTGGAAAGAAGATAAAATAATTTTAAATTTTGAATTGTAAATTATAAATGAAAAAAATAGTCCTACTAGTACTAATTGTATTCGCTTTTTCAAGTTGTGAGAAGGATGATATTTGCGATGCTACTACATCAACTACTCCGCGATTGGTCATCGAATTTTACGATATATCCAATCCGACAACACTAAAAAATGTAAACAAACTTAGAGTAAAAGCCGACGGTGTAATACAATCGCTGACTTTCAATGACGCTTTACCAGAGTCTAACCCTGATCGCTATTTGTTTACTGGAAATAAAATATCAATTCCACTTAAAACTAGCACCTCCGTTAGCGAGACAACTGATTATTCTTTTTTTATCAATTCGGGCGTAATCGGATTACAAAACGAAGATAGATTGACAATAAATTATACACAAAACAATGTATTTATTTCACGCGCTTGTGGTTACAAAACGATTTTTACTTTGAATAGTAGTCCTAACGGAATTATAAGATTTGACAGCACACCACCTGATAGCTTTTGGCTTCAAGGTATTAACATAGTAACCACTAACATAGAAAACGAAAATGAAATACACGTTAAATTATTTTTTTAGTCTTGTATTGCTTTTAGTTTTTGTAGTTGGAACAGCTCAGGAAACCAAGAAGAAAGACAGCATTCCACCCAAAACCGAACGGTACGGAATTCGTTTTGGCTTAGATATGGTCAAATTAGCACGTTCATTTTATGAAAAAGATTATCGCGGATTGGAATTGGTGGGCGATTACAAACTGATGCGTAAACATTATATTGCAGTCGAAATTGGAAACGAGAAAAAAACAACCGACGACGAGCAATTGAATTTCACTACTGAAGGTACCTACATCAAATTCGGATTTGATTACAACGCCTACAAAAACTGGATAGGCATGGAAAACATGTTGTATGTAGGAATGCGCTATGGCATAAGTTCGTTCAGTCAAACCTTAAACAATTACGAAATTTACAATCCGAATACGTATTTCGGAGAAAATCTAGTTCTTGAATCGGGTGAAAAATTTGACGGATTATCGGCACAATGGCTCGAAGTAATTGCTGGTATCAAAGCTGAAGTTTTCAAAAACGTATACGTAGGTTTTAGTTGCCGCGTGAATTACTTGATCACGAACAAGAAACCCGAAACCTTTGATAATTTGCACATTCCGGGTTACAACAGAACCTACAATGGTAAATTTGGTGCCGGATTTAATTATACCGTTTCGTACTTTTTGCCTTTGTACAAATCGACGGTGAAAGCAAAAAGGGAAGTAAAGAAATAAAGAGACTGCCTTTGGCCTTTGGATACGGCTGCGCTTCACTTTGGAAACGGCTGCACCTTTAGAGACGGCCTTTGGCCTATAGACAGGCGTGAGACATAAAACTTCTAAAGCGAAGCGTATCCAAAGCGGAGCGTTTTTCTATCTAATCTCCTTCACACCTTTTATAAACAACGCTTTCATAAACAACTTCTCGCCATCGCGTGTATTTACTGCTTGAAATTTAGGTGCTAATAAAGTTGCCACTACAGCTGCTGTAAGCGGTTTCCAAATCCCACTTAGGTTGGTATAATTCAATACAAAATAACGCAATCCTATAAAAAGTACTGCAAAAGAAAGTAGGTTGAAAATAAGTGCTTTTGTTTTTTTGCTCATGATATTAAGGTTTTACTGATAACTGCGACTGACCCAATCGATAGCGAACTGGCGAAGCAAAACTGAGAACTACTCCTCTTCCCTATTCAAATACTTCCCTTTTTTACTTCCTTCATACATTTCGTATTTCACCAAACGGGCTTCCAAACTTCCATTAAACAATTTGATTTTTCGTGATGGTTTGAGTCCGACGAATTTCAACGCTTCCAAATTTCCCGAAATGAACCATGCATTCGTTCCCGGATAATGTTGTTTCATGGTATCTCCCATCTCTCTGTAAAAACGTTCCAATTCAATATCCAAACGCTCACCATAAGGAGGATTAAACAACATGTGTAAAGGTCCCGAAGTTTCTTTTTGGGTATCAAAAAAGTTTTTTTGCTCAATCGTAATGTATTCGCTTAAATTGGCGTTAGCAATATTGTCTTTAGCTTTATTGACGGCACTTGGCGCTTTATCAAAGCCTTTTATGGTGTAATGAAATTCGCGAGTTTTCTTCAACAAACTGTCTACAATTTGATCAAACAAATCGTTGTCCCAATCGTTCCATTTCTCGAAAGCAAATTCTTTTCGGTTGATGTTTGCTGGAATATTACAGGCAATCATTGCCGCTTCGGCCAAAATAGTTCCTGAACCACACATTGGATCTAAAAAATCCGATTGTCCGTCCCAACCCGAAAGCAACACCATTCCGGCCGCTAAAACTTCGTTAATTGGAGCGATGTTTGTTGCCGTTCGATAACCACGGTGGTGCAACGAATTGCCAGAAGTATCTAACGCTACCGAAACTTGGTCTCGGTCAATGTGAATGTTTATCCTTACATCGGGAAAATCTTTATCCACACTTGGTCGCTGTCCGGTGCGTTCGCGAAATTGATCAACAATAGCATCTTTCGATTTTTGTGAAACAAATTGCGAATGTTTGAAATTATCCGAGTGAATGGTCGTGTCGATGACAAACGTTTGGTTGGCATTGAGATATTTCGACCAATCCATGCTTTGAATGCCTTTGTACAAATTTTGATCGTTTGTCGCTCGGAAGTAATAAATGGGCTTTAAGATTTTTAAAGCGGTTCGCAATGCCAAATTAGCTTTGTACATAAACCCTCTGTCTCCTTTAAAACTAACAGCTCGTGTGCCAATTTCGACTTCTTGTGCACCTAATTGTTGTAATTCTTTGGCGAGTAGTTCTTCAAAACCAAAGAAGGTTTTGGCAATCATTTTAAAATTTTCCATGAGTGTAAATTCCGATAATCAAATAACGTACTCCAATTAAATAACTCTTTTCTAGATATCAAACTTCAAACTTGGAATAACTTCTGCAAAAATACACTAAATTTGCACGTTAAGAATTCAATGTAGTAGAATAAATGATACAAACACAAAATCTTCCATCAGAAAGTTGGTTCGCATCCTGGTTTGATTCGCCCTATTATCACATTTTATATAAAGATCGAAATTATAGGGAGGCCCAAATTTTCATGGATACCTTGACGCATTATTTGAATTTGCCCGAAAAGGCAAAAGTCTTGGATTTGGCATGTGGTAAGGGACGTCACTCGATTTATTTGAACCAATTGGGATTCAATGTCATTGGTGCCGATTTGTCGGAAAACAGCATTATTGAAGCCAATAAAAATGCCAATGACACACTGCATTTTCAAGTCCATGATATGCGCGAACCTTTTGAAGACAAATTTGATGCAATATTCAATTTGTTTACGAGTTTTGGCTATTTTGAAAACGACGACGACAATTTGAAAACGTTGATTGCCATCAAAAACAGTTTGAGCGAGTATGGTTTTGCTATGATTGATTTTATGAATGTCAATCAGGTCATTGCTAATTTGGTTCCAGAAGAAATAAAAACCGTAGAAGGCATCGATTTTCATATTAAACGATACGTAACCGATAATCATATTTTCAAAGAAATCGACTTTGATGACCAAGGCCAATCGTTTCATTTTACCGAAAAAGTAAAAGCATTAACTCTCGATGATTTTCAAGAAATGATGAACGAAGCAGGCATTTATTTATTGGATGTTTTTGGCGATTATAAACTGAAGAAATTCCACAAGGTTACTAGTGAACGATTGATTATGATTTTTAAGTAAGAGAAAAGATAATAGACAAATAGATAATAGACTTTGGCTTGATGAATTACATTTTACCCTTACTATCGGTATTATTAGGTTACGGAATTGCCATCTGGCTGCGACCCAAAGCGAAGAAAAACCTCAAATTGCTGTTGGCGTTTAGCGGTTCGTTTTTGCTATCACTTACTGTTATTCATTTGTTGCCTGAAGTCTATGAAAGTCACAATCATTCGGTGGGAATTTTTATCATGGTTGGAATTTTGTTCCAGATTATATTAGAATTCTTCTCAAAAGGTGCCGAACACGGACATGTTCACGGACACGACAAATTAACCCAAATGCCTTGGCTGTTATTTTTTAGTTTGTGTTTGCATGCATTATTAGAAGGCTTTCCGGTAAGTCACCACCACGAATTGGCGTTTGGAATCGCCATTCACCATTTGCCTATCGCTATT
>CANLLR010000004.1 GCA_947491985.1 Flavobacteriaceae bacterium | reverse complement strand
TAATTTTCTTTTTCTCATTTTCCTTAGTCAATGCTCAAGAAAAGATGAAAATAAATGAAACCACAAAAAAATATGAAATGAGTTACGAATTAGATTTTTCAGGAAAAAAAATGAATAATCTATTCAGTGACGTTAATGAATGGCTTGCCATTAATTATAATGTTGAAGGTTCAGGTTTAAAGTTTTCGGATGAAAAAAAAGGGAAAATAATTTTTAATGGAGCAATGATAAGAAAAGCTTTTGTAGGGGATTCTGTGATAACTTTCACTATGACTTTCCTTTTTAATGGCAGTAAAATAAGCTGTAATGTTACAAATTTTGTAATTGAGCATAGAAATGGCAATACACAAATGAGAGGTAGAACATATGAATACGAAAGAAAGGACTTAATGGGAATGAAAAAAATATTCAAATTCACTGAAGAAGGAATTGACACAGATATCAGTAATTTGACAAAAGCACTTAATAAATAATAATTTTAGATAAGTTTCAAAATCAAGGCTATAGAATTCTATAGCTTTTTTTATACTTTATAATTAAAATAATTTATATTTAATAAAAAAAGCCACTCATTTCTGAATGGCTTAATTCGTAGCGGGAACAGGACTCGAACCTGTGACCTTCGGGTTATGAGCCCGACGAGCTGCCTACTGCTCTATCCCGCGATCTTCGGGTGCAAATATACAACGAATATCTTATAAGTCAAGAAAAAACTGAAAAAATAAATTGTAAAGGGTATATTTAACATTGCCATTGACTTATACAAAAGACATTTTTAACTTAAAATCTTTCCAACTAATTCTTATTTAATAGATTAGTTATTGTACCTTTGCCGCTTTTAAAAACAAACCCACTACGAATTCTCTTTTATCTTAGTTATGAATACAAAAAAAATTATTGAATACAGAACATTATTAGGCGTTACCAAGACAGCAACCCTAAAAGAACTAAAAACTATTTACAGAAACTGTATGAAAGACATGCATCCCGATGCCATACAGGACGATGCAGAGCGATTGGTAGCTGAGGAAAAAAGCAAGGAAATTATTGCAGCTTACCATTTTTTGGTGAGTATTGCTCCTGAGACTTTGGAAAAAGATTTAGCAGAATACACTAAGATTACAACGGCCACAAACATTGCTGATTTTTATTATGAGAAAGGTGTGCTGTACATTACTTTCCTAGATGGAAGCGCATTTGAATACTTTGGTGTGTTGCGACCAATATATATTAAAATGGTGAATGCCGAATCGCCAAGTCGTTTTGCTAGAAGACACATTTATAGTCAGTATATTTACAGAAGCACCAGTAAATTGGTGGCTGCAGAATAACGAAATAAAAACAAGTAAATAAAAAATCATCCGATATACAACGGATGATTTTTTTTATCGTTAGCACAAACGAAACGAATTTATTCTTCGGTAGCGATAGCAGTATTCTTATCTGCAGCGATTTTTAAAGTAATCGCTACACCTTCATCATTTAACATCGTCATATTAAGGGTGTCTTTTTTCGCTAGTTTTGCCGATATCAATCCGTTAAAGCTATTGTATGAAATGTTCATCTCCTTCAAGTTGTTCAATTTCTCAATGTCAAAAGGCACTTGACCCACCATAGTATTATCAAACAAACTCAAGTTTTCTAAAGCAGTAAGATTGGCAATTTCGCTACTCAATTTTCCGGTTAATTTGTTTGAATTCAATTGTAAAATTCGAAGGGATTTGATCTGATACAATTCGGCAGGAATAGTCCCTGAAATTTGATTATTGTATAAGGACAACACTTCTAATTTTTGAAGTTTATTGAAAGAAGTAGGCAAAACACCATCCAATCGATTCATGAATAACTCAATTGATCTTAAACTTGTTGCTTCACTTAATTGAGAAGGAATAGCTCCAGAAAATTTATTGAACGACAAATTCAACTTTTCTAATGCTTTAAGTTCTCCAATACTTGCCGGAATTTCTCCTGAAATATCGTTTTGAAATAACACTAAAGATGTAATGGAAACCAAATTAGAAATCTCGCTAGGTAAGTTACCCGATAAATTATTACTCGATAAATCGATGGCAATCACTTTATCATTTAGAACCGTTACGCCATACCAAGTGGCCACTGGCGTTTTTAAATTCCATTTTGTAGTCCACTGATCTCCTTTGGTAGATTGATTCAATTTAATCAATGCGTCTTTTTCTGAAGTAGTAACTTCTGCAAAAGATATCATTACTACAAAAGCGACAAATAAAATAGTAAAAATTGATTTCATAATTAATTGGTTTTGATAGAGCTAAAATAATACGAATTGTCGTTTAAAAACAAATATTATCGATGAAATACATTATTTAATTAAAAAAAAGCTTTTTATAGTATTTATTCTTACAAAAAAAATCTTCGGATTTACCATTTTCTTTTCTTTACTACTTTCTGTGATGATACCCGTTTTGGTCATTCATCAAATGGGAGCTTTAGGAATGGTAGGTGGTGATCCTACCAAAGCATTGCCTTCTTACAATGCTTTTTTGGCAGACTATGGCGATGCCTTTAGAACTTAACAACATGGCGCTTTGCACGGATTCATGTCGGGGATTTTCTTCATTTTACCTGTAATTGGAATCCATTCGATGTTTGACCAAAAATCATGGAAGTATGTTTTTGTGACTTCTGGGTATTGGATTATTACGCTTACAATAATGGGAGCCATTATTTGCGGTTGGAAATAAGAAATGTAAAAACATTCCAAACCTCATTTTGTCAAAATACAAAGTGAGGTTTTTTTATGGAATTGCATCAATGGCATTCGCTAAGTCAATATCTTTTTGAGTGACACCATGGGCATCATGAGTCGATAAACGAAGGGTAACTTTATTGTAAACATTATTTAATTTGGGATGGTGATTTTGCTTTTCTGCAAGCAATCCAACTTGAACTATAAATCCGAGTGCTTGTTTAAAATCATTGAATTGAAGCTTTTTTTCTAGAGCATTTTCAACAAAACTCCAACCGTTTAAACTTTCTAATGCAATAGCAATGCTAGATGTGGGTATGATTTCCATTTTTTATTTAAAATTAGTTAAATAAAAATCAAATAATCCATAAAAAACAATTTAATATTTAAATTTGACCAAACCTGACCCGCATTTTGAATTCAAGTTACTCCTTTACCCTTTTTTCATATGTTTCGGAACTTCCAGCAAAATGGAATGATTTAGCCGCTTCCACTATTTTTCTTACCAAAGAATACCTTGAAGTACTTGAACGGTCGTCTCCCAACAATATGGTTTGCCATTATATTGGTTTGTTTCACGAAGACAAATTGATTGGTATTGCGCTTTCCCAATTTTTAGACATCAATCAATTGACTTCGTTTGGAGAGCGTGATAAATGCATCAAAACATCGGTACGGAATTTTGTTTTTAAGAATTTTTGTTCGCATGTTTTATTCATTGGAAACAATATGCTAACTGGACAAAATGCGTATGCTTTTTCGGAAAAAACTGATGCGAAAATGGCTATCACAACATTAAAAAAAGCGGCCGATGCTTTGAAACTATATTTTAAAAGGAAAGGGGAAAAAATTCACATTACTTCGTTTAAAGATTTTGAAGAAGTCATCGCGACCGACTTTAAGATGTCGGGTTTTTCGAATCATTATCAATTTTCTACACAACCCAATATGGTTTTTGAAATTCCATCGCAATGGAAATCAAACGACGATTATATTGCAGCATTATCAAAAAAATACCGCGATCAATACAAACGGGCTCGAAAGAAATCGGCTGATGTTTTAAAACGAAAATTGCATCTCGAAGACATTATCAAATACGAAGATATCATTTACGATTTGTACTTTCATGTGGCCAATAACGCTCCTTTTAACACCTTCTTCTTGGCTAAAAATCACTTTAGGGTTTTTAAAGAAATCATGAAAGATAACTTTCTTTTTTATGGCTACTTTTTAGAAGATAAACTCATCGGATTCAATACACTTATTAAAAACGGAAGCACAATAGACACCTACTTTTTGGGTTATGACGATTCAATTCAGAAAGAAAAAATGCTCTATCTGAACATGCTTTATGACATGATTGCGTATTCGATAAACAAAGGATTTAAAGAGATTATTTTTGCACGAACGGCTTTAGAAATCAAGAGTTCTGTAGGCGCAAAACCGCAAAAAATGTACGGATTTATAAAGCACGAAATGCCACTTATTGATCGATTTATGCCGCGCCTCTTTACCTATTTAGAACCCGAAACGGTTTGGCAAGAACGCAATCCTTTTAAATAAAAGAACACTCTTTTAGACTTTTATATTTCAAAAACATAATTCTTAAATGCGAAACGTATCTTATTACGGAATCGCCACCTTCATTTGAGCAGGTAAAATTTTAATATCTAAATGGGTTTCTTGTCCGATGTACTCGCCATCAATTTGAAAACTTACAGGCAATTCGGTTGTAATGGTCGCTTTAACCGTTGAAATAATTTCGACATCTTCCGAGTTAATTGGCATGTTTCCGGTGATAATTTTTCCAAAAACTAACAAATCGAGGTTTTTAAGAATAACGATTTCAAATTTGCCATCGTTCATTACACCACCAGGGTTGATGGTTACGCCCGTTCCGTATTTATTAGAATTGGCAATGACTATCATGCGCGCTTCACATTCGACAGTGACTTCGTTTGTAATAATTTTTGCTAAAAACGGCTCTTCCAATTCAGATAAAGTAGTAACAATTTGCAACGCATAACCTAATTTACCACGAGTGGTGCCGTTTTCGTAGTTCTTTACCAATTCTGCATTTAACCCTAAATCACTTAAATGAAGGCTTTTTTTGCCATTAATGGATATCATGTCCATTTCCATGAAATGATTATGAAAAGCTACAGCAAGCGTTTCTTCGAGTGTGATTGGTAAATTCAAATCAACGGATAATCCGTTGGCAGAACCCGCCGGAAGAATACCAAAAATAACATCTTGTTTTTCTAACGCTTCGCCCACCATTTTTATGGTTCCGTCGCCACCCGCAATTAAAATTCGATCTGGCTTATGTACTTTATACAATTGTTTAATGGCTGCCTCATCTTCCTTTCCAGTAGTTTCATACACAATAATTTCAACATTAAACTCGTCAGCAAATGCCATTGTTTTTAGTAAAATTTCGCTTTTATCGACATCGCCCGAAATGGGATTCACCACCAAAATATATTTCTTTTTCATTGCCATAACTAGTAATTCCTAAATAATTTGTAAATTGGAGAACCGAATTTCAAAAGTATACAATTAAATGAAGCCCCTTCTTAAATTATATCGCGGATATGCTAACGAGCAAGAATTAATTGTGATGGGACATGTTTTTAAGCCCACTACGAAAGTAGATTACGATTTTCAGAAGAAAAATTTTAAGAATGCCACTTCGGTTGTAAAAATGTTTCAGATTCCAACGTTCTCCAATGCGGATGTATATCTGCATTTAGGTGAAAAAAAAATCCACACTAAGACATTAAATGACGGTTATTTTAAATTCTGTATTCCGTTTGTAGAAAATTTTGATACAAGTTGGGTTGAATACACGGTAAGTCTTTTTTACAATAAAGAAGAAATAATCGAAACGGGAAGTTTTGTCAAACCAAAAGAAGGTAATTACGGATTTATATCCGACATTGACGATACTTTTTTGGTTTCACATACGCGGAATCCTTTCAAAAAACTATACATTTTATTGTTTAAAAACGTTAACAATCGAGAGGTTTTTGAAGATGTTGTGCCGCATTATCAAGCCTTAAGCAACGCTGGAAGAGCCAACACCGAAGAACAAAACGCTTTTTTTTATGTATCGAGTAGCGAATGGAATTTGTACCGATTTATAACCCAATTTGCCGAAATCAATCAGTTACCAAAAGCGGTTTTGTTATTAAAAGACATCAAAAATAGTTTGACCGATTTGTTTTTGACGGGTCGTGGCGATCACAATCACAAGTTTGAAAAAATCAAACACCTTTTAGAATTTTACCCCAACTTGCAGTACACGCTTTTGGGTGACGATTCGCAGCATGATCCGTATTTGTATGAAACCATTTGCAAAATCTTTCCAGTGAATGTGAAAGCCGTTTACATCCGACAAACAGGGCATCGTAAAAAAGAAAAAGCTGCTGCTGCTTTAAAAAATTTAGAAAGTTTGAACGTGGAAGTTTGTTATTTCAAGCACAGTTCGCAAGCCATTGCACATTCTAAAAAAATAGGGTTAATTGTTTAGAAACGCTATGCTATAGTAACGTTACGCCGCGCTTCACTTTGGAAACGCCTTTCAGGCTATGGATATAATTCTGATTCTAAAGACGAAGTCATTTCTAAAGCGAAGCGTTTCTGTAGCGGAGCGTTTCTGTAGCGGAGCGTTTCTTAAAATCATAAATTATCAATTTCGCCTTGTACCACTTCCCATTCTTCGAGCAACTTATCCAACTCGGCTTTTTTCTTGTTGTAGGCCATAAAAAATGAGGCGTCTTCAAGATGCTTGTTGTAATTGGACGCCAAGGCTTTGTCGTCGTTTTGAATGTCGATTTCGAGTTGTTGGATTTGGCTTTCGATTTTGCTCAAGCGGTTTTGCAACGACTTGCTTTTCTTTTGGTCTTCGTATGACACTTTCGAATTGGTAACAGGTGCTTCTTTTTTAGCGATGTCTTTTTTCTCTACTTCGCGCATGTTTTCAAGGTTGCGCTGCTCTAAGAAATAGTTGATATCGCCCAAATATTGTTTGATTTTTTGATCTTTAAATTCGTACACAAGGTTTGACATTCCTTGAAGGAAATCCCTGTCGTGCGATACCAAAAGCAGGGTGCCTTCGTATTTTTGAAGTGCTGCTTTGAGTACGTTTTTCGATTTGATGTCGAGGTGATTCGTGGGCTCATCCATCACCAAAACATTGATGGGTTGCAACAGTAATTTACACAAAGCCAAACGGTTGCGTTCGCCTCCTGAAAGTACTTTGACTTTCTTTTCAACATCGTCACCACGAAACAAAAACGAGCCGAGCATGTCGCGTACTTTGGAGCGATTGGTATCGGTTGCTGCGTCTTCCATAGTGCGAAGGAGTGTAATTTCTCCATCTAAATATTCAGCTTGATTTTGGGCAAAATAACCTACTTGTACGTTATGGCCAAGTTTGATATCGCCTTGGTATTCAAATTCGTTGACAATAGCTTTGATAAACGTCGATTTTCCTTGTCCGTTTTGCCCGACGAAAGCAATTTTACTTCCCCGTTCAACTAGTAAAGAAATGTCTTTTAAAACCGCATTGTCGCCATAGGATTTGGATACGTGATCGGCTTCGATGACTACTTTTCCTGGTACTTTCGACACTGGGAACGAAATGTTCATCACCGAATTATCGTCTTCGTCGACTTCAATACGTTCGACTTTATCTAACTTTTTGATGAGCGATTGCGCCATGGATGCTTTGGACGCTTTGGCACGGAATTTTTCGATTAACTTTTCCGTTTCTTCAATTTTCTTAGCCTGATTTTTTTGTGTTGCGAGTTGCTTTTCGCGGATTTCACCACGTAATTCTAAATATTGCGAATACGGTTTGTTGAAATCGTAGGCTTTTCCGAGTGAAATTTCGATGGTTCGGTTGGTCACATTATCGAGAAACATTTTATCGTGCGAAACAATTACGACTACACCGGGATAATTTCGCAAGAAACTTTCCAACCAAATAATACTTTCGATATCAAGGTGATTGGTAGGCTCATCGAGAAGCAGGATATCGTTGGCTTGTAACAATAACTTCGCTAGCTCAATTCGCATCCGCCATCCCCCAGAAAAGGTTTCGGTAAGATTATTAAATACTTCGCGTTTGAATCCCAATCCCAATAAGATTTTTTCGGTGTCACCAACATAATTGTAACCACCCAATAATTCAAATCGGTGGGTATAATCGGACAAATCTTCGATGATTTGCGAATATTCTTCGCTTTCATAATCGGTTCGAGTCACCAGTTGGTGATTGATTTCTGTCAGTTTATTTTCGACTGCTTTAATATCTGTAAAAGCTTCATAGGCTTCTTCAAGAACCGTTCGGCCTTGTTCAAAATCGATATCTTGACGAAGAAAACCAATACGGACTTCCTTTTCAGTAGCGATACTTCCGGAATCGGGTTTTATATCACCCGCTAAAATTTTAAGCATGGTTGATTTTCCGGCACCATTTTTTCCTACGAGACCTACTCTATCGCCAGCTCCCATTCGGAAGGTTACTTCTTCAAATAAATACGTTCCACCAAAGGAAACCGACAAATTGTGTATGTTAAGCATTGTTAAAATTTTGTTTCAAGTCTAAAGTTTCAAGTTTTAGAAATCATAAACGAGTAGTATTGTTGTAAATTTGCACCATCAAATTATTGATAAGCCAATTTTTTTGCAAATGTTAAAAAAAGGAACCACATTAAATAGTATTTTAACAGGAAGTTGTCCTAAATGTCAAGAAGAAAGTATGTATGTGGTAAAAAACCCATATTTACTGAAGACATTGTACAAAATGAATAAGACATGTAGCCATTGTCATACCCGTTATGAGATAGAGCCTTCGTTTTTTTATGGTGCAATGTATGTGAGTTATGGTGTTTCGATTGCTTTTGGTGTAGCTTTTTTTATAACTTCGTATTATATTTTACAAACATCTGTAAAAGTCGCCATGATTTCGTTGATTGTTGGAATCATCGCTTTGATGCCTGTCATTGCAAGATTATCCAGAAACATTTACATCAATATGTTTATTCATTTTGATAAAAACTGGAAGCAAAATTCTTAAATCTTTTAATGTCCACACTCGGATCCAGCTCGGTGCCGAACTCAATAGCCTCATAAAGCATCTTTGCCATGGCTGGTGCAAGCATTACGCCGCGTGTTCCTAATCCGTTGAGTAAATGTAGGTTTTTATGAATGGTATGCGTCCCTAACATGGGCCTTCGGTCTTTTACGGTGGGACGAATTCCGGCCCAATGCTCTATGACTTCAAAATCACATTGGATAAGTGCTTTTAAATCGGTTACCAATTCTTCTTTAGCAGCTTGTGTTGGTATGTTGGTTTTATCCTCCCAATTGTAAGTCGCGCCCACTTTGTATAAATCATTTCCAACTGGAATAACAAAAATGCCTGTTTTAACAATAGCATCTAATTGCAAATTAGGGGCTTTTATAAGCAATAGTTCGCCTTTGGCTCCGTCTAATGGCAAAATAGAAAAAAACGGATTTAATAGCATCCCATAACCTTCAGCGAAGACAATCTGTTTTGCTTTGAATTCTTTGTATTGAACTCCGTCTTCATGAAACTGCAATTGATGGTAATCAAAAGTGGTATCTGAAAGAGCATTGATTGTATTTAAATAAGCATGATAACTTTCCAACAATAAAGCCGTGTCAACAAATCCAGAATATAACACTTCGCCGTAACCCAAAGGTGAATCGATGGCTTCGTGCTTTTTAGTAATTAAGTTAGCAGAAAGGAAAGGCGTAAGATTGGGTTTGTCGGAAGTGGTGAACCAATTGTTTTGTTCTTCTATGGAGTAAAACTTTCGCAAAAGCGGAATTTGATGATCTAATTTTACTTGTAATTTAGCTTCTAATTGGGCATAAAAATTATGTAGTAATTCGATTTGTTCTTTGGCTTGCCAGACTTCTGTAAATCGTTTTAAGATAACCGGATTGTATAAACCCGCAGCAACCCGAGATGAGTTTTGCGATACATCGTTAATGACTACAATGGTTTTACTATGCTGCAAAGCAGTTTCAGCAAAAGCAATTCCGGCTAATCCAGCACCAACAATAATATAATCTACCATTTAAATTTTGAATTAGTGTGAAATAAAAAACTCCTACCAAAGGTAAGAGTTTTTATATTTATAGAAAACTAGTATTAGTAGTTCCACATGTCTTGCTCAAAGTTACGAATCTTCTCTTTTACGCGTTCCGATTCTAATAATTGCAATTGTGCGTTGTCTTTCATGTAGTCATCGATAGTTCTATCGCCATATACATTTTCTTCTTTGTAAATCACTCCATTAAAACGTCTTGAGTTTAAAAGGTGATCAAACGTAATTGGCATGGCAGAGTTTTTGTCATTAAATGCTTTCGCATCGTGTAACACATCACGTATTGATGGGAAGTAAACCCAGAATAATTCAATAGGATCAACCTCGCCTTTAGCTTTTCCTCTTGCTTCAGTGGCAGTCGGACAGATAGCAAGCAATCGGTACTTTAATTCACTTTGACGTTTGTCAAAATACCAAAACCCCTTAATTTTATATCCTGCAACATCGGCTGCACTTACTTCGGTTTCATTAATAAACTCAGCGGATAATACTTTTTTACCTGATTTATAATCGTCAAAGTAGTTGTTATACTCATCAATACCAGCTTGTGTAGTATCTCTAAATTTAAATACAGATTCAATATCAGCCAAAGTCTTTTTGGAATTAAAATAATCGTCACCATATACTTCGGTTATTTTACCATCCTTTATCCCTTTTAACAAAACAGAAAACAAAGAACGTCTCTCTTTTCCAACAAAGGCTGTATCAACAGGATAGTACATAGGAAAATTGATTCTTTCATCAAGGTCAATTAATTCCCATACAGTTTTTCCCATCAAAACATCTCTGTCATGAACATAACCGTAAGGAAGTGGCTTATCGTTGTCAGACTCTAATTGAGCAGCCGTTTTCTTACCAATTTCGTCAGGAGTTTTTGCATTCAATAAATTTGACTGTGCAAAAGAAGCATAACTTGCTGCAACTCCTAATACAACTAATAAAAGATTTTTCAATTTCATAATAATTTTTCTAAGTTATCTAAGTAGGTTTATAACGACTAACTTAAATTTTTATTGTATTTCGTATATAGCAGGTGCTGCAGTTTTGATAGCTACACTTACACCATTTACCCTTGTTTTAATATCAGATACTACAATCTGGTCACCAGCTTTGGCTCTTGAAAGTGCCGCTCTACAACGACTGTCAACTTTGCTTCCATTAACAACGATAGAAGCTTGACCTGGTACTTTCATTGCAAATTGAGTTACCTCAAAATTCAAATCATATAAGAAATCTGGCAACTGCGCACCTATGGTAGACGCTTCTAAACGAGATTTTGCGCCTTTTTGATATCCTGTTGTTCCTCCGATAGCACCAAGAGGAGCAGGGATATTTTTTATTCTAAATACTTTTTTATCAGTAACCGATTTTCCATCATTCATCTTACCTGTTACACTTACAGTTACTTCTGTTCCTGAACCTGGATTTAAGTTATACTTACCATTAGCTCCTGCTTTTGACAAACCTGGTGCTGATGCGTTAACAAAATTATCGCCAATTCCTGCAATCGAAATAGTCATTGGATTCGGCAAACCTCGATATACAACATTCATTTTATCAGCTGAAATATTAGCTGAGTTTGGACGCGGTACAACTACATATTTTCCTGTAAAAGGCAATACAATTGGTTCATTATTTTCGGTAAAGTTGAACGATCCTGATAATGTTTGTTCTCCAACCGAACCAGCTGTAGTTGAGATGACAGCTTGACCATTTTCCAATCTACCAGGACCTTTAAATCCAGTGAATTTTGCATTTGGGTCATACTTACCTAAAACGACTTTACCTGTAACTGCTTCCCCTTGGAAATATACATTCTTATCTAAAGCTACAATTGCTTTAAATTTACTATACGAAGCTTCACTTACAGCCGCTTTTCCTAAAGCAGCAGCAATAATATCAGATTCTGCTTTTTTAACATCATTCTGCCATGCTGTTAGTTTAGCCAACGATGCAATTCCAGGAAAACCTTTAAAATGATAATTTAAATATTTGTCCTTTAATCCTTCTTTAGTAGTAACATCTGACAAATTAAATTTGTTGTTTACATCTTTAAGGATTGGGTGGTATTTTGTTTCTGTGTCAAGTGCGGCTTTCATTTCAGCTTTATAAGCCTCAATTGCACCAATAACTTCTTTACCTCTTGCTGTATAACCATCACCAGCAAACCAGCTGTTATCAAGATTATCCGCTTTGTCCATTGATTCATATGGCAACTTGCCTTTTTCATCTGGTTCAATGCCTTTAACAACTTCTGCTTTTAATCCATCAATAAAATTATAGAACTTTTTGGTAATTCCTTCAATTTTGTGAGCTGTTACAGCTGCTTTAGTAAAATCACCTTTAGCTTCTTCTGCTTTTAAATCCAAAGATGCAAGCATCTCTTCGTTAGTTTGTTTTGCAGATGTATTTGCTGCTTCGAACTTTTCATTCATCAATCCAAATGCTGAAAGCACTTCTTTTGACATATTTAATGCTAACATCGCGATGAATACCAAGTACATTAGGTTAATCATCTTCTGTCTAGGGGTTAATTTTCCTCCTGCCATTTTTTCTAATTAGTTTAGTTTAAAATTTTGTTTAATAATAAATTTAGTTTAAAACTAATTATCCTTTGTTGCTCATTGCAGAAAGCATTCCACCATATACATTGTTTAATGTAGATAAGTTAGACGTTAACGACTGCATTTGATCTTTTAATTTTAAGTTGTTTTCAGCAACTTCATTGTTGATTTGTGCGTTTCTTTCAGCACTTTGAACTTGAACAGAATATAAACTGTTTAAAGTTTCTAAGTTCGCTGCTGCTTTAGTCATTTCTTCAGCATATTTCTTTTGTCCAGCCATAGCATCAACTGTTGGCGAAATTGATTTCGCTGCACCTTCAAAGTTTTTAATGCTGTTTCCTAAACTTGACATTAATTCACCGTCAATTTTAGCTTCTTTCAACATAGCATCTAATTTTTGAGATAAAAGACCTTGTGCATCTTCTGGATTCTCTGTTTTTACTTTTCTTGCTTTTGCCTCTCCTCCTGCTAATTCAGGATATACTAATGACCAATCAAGTTCGCTATCAACAGGTTCGAATGCAGATAATGCAAAAATAACAGCTTCTGTAACAAGACCAATGGTAAGCATTACGTTACCCGTCAACGGTCCTATTTCAAAGTGAATAATTTTGAATAATGCTCCAACAATTACAACTGCTGCTCCCATTCCGTAAGCGAAATTCATTGCTTTTTTGCTTAATAATGCCATAATAATAAAAAATTTAGTTAGTTAAGTTAATATAGTTAAGTTAGTTAATCTTAAAGTTTTACAGGAGTTTTACCATTGCCTGTTGTTTGAGTTCCCATGTAATCTTGTACCGTTCTGAAACCGATGTAGCTTCGTGCAGTATCTTGGTATTCAAAATCACGTGTACTTACTTGTAAGAAGTACGATACATCTTTCCATGAACCACCTCTTACTACTTTACGTTTGTTAGAAGTATCAGGAACATTTGGATTCATTGAAGATACATATTCGTAAGATGAAGCATCGTAAGACGAATCCGTCCATTCCGCTACGTTACCAGCCATGTTGTACAAGTTGTATCCATTTGGATCGTATGATTTTGCTTCAACAGTGTATAATGCTTGATCGGCTGCATAATCTCCACGATTTGGTTTGAAGTTTGCCATGAAACAACCTCTGTCGTTTTTGGTGTAAGGACCACCCCAAGGATACGTACCCGATTCTAGACCTCCACGAGCAGCGTATTCCCATTCAGCTTCAGTTGGTAAACGGAAAGAGTTAATTAAATCTCTACCTTTTTTACCCTTTTTCTTAGCTTTTATATATGAATTTTTATTCAATGTTCTCCAAGCACAGAATGCTTTAGCTTGTTTCCAAGAAACTCCAACCACCGGATAATCTCCATATGCTTGGTGCCAAAAATAATCATTGTGCATTGGCTCGTTGTAAGAGTATGCGAAATCTTTAATCCAAACCGTTGTATCAGGATATATTGGTGTTTGTTCTGTTTTGATAAAACTAGAACGTTTTCCAACTTTCGCTTTTGCCGCTTTTTGAATATCCATCCAAGAATAACGAAATTTCAATTTATTTACATCAATAGTTCGTAAGCCATTATACGCCTCTGCAGCCGGTAGATACATTGTATCCATTACTTCAACATAATATTCATCAGGATATTTTTTTGTGTCGGTAATTAATTTGATTTTCTTATTCAATCTTCTTCCTGCATACGGATCGTCATCAGTACCAACACTGTAATAATTCTCATACATGTATTTATCGTATGGTGTCATCTTAGCTGGATCTTGATCATTGAATGCAAAGTCGCCAATACTTCCTGCATTTTTTGCACCTTTACCTGTTCCAGGTTTGATACCTACTTCATCAGCAAGAATAGCCAAACGAACTCTAATAATAGAATCTTTGACCCATTCAACAAATTGACGGTATTCGCTATTGGTTATTTCTGTCTCATCCATGTAGAATGATCTTACAGTAACTGTTTTAGTTGGCGAATCTTGTACGTTGGCTAAATCATCATCTGATTTACCCATAATGTATGCTCCACCCGGAACAAGAGTCATTCCATACGGCTTTTCTGGATGCCACTTTTTACCTTTAACTCCTACTAATTCACCTTTATCTCCGGTCTTACCGCAGCTCACTAATAGAGTTAAAACAGATGCAAATGCTATGAACTTCTTCATATAAATTTGGGTTAATTATATAATCTTATTTTTAAGGGCGTAAACCTATTTATAATTTTCGAAATAAACAATTATTTATTTCTAAAAAAAAATAAGTTCGAACCAAAACTACAATTTATTCTAATTCAAAAAATATTTTTCATCGATAAAATGCTTAATATATCGATAAAATACACTTTTTAATTATTTTTTGTAAGTATAAACTTATAAAAATTTTACTTATTGTTTTTTATTAATACTTTTCAAAAATACTACAGAATACTTTTTCGCTGCGCTTTCCACCATCGTTGGGGAAACTCCTGATTACAAGCAGCCAAATAATCGTCATTCGTACACGGTAATAACGTATTCTTTTTTAATTTATTGTTACTGTTTAAAAAAAAAGGAATTTCAATCCACCATCGTTCTGTTACGTTACTTTTATAAAAAATAATTTCCTCTTCTTCAAAGGGAACAATATACTTTACATAGTCTTTTTTACTTCCAAAAGGATATTCATTTGACCTGTAATGAATGCCTTCAATAAAATACCAAACTATCTGCGCAATTAACACTGATTCTTGTTTGGAATTGGAATGATTGAACAGTGCTAAACACGATGTTTTATCACTAATTCCGGCATAACGCGATAATGAACAAATTTCTTTGCCATTAAAGCCATTTGGAGAAAAAATTGTAAAATTACCTGTATCTGAAGATTTAACAGCATTCATGTCAATACTTACTAAATCAGCGTCTCGAAATACTGGTTCTGCAATTTCAATCGCATTACAAACTTCGCCTAATCGATACGCATCAAAATACAACTTCTCTACCAAATCGATTTCTTCTTGCGAATTGTAATATGTTTGATATCCTATGTTGCTAAAATTAAACAAATTATTCGGTTCTTCAACTATTATTTTTGTTAAATACGATTCAGATAAGATACTATTGTCTTGTTTGCCAATATCAAACTTAGCATCGATTGTCACCAAGTTAACCATTTGTTCTAAAGTGTCATAGGCTCTGTAAAGCGCGTAAGTTATATCTTGAGAACCTCCAATTACAATCGGAATTATTTTCTTTTTAATTAATGAGGAAACAATACTTTGTACAGCAAAATAGGTGTCATCCAATGAGTTACCTGGCAAAATATCGCCTAAATCAGCAATTGATTTTAACCAGTTACCCGGAAAAAGCCCGTACAATTCTTTACGAATGTGCGTTAAATTAACTTCTTCAAAAGCATTTCGTTGCCCTCTATTTTCGGCAACACCCAAAATAGCAATACTAATTTTTTCCATGTCTGGAAAGGAATCTAAGGTATGAAAAACCACTTTACTACCCAAATGCTGTGAAGAAAGTTGGGTAACATAATCGATAATTTCATTGTCTACAGGTTCCAGAAAATCAAATTCCATTGCTTATTTCTTTTTTGGGGTTGCTTTTTTGACAATTGCTTTTTTAGCTGGGGCTTTTTTGGCTTTTGCTGGGGTCTTCTTTTCAATCATCCCTTGTACTTCCGCTAATGTCAATTTGGATGCATCAATATCTTTGTTCAATTCAATTTTGATTTTTCCTTTGGTAATTTCAGATCTTCCCCAACGGGCTTTTTGCACTAAAATCCCTTCCGCTTCCCAGTTGTGAATTACTTTATCAATATTTTTTTGCAGTTTCTCTTCAATCAATTCTTCAATATCATTTTGAGATAAATTATCAAAATTGTATTTTTTAGAAACATTGATAAAAATACCATTCCATTTGATAAACGGTCCAAAACGACCTGTTCCTTTTTGAACACCTTCTCCTTTATACACCGCAATTGGCGCGTCAGCCTCAGTTTTTTCATCAATTAAAACTTTGGCTCTTTCCAAATCAACATCCAACGGTTCTTCCCCTTTTGGAAGCGACACAAATACTTTTCCAAATCGAATAAACGGTCCGAAACGGCCCAAACTTACTTCTACTTCTTCCCCTTTGTAGGTTCCCAAAGCTTTTGGAAGTAAAAACAAATTCAATGCTTCTTCTAACGTAATATTTCCAATATTTTGTTCTGGACGTAAACTCGCAAATTTCTTTTCTTCATCCTCACTATCTCCAATTTGAGCCATGGCGCCAAATTTTCCCAAACGAACCAATACTGTTTTTCCAGATTCAGGATGTTTACCTAAAATGCGCTCGCCACTTTCTCTATCGGCATTGGCTTCAACATCTTTTACATTCGGGTGGAATTTATCATAAAACTCCTGCATCATTTTGGTCCAATTGATATTTCCTTCTGCAATTTCGTCAAAATCTTGCTCCACTTTGGCAGTGAAATTATAATCTAAAATGTTTTCGAAATTTTTAACTAAAAAATCAGTTACTATGGTTCCGATGTCTGTTGGAACTAGCTTTCCTTTATCAGAACCTGTATTTTCTTTCAATAGTTTATCTACAACTTTGCCCGATTGCAAGGTCAATTGCGTATAATTTCGCTCTTGCCCTTCCAACGTTCCTTTTTCAACGTAACTTCTATTGATAATGGTCGAAATAGTTGGCGCATAAGTAGACGGACGACCAATTCCCAATTCTTCCAATTTTTTTACTAAAGAAGCTTCAGTGTAGCGACTTGGTGGACGCGAATACCGTTCGGTTGCCGTGATGTAATTGTTGATCAATTTTTCATTGACTTTCATTGCGGGCAACATCCCTTCTTGTTCGTCATCGTCGTCATCATTTCCCTCTAAATAAACTTTTAGGAAACCTTCAAACTTGATTACTTCACCCGATGCTGTGAAAGTTTCAGAATGATTATTTGCTACAATTTTTACATTAGTTCGTTCCAATTCGGCATCAATCATTTGAGAAGCCAATGTTCTTTTCCAAATCAAATCGTACAATCGTGCTTGATCTCTATCGATATTTACGGTATGACGCGACATGTCTGTTGGACGAATCGCTTCGTGAGCTTCTTGTGCGCCTTTGCTTTTATTGGTAAACGTTCGAGGTTTTGAAAATTCCTTTCCGTACGATTTGATGATTTCGGCTTGCGCTGCATCGATGGCGTCTTTAGAAAGATTTACACTATCGGTTCTCATGTAGGTTATCAAACCCGCTTCATATAATCGTTGTGCTAACTGCATTGTAATTCCCACCGGAAGATACAATTTACGCGCGGCTTCTTGTTGTAAAGTCGACGTCGTAAATGGTCCGGCTGGAAACTTTTTTGTTGGTTTAGTTTCTAAATCGGCTACCTTATAATTAGACCCTATATTTTTAGCTAAAAAATCTTCGGCTTCTTTTTTGGTATTGAAATTTTTTGGCAATTTAGCTTTGAACGCTCTTCCGGCTTCGTTGACAAATTCTGCTACTACAGAATAACTTGCTTGAGCTTTGAAATTTTGAATTTCGCGTTCACGCTCTACAATTAATCGCACAGAAACCGATTGTACACGCCCTGCCGACAATCCGCCTTTGATTTTTCGCCATAAAACAGGTGATAATTCATAACCCACCAATCGATCTAAAACCCTACGCGCTTGTTGGGCATTGACTAAGTTATAATCTATTTCTCTGGGGTTTTCGATGGCTTTTAAAATGGCCGTTTTGGTTATTTCGTGAAAAACAATTCGTTTGGTTTTGTTTTTTTCCAAATGTAATTCTTCTGATAAATGCCAAGAAATGGCTTCTCCCTCGCGGTCCTCATCGGAAGCCAACCAAACCATATCGGCTTTTTTGGCAAGTCCTTTTAATTTGGTTACCAATGCTTTTTTATCGGCTGACACTTCGTATTTAGGTTTGAATCCGTTTTCGACATCAACACCAATTTCCTTAGAAGGTAAATCGGCAATGTGACCATAACTCGATTCGACTTGGTAGTCAGAACCGAGAAATTTTTCAATGGTTTTTGCTTTTGCTGGTGACTCAACGATTACTAAATTCTTTGCCATTTGGGAGTTTGTTTGTTGGCAAAAGTATTTAATTTTTTTAGATTTTGAGTTTTCGATGATTATTTTAATTTGTCACACAGAGATTTCATAGAGATTCACAGTGACCCTTTCTAGCCCCTATTGCAATGGAAATCCTTTCTATTCGGCATTTATTGGCGAATAAAAAGATTGAAATGGAAAGCGGGAAATAGCTTCCAATTAAAACTTTGTTAAACATTATCTGCCATCTTGTCAGATTATGCATTTTAGTATTATCTTTGTGTTCCGAAGTTTCGGATGATTGAATCGAAAGCATTGTATGGAAAAAGAAATTGACGAAAAAGCACAAGGACAAAGTCTGGTGCTCGAAAATAAAGCCGAGAATACAAAAAAACTGTACATTGAAAGTTATGGTTGCGCTATGAATTTTTCTGACAGTGAAATTGTAGCCTCAATTCTTTCAAATGAAGGATACAATACCACTCAAATTTTAGAAGAAGCCGATTTGGTTTTGGTCAATACTTGTTCTATTCGTGACAAGGCCGAACAAACGGTTCGCAAACGCCTCGAAAAATTCAACGCTGTAAAACGCATCAATCCGAAAATGAAAGTCGGCGTTTTGGGCTGTATGGCAGAGCGATTGAAAGAACAATTTTTAGAGCAAGAAAAAATTGTCGACATGGTTGTGGGACCCGATGCCTACAAAGACTTACCAAATTTATTAGCTGAAGTGGAAGACGGACGCGATGCTATTAACGTGATGTTATCAAAAGAAGAAACCTATGGCGATATTTCGCCGGTGCGTTTGAACACGAATGGCGTTTCTGCTTTTGTTTCGATTACGCGTGGTTGTGATAATATGTGTACGTTTTGCGTTGTGCCTTTTACTCGTGGACGCGAACGCAGTCGAGAACCACAAAGCATCATGACCGAAATTCAACAGCTTTGGGACAACAATTATAAAGAAATTACACTTTTAGGGCAAAATGTAGACAGTTACCTTTGGTATGGTGGCGGTTTAAAAAAAGATTTTGACAAAGCGTCGGAAATGCAGATTGCCACAGCCGTAAAATTTGAACAGTTGCTAGAAATGGTGGCGGTGTCGTTTCCGAAGATGCGTATTCGTTTTTCGACCTCCAATCCGCAAGACATGCACGAAGAAGTACTTCATGTTATTGCAAAATATCCTAACATTTGCAAACACATTCACTTGCCTGTACAATCGGGAAGCAATCGTATTTTGAAGGAAATGAACCGTTTACACACGCGTGAACAATATATGAATTTGATAGACCGAATCAAAACTATCATTCCAAATGTATGTGTAACGCAAGATATGATTGCTGGTTTTCCAACAGAAACTGAGCAAGATCACCACGATACATTGTCATTAATGGAGTATGTAAAATACAGTTTTGGTTATATGTATTCGTATTCGGAACGCCCTGGAACCTTAGCGGGAAGAAAGATGGAAGATGACGTTTCGGAGGAAACCAAAGCGCGTCGTTTGCAAGAAATTGTCGATTTGCAACGCATTCACAGTGGTTTTAGAACACAAGAATTTGTGGGACAAACCGTAGAAGTTTTGGTAGACAAAACCTCAAAAAAATCGGAGAACGATTTATCAGGTCGTAATTCGCAGAGCATCACGGTTGTTTTTCCAAAAGAAAATTATAAAATTGGCGATTTTGTGAATGTTAAAGTTATCAATTGCACCAGCGGAACGCTGATTGGCGCAGCGATTGGTTATAGTGAGATGAATTAAAAAATAGCCACTGATTCACGAATTTTAATCTGAATTTTAATCCGTGAATCAGTGGCGATAAAAATAAAAGCTTGATGCTTCACAATTACTTATGGAATCAATACAAAACATAAAACAACGATTTGAAATTATTGGAAACGATCAAAAGCTCAATCGTGCCGTAGAAAAAGCCATTCAGGTGGCTCCTACTGACATTTCAGTATTGGTAACCGGGGAAAGTGGCGTTGGAAAAGAAAGCATCCCAAAAATAATCCATTCGCTTTCCCACCGTAAACACGGAAAATACATTGCAGTAAACTGCGGAGCCATTCCAGAAGGAACCATCGATAGTGAACTTTTTGGTCATGAAAAAGGCTCGTTTACTGGTGCCAATAATGCGCGTGACGGTTATTTTGAGGTGGCGAATGGCGGAACCATATTTTTAGATGAAGTGGGCGAATTGCCATTGACAACGCAAGTGCGCTTGCTGCGTGTATTAGAAAATGGCGAATTTATTAAAGTCGGTTCTTCACAAGTGCAAAAAACAAACGTGCGGATTGTAGCAGCTACCAACGTCAATATGTTTGAAGCGATTGAAAAGGGAAAATTTCGAGAAGATTTATTTTACCGATTGAGTACCGTTGATATTTTGCTTCCGCCGTTGCGCGAACGAAAAGATGACATTCATTTGTTGTTTCGAAAATTTGCAGCCGATTTCGCACACAAATACAAAATGCCTCCTATAAAACTAGACGATGAAGCGGTAAACGTATTGGTAAAATACCGATGGAGTGGAAATATTCGTCAGTTGCGCAATATTGCCGAACAAATTTCTGTATTAGAAACCAACCGAAACATTTCGGCTGCCGCTTTGAATTCGTATTTACCAAACGAAGGCAGTAATTTACCTTCAGTGATTAAAGATAAAAAAAGCGAGAGCGATTTTTCGACTGAAAGAGACATCTTGTACAAAGTGCTTTTTGACATGAAAAGCGATTTGAACGATTTAAAAAAATTGACTTTAGAATTGATGAAGAATGGGGTTTCAAAAGTACAAGATCTTAATCCGAATTTGATTCAGAAAATTTATGGCAAGCAAGAAGAAGTCGAAACTGCCTTTGAAGAAGAACCAAGAGTGAACGTAATTCCGCATCAAAACAATAATTCGCAAGAAGAATTTGATGAAGAAGATGACGACACCAACTACCTTTTTGCCGAAACCGTTGAAGAAGTAGAAGTATTAAAATTGGAACAAAAAGAAATTGAACTCATCAAAAAATCACTCGAACGCCATAAAGGCAAACGAAAAGCGGCAGCCGATGAATTAGGAATTTCTGAACGTACCTTGTATCGAAAAATTAAGCAATTTGATTTGTAAGTCAATTGATAATTAAAATTTGATAATTGATAATTGGAAAAGAATATCTTTGAACTTTTAAAATAAAATGAAGCACATTAAATATATCGTCATTGCAATCATAGCTTTAAGCATTAACAGTTGCTCGGTTTACAATTTTACAGGAACCGGAAAAATCGATGCCAAAACCTTTCAAGTCAATTATTTTCAAAATAATGCTGACTTAATCGAACCCGGAATTGAACGAACTTTCACCCTCGAATTGCAAGATATTATTCAAAATCAAACCAATTTAAATTTGGTGAATTCGAATGGCGATTTGGTGTATGATGGCGAAATTGTAGAATACCGAATTACGCCAATGACGGCAACTGCCGATCAAAGAGCGGCCCAAAACAGATTGACTGTTTCGGTAATGGTTCGTTTTTCTAACAAAAATAAAGAAGCCGATGATTTTGAAAAACGCTTTTCATTTTTCTATGATTACGACGGAAATACGCAATTAATTGGCGCGGCTTTAACCAAAGCTCTCGATGAAATTTTTGAACGTATTACACAGGATATATTTAATGAATCGCTGGCGAAATGGTAATTCGTTGATTTGTTGATTCGGTTCTTTGACACTCGAATAACCAAAGCAACAAATAGCCAAACAAACAATATGAATTTAACCGACTACACGTATCTAATCAACAAACCCGACGCCATGAACGAGCGTTACAATGTGTCGTTGGAGAAAATTATTGAGGCATTTCCTTATTTTCAAAGCGCACGTGTATTGCGATTGAAACATTTGTACAACCAAAACAGTTTTAAATACAATTATGCTTTAAAAGTCGCTGCTGCTTTTACAACCGACAGAAGTGTGTTGTTCGACTTTATCACTTCGAATACTTTTACAACGGTTCAAAACGGTTTATACGATGAAAAAGTAGCCGAATTGTTGAATATCACTGTCGTGGAAAGCGAACATGTAGTTCACGAAAAACCAATCGAAAACACATCATCCAAATTAGAGCAATCCATTTTATCGTCTATAAAAGAAGCGCATCCAGACGAAATTATTGAGGTTACGCCAGAAACATCCACAGAAAATAAACTCGAAATCGGAAAACCTTTAGCATTTTCGGAAAACGAAAAACACTCGTTTCAAGAATGGTTGCAATTGTCTCGTTTCAAACCTATTGAAAGAAAAGAAACCATTTTTGAGGAAGAAGAAAGAAAGAAAAAATTAGACATAATTGATAAATTTATAGAAGCCAATCCGAAAATTCCGCCTATAAATAAAGAAAATTCTTCTATAATTTTAGAGCCAATCATCGAAGATAAATCGTATCTCATGACAGAAACTTTGGCAAAAGTATATTTGGAACAAAAAAAATATTCGCGTGCCATTCAAGCATATGAAATTTTAATTTTGAAATATCCAGAAAAAAGTAGTTTCTTTGCACACCGAATTTCAGATATAAAAAATTTACAACAAAATAATAATAGTTAAAGCAATGAGTACATTTTCAATTTTCTTAGTATTAATAACAATCGTTTGTTTCTTATTAATCATCGTAATTATGGTGCAAAACCCTAAAGGAGGCGGTTTGTCATCATCAATCGGCGGAACACAAATGTTGGGTGGCGTTCAAAAAACAAGCGACTTTTTAGATAAAAGTACTTGGACATTAGCAGCTGCCTTAATCGTTTTGGTTTTACTATCCAGCTTGAGCTTTTCAGGAAGTTTGAGTGATAACGGTTCTAAAGTTCTTGACAATACTCCAGCTCCTGCAAAAACAGAAACACCTGCAAAAGCAGCACCAATTAAATCGGCCGACAAATCAACTGCAACTCCTGAAGCAGAACCAACAACAACACCTGTTACACCAGAAAAAAAATAATCTTTTTTTTATATTCCAATAAAATCCCGAGTCACATCGGGATTTTTTTTTGAAGCAAGTGGCTTGGGCTATATCCGTTAGCGCAATTCCTGCCTTGCATTCTATCTTTTCCTCGTTTAAAAACGAGCAAAAGGATGCCATTTCAGTCAGGGCTAAAAAACAGGCGTCATACCTTTTGCCAACATGGCTCGCCTTCTATGAAAATATGTCAGTTTTACCCAATTGGCACAATTTCTGACTTATGATAGACATCTTAAAAAAACAAAATATTTAAAATATAAAATTATGGCATTAACGATTAAACCACTTTCAGACAGAGTGATTATTGAACCCGCTCCGGCAGAAACACAAACTGCATCCGGAATCATAATTCCAGATACCGCAAAAGAAAAACCTCAAAAAGGAACTGTTGTCGCAGCTGGAAAAGGAAAAAAAGACGAACCAATGACAGTGAAAATTGGTGACACCGTTCTCTACGGAAAATATGCAGGAACGGAATTAAAATTTGAAGGAAAAGATTATTTGATCATGCGTGAGGAAGATATTCTTGCAATTATCTAAAAACAAATAACAAATTAACAAATTAACAACAAAATGGCAAAAGATATAAAATTTGATATTGAAGCACGTGACGGATTGAAACGTGGCGTAGATGCACTAGCAAATGCAGTAAAAGTAACACTCGGACCAAAAGGTCGTAACGTAATTATTGGAAAATCATTTGGTGGTCCAACTGTTACTAAAGACGGAGTTACCGTTGCAAAAGAAATAGAATTGAAAGACCCATTAGAAAATATGGGCGCACAAATGGTTAAAGAAGTTGCTTCTAAAACCAATGATTTAGCTGGAGACGGAACCACAACAGCAACTGTTTTAGCGCAAGCCATCGTAAAAGAAGGTCTTAAAAACGTGGCTGCAGGTGCCAATCCGATGGATTTAAAACGAGGTATTGACAAAGCGGTAGAAGCAATTGTTGCCGACTTAGCCAAACAAGCAAAAGTGGTGGGTAGCGATTCTGAAAAAATCAAACAAATTGCTTCGATATCAGCAAATAATGATGAAGTAATTGGCGACTTAATTGCAACGGCTTTTGGTAAAGTTGGAAAAGAAGGTGTTATCACTGTTGAAGAAGCCAAAGGAACAGACACCTATGTCGACGTTGTTGAAGGAATGCAATTTGACCGTGGCTATTTGTCTCCGTATTTTGTGACCAACCCAGAGAAAATGAATGTCGAATTGGAAAATCCGTACATTTTATTATACGATAAAAAAGTATCTTCTTTAAAAGAATTACTTCCCGTTTTAGAACCAGTGGCACAATCGGGCAAACCGCTATTAATTATTGCTGAAGATGTTGACGGCGAAGCCTTGTCGACTTTAGTGGTAAATAAATTGCGTGGTGCGCTTAAAATTGCAGCCGTTAAAGCACCTGGTTTTGGCGACCGAAGAAAAGCGATGTTGGAAGACATTGCCATTTTAACGGGAGGAACCGTAATTGCCGAAGAAAGCGGTTACACACTTGAAAATGCGACCCTAGAAATGCTAGGAACAGCCGAAAAAATTGTCATCGACAAAGACAACACTACGATTGTTAACGGTGCAGGAAATGCCGATTTAATTAAAAACAGAGTCAACCAAATCAAAAGTCAAATGGACACCACAACGTCTGACTATGATAGAGAAAAATTGCAAGAGCGTTTGGCTAAATTAGCAGGAGGCGTTGCCGTTCTTTATGTTGGAGCGGCTTCTGAAGTAGAAATGAAAGAGAAAAAAGACCGTGTTGACGATGCTTTACATGCCACACGTGCCGCTGTTGAAGAAGGAATCGTTGCTGGTGGTGGCGTAGCGCTATTAAGAGCAAAAAATGCTTTAGCATCTATAAAATCTTTAAACGCTGATGAAGCAACAGGAATTCAAATTGTATCTCGTGCAGTTGAAGCACCTTTGCGAACTATTGTAGAAAATGCTGGATTAGAAGGTTCGGTTGTTGTTGCAAAAGTATCAGAAGGAAAAGGCGATTTTGGATACAATGCCAAAACAGACGAATATGTAAACATGTTAAAAGCTGGAATTATCGATCCTAAAAAAGTAACCCGCGTAGCGTTAGAAAACGCAGCTTCAGTTTCTGGAATGATTTTAACAACTGAATGTGCATTGGTTGAAATTAAAGAAGAAACTGCTGGTGGTGGAATGCCAATGGGCGGTGGAATGCCAGGAATGATGTAAGTTTAAACACAAACTTTAAATTAAAGAATCCGTTGTAAAAAAAGTACAACGGATTTTTTATTTGTGACTATTTTATTACATTTGAGCAAACCAATTAAAGTCGCTATACATGCCAAACAACATCAAGTCACTCGTATTCATCACAATTATTTGTTTTAAAGGACTTCTTCTCTTTTCACAAACATCAACCAACCCATCAACCAAAGAAAACATTTCGAATGCTTTTGAAAGGTATTTTGAACTGGAACGTGAAAACATTCACGTACAACTTGATAAAAATATATTCATAACTAACGAATCCATTTGGTTTAAAGGCTATGTGTACAACAAAAAGCAAAATTTACCTTTTTACGAAACTACTAATGTATATGTTCAATTAATTGACGAATCCGGTCAAATTGTAACCCATAAATTATTGTATTCAATGAGTGGTTTTTTCTCTGGGAATATCAAACTTGACAAAAATTTAAAATCGGGTCATTATTATTTGCAATTCTATACCAATTGGATGAATAATTTTGAAGAAGATGAATCTCATATTCAAAGAATTAAAATAAAGAATGTAAAAGATAAAGAAACTCCATTACTTGATAAAATCAATCCGATTAAAATAAACATCGCGTTTTATCCTGAAGGAGGAAATTACATAACCAATGTTTCGAACACTTTGGGTGTAAAAGTTACAGATATCAATGGCAAATCTATTCCAAATTGCATTTTAGAAATTAAAGACAGTAAGAACGTTGTTCAAAAAAGTATACCAATAAATGCTCATGGTATGGGAAAATTTGACTTTGTACCAGATGAAAATAATTACAAAGCGGTAGTAACTTATGGCGAATACAAATTGGAAGAAAATCTTCCTGTTTCTATATCAGACGGAATAGCATTTGAAGTGAACAATTACATTTTTGACAACAAAACTATGGTCAAAATTAAGTACAATAAAGACTATGGAAAGATCCTAAAAAACAAAAACTTGTTTTTGGTCATACAAAAAAATGAAAAATCAAATATAATTGATATACAGCTAAATACAGAAACGGGTGTGACTGAATTTTTCTTTTCTAATGAATTGCTTTTTTCAGGTGTAAATGCGATACGAATTATCGATTCAGAAATGAATGAAATGGCCCAACGGTCGGTATATTTAAATGATACTAAAAGTTCTAAAATCACATTAAATACAGGTTATAGTGATGATAAAAAAACAAACTTAAGTGGCAATACCAATTGGCCCTTTGCTTGTTTGAGTGTTTCATTAATTCCAACAAATACTAAAATACCAACTATAGAAAACAGCATAACCAACTTATCATTAAATGCATTTTTAACAGAAAAAATAGTACTGCCTCGAGACTATTTTAGTGAAATAAATCGGTCAAAAAAATACGAATTAGACTTAATGGTATTAACTCAGAAAACAAATAAATACAATTGGACAAAAATCAAAAATACACCTGCGAGTCCGATTTACAAATTTGAAAAGGGCTTGGATATTAAAGGCACTATCAATAGTACGAATGCCGACTTAAAAAAATGTAGAATTCAATTAAAAAATGTGCTATTGGATGTTCTATCTTCGACTGAAGTAATCGAAAAAAACGAATTTTTCTTCTACAATACAACAGTAACCGATTCGTTACCTATAACTTGTAGTTTGATGGATAAAAAAGACCGATCAAAAAAAGAAATGAATTATTATCTTACGGTCATTAATAAAAATAGAAAATTCAATAAAAATTACATTCCTACTCCATATGTCTATCCAGAAAATAAAAGTGCTTCAATAGGTATTGATGAGGAAACACCTCGATTTAACGGTGAATTCATATTATTAGAAGAAGTAGAGGTAAAACAAGAAAAACCCAAACTAAAAAGACAATCTCAATTAGGAAACTCGTACTTAAAAGGATTTAAAGTAGGTGTTGATGTTTCAGAAAACACCGATGTATTGACTTTTATTGAACAAAATGGGTTTTCTGTTAACAGAAATCCTGGTTTTATAAGTATCACTGGGAGAGGTGTAAATTCGTTGTATAGTGCACCTCCAACCCCTTTGGTATTTATTGATGGTGTACCCACATTTAATTTTGAAGATTTATTTGGATTAAGGATGACCGATTTAGAAGAAATTTACATCAGTTCGACAGCAATTGTAGCATCTATAACCAACAATCGAGGTATCATTAAATTATTTAGAAAACAAGGTGTTTTTGCTAGTTCAAATCCGAATGATAAACCCAAAATAATTACTGGTGGTTTTCAAATAATCTCGCTTTTTGAAAATGCCGATTATGTATCTGAAAACACTACAGGTTTCCAAAATTTTGGTGTAATACATTGGTCGCCATGGATTTTAACCGATGAAAACGGCAATCTTAAAGTGACTATTCCAAATAAAAAACACAATAAAGCCAAAGTATTGATTGAAGGCTTAACACTCGATGGAACCGTAATATCTGAAATTAGAGAGGTAAATTTGGCAGAATAATTACTCCTTTTTCTTCTTGAGAAACTTCATCAAAACAGGAAAAGTAGTAACCAATATAATTCCAATAACGATGTATTCAATGTAATGTTTCAAATCGATATTAAACTGATTTAAAAACAATTCATACAAATAATGTCCGGAAAAAATCATAGTAAACGACCATAGCAATGATCCCACAATGTTATAAAACATAAATCTTTTTTTATCCATTTCAACAATGCCGGCAATAACTGGGGCAAAAGTTCTCAAAATTGGTAAAAACCGTGCAAAAACAATGGCCTTGTTACCGTATTTATCAAAGAATTCTTTCGATTGGTATAGGTATTTCTTTTTAAAGAAAAAACTATCTTCTTTTTTAAACAAATAACTTCCGCTTTTCATTCCAAACCAATATCCAGTCATGTTTCCTAAGATACCCATTACCGAAACCATAGCGGATAAAAAAGTAACATCTATAAAATCACTTCCGGTAGTAAGCGGACGCATTAGTAATTCGCTATAAATTCCGGCAAGGAAAAGCAAACTGTCTCCAGGGAGAAAAAATCCAGCTAATAAACCTGTTTCGGCAAAGACAATGAATAATATTACATAAAGCCCAATTTTAATTCCGCCAAACTCTAATAAGATATAAAACTCAGGGTTGAAAAGCTGTTTCCAGTCGAATTCAGTCATAATGATTATGTATAAATTTTGAGGTTGTGAAAGTACTTATAATTTCTGTGATATAGTAATCTTAATCCATTTTTTGACTAAAATATAACACTATTTTTGTTCTTTGTAAAGAATCAAATTTTGAATCAAAGTTAACGAAAATGTGTGATTCATACTGTCGTTCGACGCAGCTGAGTTAATGAGATGATTCATATATGCCACTTCAAACTTGATGCTGTTTTTGTAATTAAATCCCACTCCAACTAAGAATCGGTTTTGGTCAAAAAAAGCAGTATTGACTTGATTTTTTCCTATGTTTAAAAACACTTCGTCTTGAAGCACAAAATACAATTCTTCATTTCCCGATTTAAAATTCATAAGATGAAAAGTATGTCGGTTTAGATACCGAATTCGATTTTGATAATTAGTAGCAACTTTTTCAACACTACCATTAACCGTTGCGATTTTATCTACAAAGCGTTGTTCTATTCGAAACCGATTGTTGAACATATTTTTAGTTGAGTTCCATTTGTGATTGAATTGCAATTCTTCCCAAATACGATCTTCGTTGAAATAGTTATTTAACGATGGTTGGTAAGTATTTATCAATCCGTAACCTACTTTAAGCGTGATTTTAGAATTCAAATTATACAATGCGCCCAATCGAAATAAATTTTGATTGTTTCTACTCAATTCGTCATTCAATCGAAATTGTGCTTCTATGTGATAACCCCATTTTGGCGAAACATTGTAGCTCCCAACATACGCAAACCAATTGGCCTGATCTTGCCTCAATTCTTGTGCATACCCAACGACCGAAAAAAGCAATAGCACCATACATTTCTTTATCATAGCAAACCTTTTTGCAAATTTAGTCAATAAAAAAACTCCTTACAAAATAAGGAGTTCTTTGTTTATTTATTCTTTTCGTTCATACATGCAACAACCGTGAAGTTTGTCATAATCTTCTTGGGTTGCTTTTGCGTCATCCGAATCATGTCCTACTTTAGCAATCGCATTTTTGACATCCAACACTGTAGATTTTTCTTCATTTAAAATTAAATGTAACATATGATCGTCGATATGCCAATCGGCACTTTTTACTCCTTTTACAGAAAAGGCCGCTTTTTCAATACGTTTTTTACACATCTCACAATTGCCATTCACTTCGATGTTGTATTTGGCATTTTTGTTCTTAATATCTTGCGCTTGTGCTGAAAGTGTTACAACTAGTAACATCATTCCAATTAGTAACTGTTTCATTCTTTTATTTTTTAATTGAAATTAATTTTTTGAATTTGATTTTTGATATTGTCATTGACTTTTGATATTGACTTTTATTTTATTTTAAATCGCAATCCAGCATAAAACATCTGACCAAAAACAGGAGCATACACAATTGATGTATCAAAATTAGTTCCAAAAGGATTATTTGCACCAATTATTGCATTAATTTGCCTGTAATTTCCAATATTTTCACCTCCAAAATAAATTTCAAAAGTGCTCGATTGTTGTGCTGTTATTTGCATGTTAAATGTGGAAAAAGAGGGCGAAAATTCAGGTAATCTATCTTGCACCGGATTTGATGCTATGTAGGGCAATAATTGCCTTCCAAGCCAATTAATAGTGGCATCTAAACGCCATTGTTGTCCTTTATCGCTTATATGAGTTGCGTATTCTAAATTCCCAAATAATCGATGCTTAGCTTGCAAAGGACGTTGAAAATTTCCCGATAAATAATCGGTTGCAATATCATAATATTTGTAAGCTGTTCTCAAATTTAAGTGTTTAATGATTTCGTAATTAAAATCGAGTTGCAAACTATTTGCGTATGATTTTCCTTTTAAATCATAAAACAAAACCGCTTGTGGACTTTGCATTACATCTACAACGGCTTGATTCTGAAAATCGGTACGATAAAAATCTAAAGTGACATCGGCACTTTTTCCGAAAAGGATAAAATTTTGTGTGAAACTAATTCCGTAATTCCATGCAATTTCCGGATTCAAATCATAAATTTTTCCGTTCGTATCCAATACCGAAAACGCTCTAGAACTAGCAAAAAGTTGCTGATTTTCGGCAAAAATATTTGCGGCTCGCTTTCCTCTTCCTGCAGATAAACGAAAAACCGATTTTTCCCACGGATTATATCGCACATGCAATCGTGGAGTAACAAAAGCACCTAACCTGTTGTGATAATCAAATCTTCCGCCAAGGATAAAACTAAAATTATCAGCATTATCATAGGTATACTCGAAAAAAGCACCCGCAGAATTGTCAATTCGACTTACATCATTTGTGTTGACAAATTCATCATAAGCATCATACGTATAGTTCAAACCCGTAGCAAATTTATTCATCGTGTTGTTGATAATCGAGTTGAAAATCAAATTTGAATAGTAACTCTGTTGCTTAATGTTGTATTGATTCAAACCAAAATACGACTTTTGGTTATGATTGCTAAAAGCATTTTGAAATCCGATGCTTTGATAAGGCATATCCTTAAAAACATAGCCTACTTTTGAAGTGAAATCAAAACGTTCAGTATTGATTTCAGAACCCCAATAATTGGTAGTTAGTTTATCTATTTCGGGATTAAAATCATACTCTCCTGTTTGCTTTTCATCGTTCATGTATTTAAAATTGACAAACGAAACCCATCCCGTAGTTTCATTTGAATACTGCCAACGATTGACTAAATTTATCTGTTTTCCAAGTGGATTGTCAAGAAAACCATCATCGTTCATATCATTTTTAGCCACACGAGTATTTCCGTGAATGTACAAACTAGTCGCCCATTTATCAGAAAGCTTTTTATTGAAATGTGTATTCAGCTCATAACGAGAATCGGTTGAACCATAAGCATTTAAAAAAAATGGAATGTCTCCGAAAGGTTTTATTAATTCGGTATTTATTTGACCCGAAATGCTTTCATAGCCGTTAACTACACTTCCAGCGCCTTTAGTAACTTGAATGCTTTCAACCCATGTTCCGGGAGTAAATGACAAACCGTAGGCTTGTGATGCACCACGAACAGAAGGAATATTCTCTTCAGTAATCATCAAATACGGACTTGTTAAACCTAACATTTTGATTTGTTTGGTTCCAGTTAACGCATCCGAAAAATTCACATCAATAGACGGATTGGTTTCAAAACTTTCGGCCAAGTTACAGCATGCTGCTTTGAGCAGCTCTTTGCTGGTCATTATAGAAGTATTAGTGACTTTGATTAGTGATTTTTTTATTCCTTTTTTGTTGGCGCTTACTTTTACTTCTTCTAGCTTTTCCTGACTTTCCGGTTTTTCTTCTTGCGAATAGAGAAAGGTAGAAAACAACAACATTAGCAATAATGGTATGTTTTTCATGGTTGTATTGAATTAATCTGTGATATTATTTTGTTGGTGATTCTCAAAAAATAGTGGAGAATCCAACACTAACGCAGCGAATAGAGCGATACGTATTCCCAAAGTTGGGGTCAGATTAAATCAGCCAAATAAGGTAAATTGGCAGTAAAGTTGGTATAGTGGCGGTGCGTTGGCATCGCAATAATATAAAGTGGTATTTGTATACGAAGGTGTTGGAACTGGACTAAAAGTCAGCGGTTTCCAGTCGTTTGAAATATAAACAGAATTCAAATCGAAAGAAATGGTTTTCATTACCATTTTTTCAACTTTATTTTTAAGGTTTACCTCTTTATCCGAACAACATTTTTTGTGTTCAGGATCGGGTTTAGCACAACACGATGCTTCTTGTTTTATAGCAACATTACAAACTTCTTCTTTAGAAAAAACAGAAGAAAATCCGGCAATTTTTCCTTCACAAAAATGCACATTGATAGCCAATCCTGAGTTGGAGACCAACAGGAGAAAAGCGACTAATAAACTAATGTGCTTTTTAAATTGCATGACGCAAAGATATAAAAAGGACGCTGGTGTATTACTAAAGTTTTGTTATTTTATTTTTTTCTGATAATAAAACGCTGGAACAAAAAGAATTAGAAAAATAGGCTGTATTAAAAACCGTCGAATGTAAAACAGGTACATTTTATTGGGTTCGTTCATTTGGTAGAGCATAAAAAAGAAACTTATCATCAAAACCGTTCCAAATAAAACATAGAGAAACACTGAAAATTTAATGATTTTGATGTCTTTAAACAAAAGAAATAACATCCCAAGCGAAATCATAGAGTTCAAATAATATCGAAAACCCAAACTCAAAAATAACTTCACTGGATTGACAATTGGCAAAGCTAAATTGGTGTAATTCAATTTAAAATAAGTTAAAAAAGGATCGTAAAACAAATTGTTTTCAAATGCTCGAATGGCAATTAGAAGTCCGATTAAGAACAAACCAATAACTATATCTGTTTTATTATTTAGTATTTTTTTTAACATAAAAAGAAAATTTATTAACCCAAATTACCCACAAACCAAAAACAACTCCGTAAATGATTAACGGAAATAAAACACCATGCAAAAAATGCTCCCAATTAGGATAATGAAAAATAGCCATGCACAACAGCGCAATCCGAACTATATTAAAAACATGAATCAAAAGAATGCCACTCAATATAAAAAAAACAGTGGGATTAAACTTACCAGTAAATGCAATTACAAAACTGATGAACAAAATAATAATACTTACAGCGTTGCAACCTTCAATAATTCGCGCTACCCATTTATCATGATAATACAGTTTTACGCTTGGCTCTTTAAAATTGGTCTTTGTATAGGAATTTGAATCAAAAATCGATAACAATTGTTCCGATTGATTGGCCACCATTTGTGTAATAGCATCGACTTCCATCTTTTTCTCATCGAATTGATTCAGATAACTTTGATAGACAATAGTCAGCACCAAATACGTGAGGATGAACTTGGTTAAAAAAAGTAAAAACGGCTTAAATTGAATTAGGTAGTCCTTCAAAATTTTTTTAACAAATTTATATAAAAGTACCGAAGCGCAATCATTACTTTTGTATAAAAAATAGCACCTATGAATTTTGACAGTCTAAAACCAAAAGTCATTTCGATTCTTTCGGATAAAAATACCACGAGAGATGAAAAACTAAAAACTCTTTGCCAATTTTTATCGCATACCATTTCCTATTACAATTGGGTGGGATTTTATTTTGCCAATCATGAAACCAAAACGTTACACCTCGGTCCGTATGTCGGCGCCGAAACAGATCACACAGTCATTCCGTTTGGAAAAGGCATTTGTGGACAAGTAGCGGTTTCCAATCAAAATTTTGTAGTACCCGATGTTTCGGCCCAAGACAATTATATTGCGTGTAGCTTCACCGTGAAATCTGAAATTGTTATACCTCTTTTTGTAAATGGAGTTAACATTGGTCAAATTGATATTGATAGCCATGTGCTCGATCCTTTTACAAAAGCAGATGAAACGTTTTTAGAATTTGTAAATCAAGAAGTTGCAAAATTATTTTAAAAATAATTCATAACTGATAATTCATAATTCATAATTATTTATACCTTTGCACACGAATTAGGAAAAACCTAATCCTACATAATAATCATTTAAAATAATATTAGCATGTACTTAACCAAAGAAGTTAAAGCAGACATCTTCGCTAAACACGGAGGAAAAGCAGAAAACACAGGATCTGCTGAAGGGCAAATTGCTTTGTTCACACACCGGATTTCACATTTAACAGAGCACTTGAAAAAAAATCGTCACGATTACAACACAGAGCGTTCGTTAGTGCTTTTAGTAGGTAAAAGAAGAAGTCTTCTTGATTACTTGAAGAAAAAAGAGATTAACAGATATCGTGAGATCATTAAAGAATTAGGTATTAGAAAGTAATACATATATTAAGAGGTGCTTTTGCGCCTCTTTTTGTTTTTAAAATAAATAAGAAAGTTTTGGTTTTTCATTGGGTATAGGCATTAACTACGCAACAACAACACAACTACACCCGTTGTTTAACTTAGAGAATTAAATTTTATGATTCCACAATTATTTGTAGAAAGTATCGATTTAGGTGATGGAAGAAGTATCACAATCGAGACAGGACGTTTGGCAAAACAAGCTGACGGTTCTGTAGTAGTAAGAATTGGAAAAACTGTTATTTTAGGAACAGTAGTATCCGCAAGAAAAGCAAGTCCAGGTATCGACTTTTTACCGTTAACGGTAGATTATCGTGAGAAATTTGCTGCAGCAGGTCGTTTCCCTGGTGGTTTTTTCAAAAGAGAAGCACGTCCAAGTGATAACGAAGTATTAACTATGCGTTTGGTTGACCGTGTCTTACGTCCACTTTTCCCAAGTGATTACCATGCAGAAGTTCAAGTGATGATTCAGTTGATGTCGCATGACGATGAAGTGATGCCAGATGCCTTAGCAGGATTAGCCGCTTCGGCAGCATTAGCTTTGTCTGACATTCCGTTTGAAACCTTGATTTCAGAAGCTAGAGTGGGACGAATTGACGGTAAATTTATCATCAATCCTTCTCGTGCCCAATTAGAATTGTCGGATATCGACATGATGATTGGTGCTTCAACTGACTCTATCGCGATGGTAGAAGGTGAAATGAAAGAAATTTCAGAAGCCGAAATGGTAGAAGCAATCAAATTTGCACACGAACATATCAAAGTACAAATTGCAGCGCAAGAAAGATTGGCAGCCGCTTTTGGAAAAAAAGAAGTGCGCACATACGAGCAAGAGAAATCAGATGATGCTATTTACGCAAAAGTAAAAGCTGCAGCGTATGATAAAATTTACGCTATCGCTAGCAAAGGTTCAGCAAAACACGAACGTTCTGCTGCATTTGATGCTGTAAAAGAAGAAGTTAAAGCATTATTTACAGAAGAAGAATTGGCTGAAAATGGCGATCTGGTTTCTAAATACTTTTACAAAACCAACAAAGAAGCAGTTCGTAACGTAACCTTAGATTTAGGAACTCGTTTGGACGGAAGAAAAACTACTGAAATCCGACCAATTTGGTGTGAAGTAGATTACTTGCCATCAGTTCACGGATCAGCATTGTTTACACGTGGAGAAACACAAGCATTGGCAACAGCAACTTTAGGAACGTCTAGAGAAGCCAACCAAATCGATTCGCCATCAGAACAAGGAGAAGAAAAATTCTACTTACATTATAATTTCCCGCCATTTTCAACAGGAGAAGCGCGTCCGTTAAGAGGAACTTCTCGTCGTGAAGTGGGTCACGGAAACTTAGCTCAACGTGCGTTGAAAAACATGATTCCTACTGAAAATCCGTATACCATCAGAATTGTTTCTGAAGTATTAGAATCAAACGGTTCGTCTTCTATGGCAACAGTTTGTGCTGGAACATTGGCTTTGATGGATGCTGGAGTTCAAATGATTCGTCCGGTTTCTGGAATTGCGATGGGATTAATTACAGACGGAGAGCGTTTTGCTGTATTGTCGGATATTTTAGGTGATGAAGATCATCTAGGAGATATGGATTTCAAGGTGACGGGAACTTCTGAAGGAATTACCGCTTGTCAAATGGACATTAAAATCGACGGATTGAAATACGAAATCATGGAGCAAGCTTTGGCTCAAGCTCGTGATGGACGTTTGCATATCTTAGGAAAATTGACGGAAACATTGGCACAACCTAGAGCTGATGTAAAAGATCATTCTCCAAAAATCATCATGAGAACCATTCCAGGTGCTTTTATTGGTGCGTTAATTGGTCCAGGTGGAAAAGTGATTCAAGAATTACAAAAAGCTACAGGAACAACTATCGTTATTAATGAAGTTGACGAACAAGGTGTGGTTGAAATTTTAGGAACTGATCCGGCTGGAATTGCAGCAGTATTGGCAAAAATAGATTCAATCATCTTCAAACCACAAATGGGAGAAGCTTACGAAGTGAAAGTAATTAAAATGCTCGATTTTGGTGCCGTTGTAGAATATACTGAAGCGCCAGGTAACGAAGTGTTATTACACGTTTCTGAATTGGCATGGGAACGCACAGAAAATGTTTCTGATGTGGTGAACATGGGCGATGTTTTTCAAGTGAAATACTTAGGTATGGATCCAAAAACAAGAAAAGAAAAAGTGTCAAGAAAAGCACTTTTACCTCGACCTCCAAGAGAAGAAAATAAAATTACTCCAAAAGGAGACAGCTAATTTTATAGTTTTATAAAGAAACCCCAACTCGAGCAATTGAGTTGGGGTTTTTTGGTTACAATCTGTACACCATTCCAAAGCAAATACTTTGACTTCCAAAATTGGCTTCAACGTTTTTCTTAAAAATAGCGTAGGGAGCATAATAATAGGTACAAAAAATCCCAAAATCATAAACATAAAATTTTACGGTTTGTGATAAAAATAGCGTGTGTAGATTTTTCTTTTTTTCTAACTCATCTCGCAAATTTGTCCCATCATAATACTCTGGAATAGTATAATAAAGTGCTGTCCAACCCAAGCCTGAGTTACTCTCAACAGAAAAAATAGAAAGATTTTTTGAAACCGGAACTACTTTTGAATACCTCAAGCCCGCTTTTAAACCAATTTTATTAGACTCCAAATGCACAATTGAATCTATATGAGTATAATTTATCTCACTCGGTTTATTGAGAAAATTAAATTCTAATCCTACATCAATAAATTGATTTTTAGCAACTTTATTTCGAAACCACACTCCAATATTGTACGATTTATTAAATTTATCCGCCAATTCTTTTTGGGGATTTTGAATACCTACTTCAAAATAATTTCTTTTGAAATCATCCACTTTTTTAAAGAAGATTGTATCTTGAGAAAACACATTAAACGATAGCAATAGTGCTATAAAAAGTACTTTTTTCATTTTAATTTTTGTTGAATTGATATTGTGAAGTACCTGAATGTCCTGCTCCAAAAAACAATAGCATTCCTTGGCTAGCACTGTAATTATTGATAATTAAATTGGCTTCATTATCCAGCGAAAGTCGTATTCTGTCTTCTTGATGTTGTATCAGTAGCGGAGGTAATGTGGTCGTTTCATAGTCTAAATGAAACTGGAAAAATTTTCTTGTAAATTTTCCTTCAAAAGTTTTATATCTTTTCTTTCCCAGATAATCATAAAATGTGACCGTTATCTGATTTTTGTTGGAATTTATTGCTGTCACAGAATCGGTCTCATACAATCTGAAAAACCGAGACAGTTTTACTTCATAACCACTTTGAGTGATGACAGAATTACAAAACGCTCCAGAAATTTTTTTATTTAACTGTTCTAAATTTCTGTGTGGAATTTTCTTAACTTCTTGAGAAGTTTTGCAACTTACAATTGAAAATAAAAGTAGTACCATTAAACTCTTTCTTTTTAATTTAATTTCTAAAATCATAGTAGCTGTTTTTTTAATTAACACTACAAACGTATTGCGATTTTTACAGAAACATTAGCGATAAATAATTAATAAAATTTATATATTTGTGATTATCGCAAATCATGAACCATCAAGAATTACTTTTAAAAGAAATTAGAAAACTGCTTTCAAGCTCCAATTCATTAAACGAAGAAATCGCATCGGTTTTGAATATCAGTTATGATGCGGCACATCGAAGAGTTTCTGGAAAAAGCAAGTTTTCTATTGATGAAAGCGTGCAATTAGCATGTCACTATAACATTTCTTTGGATACTTTGTTTTTACAAAATGAGAAGGTTGTTGTAGAAAAAACCATTGAAATTACCTCCTTAAAAGACATGCTTAGTTATTTCAAAAAATCAGCTGAAAACATTGAATTGCTGACCAAAAACAAAGGAGCTACACTATATTATTCTGCCAAAGATATTCCGCTCTTTTACTTTATGGACGGCACAATCATGTCAAAATTTAAAGCCTATGTATGGTTAATGTTGTTGAATCAAAATCAGCCAAGAGAATCCTTCGAAAATTTTGTTATCGATGAGTTGTTTATGGAACATATGCAAAAACTAAAAACCATTTATGAAAAAGTTACCGTTAAAGAAGTGTGGAACGATACTACTATCAACAGTAGTTTGCAACAAATTTTGTATTTTTATGAAGCTGGATTGCTATCCTATAAATCGGCTAATGCATTATATACTGATTTAAAAAGGATTTTATCTGTTATTAAAGAGAGATCAAATAAATCCAATTCTAATTATTCTATTTATTACAATGAATTAATCCTCTTAAACAATAACATGTTAATCGAAACACCAAATAAATTAACAATGTTTATTCCCTATACTTTGCTTGGATATTTTATAACTAATAACAAAGAAAGTTGTGAAAATGTGCATCAGTTTTTTAACCAACAAATTGAAAATTCTAAATTGCTAAACCAATCTGGAATTAAAGATCAAAATCAATTTTTTAATCAAGCCAACAGAAAAGTGTATTATTATTTAGAGCGATTAAACAATCAAGTAAACTTACTTTATTAATTTTATTTACGATTTTGTAACTTTTTAGCAACTTACAACGTACAACTTCCGAACACTTTAAAGAAAAGGAGAAAAAATACATGAGACAGCTCAAAATCACCAAGCAGGTAACCAATCGTGAAACTGCTTCCTTAGACAAATACCTACAAGAAATTGGAAAAGTTGATTTGATTACTGCAGATGAAGAAGTAGAATTAGCGCAGAAAATCAAAGCAGGTGACCAACGTGCTTTAGAGAAATTGACGAAAGCCAATTTGCGTTTCGTTGTTTCTGTTGCAAAACAATATCAAAATCAAGGACTTACACTTCCCGATTTGATTAATGAAGGAAACTTAGGCTTGATAAAAGCAGCACAACGTTTTGACGAAACACGTGGTTTCAAATTCATTTCGTATGCCGTTTGGTGGATTCGTCAATCGATTCTTCAAGCACTTGCAGAGCAATCTCGTATCGTTCGTTTGCCGTTAAATAAAATTGGTTCTATCAATAAAATCAACAAAATGTATGCCTTGTTAGAGCAATCCAACGAGCGCCCACCTTCTGCTGAAGAAATTGCAAAAGAACTTGACATGACCGTAAATGATGTAAAAGAGTCGATGAAAAACTCGGGTCGTCACTTGTCAATGGACGCACCACTTGTTGAAGGAGAAGACTCTAACCTATACGACGTTTTACGCTCTGGTGAATCTCCAAATCCAGATAGAGAATTAATTCACGAATCATTGCGTACCGAAATTGAGCGTTCTTTAGAAACCCTTACCCCAAGAGAAGCCGACGTAGTGCGTTTGTACTTTGGTTTAGGCGACCAACATCCAATGACATTAGAAGAAATTGGTGAAACATTTGATCTAACTCGTGAAAGAGTTCGTCAAATTAAAGAAAAAGCAATCCGCAGATTAAAACATACCTCAAGAAGCAAAATCTTGAAAACGTATTTAGGATAATCCTAAAACCGCAACAACAGTTTCAAAACTGTTCGTTTTTTGATTGATGATTGAACCCCGGCTGATTACCGGGGTTTATTTTTTTTATCAATCAAAAAACCTGATTTTTGATTGCTTCGCCAATTCGAGCAAAGCTCTCGTGTGATGATTGAACCCCGGCTGATTTAGCTTCGCTCCGTTCGCCTGTGGCTCGGGTCCGGGGTTTATTTTTTTTATCAATCAAAAAACCTGATTTTTGATTGCTTCGCCAATTCGAGCAAAGCTCTCGTGTGATGATTGAAACTCCGTTTGATTAACGGAGTTTTGCTTTTTTTTGGACGTGTCCTTCCGTAAACTACAGGTCAGGCTATTCGCTATATCTTTTGCTTCACTGCGTTACACAAAAGGATGCCGCTTCTATCCTTCACGCAGACCCATAACTTAAACAAGTTTATTTTTTCTTTGCGAACTTTGCGTAAAACCTTTGCGTTCTTTGCGGTTAAATTTTACCTTTGTACAAACGCAACAACACTATGAAGAACACTCTTATTGCCCCATCTGTTTTGGCCGCCGACTTTGCCAATTTACAACGTGACATCGAAATGATTAACAACTCTCAAGCCGATTGGTTTCATATCGATATCATGGATGGTGTTTTTGTTCCGAATATTTCATTTGGAATGCCCGTTTTAGAAGCTATAACTAAACACGCTAAAAAGACTATAGATGTTCACTTAATGATTGTTGATCCTGACCGATACATTACAACTTTTGCTAATTTAGGAGCTACTATACTCACAGTCCATTATGAAGCCTGCACGCACCTTCACAGAACATTACAAGCAATAAAAGCTGCTGGAATGAAAAATGGTGTAGCGTTAAATCCGCACACTAATGTCGATTTATTAGAAGATGTTATCAACGATATTGATATGGTTTGTTTAATGAGCGTAAACCCTGGTTTTGGTGGTCAATCGTTCATCGAAAACACATACGCTAAGATTGAAAAGCTAAAAGCAATCATTACTCGTAAAAACGCTTCTACTTTAATCGAAATTGATGGTGGTGTAACGGATAAAAATGCATTGCAATTAGTGAATGCTGGTGCTGATGTTTTAGTTGCTGGAAATTTTGTTTTTAAATCAGAAAACCCAACACAAACCATTGCCGACTTAAAGGAATTATTAGGATAAAAAAACAATTAATAAAAAAATGCCATACATAATTAATTATGTATGGCATTTCTGTTTTTATGAATAATTACTCTTTAATAAACTTTTTAGAAGCGATACCGTTATCCGATTTTAATTTCAAAATGTAATTACCAACAGCTAACTCATTTACATCAATTTCAGAAATTCCAGTAGTACCATTCAATGCTTTTACAACTTTACCATTCAAATCCATTATTTCATATGCATTGATATTGACATCCGTTGGAGCTGAAATAAAAAGCATATTTTTCACTGGATTTGGAGACAGCGTAATACTGGCTTCAAAAGAATTTTCATTCACATTTAAAACGGTACCATTAATTAGAAAAGGTAAATCTTGATTTACATCGGCTGCAGTTGCGGGATTTCCAGCATCAAAAATTCCTGTATAAGCTGGTACTGCAAGTGTACTTTGTTTCGCGTTCCAACCTGCTAAACCTCTTGTTCCTGGTATGGTAACTGATGGGAAAAATGCACCTTGATCATTAGTTGCGTGCGCTTGATAAGCAATCCAATAGGTGCCAGCCGGTAAGCTCGCTGTAAGATTTCCTCTAAGTCTCCAAATTTTTCTTGTTGTTCCTGTAGCGACAGGTGTAGGTACGGTCGAATTAAAAATTCTATACATTAAAGCATCGCCACTATTTGTAACGTCCATAACATTCGCAGTAAAATTTCCGGCAATTACTGTTCCACCAGCTGCTGGATCACCATTGTAAATCTGAAGTCTTAACTGATCAAAAGGAACAGCTGTTGCAGCATTTCCAGTTTGATAGGCAAAAACATCAAAACTAGTAACATTCCACACAGCACCTACTGGCACTACAAAATCATCTGCTAAAGCATTAATTGTTGTTAAAGCAACGTTATAAGTTGCGCCATAACCTGCATTTGTGTTTGATTCTGTTGTATTAGCTGTTTCATTTTGCACCTCACTCCAAGTATAACCTGCAGGCGCAACACTTAAATTATTAGCTGTGACTCCTGTAGAAAGTCCGCCATTAGTATATATTTGTTGTCCATTAACCATCTGAGTTAATGCAAATACAAATAAACATTTCAAGGATAAAAGAGTAGTTTTTTTATTCATTTTGTTATTATTTAAAGTTATTGATAAAAGTAATTATAAAATTTGAAAATAACGTTAAAAAAAAACATTATCGACAAAAAAAAATTTTTAATCGTTAAAAAGCAAATCAATTGTAAACCTAATGACTGTGATTTAGCATTTTACTTACAGTGGCATACAATTCGGGAAATTCCATTTCAAACGAATGAGGTGTTTCAAAATAATGCTCTAAAATTACTGCTAAAAACTCAAATTGATTGGTGTAAGCATAAATCCGGAAATAGTTTGACTGAATCAATCTTTCTTTATTGGGCGGATGATTTACTTGTTCATTAATTTTTTTATACATTCTCGAAAAAATGATGGCACTAACATCGCCACTTTTAAGTCCGTGATAATTTAAAACATGTGCAAATTCATGAATTCCTAAGTTTAAATTGTCTTCTTTAGTTTCAAATCCTTTTATAAAATCTTCCCATGAAAAAACTATGGCTTTGACTCTTGGATTAAATTCGCCTTTATGGTATTCATTGGTAACTGTAGAAAAATAGATAGATGGAAATACTATGATTTTATCGATTATTGTATATAAATAATTACGCATGCCAAACGTGAGCATCGATGAGGTCGCTGCAATTAGCACTTTCACTTCATCGGTAATAACAAATCCCTCTTTGCCTATAAATTGATAATTCTCAATAAATCGCGCCACACGATGTTCGAAATACCGTTTCTTTTTATCGGTTAACGAAGTGAAATATGGAAATTGTTTGTGAAGAATATAAATTTGATTCGGACTCAAATTTCTAGTTTTAATGTACAAGTGAACAAAAAGTGGTTTCTGGTATAGTAATCCGTAGTTGTGTTCAGTAATATTGAAAATTAGGTTGAAGAAAAGCAGTAGAATAAGTAAACATAAAAACCCAATTATTATTAGAACTACTACCATAAATACTTTTAATTGATTTGATACATTACATTTAGCTTGAGTTGCTAGAATCTTGTCTAATATAGGGAATTTAAAAGTTTTTCAAGTAATTTAAATTTACTTGAATGTGTTGACCACCTTCTTCCATATTTTAGCTGCTTTGAAACACGAGCGCAGCGAACTGGTAGAGCATTACTAAAAACGAAAAAAACACTCAAGCAAGCTTTAGTATATCTCGGCAGGGTTGACTCCGTCTTCCCTGACAAAGCTCCGCTTTGATAATGAAGAAAGGGATAAAAAATAATGTAAAGCAAGCTTTATTATTTTTTATCCCTTTCTTCATTCATTCGTGACCTCGGCAGGGTTCGAACCTGCAACCATCAGAGCCGAAATCTGATATTCTATCCAGTTGAACTACGAAGCCATTTGTAAAGAGAATAGAACAAAGATGAAAGAAAAAAGACATAGTCTATTATCTATGCTCTATTGTCTATATTCTTATTTAATCTAAAAGTTTTTTTACAATAGCCGAAATGGTTTTTCCATCTGCTTGTCCGCCCAATTGTACCGTAGCTAAGCCCATTACTTTTCCCATAGATGCGATTCCTGACGCACCTGTTTCTAAGATAATTTTTGCTACAACTGCTTCTACTTCTGCTTCTGACAATTGTGCTGGAAGAAATTTTTCGATAATAGCGATTTGCGCCAACTCGGGTTCGGCAAGATCAGTACGGTTTTGTGCAGTAAAAATAGCTGCGCTGTCTTTACGCATTTTCACCAAACGTTGTAAAATTTTTATTTCATCATCTTCTGAGATTTCTTCTTGAGATCCAGTGGCGGTTTGTGCAAGCAATAGTTCTGATTTAATGGCGCGCAAGGCTTCTAATGCGATGGTGTCTTTGGCACGCATAGCATTTTTTATTTCGTCCATTATTTGTGTGGATAAACTCATTTATATTTTAGATTTTAGAGTGTTGATTTTAGATTTTGTAAAAACCGTTTATGCATCTAGCCCTGATGGAAATGGATAGCGTTGTGATGTGAAAATTGATTTTTTTTAGCTATAAAAAAGCAACTTTAGGAGCTCCTTTTATAGTGTAGAAAAAACAATTTTTACAGCACCAACTTGCAATGCACAGCAGGATTAGCTTCTGAATTATAAAAAGCTACGCAAAGGTAAAAAAAATAACCCGAAAATGCTAAAAGAACTTTCGGGCTAAAAATAACTTGGTTAGTTGTTATTAATCTACATTATCGTGCAAGAATGAATTGTTGGAACGCAATTGCACATCGTCGTTGCTGTCGGTTCCTAACGACATTCTGGAATTGTTGTTTTGATTTTTATTTTCGTTTAAATCCACTCCCAATCGTTTGTAAGCAGGTTCTTTCTCCATTTCCTCCAATCGTGATGGATTGTTGTGAAACTTATAATTGAAGTCCTTTAATTTCGAACGACGTTCGTCGGCACGCACTTTCAAAATATCTTCAATAGACATATCTACTGGAGAAATATCTTCAGAAAATGTTGCATAGGCAGGTGTTGTTGGCTCGGCTACTTCTTTTAACGTGATATCCAATTCGAAATCGATTGGAGCTACAGTTGCAGCAGGAGCTTCTACTGGTTTCGAATTGATCAAGTCATTTTCTAATTCCATGTACTCTTCCAACGAATATTTGATTACTCCGTTTTGGTTTACTTCGGTAACAGGAACAAATTCGATTTGCTCGTTTACTTTTATGTCTAACGCATTATCGGTTAAATCGAACATGATTTTATTTTCGTCTTTTACTTCTGGCTGTGCAAAAGGTAAATCGAAAGAAAAGGTAATTTGCTCTTCTTCTTTGGCGATAATTTGCGGTTCGTTTACTTTTACGTCATTGACATTGATTTCAGGTGTAGTGAAGTGAAAATCGATGTCGTTGATTGGCGAAACGATTTCGAAAGTAACGTCTAAATTGCGGATAAAATCATTCATAGCAATTAAATCGTCATTGGCAACTTTTGCCAAAACTATTGGTGCTCCTTCTTCTACCAACTCAAAAACTATTTTTTCTTCTACTATTGCTTTTACTTCGGCAACCACTTCAATCGGCTCTTCAACTATAAAAGTATTGATTGGTTTTTGAGTTAAATCACGCACAATTTTTTGCTCATCCTCTAAGGAGTGAATGATTTTCTTTGGCTCTGTATTTACGATTTCGTTTTGTTGTTCTACATTAAAACCAGTAGCGATGATGGTTACGGCAACGGCTTCTCCAAGCGTTTCATCTTCACCAACTCCCATAATAATATTGGCGTTGAAACCTGCTTCGGTTTGAATATGATCGTTGATTTCACCAATTTCGTCAATAGTAATTTCGCTAGAACCTGAAACGATAAGCAACAATACGTTTTTGGCTCCTGAAATTTTATTGTCGTTTAAAAGCGGGGAATCCAATGCTGAAACAATCGCCTCTTTTGCGCGGTTTTCTCCGATAGCTGAAGCCGAACCCATGATGGCGGTTCCGCTGTTTGCCAACACAGTTTTAGCATCTTTTAAATCGATATTTTGGGTGTAATGGTGCGTAATTACTTCAGCAATACCACGAGAGGCTGTTGCCAAAACTTCATCCGCTTTTGAGAATCCAGCTTTAAAACCAAGGTTTCCGTATACTTCACGTAATTTATTATTATTGATAACGATAAGCGAATCGACTTGTTTTCTTAGCTTTTCAACTCCCAATAAGGCTTGTTCGATACGTACTTTACCTTCAAATTGAAACGGAATAGTGACAATACCAACGGTAAGAATATCTCTTTCCTTTGCCAATTGTGCAATTACCGGAGCAGCACCAGTTCCAGTTCCACCGCCCATTCCGGCTGTGATGAAAATCATTTTGGTATTGCTGTCGAGCATTTTTTCGATATCGGCAATGCTTTCGATAGCAGATTGTTGTCCTACATCGGGATTAGCCCCAGCTCCAAGTCCTTCCGTCAAGCTTACACCCAACTGGATTTTATTGGGTACTGGACTGTTTTGTAATGCCTGTGAATCGGTATTACAAACAATGAAGTCAACACCTTTAATGCCTTGCTTGAACATGTGGTTGATAGCGTTGCTACCTCCTCCTCCAACACCTATTACTTTTATTACATTGGATTGATTTTTAGGTAAATCAAACGAAATGTTTCCAAATTCTGAGTTGCTTGTCATACTATTTTGGTTTTGTTTTATTTTGTATCCTTTATTCTGCGTTGTCTAAAAAGTCTTTGATTTTGTCAACATACTTATCAAAAAACGATTTTCTTATTTTATTTTCTGTTGTTTCTACAGGCATTTGTACTTGCTCTACAGCTGCTTCTACTGTCACTTCTTCTTCAACCATTGGTTGTGCAACTATTGCTTTAGGTTTTTCGATAGACGTATCAATCATCTCCAATTTGTAAGCGCTTTTGGTATTGTTAGCGATGCTGTTCATTACCAAACCCACAGCGGTAGCGTACAGCGGACTTGAAATTTCTTCACTTGAATTGCCCGCCAAATGTTCGTTAGGATATCCAATTCGAGTGTCCATTCCGGTGATGTATTCTACCAACTGTTTGATGTGCAACAATTGCGAACCTCCACCTGTTAAAACGATTCCAGCAATTAATTTTCTGCGCGGATCTTCATGACCGTAAGACTTGATTTCGGCAAAAACTTGCTCAATAATTTCTACTACACGAGCGTGAATAATTTTGGACAAATTTTTAAGCGAAATCTCTTTTGGCTCACGTCCTCTTAATCCCGGAATAGAAACAATTTCGTTGTCTTTATTTTCACCAGGCCAAGCGGAGCCAAATTTTGTTTTCAATAATTCGGCTTGTTTTTCGATAATCGAACAGCCTTCTTTGATATCGTCGGTGATCACATTTCCGCCAAAAGGAACTACTGCCGTATGGCGAATAATACCGTCTTTAAAAATGGCCAAATCGGTTGTTCCTCCACCAATATCAATCAAAGCAACACCTGCTTCTTTTTCTTCTTGACTTAACACGGCATCCGATGAAGCCAAAGGCTCTAACGTTAATCCGGACAATTCAATTCCCGAACTTTGAATGCATCGTCCGACATTTCGAATCGAAGAAGCTTGCCCGACAACAACATGGAAACTTGCTTCCAAACGGCCGCCGTACATTCCGATTGGCTCTTTGATTTCGGATTGTCCGTCAATTTTAAATTCTTGTGGCAATACATGGATAATTTCTTCTCCAGGCAACATTGCCAATTTATTTACTTGATCGATTAGCAACTGAATATCATTGCCACTAATTACCTCTTCAGGATTACTTCTGCTGATGTAATCGGTATGTTGAATACTGCGAATGTGTTGTCCGGCAATGCCTACCACCACATCGTTAATTTTGTACCCTGAATTTTCTTCTGCTTCACTAACTGCTTGTTGAATCGATTGAATGGTTTGCGTAATATTGTTAACCACGCCACGAGCCACACCTAAGCTTTTAGATTTTCCAACACCTAAAATCTCCAATTTTCCGTACTCGTTTTTCTTACCGATCATGGCAACGATTTTGGTCGTCCCAATATCCAATCCAACTGCAATATTCTCTTTTTCCATCATTTCCTTATTTAGTGCAAACTACTTGTTGCGTAAACATCAGATTTACTTTTTTGTATTTGTACAAAGAACTATCTAAAACTGCTTTTTGAAAAAAGGCTTTATAATTCTTGAACTTCTTCTTTACATTTATGGTTTTTCCGAATTCAATTTCATAATCGAAATTTCTATTCTTCAAAACAAGCGCACCGTTTGGCAAAACTTGAGCACCAATGATATTTTTTTTCAAAAAATCATCGTCATAAATTGTCCGAAATAAATCGGACAAATCCTTTCTATTTTCATTATTTATTCCCCCAAAAACAAGTAGAACTCTTGCTGTATTTAAATTGGATAGTGGCATTACATTTCCCTCATAATCAATATAAAAGGAACCGTTTTCATCAAATACCCGTGCAATAGGTATTTTTTGTTTTATTTTGGCTTTTAATATACCGTCAACCGTAACAAAGACTTCTGATCGTTGAATCATTTCTTGGTTGTTAATGGTTTTCTCCAATTTGTTCAAATCTACTTCAACTTTTGCGATGGTTTTTACGTCGCGTTTATTTTCTATTAACAATTTATTAACCGTTTCACTCTTCACAAAAAGATGGTCTTCACCTACAAAAATCACCACTGATTTGGCTAATTTTCTACTTTCGTTGCGATGTGAAGCGAACGAATACAGAAAGACAACTAACGCTAACATCAGTACTAATCGTATCATTTGCCAATTGAAAAACTTCATAGTAATGCTTTTTTAATTGCTGGTACTAATTCGCCAATATCGCCCGCTCCAATGGTAACAATTACCGTGGCATCATTCGCTACTATTGTTTGAATAAGACTCTCTTTTTGAACTAATTTTTTGTTACTATTCTTCATTTTGGTAAGTAGCCATGTAGAAGTGATTCCTTCCATTGGTAATTCGCGTGCTGGATAAATATCCATCAGCAATACTTCATCAAAAGCGTCTAAACTTTTGGCAAAATCATCAGCAAAATCTTTGGTTCTGCTAAACAAATGCGGCTGAAAAATTGCCAGCACTTTTTGATTCGGATACAATTCGCGCACCGCTTGATGCACCGCATTTATTTCGGTTGGATGGTGTGCATAATCATCGATATACACCAACGCATCAGTTTTGATTTGGTATGAAAATCGGCGTTGCACACCTCTAAATGATGCTAAAGCCTTAGCAATGGAATTGGTTGGGGAACCAAATGTTTTTGCCATTGCTAAAGCCATCAAAGCATTCATTAAATTGTGATGTCCGGGCAAACCAAACTGAATATCTTTTATGGTTTCGGATGGGGTTTGCACATCAAAAACGTAACTGCTATTTATAATTCGGATGTTGTAAGCTTTAAAATCGGCGTCCTGATTTATCGCTATTGTCATTCCGTTTAACGGCAGTCCTTTTGGGACAAATAGTTGCGTTTTATCGGTCACTTTATCGGCAAATTCACGAAACGAATCTTCGATAGCAGAAGCATCGCCATAAATATCCAAATGATCGGCATCCATCGAGGTGACGCAAGCAATATTGGGATGAAGATGTAAAAACGAACGATCAAACTCGTCTGCCTCAACCACCGTGATGGTTTTACCTGAGCCAATTAAATTCGAATGATAATTTTCAACAATTCCACCTAAAAAAGCTGTAACGTCTTCCCCACTTTCGTATAAAATATGTCCGAGTATGCTTGATGTGGTGGTTTTTCCATGCGTTCCAGCAACGGCAAAACAAAAAGTATCTTTGGTAATTAATCCTAAAACTTCGGATCGTTTTTTAATGGTATATTCTCTTTCTATAAAATAATTCCACTCGGAATGCGAGACCGGAACTGCAGGCGTAACAATAATTAATGTATTTTCAACGTAATAATCACTCGGAATTAATCCAATGTTGTCTTCAAAATGAATCGCCATACCGCCAGCTACTAACTCTTCGGTAAGCATTGTTGGTGTTTTGTCGTAACCTGAAACGTTTTTCCCAATGTTTTGAAAATAACGTGCCAGAGCACTCATACCGATGCCTCCGATGCCGATGAAATAGACGTTATGTATTTGGTTTAGGTTCATTTATTTATAACTAAAGTCTTAAAGCCCTAAGTTTTAAAATCATTTGACTTTCGACTTTCGACTAATTTAATTATCTGTTCTACAATGTCTCTTGTTGCGTTGGGTTTGGCTAATTTTTTTATGTTTTGGCTTAAATTGTTTTGTAAATTTTCGTCCTGAATGAGCTTGTTGAAAACCGATTCAAACTTGTCATCCAATTCACTTTCCTTTAGCAGAAGCGCACCGTTTTTTTCGACTATCGCTTTGGCATTTTTGGTTTGATGGTCTTCCGCTACGTTGGGTGAAGGAATGAACAACACTGGTTTTCCCACCAAACATAACTCCGAAACCGACGAGGCTCCCGCACGTGAAATCACAAAATCAGCAGCAGCATATATCAAATCCATACGGTCAATAAACGAAAGCACTTGTACATTTTCTATTTCCGAAAATTGCTTATAATCGGCCATATACAGATTACCACATTGCCAAATTATCTGTAAATTATGGTGAAGAAAAAACTCGATTTCTTTTGCAATCAGTTGATTAATTCTTCTCGCTCCGAGGCTTCCGCCAATAACTAACAATGTTTTTTTATTATCATCCAAGTTGAAATAAGTAATCGCCTCACTTCTTTTGGAATCAATATCCAATATGTCTTGGCGTACCGGATTTCCTGTTACAACAATTTTTTTACTTGGAAAGAATTGCTCTAAATTTTCATACGCCACACAAATTGCATTGGCTTTTTTACTCAGCAATTTGTTGGTAATTCCTGGATACGAATTTTGCTCTTGAATAACCGTCGGAATGTTTAAGCTGTTGGCCATTTGCAATAAAGGACCACTCGCAAATCCACCCGTTCCGATAACCGCATTGGGTTTAAATTTTTTAATTATGTTTCTTGATTTCCATAAACTGTTAATAAGTTTTAGAGGAAATATAGCATTTTGCAAGGTCAATTTACGTTGTAAACCAGCAATCCACAGCCCTTCAATTTCATAACCCGCTTGGGGCACTTTTTGCATTTCCATTTTATCTTGCGCTCCTACAAATAGAAACTCAGCATCGGGGAAATGCGATTTTAATTCATTGGCAATAGCAATGGCAGGATAGATATGTCCTCCTGTTCCGCCGCCGCTAAGTATGAATTTGTATGGTTTCATTTTGGTTATTGTTACACAGAGATTCACTGAGGTTACACAGAGATTCACTGAGCTATTTTACTTTTTAACTGAACACTAAAAACTGAACACTGATTACTTTTTCAAAACCGCATTCATTGGATTATCAACTATGCTATACTCTTCTTCATTTTCGGCCTCTTCGTCTTCTTGCAGTTGTTTGTCGATGAGTTTTTGCAAGGCGTCTTCTCGTTTTTGTTTTTCTTCTAATTCCTTAGTAATTTCTTCTTCTTTTTTGGTTACACTTAAGATGATTCCGAGTGCAATACACGTCATCCAAACCGAGCTTCCTCCAGAACTTATGAGCGGTAATGTTTGTCCGGTTACTGGTAATAATTCGACTGCAACAGCCATATTAATTAACGCTTGAAACACTATCGGAAATCCCAATCCAACGACGACTAGTTTTCCGAAAAGCGAATTCGATTTATGTGCAGCGACTACAAATCGGAACAGTAAAAGCAGGTACAAACTGAGCACTGAAAAAGCGCCTATGAGTCCGTATTCTTCAACAATAATGGCATAAATAAAATCGGATGACGATTGCGGTAGAAAGTTTTTTTGTATGCTTTTTCCTGGTCCGAGTCCGTACAATCCGCCTGATGCAATGGCTATTTTTGCTTTTTTAATTTGGTAATCGTCTTCGTCGGGTTTGTTGCTTGTAAAATTATCGATACGACTGATCCAAGTGTCGACACGATTCGGAAAAGCATCTGGAAACGCTTTAGCCACTAAGATAAAAAACACTAAGGCTATAATTCCAGTTCCGAGGATAACAGCGATATATTTTATAGGATATTTTCCGATAAAGGCAAGCATTATTACCATCGAAAAAATCAACGCTGCCGTAGAAAAATTCGCAGGTAAAATTAGCATAATCGTAATGAAAACAGGCACCCACAATTCGAGTAACGATTGTTTAAATGTTAGTGCAACTTCGCGCGATTTGGATAAATAACGGGCTACGTAAACGTATAAAACAATGGCGGCAAACGTCGAAGTTTGGAATGAGATTCCGATGAAAGGCACTTTTAACCAACGACTCGCGTTGGCTCCTTCAACTACCGTTCCTTTTACTAAAGTGTACACCAACAACACCCAAACCACTGGCAATGCTATTCGTGAAATGCCTCTAAAATAATGGTACGGAATTTTATGCACTTGGTAAATGATAAAAAATCCGATGAAAATGTGTGCCAAATGTTTTACTAAATACGTGACTGCATTTCCAGAACCATTTCGCAGGTATGCTAAATTACTACTCGCACTAAAAACAGGCATAAACGAAAACAACGCCAAAAGGGCTACAAATGCCCAAATTACCTTATCTCCGTGTAAACTGTTAATGAGTTCTTTCATACCTATATTTTTGTTGATTTGGGTCTAGCTTCGGGTGTTTTACTGCTAAACACCCAAAACTCGAACCCTTCATTCAACCCAATTATAAATTTTTCACTTCTTCTTTAAATTGATTTCCTCTGTCTTCATAGTTTTGAAACAAGTCGAAACTCGCACAAGCAGGTGAAAGCAGTACCGTATCACCTTTTTCAGCAATGTGACGAGAAGTGATTACCGCATCGCGCATGTTGTCTACTTCGACCATCATGTCGACTACATTCCCGAAAGCATCAATTATTTTTTTATTGTCCACACCAAGACAAATAATCGCTTTTACTTTTTCGTGCACCAACGCCATGAGTTCGCTGTAATCGTTTCCTTTGTCGACACCACCAACTATCCAAACAGTTGGCGTTGTCATGCTATCTAAAGCAAAAAAAGCAGCATTGACATTGGTAGCTTTACTGTCGTTGATGTACTGTACATTTTGAATTTTTAGCACTTTCTCTAAACGATGTTCCACCCCTTGAAAATTAGACAAGCTTTCTCGGATGGTTTCTTTTCTGATGCGCATTAATTGTGCTACAGAAGTGGCTGCCATTGCGTTTTTCATGTTGTGCTTTCCTTCTAATGCAATGTTTGATGTTTCCATCATGAACTCTTCTTGGTTGATGTTTAATTCCATGGTGTTGTTATTTATAAATGCTCCGTTTTCTATCGGATTTGTCAATGAAAAGGGAATTAATTTTGCTTTTGTCTTATTGTTTTGTAACCAATTTGCGATGGCTTCATCATCGGCATCATAGATGAGATAATCGCTTTCGGTTTGGTTCCTTGTTATTCTAAATTTTGATGCGATGTAATTTTCATATTTATACTCGTAACGGTCTAAATGGTCGGGACTAATGTTGGTAATAATGGCGATATGTGGCTTATAATTCACTATTCCATCCAATTGAAAACTACTCAATTCCAACACATACACATCGTAGTTTTCTTCTGCTACTTGCCAGGCGAAACTCTTCCCGATGTTTCCGCCTAAACCTACGTTCAATCCTCCTTGTTTAAGCAAATGATGCGTCAGCATGGTTGTCGTCGTTTTACCATTACTACCTGTTATTCCGATGGTAATTGCGTTGGTAAATTGACAGGCGAATTCAATTTCTGAAATCACTGGAATTCCTTTTTCTACCAATTTTTTAACGATTGGCGCTTTGTCTGGAATTCCGGGACTTTTCATTACTACATCTGCATTCAAAATGGCTGCTTCTGTATGCTTTTTGTCTTCCCATATAATGTCATTATTTATAAGAACTTGTTTGTATTTTTCTGGAATTTTGCCGAAATCAGAAACAAATACCTCGTATCCTTTTTGTTTTCCTAGGATGGCTGTTCCTACGCCACTTTCGCCTCCACCGAGAATTACTAATCTCATGTTAATTCGGTTATTTGTATATTTGTTTATTTGATTTTCCGATTAAACAAATAATCAGATGACCAAAAAAACTTTTATCTCAATTTTAATGTTACTATCGAAACAATGGCAAGCATAATTGTCACAATCCAAAAACGGGTTACAATTTTACTTTCGTGGTAGCCTTTTTTCTGATAATGATGATGTAATGGCGACATTAAGAATACTCTTCTTCCTTCGCCAAAACGTTTCTTAGTGTATTTGAAATAGAAAACTTGAATGATTACTGAAGCGCTTTCGGCAAAAAAAATCGCACAAAGCACTGGCAACAACATTTCTTTACGGACAGAAATTGCCAAAACCGCTATAATTCCGCCAATGGTTAAACTTCCCGTATCACCCATAAAAACCGATGCTGGATAGGAATTGTACCATAAAAATCCAACTAACGCACCGACAAACGCTGCTATAAAAACCGTCATTTCTCCCGAATTGGGAATGTACATTACATTGAGATAACTCGATAAAATGAGGTTACCCGAAACGAAAGTGAAAATCCCGAGTGCGAGCACTGAAATGGCAGAAGTTCCCGCAGCCAATCCGTCAATTCCATCGGTTAAATTTGCACCATTCGAAACAGCAGTGATGATAAAAATCACAATCGGAATGAATACCAACCACGCCCAATTTTCGTAACCATCGCCAGTCCATTCGATGAATTTGGCATAATCAAGTTCGTTGTTTTTGGTGAATGGAATGGTAGTTGTAGTCGATTTAAGTTCGTTTGGCGTTTGGCTAATAACACTTTCGGTTTGGTTGAATGTGATTGGTTTGTTTGATTTTTCACGAACAGTAACGGCTGGATGAAAATACAATACCGAACCTACAATTAATCCAAGACCCACTTGTCCCACCACTTTAAAAATACCTTTTAATCCTTGTTTGTCTTTCTTGAAAATTTTGATGTAATCGTCAACAAAACCAATGGTTCCCATCCAAAGTGTGGTCACTATTAACAAAATAATGTAGATATTATTCAATTTGGTTAGCATAATAACCGGAATAAGCGTGGCAACAATGATGATGATTCCTCCCATAGTTGGCGTTCCTGCTTTTTGCGATTGCCCTTCCAATCCAAGCTCTCTAACTGTTTCACCTACTTGTTGTTTGCGTAAAAAACCAATGATTTTTTTTCCATAAATGGTTGAGATCATAAGCGAAAGTATCAACGCCAAAGCCGAACGAAACGTAATATATTGGAACACTCCCGTTCCAGGAACGTCTAATGTTTTGTCTAAATATTCAAATAAGTAGTACAGCATATTTGGTTATTTTATTCCGCTACGCTCCATACAATTCGGTTGCGCCTCGGGTGTTAATTCGGTTATTTGTTTAGTTGTTCTAAAATTTCTTTCACAGTTTGCATGTCATCAAAATCATAGCGCACACCTTGAATTTCTTGATAGGTTTCGTGGCCTTTTCCTGCAATTAATATGATATCATTGGCATTTGCCAATTGGCATGCTGTTTTTATCGCTTGTTTTCTGTCTTCAATAGACAAGGCTTTTTTAAAATTTTGCGGTTCTACACCCGCTTCCATTTCGGCAATAATTGTTTTTGGATCTTCCGTTCTTGGATTGTCGGATGTGATGATGACTTTATCACTTAATGTGGTTGCGATATTGGCCATAATCGGACGTTTGGTTTTATCTCTATCGCCGCCGCAACCCACAATGGTAATCAATTGCTCGTTTTTGGTTCGGATGTCATTGATGGTATTCAATACGTTTTCTAGTGCATCGGGCGTGTGTGCATAATCAACAATGGCCGTAATTTGCTCGTTCGACACAATAAATTGGAAACGACCTGATACACTTTCGAGTTCCGATAATAATCGCAGTACTTCTAATTTTTCTAAACCTAATTCGACAGCTGTTCCATAAATTGCCAATAAATTATACGCGTTGAAAGTACCAATTAACCGCACCCAAACTTCATTTTCATTGATTTTTAGCAACAAACCACTCAACTGATTTTCTAAGATTTGCGCTTTAAAATCGGCATACGTTTTGAGAGCATACGATAACTTTTTAGCGTTTGTATTTTGCAACATCACCAACCCATTTTTATCATCCACATTGGTCAATGCAAAAGCAGATTTTGACAAATGATCGAAAAATGACTTTTTTACATCTCGGTATTCTGAAAACGTTGGATGATAATCTAAATGATCGTGTGATAAATTAGTAAAAACACCTCCGGCAAATTGCAATCCTTCGGTACGTTTTTGATGCACACCGTGCGAACTCACTTCCATAAAACAATAGTCACAACCCGCTTCTATCATTTCATTGAGATAAAAATTTATCGTTAATGAATCGGGAGTGGTATGTGTGGCTTTGTGTTCGATTGCATCCACCATTATTTTCACGGTAGAAAGCAATCCGACTTTATAGCCTGCTTTTTTAAACAATTGGTATAAAAGTGAGGCAATTGTAGTTTTACCGTTAGTTCCAGTAATACCGACTAATTGTAATTTTGACGACGGATTATCATAAAAATTAGACGCCATAAAAGCCAAAGCTGCGTTGGTGTCTTTCACTTTTATGTAGGTAATTCCGGTGACAATTATTTCTGGAAAGGTATCGCAAACAATCGCAATAGCGCCCAAATTGATGGCTTTTTCGACAAACTCATGTCCATCAGATACCGTGCCACGAATGGCGACAAAAACATCGTTTTCTTGAATCTTTCTCGAATCAAAATCGATGTTGCGTACAGGCATTTCCGTCGAACCTTTTACCGCTTCGATGGCTACTTTATATAATATGTCTTTTAGCGTAATCACGATAATTCTAATACTATTAATGCGTTTTTAATGATCGATTGTCCTGGTTGAATGGACTGCGATTTTACTTTTCCAGAGCCAACTACTTTTACTTTAAGCTTTAGATTTTCAAGTAAAGCAACAGCGTCCATACCTGACATTCCTTTTAAATTCGGAATGTATTTGGAAGGCGTATTGGTTTTATCTAAATATTTTTGATAGCTCACTTCTTGTTTGTTGACCTTTCCATTTAAATTTTTGATTTGATTGGTAGAAGGCGAATCGGTGAAAATTTTCTGAGCAATTCGTTTAAAAACAGGTCCCGCTACATCGGCTCCGTAATAATTATTTTTAGACGTATTAGGTTTGTGAACGACAACTATGCAAGAGTATTTTGGATTATCAGCTGGAAAATAACCCACAAACGATGAAATGTAATATTTGTTTACACCACCATCTTTGCCATAGTTGGCTGCTGCTGTACCAGTTTTTCCTGCCATAGAGAAATCTTTAGAATACAATTTAGAAGCGGTTCCTCTTTTCACAACATTTTGCAAAACGACTTTCACTTTTTTAATGGTTTCTTGCGAACAGATACTCGGATTGATAACTTGCTTATCGTATTTTTTTATGGTTTTATTCCATTCTTTTATTTCTGAAACAAAAATAGGTTTTATCATTTCCCCATTATTGGCAATCGCATTGTACAGGGTTAACGTTTGCAAAGGAGTTACTGCAACGCCATAGCCGTACGCCATCCACGGAAGTGCAATAGCGCTCCATCGTTTATCTCCAGGTTGTGGAATTATAGGAACTCCTTCGCCTTGAAATGGCAATCCAAGTGGTTTATTCAATCCCATTCGGTCGATGCGATCTACAAATTCCTTCGGGTTGTTTTTGTAATTCTCAACAACAGCTTGTACCATTATCGTGTTGGAAGACTCTTCAAATCCTTTGGCTAATGAAATTTTTCCGTAACCACCTTCATGAGAATCGCGCACATTTCTTCCGCTGTAGGTAATGATTCCGCCGCGACTATCGTAGACTTTACTCGTATCTATCTTATTATCATCAAGCAAGGCAATCAAGTCGACCAATTTGAACGTTGAACCAGGCTCATGGGCTTCTACAACGGCATAATTCACCGTTTCATAATACGATCCATCACCCGCTTTTCCTAAGTTGGAAATGGCTTTTACCCTACCCGTTTTCGTTTCCATGACCACCACACAACCGTGTTCGGCGTTGTATTCCTCTAACTGTTTTAATAAAGCATGATGCGCAATATCTTGAATATAAACATCGATGGTTGAAATTACATCGTACCCATCTTGCGGCTCTACTTCGTTTACGTCACGAATAGGCTTCCATTGTCCTTTGGCTATTTTTTGCTTTAAAATCTTACCGTCTTTTCCATTAAGATAGTTTCGGAACGACCATTCGATACCTTTTCCGTCGGGCTTCCCTTCTGGAGTAATTCGCTCGTAACCAATCGTTCTCTCGGCAATTTTACCAATTGGGTGTTCGCGAACCGTTTTTTGTTCTACAATAATACCTCCTTTATTCGGACCTAACTTAAACAATGGAAATCCTTTAATGGTAGTATATTCGGTGTAACTCAAATCGCGTGCAAGCAATAAATAACGGTTCTTATTGACCGTGGCGCGACGTAATTCTGTTTCATAAAACGAACTCGGTTTGCCTAATAAAACTGAAAGTGAATCGGACAGCGCTTTGACATGTTTTTCAAAAACTTCGAGTTGGGGTGTAACGGCATCAAAACGAATACTATAATTTGGGATTGAAGTCGCAAGAAGACTCCCATCTGCCGAGTAAATATTTCCTTTGTTTGCTGGAATAACAAAATTTTTAACCGAACGGTCTTTGGCTAATTTTCGATAATAATTTCCCTCTACCCACTGAATATTAGTAAGCTTTACCATAATCGCAATAGCCATCAATAAGATAACCGCTGCCATTAGATAAATGCGATATGAAATATGTTTATCTTCTACTGCCATAATTTTTGATAGAAACTCTTTTCGATTGGTTTTTTAACTTTTATTTTAACCGGCGGAACGGACGATGGAAAAATACCTCTGGTTTCCATTTTGGTTGAAATCGTTGATTCCATTTTTAACTTCATTAATTCAGAACGTCGGTCTACAAATTCCGATCGCAATTCTTTTACTTCATTGGTCAAATCGGCTATTTTAAAAACTTTTTGTTCGTAGCGATGCGAATTGGCAATCATAATTATGGCTAAAACAATAAAAAAAACGATGAACCGCCAATTGCGAGTGGCGTCTTCATTGACTAAATACCGTGCTTTTAATATGTTGTAAACTCCACCTTTCATTTGTGTTTTGCTTTAAACTTCGTTTCTGATTTACTTCTTTTCGGCGATTCGCAATTTGGCGCTTCGAGCTCTGTTGTTGATTTTAATTTCGGCATCATCGGGAACAATTAATTTTCCAACCAGCTTAAACGGAACAGAGAAATTACCGAAAAAATCACGCTCAGGCTCACCTTCAAACAAGCCGTTTTTGATGAAACGCTTTACCAATCGATCTTCTAAAGAATGATAAGAAATCACGCTTAATCGACCTTCAGGATTTAAAATTTCGAGCGATTGTTGTAAAAATTCCTTTAAAACATCCATTTCCTGATTCACTTCAATTCGTATGGCTTGGTATATTTGAGCTAAAATTTTATTTTTAAACTGGTCGGGTAAAAACCGATTCAATACCACTTTCAATTCTTCTGTGGTTTGGATTGGTTTTTCTTCTCTTGCTTGAATAATCGTTTTTGATAAAAGCGGTGCATTTTTCAATTCACCGTAATCTAAAAAAACACGTCTTAAATTTGCATCGTCATATTCGTTAACCACTTTGTATGCATCGAGTTCGTTTTTCTTGCTCATTCGCATGTCTAATTGAGCGTCGAATCGGGTAGAAAATCCTCTTTCTGGCACATCAAATTGGTGCGATGAAACACCTAAATCGGCTAAAATTCCGTCTACACTTTTGATACCGTGAAAACGTAAAAATCGTTTGATGTATCGAAAATTCTCTGGAATCAAAACAAATCGTTCGTCTTGTAAGCTATTCTCCAAAGCATCCTCGTCCTGATCAAAACCAAACAACTTTCCTTCTGGTCCGAGTCGGTTTAAAATTTCTCTCGAATGTCCACCTCCGCCAAAAGTCACATCCACATAAACTCCTTTTGGTTTAATATTCAAGCCGTCAACCGTTTCTTTTAAAAGAACAGGATTATGATATTCCATTGTAATCGTCATTTACATTTCCCATTACATCTTCTGCCAAATCGGCAAAATCGCCAATAGAGTCGTCAATTGCTTTTTCGTACAATTCTTTATCCCAAATTTCAATAATATTAACTGCTGACGATAGTACGATGTCTTTCGAAATTTTGGCAAAAAGCGATAAATCTTTGGCAACCAATAAACGTCCTAAAGCATCGATTTCTACCACTTTAACACCAGCAGTAAAGCGACGAATGAAGTCGTTATTTTTTTTAACAAAGCGATTGAGTTTGTTGATTTTTTGCATCATTGTGTTCCACTCGCCCATCGGATATAACTCCAAACATGGCTGAAACACCGAACGTTTCAAGACAAATCCGTCTTGAAGCGAAGCGGCCAATTGCTTCTTTAACGGCGCCGGAATGAGTATTCTTCCTTTGCCATCAATTTTACATTCATATGTTCCAATTAGTGTGTTCAACAACTACTGATTTGAAGTTAAAGAGCAAAAATATAAAATTTCTTCCCACATTTTACTACTTATTCCCACTTTGTTGATAAGTTTTACCATATCATAACATCTTAGAAGCAAATGCCTCTTTCGTCAAAATTTCAGATTGTTTAACAAATCATTAAGAAACGTGTAGTTTTTAAGAAATTCCGCATTAATAATCCATTTTTTTATTACATTTTTAAATAAAATACATCAAAAATCAAAATTGTTTTTTATTTAAAAAACATATTAAATGTTGATAATTAGACTTTTGAGAAGCCTTAGAAATGGATAAAATAAAAATTACATTTTTATTATAAATAGTAAACTTGTATATTAGCACTATTGGATAAAGTCCTATATTTGCAACCGTTATAAAGACGAATTTTGATGGAAAATAATTTAAAGAAAGAAGGAAAATATACGTACTATGAAGTTGGAGAAGGCACGCCAATTGTAGTGTTGCATGGGTTAATGGGCGGATTGAGCAATTTTGACGGTGTTGCTAGTTATTTTTCTAAACTAGGATATAAAATTATTATTCCTGAATTACCTCTTTATTCACAAAATATTTTAAAAACCAATGTAAAGGCTTTTGCTCGTTATGTAAAAGACTTTATTACTTTCAAAAAATTGGACCGCGTTATTTTATTAGGGAATTCATTAGGCGGACACATTGCGTTGTACCACTCTAAAATGTATCCTGAAAAAGTAGCTGGAATTGTAATTACAGGAAGTTCAGGACTTTACGAAAGCGCCATGGGTGACAGTTACCCCAAAAGAGGTGATTATGAATATATCAAGAGTAAAACAGAAAGTGTTTTTTATGACCCAAAAGTGGCTACAAAAGAGATGGTTGACGAAGTGTATGCTGTGGTAAACGATCGTATAAAAGTAATAAAAACCCTTACGATTGCGAAAAGTGCGATACGTCATAACATGGCAAAAGATTTGCCTAAAATGCACGAACAAACTTGTTTAATTTGGGGGAAAAACGACCAAGTTACACCACCGTCAGTAGCAGAGGAATTTCACCGATTAATGCCGAATTCCTCTCTTTATTGGATTGACAAATGTGGTCATGCAGCTATGATGGAACATCCTAACGAGTTCAATCGCTTATTGGAAGAATGGTTGAAAAAAGTTGGATTATAAATTTCTGATTTTTGGATTATTCGATTTTTGGATTATTCGAAAATTCGAAAAACTAAACCATCAGGGAGGAGAAAAAGAGCAATACCTATCCAATAATCTAACAATCGAACTATCGATTAGAGACATATCATGAAAATAAATACTGCCGAATTTGTAATAAGTAATTCTGATGTGAGCAAATGTCCGTTGGAACGCATCCCGGAATACGCTTTCATTGGTCGCTCCAATGTCGGAAAATCGTCTTTGATTAACATGTTGACCAATCATAAAAATTTAGCCAAAACCTCTGGAAAACCAGGAAAAACGCAGTTAATTAATCATTTCAAGATCAATAACAATTGGTTTTTGGTCGATTTACCAGGTTATGGTTATGCACGTGTTTCTAAAAAAACGAAAGAAGTTTTTCAGCAGTTTATTACCGATTATTTTGAAAAAAGAGAGCAATTGGTTTGTGCGTTTGTACTGATTGACATTCGACATGAAGCCCAAGAAATAGACTTAGAATTCATCAATTATTTGGGAGAAATTGAAGTCCCTTTTTGCATCGTATTTACCAAAGCCGATAAAATTGCTAAAACCAAAATTGAAGCCCACGTGGCTGCTTATCGCAAAAAACTTTTAGCCAACAATTGGGAAGAAATGCCACAACACTTTGTCACTTCTGCTACTGAAACTACTGGAAAAGATAGTGTTTTACAGTTTATTGACCAAGTAAACCAAGACGTTTTTAAAAACTTGAATGAGTTTTAAATTATTGGTAAAAAAATAATTTAAAAAGTTGATTCAACCACATAGAATCATAGAATAAAAATTTAAAGGAAGAGAATCAATAGAAATATTCATTTTTTCGCATAGCATCTAAAATCTACATACGACGAAGCTTTCTAAAATTACCAAAAAAAATCTATGTTTCTATGTTGTGAAATAAAAAAACTACTGCTTCAACTCTAACTTTTCTGCAAAATAATCACAAAAATCTTTCATAGTTGCCGTCATTTTTTCATCGTTGGTAGCCCGTTGAAACGTATCAGACATGGCAACTAAGGTTTGGTGAAAAAACAATTTCATTTCGTCTACAGGCATATCTTTGGTCCACAAATCAATGCGAAGCGTTTCTTGTGCTTTGCTGTCCCAAATGGAAAGCATGATTGCTTTCGATTCTTCCAACTCTACACCACCATCTTTTGCTGTCCATGCTAATTTTTCAGGTACTCTATTCTCGTCTAATTCGATTAAGAATTTGATTTCTGACTGTATATTACTCATTCTTTTTAGGTTTGTATTTTGATTTTTCAAACAATTCGTTGGCATTCATTTTAATCATGTCTTGCACCGAAACTTTATTGTTTTTCATAAACGAGCGCACGATTTGCCAACCTACCCAGCAACCAATTCTTCCGGGTGATTCGTTGTCGATTTCGAGGTAAAATTTAGAAAACGGCGCTAAGTTTATAAAACGATTGCCCAATTTTGCATCGGCGCTGTACAACAATTTATTTTCGATGAAATAACTCCACAAATAGGCTTCGTTTTCTTCTGACCATGCTTGTTGTAAGGGCGTGTAACCAATTTTTTCGGCGTCGGTGTAATTTTCTGTGAGTAAAATGTCCTTGATGTACAATTCTTTTCCGCGGTAAATCATTTCGGCAAGTAAGGTTTTATCAGAAGGCGGAGGTAAAATTCCGATCGCAAAACTTGCTGCAACTTCGGGCATCATTTGACGCTCTTCAAAATTTTGTGAAATGTATTCGGGGAAATCAACGTAAAATTTGTGTTTACTGCCTAGAAACAATTCCAATGCAATAATTAACTTATCGTTGGCGTAAATCACTTTATTGTTGTAATCCATTTCGCCAATCGCTGTGTAAATTTTTGGCGGCTGCACTGTTGGAAAATAATATTTGATGTGTTTGAAAACGTCTTCAATTTCGGTTTGCTTGGCATTGAAATTTTTGTATTTTTTTTCCACTTCGGCATACAATTCGCGCCATTGTGGGTTTTGCAATTTTTCAATCCACACTTGATCGGGAGTGCCTTCGGGAAAGAAATCAGGAAATTCGGCTTGAACTTCTGGCAATGTTTGCGGTGTGGTCTCAAAAAAAGCTTGTTCAAAACGAAACAAATTCATTTGAACTGGAATTTCCTCGACGGCTTTTTCTACTTTACTTTTTTTATCGCAGGACACGAAAAGTAAACAACTTGCAATTACTAAAAAATAGTGCTTCATGGTTTGGATGTATTAGCCCTGATGGAAGCGGCATCCTTTTTTGTTTCGTTTTTTGGAACGTAACAAAAAAGATAAAGCGGACAGCAGGATTAGCTTCAAATACTAAAACGAGTTAACTAATAAATTATTATTTTTGCAAATATACTCTACGGGAATCTAAATCTTCTATTAAAAATGGCTAAAAAAAGTACAATTCAGGTTGAAAAAGTGAATGAACATATTGTAAATTGGCTCAAGGAGTATGCTACAGCTGCGAAAGTGAATGGTTTTGTAGTTGGTATTTCGGGTGGTGTTGATTCGGCTGTCACCTCAACGCTATGTGCACAAACGGGTTTTCCTTTGCTGTGTATTGAAATGCCGATTCATCAGGATAGCAAACAAGTCAATCGCGGTCGCGACCACATTAATCAACTGCAAGCACGTTTTTCGAATGTATCGCGAACCGAATCGGATTTGACGCCAACCTACGAACAATTTAAAGAAACGATGCCTGTAAGTGCTAATGAAAAAAAATACCATTTGTCATTAGCAAATACGCGTGCCCGTTTGCGCATGACAACCTTGTATTATCACGCTGGAATTAGTGGTTATTTGGTGGTTGGAACAGGAAATAAAGTAGAAGATTTTGGTGTTGGTTTTTACACTAAATATGGCGACGGTGGCGTTGATGTGAGTCCGATTGCCGATTTAATGAAAAGTGATGTTTATGCGTTGGGCGAATTTTTAAAAATTCCAGAATCGATACTATTGGCAGCACCTACTGATGGTTTGTTTGGCGATTCACGAACCGACGAAGATCAACTTGGTGCTAGTTATGACGAACTCGAATGGGCGATGTTGGAAGCTGAAAAAGGAAGAAAGTTGAAAGATTTTTCTGAAAGAAATGCAATAGTTTTTGAAATTTACAATCGCTTGAATAGTGCCAATCAGCACAAGATGCAACCGATTCCAATATGCAAAATACCAAAAGTATTACAATAAAATTTTAACATTATATAACTAATATTGGCATTTTTTTATTAGTTTTACATGTCAAATTTTGGAATTCTATAAATTTCAGATTAACAATTCATTATGATAAATGTTTGCTTAGCTGATAATTATCCTGTTGTTCATTATGGGGTGAAATCATACTTTAAAGACCATCCTGAAATTAGCGTTGTGTCTAATGTAGGAAGTTTTTTTATGGTACCCGATGCGTTGCGAAATAAAGAAATAAATGTCCTTGTTATTGATTTAGAATTGGATGGATTAAAAAGTATCTATGAATTAAAAGCCATCATTCGCAATTTTCCTACTACAAAAGTATTGGTTTTTACCAATTTGAACGAACAGGTTTACGCGCCAAATGCTATCAAAGCAGGTGTTTTGGGTTTTGTTCATAAATCGTCAAAATTAGAAACCTTAGGAACAAGTATTATTCGTGTACAACAAGGTATAGTTATTTTAAGTGATTCGATTAAAAAGAATTTGGCACTTATTGCCAAACAAAATAAAAGCGAACGTTTGTACCGAAAGTTATCCAATCGTGAAATTGAGGTGTTGCGTTATTTAAGCGACGGTAAAAAGAACAATGAAATTTCGAAACTGTTAAACTTGAACGAAAAAACGATCAGTACCTACAAATTGCGTTTGTTGCAAAAACTAAATGTGACCAATTTGGTTGATTTAGTGAATAAAGCAAAGACATTGGATATTGTGTAAGTTACGAAGTAAAAATAAAGATAAAACCTGGTTCGAATGAATCAGGTTTTTTTAGCTGTATCGCGAAATAACTCTACCTAATTTTTTAGAAAACATATTTTTTAAGCCGTTGTAATCATTCACTAATACTAAGGTTTCACTGTTGTCTTGATTTTCCCCTTGGAGAATAGAGCCTTTCAATTCTTCTACAATTTTATCGACTAAAAACCATCGCAACGACAGAATCGTTTCGGTCACATTCTGTGAAATAGTTTCTTCTTTTTGCTTGACAAATATGTTTTTGGCTTCCCAATTGCCCAACACCTCTTGTTCGTCGTTCATTAAAATGGAAGTGACTTCTTGAGCGATTTCGGCTGGAATTTGATTTAAGTATTGTTCGATTTCAAAGCTTTCATTTTGTTGAAAAAACTGTATCAAATCGTTGTAAATGCTTTTGAAAAGCGGATTGGCGAGTTCGGTCTCATCTTCTTGTAAACTCAAGAAAATACGTTGGTAGACTTTGTATTTATTGGTTTCGACTACTTCTTCCATTTCGCCACTTTCGTTAGCTTTTAGTAAATTATCTTCAAAATCTTCTTCTCTATTTCCGTACAACAATAAAATTTCGATAATTTTATGTTCCAATTCAAATTGAATATCAACCGGTGATGCTACTGTGATATTTTCGTTTTTATGGACTTCAAACGCTTGCTGACTTGAAGTTTCAGCCTTGTTTTGTTTTTTACCTAATTCTTGAAGGTCTTTTTTAACGAGTTGCGCCAAGGTATTGAACAGTACTTCTTCTGAAATGTCCATGATGCGAGAACACTCTTGAATATAGATTTCGCGTTTGATTCGGTCGGGAATTTTAGAAATGCTCGCTACCATATCGCGAATCAAATCGGCTTTTTTGATCGGATCGTTTTTGGCTTCTTTCATCAAGAGCGACGCTTTGAATTGTATAAAATCCATCGCGCTTTCGTCGAGGTATTTTACCAAATCTTCGTACGAGTTCTTTTTGGCAAAACTGTCTGGATCTTCTCCATCGGGAAACGTACACACTTTAACGTTCATGCCAAGTTCGAGAATCAAATCGATTCCGCGTATTGAAGCGCGCAAACCTGCTGCGTCACCATCAAACAATACTGTAATATTTTTCGTCAATCGGTTGATTAGACGAATTTGATCGGAAGTGAGCGCCGTTCCCGAAGAAGCGACCACATTTTCGATTCCGGATTGGTGCATCTGAATTACATCGGTATAGCCTTCGACTAGGAAACAATTATCCAATTTAGCGATGGCTTGCTTGGCGTGAAAAATACCGTAAAGGACTTTACTTTTGTGGTAAATATCGCTTTCGGGCGAATTGAGGTATTTGGCTGCTTTTTTATCTTGCGTTAAAATCCGACCACCAAAACCCAACACACGTCCGCTCATGCTTTGAATAGGAAACATCACTCGTCCTTTGAAGCGATCGAATTGTTTGTCTTCGCCAATAATGGTCAGTCCTGTTTTATCGAGATATTCTAGTTTGTAGCCTTTTCCCAACGCTTCTTTAGTAAAGGAATCCCAAATAGTTGGTGAATATCCTAATTTAAATTTGGCGATGGTTTCGTTGGTAAAACCGCGTTCTTTAAAATACGAAAATCCAATGGCTTTGCCTTCTTCCGCGTTTAAAAGTGTATGGTGAAAATAAGAAGCGGCAAATTCAGACACCAAATACATGCTTTCTTTTTCGTTGGCTTCGGCTTTATCGTCGTCGGAAAGTTCGATTTCTTCGATTTGGATATTGTACTTTTTGGCCAAATAACGAATCGCTTCAGGATAGGAAAAATGTTCGTGTTCCATTAAAAAAGCAACTGAATTTCCGCCCTTTCCCGAACTAAAGTCTTTCCATATTTGTTTTACTGGCGACACCATAAACGAAGGCGAGCGCTCGTCAGAAAACGGACTCAATCCTTTAAAGTTACTCCCAGCACGTTTTAGTTGAACGAAATCGCCAATAACTTCTTCTACGCGAGCCGATTCGAATACTTTGTCTATGGTTTCTTTTGATATCATTTTGGAGTTGCTGAGTAACTTTGTGCCTTAGTGCTTGAGTTTCTTTTCAAAGTTACAAAGATTTAAAATAAAAAAGGTGTTTCCAAATTGAAACACCTTTTTCGAAGCATATAACTAACCTAACAAATTCTTAATTAAAATCGAAACGCACTCCTAAAGATACATTGTGTTGATCGACTGTATTGTTTTTGAACATTGGATTCAAGTCGTATTTGGCATACAAACTAGCTTGACCCCAACCTAAGTAGGCACTTAGACCATAATTCCAATCGTTTACATTCCAGTTTCCTTTTTGACGTTCGTTTATTCTGTAACCATCCACTTCGTAGGAGAGGAACTGTTTTGAATTGGTGTTGTAGCCCACAAATCCGCCTAAACCAACGCGGAAACCTTCGTGACTTCTAAATATTTTGTTTCCGTCTTTATCTGCACTAGTTTTCGAAAAATCAAATTCTAAGTGCAACGGAATCGTTACAAATACATTTCTAAAGTAAGTATCTTTTTTACGCAAGTGCGTTGGATAGGTTGCGAATACTGTTTGATCTCCGTTGGGAACAAAATAGCGGTTTTCGGTAGCATTCAACGTGTTGTACATCCATGAAAATCCGTATTTCAAATGCAATAAGTTACTCGTTTTTGATAATCGATAGTTGTTTGTAATTCCCCATTCGAAAAAAGTAGAACGCAAGTATCTGAAATCGGAGTTGGCGATAGCGCCATCAGTGGCTAAATTATTGGCACCGAAAGCCAACACAAGCTGTGAGGTATTTCGTGATTCGCCTTTGTGTTTTTTAAGAGAATCGTTTTTAGAATATCCACCTGGGAATGATATTGAATACTTTTTGTCTGAATCTTTTAGTTTTCCGTCGACTTTATCCTGTACTAATTCTTTCAATTCTTCTTTGGCGACATTAACTTTATTTTCGATGATAGTCGCTCTAGCTTCGGCTAATGCATTCTTTTTGGCATCGGCTTGTTCCTTGGTGATGCTTCCGTTTTGTAGTTGTTGATTTACTTCTTCTACTTCCTTTTTTAAAGTAGCTTTTTCTTCTTTGGCAATGGTTTCAATCTTTTCTGCAATAGCTTTTGCTCGTGAAACAAAGGTGTCTTGCGCCATTAATTTCGTTGCAAAAAGGCATAGCATTAAAGCTAAGTAAATGGTAAAATTTCTCATGGTAATTTGTTTTATAATTTATTGTGTTTATATTTATTCTTCGAAGTTTCGACTAGCAATTGCTTCTTTTACTTCTTTGTAGTTTTTGGATACTCCTTTTAAAACCCGACCTTTAAAAGAAAGTGTTTCTGATTGAGAATCTACTTCAGAGAGCAATACATTGGCGTTTACTCGCACGCGTGAAGATGATTTTTCATTAGAAGCCAATGCCAGTAATTCCGGATTCACTGTAATTGCTTTTGGTGATGTGATTTCTTCATTTTTAGGATTTGTAGCAGTAATTGCCTCTTGTTTCTGGTTGATTATTCCAGCTGCATTCTCTTGGATTTGGACTGTTGTTGTTTTTTGATTGATGATTGTTTTATTTTTGCTAGTTGTTGTATTTGGATTGCTTTTTTCTGTTTGAGCTACCTTTTGTAATGGCATTAAAGGTGTAATTGCTTCTTTAATTTTTTGTTGAATTGGCGCTGTATTCGTATTGTATTTATTATTAATTGTGTCGTTGTTAACAACTTTAATGTTAGAATTTATTTGCTTTTCTTGATTATACAAAAATGTACCAACAGTGACAAAAACCAAAATGCTTGCAGCAAAATACAACCAGCCAAAAGAACGCTTTGTTTTTTTTTCTTCGGCTACAGAGAGCATTGCATCTAATCGGTCCCACGCTTGTGATGTAGGCTGAATTTCTCTAGCATTCAACTTTTCACGAATTTGTTTTTCTATATTATTCAGTTCCATTACTGTAATTTTTTAACTTATTAATATGCTCTTGCAACATTTTTCTGGCATGCGATAATTGTGATTTGGATGTGCCTTCATTTATCCCTAACATTTCGGCAATTTCTTGATGTTTGTAGCCTTCTATCGCAAATAAATTAAACACCATTTTGTATCCATCGGGCAAGTTGTCAATTAAATACTGAATGTCTTCTACTGAAAACTGACTATCGATGTTGTTGAAACTTTCTTCATAATACGTTTCATCCTCAATAAATTTTACTTTTTTCTGCACTCGAATAAACGAAATACATTCGTTGACCATAATGCGTCGAATCCATCCTTCAAAACTGCCTTTGTGTTCAAAGTTTTTCAAATTGGTAAACACTTTCATAAAAGCGGTAATCATTATATCTTCGGCCTGATGAACATCTTTTATATACTGTCGGCAAACGCTTACCATTTTTGGAGCAAACTTCGAATACACTTTTTGCTGAGCGTGTCGGTTGTTTTCGACTGCCAATTCGATGAGTTCTTTTTCTTCTTGATGTAAGTTGATTACTTTCATATAGTGAGATTGTAGACTTCAGATTTTGGATTTTAGATTTGCTCTAAAACAGACTTCTATTAGCATAGACGAGTTGAGTTGCAAAAACGTTGCATAAAACAATATAAAAATGTGAAAATTATTAATTTAGAAAATTATGATATTGAAAATGAATTAGTTAAGTTAAGTAAAATTAGTACATTTTTACATTAACTAATTGATACATAAACTACTTTTTTCTCTCAATTACGTAATTTACCATCAAAATCAAACTGTCTTTATAGTTGGAATTTGGGGAGTTTTGAATTAGATCTAAAGCTTGTTTTTGAAATTCTGCCATTTTTTGTTCGGCATACGAGAGTCCGTTTTTGTCTTTCACAAACTGAATGACTTCTTTCACTCGTTTTTTGTCTCTGTTATGATTTTTGATTGAATTGATGCACCAACTTTTTTCAGATGTTGAACAATTGTTCAACGCATAAATTAGTGGCAAAGTCATTTTTTGTTCTTTAATATCAATTCCAGTAGGTTTCCCTATGGCTTCATCGGTATAATCAAATAAGTCGTCTTTGATTTGAAATGCCATTCCAATTAATTCGCCAAACTTGCGCATGGTTTCGACTTGCTTTTCATCGTCAACAACCGATTTGGCTCCCAACGCACAACAAGCGGCAATAAGTGTAGCTGTTTTTTGGCGGATGATTTCGAAGTAAATATCTTCCGTAATATCAAGTCGTCGAGCCTTTTCAATTTGAAGTAATTCGCCTTCACTCATTTCACGAACTGCGACCGAAATAATTCGCAACAAATCAAAATCGCCGTTATCAATCGATAACAATAAGCCTTTTGACAATAAATAATCTCCTACTAAAACGGCAATTTTATTTTTCCATAAGGCATTGATAGAGAAAAATCCACGTCGGCGATTGCTATCATCAACAACATCATCATGGACTAAAGTAGCAGTATGAATGAGTTCGATAACCGAAGCGCCACGATAGGTTCGTTCGTTTACGGTTCCATCAGAAAGCATTTTGGCAGTAAGAAACACAAACATGGGCCGCATTTGCTTTCCTTTTCGATTCACTACATAATACGTAATTCGATTCAGAAGCGCCACCTTAGATGACATCGATTCATAGAACTTCTTTTCGAAAAGTTCCATCTCCTCCTGGATTGGCTGTTTTATTTGTGAGATAATATTCATTCGCAATCAAAGATACAACAATCCGCCTATTTTGAAAAAATTTTAAGATGACATTAAACCTTTTTGATTTATGGTGTTCTTATACAATATTCTATAGAATTTAACGATTTACTAGTAACAACCATTAACATTCAAAACAGTATGATTATGAAAAAAGTATCAAAAATTTTATTTGCTTTAGCATTGGTTATTTCAATGATAAGCTGCACCAAAGACGACAAGAATGAGTCGTCTATTTCCGCTGAAGAAGCAGGCATAAATGCTAAAATTGACATCGCTAATGATGATGTATCTAATATTGTAGAAGAGGAAGAAGCGAATACCTATTCTAATACTTTGAACGGAAGAACGACAGAAAACGGATCTACTTTGGCTATTTGTGCAACTGTTACTCGTGTGCCTGCTTTTGGAACACTAATAACTCCGGGAACTCTGGTAACCAAAACAATTGATTTTGGAACCGTAGGATGTTTGTTGAATAACGGAAACTTTGTAAAAGGAAAAATAATTATCACATTCACCTATCAGCCAAGCGCTACCTCGCACACGATAACCTATACTTTTGATAATTTTTATCACAACGGTATTCAATATATTGGCAACAAAATATTTACAAGAGTAATGACCACTGCTACTGTAAGTTCACCTAGTCATCCAATTGTCACCATGAATATGGATTTGATTGCTATATTCCCAAATGGAAATACCTATACGAGAATAGGACAACGTGTTCGAGAAATTGTAGAAGGAATAGGAACTCCAGCTTGGAACGACAATGTATATCAAGTGACGGGAAGTTGGACTACAACCTATCCGAACACAACCGTTCAAAACAGTACTATTACAACGCCATTATTAGTGAAAATGAGTTGTGTTGCGGTAAACAAACCATTACTAGTGCAAGGTGTAATCACTTTTGTTAGAAATGGCAATGCTGCTACTTTAGATTACGGAACGGGAAGTTGTGATAACACAGCACTATTTACCATCAATGGGAATGTTTATACTATTGTTATAGGAAATTAAATTTATAAAAAGGTTAGTTAAGAAAAACGTCCCAGTAAAATGGGACGTTTTTTTCTTTTTATGACTTATTGGCCAATTGACCACAAGCTGCATCGATATCTTTGCCACGACTTCGGCGGACTTTTGCAACAATATTATGTCGTTCTAAAGCTTTGATATAATTATCAATTGCTTCGTCGGAAGCTTGTTGAAACTCACCATCATCTATCGGATTGTATTCGATTAAATTGACTTTACACGGAACGTATTTACAAAACTTAACTAAAGCATCAATGGCTTCTTTGTTGTCGTTGATACCTCTCCAAACTACATATTCATATGTAATTTTACTCTTTGTTTTGTGGTACCAATATTCTAAACTTTCGCGTAAATCTTTCAGTGGAAAGTTAGAACTAAACGGCATAATTCGTGCTCGAACCTCATCAATAGCCGAATGTAAGGATACTGCCAATTTGAATTTCACCTCATCATCAGCCATTTTTTTAATCATTTTCGGAATTCCAGAAGTAGAAACGGTGATGCGTTTGGGTGACATTCCCAATCCTTCATCGGAAGTAATCATAGCAATCGCTTTGATGACATTGTTGTAATTCATCAGCGGTTCTCCCATTCCCATAAAAACAATATTAGAAAGAGGTCGGTTATGGTACAATTTGCTTTCATTATGAATCGCTAATACTTGGTCGTAAATTTCGCCCGGTTCTAAATTTCGCATGCGTTTTAAACGTGCTGTGGCGCAAAAATTACAATCGAGACTACAACCTACTTGACTTGAAACACAGGCTGTGGTTCGGGTGTTGGTCGGAATCAAAACACTTTCTACAATTAAACCATCATGCAAACGAACGGCGTTTTTAACGGTTCCGTCTTCACTGCGCTGCATTTGGTCGACCTTAATGTGATTGATTACAAAATGCCTTTCGAGCATTGTTCGAGTTTCTTTAGATACATTGGTCATATCATCAAAACTATGCGCGCCTTTGCTCCATAACCATTCGTAGACTTGATTTCCGCGAAACGCTTTATCGTTATTGGCTACAAAAAATTCGCGGAGTTGGTCTTTCGATTGGGCACGGATGTCTTTTTTCTCGATCATGGTGCAAATGTAAAAACAATTTGCGGATTACGGTTGCTTTTCAAAAACTGTATTCTCAATAACCAAGATATCTAGTGCGGTTTCTGAGAATAATTCTAAAGCTTCGCTCGGAGTTTCGACTATTGGCATTCCTTTGCGGTTGAGACTTGTATTGAGTACTACGGCAATTCCGGAAAGCGATTCAAAAGCTGTAACTAGTTTATGAAATAATAGATTCCAACTTTCTTCTATGGTTTGCACTCGAGCGGAACCATCGCAATGGGTAACATTACACAATTTTTCTATACATTCCTCTCGTGTTTTATCTACTAAAATCATATAGGGACTGTCGTTGCCTCTTTCGAAATATTCGTGTACTTTTGATTGTAAAACAGCGGGGGCAAACGGACGAAAATCTTCTCTAAACTTGATGTTTTTGTTGATATGATCTTTCATACCTTTTATTCCTGGATGTGCCAAAATACTTCGTCGACCTAATGATCGTGGTCCGAATTCTGCACCCGATTGAAACCAACCAATTGTTTTACCATTGTACAATTGAGAAGCGCAATAGGAAATCAGTTTCTCTTCGTCTACATAATGACTGATAGAATAGTGATTTTTAGAATGAGCAACCGCCAAATCAATGTCGTCTTTAGTATATTTTTTTCCAAAACAAGTACTACCATCATGCTTCATTTTGGGTTGCTTTAAATAGGCTAACCAACCATAAAAAGCACAACCCAACGCCAAACCATTATCGGCTGCAGCGGGTTCGAAATAATTATTTTGTGCTGCATTCGATGCTATTAACTTTGCATTGGCCACTGCATTCAAAGCCACACCACCAGTATAACATACATTTAGATGCGGAAATTGTTCTAATCGATTTTTGATACACAACACCACCGCTTTCTCGACTTGTTCTTGAGCCCACTTGGCCACATTCGCATAATAATTGAAATGGGTTTTAAAATGACCATATCCTTTCGATGGCTTTTGAAAATGCTTCTGCCAAGTATCTTTTACAAACAAGCGTCCCGATTGGAATTCAAAGGCTTCAAAATCAAAATCCTCTGAAGTGCCAAAAGGAGCTAAACCCATCAATTTTCCCACATCATCCATATCGCCAAAAACGTAATTGCTAATTGAAGCATAAAATCCGCCTATCGAATGTTGGGTTGTAGGAAGTCGAAAATCATTGGTCGAATTCGAACTCATTGTACTAAAATCTTTGTAGAGTGGTATAAGATTTTGTCCGTCAAAATAATAGAAACTATCTTTTTCACATTGCATTTGCTTTTCCTCAAAAAATACAGGATCAAGCAAATGCTTTTGTTCGGGATGCAAGGCAATAAATTGATCTAACGGACTTCCGCATCCATCAATCACCATAACCGCGCATTCCGAAAATGGCGAAGTTCCAACGGCACTGTATGCATGTGCCAAATGATGCGAAATATCAATAATTTTGGGAAGTGTTGTATTTTCAAAAAGGCGTTTGCCTTTAAAATGCGTTCGGTCAGGCAGTGTGAAATTTTCACATTGCACCACAACTGCAAGATCATCTAAAGTAATTCCCTCTGCGTCGAGACAATACTGAATAGCGAGTGAATCGTTGCCTCCATCGTGTTTTTTACGACTAAGACGTTCTTTTTCAATACCTACACATACTTTACCGTCTTTAAGTAAAACAGCAGAACCATTGTGTGAAAGTCCGGTTCCGAGTACATATAAAGGTTTCGACATTGCTTATTGTTTAGATGTTAAAAATAACATTTAAATTAGAATAGGCAATGATTACATTAATTACAAGCTTGGATTATTTACTACCTTTGGACCGATTTAAAATTAGTTATCATGCATTTCCTCTCAGACGATTTAGAAAATTACATCGAACAACATTCGGAAAACGAACCTGAACTACTTGCGAAACTCAACAAAGAAACCTACCAAAAAGTGCTGCTTCCACGAATGTTGAGTGGTCACTTTCAAGGAAGAGTATTGAGCATGTTGTCACAATTAATTCGGCCTTTGAACATTCTCGAAATCGGAACGTACACCGGCTATTCGGCCTTGTGCTTGTGTGAAGGCATGCGAGAAAATGGTGTTTTGCATACTATTGATATTAAAGAAGAATTGATCGATTTTCAGCGAAAATATTTTGATTTGTCGCCATGGGGAAATCAAATTGTGCAACACTTGGGAGAAGCCACTGCAATTATTCCGACTATTGATATGCAATTTGACTTGGTTTTTATTGATGCCGATAAAGAAAATTACATTCAGTATTTTAACTTAATTGTTCCAAAAATGAACAAAGGCGGTGTGGTCTTATCGGACAATGTATTGTGGAGTGGCAAAGTAGTTGAAGAAGTACATCCAAATGATATTTCCACGAAAGTGTTGTTGGAATACAATCAACTGTTGAAAAATGATCCTAGAGTAGCAACGGTATTGCTTCCCATACGCGACGGATTAACGGTGAGCAGAGTACTTTAACTGGACTTACGCTTTATAAAATACTGATAGCCTTTATAAAATAATCCTCCCATGGTTGCGCCAACAGTATATCCTGTTAAAATATCCGTTGGGTAATGTACACCCAAATAAATTCGGCTGTAAGCGAAAATTAGTGGATACAAGAATACCAAAAAAGCATACTTGTAATATTTTCTTAGAATTAAGAAGACAAATGTCATGGTTGCCATCGAATTGGTGGCGTGACCTGAAAAGAAACTAAACGAATCCGATTGGTGAACAATGCGAATGCTGTTTTTTAATTCGGGTTCGTTACACGGACGCAGTCTTTCGAAAACAACTTTACAAAATTCAACCGTTTCGTTGCCTACTAGCAAAAGCAAAGCGATAAAAAGCATCACAAAGCCAAATGCTTTCCATCCTAAATTTTTAATAAGTAAATATGCAAGTAGTAAAAAAAACGGAATCCAATTTATTTGTTTGGTAATGAGCAACCACAAACCGTCATAGGTTTCAGAACCCAATCCGTTGAGAAAAACAAACAGATATTTATCGAGTGCTACGATTTTTTCGAGCATTACATTTGGCGTTTGATTGGACCGGTGGCTGCTTCGATATCTTCTTTCATTTTATCGAGTGGATTTGTCACATTGGTATCTAAACTACCTTTAATACTTTCTACTTCAATATTAAAAGTACTTGTTAAATCTTTTATGGAAGTGTCTAAACCATTGGCTTCGGCACTTTTAGATATTTCGCTTTTTATTTCGTTGGTCGCATTTTTTAATTGCGCCATTCCTTTACCCAAAGAGCGGGCAATAACCGGAATTTTATCTGAACCGAAAAGCATCAAAGCGATAAAAATGATAAAAATCATTTCGCCTCCTCCTATTCCAAACATAATTTATTTGTTTTAAGACTACAAAGTTACAAAGTCGAAAAGTGAAAAACCATTAAAAAAACATAATTTAATCAAATTTCGACTTTACTTCTTCTTTAGGCCAAGTGTTATTAGTGGTATCGATATCGGCAGTTTCTAATTTTGGATCCAATTGAATTTTAACAATCGCTTTTTGAGTAGCAAACGTACGCGTTACTTCTTTATCGTTCATACGCCAAATTTGTGCTGGAAACTTTTGCGTTTCTGTCGTACCATCTTCGTAAATTAACTCGACAATAATTGGCATGACCAAACCGCCAGGTTTATCAAAAGTGACTTGATAGAAATATTTAGGTTCGTTTAATTTGGCACGCTCTTCCGGAGTGAAATTGGCCGTTACGTATTCGTCTAAATCTTTGTAATCGGAAATTTTGAAGGGCTTATTCATTTCAGGTTTGTAATCTTCGCTACCGTCGGCAATCATGTACACCATTTTACCTGGATTGGAATCGCGTCTTCTTCTAGTTTTCAAAAACTCGGCAACCTCTTTCGACGGTTCGTTGCTAACAAAATACTTTTTTACTTCTTTAATTCCGATATCAGTCGCATCGGTAGTATAAAACCAACCTCTCCAAAACCAATCTAAGTCGACTGCCGAGGCATCTTCCATAGTTCTAAAAAAATCTTCAGGCGTTGGATGTTTGAATTTCCATCGGTTGGAATACGTTTTAAAAGCATAATCAAACAATTCATGTCCCATAATGGTTTCACGCAATATGTTCAATGCTGTTGCTGGTTTTCCATAAGCATTGTTTCCAAATTGACGAATACTTTCTGAATTGGTCATGATTGGTTCCAATCCTTTTTGATCGCCACTCATATACGGAACAATATTTTTTGCTGGTCCACGACGTGTAGGGAAATTAAGTTCAAAAGTCGATTCGGCTAAATATTCCATAAACGAATTCAATCCTTCATCCATCCAAGTCCATTGCCGTTCATCCGAATTGACAATCATTGGAAAAAAGTTATGTCCGACTTCATGACAAATTACGCCCAACATACCGTATTTGGTTTGATCCGAATATTTTCCAGTTTCATCGGGGCGACCAAAATTCCAACAAATCATAGGATATTCCATTCCTTGATCACGCGCATTGATTGATATCGCTTTTGGGTACGGATAATCAAACGTATATTTAGAATAGCTTTTTAACGTATGTGCTACCATTCGAGTAGAGTATTCTTCCCATAACGGATTTCCTTCTTTCGGATAGAGTGAAATCGCCATTGTAGTTCGACTGTCCAATTGCACTGCCATAGCATCATAAATGAATTTTCTTGACGTTGAGATACCAAAATCACGAACATTTTCAGCTTTAAATTTCCAGGTTTTCTTTTTATCAGAGAACCCTTTTTCAGCGGCTTCGGCTTCGGCTTGCGTAACAATCATTATGGGTTTGTCAAAGGTCTTTTCAGCAAGCGCATAGCGGGCCAATTGGGCTGGAGTGAAGACTTCGCCTCGGTTGATTAAACTTCCAGTAGCTTCTAAAATATGATCAGCAGGAACGGTAATATTTACTTCATAGTTTCCGAAAGGCAATGCAAATTCGCCTGAACCCCAAAATTGCATATTTTGCCAACCTTCGACATCATTATAAACTGCCATTCTAGGAAAAAACTGCGCAAGAACATATAAATTATTTCCGTCTTTTTCAAAATGTTCATAACCTGAACGCCCGCCATCTATGGTATAATTATTGATGTTGTACCACCATTTTATAGAAAAAGAAATTTTTTCTTTATGCTTTAATGGAGTAACCAATTCAATCCGCATCATCGTTTGATTGACAATATATTTCATCGGTTTTCCCAGCGCATCTTTAACGTATTCGATAATAAAACCACCGTCAAAATCTTCTTCCAAATATTTACGAGAAAACCCTTGAACGCCCATTGCTGGATCGGTTTTTCTGTTTTCTACCAAAGGTGAAAGTGACTTGCGTGAATTTTGATTTTGATCCAACTGCACCCAAAGATAATCGAGTGATTCTTTAGCATTGTTGGTATAAGTAATGGTTTCTTGACCGTATAATTTGGTGTTTTTATCGTCCAATTCAATGTCCATTTTATAATCGGCTTGTTGCTGATAATATTCGGGACCTGGTGCTCCAGAAGCGGTGCGATACATATTAGGCGTTGCCATCAAATCGTACATCTGTTTGAATTTGTCGGTATTTTTTTCACTTGCTGCTTTCGTAGTTGGCACTTCTTGTGAAAATATAAAACCAGGCAACACAAATAATAGTGTAATTATTCTATTCATAATATTCTTGGATTAAAGAGCTAAAAGTAATTATTTTTATAAGAGACAAGGTCATTTAGTACTATTTTAACATTCCTTTAAAGATTTCTGAGCCTAAAAGTAGACTGCCCTTCTTATTGTTAAAATTGGCTTGAATGATGTTTTGTTGTTCACCATGAATTTCAGTTATGATGGTATTTTCAACTTCAAGTGATGTTATTTTTGAAATATCTTTACAACTCAAATAACAAATAAGAATGTTGTCTTCAAGTTCTTTGCTATGGAAATTCATGGTTTTTAATTTACCGTCAATTTTGATAGTAAATTTTTCGACTAAGTATTTTTTTAATAACTCAATGTCTTCTGTTGTTTCTGCTTTTGTACCTAAACTTGTTTTTTTGCGGAATTTATGTTCTAAAGCAGCATTTAAATCGTCAGCAAAAATACGTGTGGTAATTTGCACCATTTTTTTGTTTGGAACAAAATTGATTTGATAAATCGCAGTGTAAAACTTATGCGTTGTAAAAGCAAAACAACTTAAAAGCGCTACAAAAAGAAAAAATGGGACTGCTTTTTTCATCATTCAAAAGTAAAGAAAATTATTGTTTTTTGTCTAAAAGTTGCAAATAATCGACAGCTAATCGGTTAATGATAAAAGTTGCCATTGTGGTGTTTTTATCATTTAGAGCGGCTACAAATTCTTTGTCCTCCACCAAATAATAGTGAAATCCTTTGACGTATTCAGCAGGAATTTTCAAAATTTCTGTGAAATATTCTTCTTTAAATTGGTCGGTGATTTTTTTATGTAGGAATTCTTTTCGTTCGATTACCAATTCCTTTTGTAACATGGCAGTCCGTCCTGATATAGAATTGATCATTCCGTCAACGCTCATTCCTCCTACTGGAATTAACAATGGACTGTACCAATGAAGTTCTTCCGCAGTTCGTAATTTTCGTTCAGCAGGAGTATATTTCTTGGCAGGTTTTGATAGAATTCGCAATGAAACAGCGTTAATGTTTTTGTATTGATTGATAGTAACTTCATCCAATTGACGTAATAGTACTTCCATTTTTACAAAAAAAAGAGGGACATCAAAATCGTTTTTTTTTAGTACTATTTTCAATCCTTTGAGTTGAACATGGGAAAACAATAAAGTATCACCCTCTATGGCTGGAATAGAAAAGTAACCAGCATTCTCTGTTAGTGTCGAAACATCGGAGCGTAAGTTAACCACATAAATTCCATCTAAATCATAAGAATTGGCTATTACTTTTCCTTTTAAAACCTTTACTGTTTGCTGTTGGGCTTGGGTTGTAAAAGCTGTAAAGATTAAAATAAAAATAATTTTGTAATGATTAATCATTGTTCTTTTGAATCGTATGGTGTGTAAATGTATTTTAATATTATCAAAAAAATAAGCCAAAGCTATTGTAAATTTATGTTAATATTCAGACGATTAGTTTGTAGCTTTGTAAAGTAAAATAGTAAAAATGACTAAAAAATTAATTATTGCGAGTACCTCAACACTTCACGGAGGTGACTATTTATCCTATTTATTACCCACTTTAAAAACCCATTTCGAATCGTGCAAAACGCTACTCTTTATTCCGTATGCTCGACCAGGCGGAATGACACATGACGAATATACTGCACGGGTAAAAACAACTTTTACACTAATTGGTATTGAGGTTCGTGGTATTCATGAGTTTGAAAATGCTCCGGAAGCCGTTAAAAATGCAGAAGCCATTTTTACTGGAGGTGGCAATACCTTTTTATTGGTCAATCAACTATATGAAAATAAAGTAATGGATGTTTTGGCAGATGTTGTAAAAAGTGGAACACCCTATTTGGGATCAAGTGCCGGCAGCAATATTGCCGGAATTTCGATGCAAACGACAAACGACATGCCTGTAGTATATCCGCCGAGTTTTGCGACATTGGGATTGCTACCGTTTAATTTGAATCCGCATTACCTCGACGCCGATTTACAATCGAAACACATGGGTGAAACCCGTGAGACCCGAATCAAGGAATTTCATGCATTTAATGCCATTCCGGTTTTAGGTTTACGAGAAGGTAGTTGGCTGGAAGTTACTGGAAATAGAATTATTTTGAAAGGTGAATTAACGGCACGTTTGTTTCGACAAGGAATGGATGCAGAAGAATTGGCATCGGAAACGGATTTGTCATGGATTAAAGTATAGTTCGCGTTAGGGATTGCAGCGGCATCCTTTTGCGAAGCATGAGCAAAAGATAGAGCGAAAAGCCCGACGCAACGAAGGAAGCGAAACGCCAAAAAAAAAGTCCCAAACATAGTTTGAGACTTTAGAGCGGAAGACGAGGCTCGAACTCGCGACAACCAGCTTGGAAGGCTGGAGCTCTACCAACTGAGCTACTTCCGCATTTGTCACAAAACATCGATGTAAATTAAACTTCGTTTTTTGTGAGGTGCAAATATAGAACATTAGTTATATTGGATGCAAGTTTTTTTAAAAAAAATTGACTACTTTTTTATTTTACAAATTTAAATTCATGTAATGATTTTAGTATTAATTTGTTATGTTTTACAATACCCTATAAATTTATGATAACAATTAGAGAAATTGATTTTACTACAACCTTTGCTGTTCGACATCCTGTTTTACGTGAAGGAAAACCAATTGAGACTTGCTTTTTTGAAGGTGATGATCTGCCAACAACCCAACATTTTGGGGCATTTGTTAATAAAAAAATAATAGGTGTTGTGTCGGTTTATCAAAATAAAAAAAGTACATTTAATGCTGATAAACAATACCAAATTAGAGGTATGGCAGTCCTCGATGTCTTTCAAAAAAAAGGTATTGGCGAGCAGTTGGTTTTGCATTGCGAACAGTATATTTTGGAGCAAAATGCAGAATTAATTTGGTTCAATGCACGTGAATCGGCTGTTGGTTTTTATGAAAAATTAAACTATCAAAAATCGGAAGCGCCGTTTTTAATTCAGGATATTGGATGGCATTCGGTTATGTATAAAAAAATGGTGTAGTGCCTATGAGTAAAAACTACTTTATACTTTTATGTATCGTTTTACTAAGTTGCAAGAGAAATGACATTATTGAAGTTTCTTCTGCGAATGCGTCTTTTATTGACTTTTCATTGTTTTCAAATCCGAAATTAAAAATCGACACTTTGTTGATTAACAATCACGATAATGCCGATTTAAAAACTTTTTATGCTAAATACAACAATGAAATTGTTTGGGATAATTTCGAAAATAGAACCTTTATTTTAAACGAAATTGCAGCTGCCGAAAACGAAGGATTGGAACCCGAAGATTATAATGCTAAGCAATTAAAAGCATGGCAGTCGAACTATAATGAATTGGCGGATTCGTTGGTAATTAAGTTTGACTTGCAACTTACGCTTAGTATACAATTATATATTAAACACTTGTGCAACGGAAAAGTAAATCCGAAAGCCCTATACAAAGATTGGGATCTTAAAGAAAAAACTACCGATGTTAATACGTTGCTGTTTGATTGCATTGATCATACCGATTTTAAGCAAACAATCGAAAACTGCAAACCCAATCATACGATATATAAGAAGTTAAAAACGGCTTTGCATTTAATAGAACAGTTTCCGGATGATACAAAAATTGGACTTATCGATTTGAAAGAACGCATTCTTCCCAACAAAAAAAACAAATACATTCCGACCATCAAAAAACGTTTGATGTATTGGAATGAGATGAAAGTGAAAGACACTATTTTGTCGACACTTTACGATAAAAACACCCAAGAAGCGGTCAAAATTTTTCAAACGCGACATGGTTTAAAACCGGATGCTGTAATTGGCAGGGGCACAATTGACGCCTTGAATCATTACAAACGTCACCGCAAAGAACAGATTATCGCCAACATGGAGCGATGGAGATGGTTTGCCCGTGATTTTGGCAACCATTATTTGTTGATTAACATTCCTGATTACAGTATAGTTGCGGTTAAAAACAACGATACAATGCAATCACAACGCATTGTTGTTGGGAAAGACACTAGAAAAACACCTATTTTGGAATCAAAAATTTCCAACATCAACTTAAATCCCAATTGGACCGTTCCTCCTACTATTTTAAGAGAAGACATTTATCCAGAAGCCGAAAAAGATAGAAGTGTTTTTAGAAAAAAAGGTCTTGTTATTTTAAACAACAAAAACCAAGAAGTGAGTCCATATTCCTGGAAAAAATCAGATGCTTACAAATACAGATACGTTCAAAACCCTGGACGGAATAACGCTTTGGGAGTAATGAAAATTAATTTCCCTAACAAATATTCGGTGTATTTACACGACACCAATCACCGTGATTATTTTGGATTTAGTAACCGATCTTTGAGTTCGGGTTGTGTGCGTTTAGAAAAACCTTTAGAAATGGCAGTCCATATTATTAACGACACAACCAAATGGTCATTAAAAAGAGTTGCTGACACAACAGACATCAAATATTACTACAAACTACAAAAAGAAAAAGAGCTTGCTATTGCGAAGAAAAATGCTAAACTTTTAGCTAAAAATGCAAATTTAGTAATTGAAAAGAAAGTGTTTCCAAAACCCGAGTTAAAAACGATTGTCATTAAAGTTATAGACGATGTATATGTACATCAGTTGTATTGGACGGCTTGGGAAAACCAAGGTATACTCCAATTTAGAGAAGACATTTATTGTTTGGACGCCGAATTGTATGCTAAATTACGATACTAATTTTGAAGTATTTGCATTGTACAAAGAAGGATGATAAATAAACAAACACGATTTGCCTTTTATAGTCGAAATTATTTTTGCGCTTAAATTAGGCGGTAAAGCCGGACAACCGTGACTTAAACCCAATCGGCGATGTGCTTTTGCGAAATTTTCGGTTACATAATCAGCAGCATGCATTACAATTGCACGTGTTCGAGCCATATTGTTTACGCCATTTTCCAATCCGTCTAATTTTAATGATAAACCATGTTTTCCAACATAGGTTTCACCCGTGGTAAAAAATCCTAAACTGCTTTTATTGGATTCGCATTTATTTGAAAAACTAGTGGCGAAATTTTCTCCCGAATTTTTTCCGTGAGCAACTAACGAATTCAATACAACGGTATTGGTCTTAATGTCAATAATCCACAAACGCTTTACAGTGGAAGGTAAACTGTAATCTACTATAGTTAAGAATTCTTTACTCACTTTTCCTGATTCTTTTAATTTGTGAAAACCTTGTAACGCTTTTGAAAAACATTCGAATGTAGGGATATCAAAGGAGTTAGCGTTTAAAGCATTATAAACACTTTCTTCGGGAGTTACTAACTTGGTCTCTTTGGTTACGACAGCATATTCAATAAAACGTGTAGGTTTCTTTTCATTAAACGATATGAAAATAAAAACTGATGCTAATAAAAATCGGTATATCATAAATACGTAGGTTATTTATTAAATATTAAAACTTGGGGAATACAATGGTACAACATATCCGTCTTATAATAAATGATTTTTATCACAAATGTTCGTTAAAGTGAATATTTTAAACGATATAATACAAAAGATTTAGATTATTATACTATTTTTCTTATAATTTATAATGTTTTGTTAAAGCAAAACTTAAAATACAGTTTAAGAGATTATACTTGTATTAAATACAATAAAAATTATATTTGCATGTAAAAAATTAGTGAATGACCCCAAAGTTTAATTTTCAAATTCTTTTTTTTCTTATCTCTTTGCATTGTTTTGCTCAGACTGAGAAGAAAACATTAGTAACCAATTTCACCAACGAAAAAATAGTTATTGATGCCAAATTTGAAGAAGAAGTATGGAAATCGGCAGCTATTGCTACAAATTTTGAAATGCTTGCTCCGGACAATGGTAAACTTGAATTGCCCGAAAAAAAGACCGAAGTAAAAGTAGTTTACGCTCATGATGCTTTATACGTTGCAGCGATAATGTATGACAATGAACCCGAAACTATAACGCGAGAATTAACGACAAGAGACAATTTTGGTAATGCCGATCACTTTGGTGTATTTATAAACGGATACAACGACGGACAACAAGAATTTCGTTTTTTTGTTAGTGCTGCCGGTGTGCAACAAGACGTTGTGTATACCAACATCAATAAAGAAGACGGATCTTGGAATGCCATTTGGGATAGTAAAGTAGCCATAACTGATTATGGATGGGTGGTTGAAATGAAAATTCCATATGCCGCTTTGCGCTTTTCATCTGAAAAAAAACAAACCTGGGGATTGAATTTTTATCGCGAAATTAGAGGTTTGCGACAACAATTTACGTGGAATTTACTCGATAATAAAATTGCAACCGAAGCCAATCAAGCTGGTATTTTAGAAGGTATTGAAAATATAGAAACCCCAACGCGATTGTTTCTAATTCCGTACGCTTCTTTTTATTTAAACAACGATGCCAAACAAACAAAAGGCGAATTAAAAGGTGGCTTAGATATTAAATATGGATTGAGTGATGCTTTTACGTTGGATGCGATTTTAGTCCCTGATTTCGGACAAACCGCTTTCGATAAAGTAGAACTGAATCTGGGTCCGTTTGAACAACAATTCAACGAAAACCGTCCGTTTTTTACCGAAGGTACCGAATTGTTCAACAAAGGAAATTTATTGTATTCTAGACGGATTGGTGGAAGTCCGTCGGCTTTTCCAACACTTGACACCAATGAAGAAGTGACCAAATATCCTGAATTTGTAAATTTATTAAACGCATTAAAAATTTCAGGACGTACTAAAAATGGACTCGGAATAGGTGTGCTGAATGGCATAACAAAAAAAACGTATGCGGATATTCGAAACACGGTCACGAATGAAGAACGTCAAGAAGTGGTAGAACCTTTGGCAAATTTTAATGTGTTTGTTTTGGATCAGCGGTTTCGAAAAAATTCATCTGTGAGTTTTGTAAACACTAACGTTACACGAAACGGTGAATTTAGAGACGCCAACGTTTCGGCACTGTTATTCGACTTAAACACCAGAAGAAACACCTACAACTTAAGTGGTGATTACAAATACAGTTACATCAATGAATTAGGAGATGACTCTAAAAAAGGCTATTCGACCTCTCTTAATTTTAAAGAAACAAGCGGAAAATACCGTTATTCGGTTGGAGGTCGATATGTTTCTACAGATTATGACATCAATGATTTAGGTATTAATTTTCTTACGCACTTTCATAATGTGTATCTCAATTCGAGTTACCGAATTTTAAATTCCGTTGGCAACATCAATGCCTTTTCGGTGAATTTTAACCAATATTCAGAATTTGACAATAGAACCGGAAGAGTACAAGCGGCGTATTCGTCATTGAATTTTAATCTTACTACTAAAAAAAGAAACGACTATTACGGACTCAGTTTTGTAGTTAAACCAATCAATACGTATGATTTTTATGAAGCGCAAAATAACAACCAACAACGTTTTGTGGTCATTCCAGACAATTACAATGGTACTTTTACTTTTTCTTCTAATTATGCACGAAAATTTGCGATAGACATTCAACCTTCTTTTACCTATTTTAATGAAAAAAATAGATTGAACTATGGTTTTTCGTTTGCGCCAAGATATCGTTTTAGCAACAAATTATCGCTCATTTACGAATTCAATTTCAACAAACAAGACAACAATATAGGATGGATTGCCAACGATAATTCGGATGTCGTTTTTACACGAAGAAACCGAACTACTTTTTCAAATACGGTTGTTGGAAAATATTCGATAAACGATTTGATGACTTTTAATTTATCGGTCCGCCATTACCTATCTTACGCTCTAAATAACGATATTTTGACACTTCAAGAAGATGGTTCATTACTGCATAATACGACCTACTTAACCAATAGAAATTCCAATTTCAATACATGGAATTTAGATTTGTCCTATTCGTGGTGGTTTGCGCCAGGCAGTCAAATTTCGATACTGTACCGAAACAATGCTGTGGATTTTAGTAGAGAATTCACCACCGATTATTCAGACAATTTGAAAAATGTACTCAATAACGATAGATTAACGCATGTTTTTTCGATTAGCATACGTTATTTTATAGATTACAATTCGTTGCGATAAAAAGCTTCCAACAACTTCAATGTGACGTTACGCTCCAAAATACCATATCTTTGTTACAAATAAATAGTGATGAATAAGAAAGTAATTTTAATGATTTTAGATGGCTGGGGTAAATCGCCTGATCCTAAAGTTTCTGCTATTGATAATGCCAACATTCCTTTTATAAACAGTTTGTATTCACAATATCCCAATGCCCAATTGCGCACCGATGGTTTGAATGTAGGCTTACCCGAAGGTCAGATGGGAAACTCAGAAGTAGGCCACATGAATTTAGGTGCTGGACGAATTGTTTACCAAGATTTAGCCCGAATCAATTTGGCCGTAGAACACAAAACGGTACACCAAGAAAAACCCCTTTTAGATGCTTTTAAGTATGCGTTAGAAAACAACAAAAAAGTGCATTTTTTAGGATTGGTTTCTAATGGTGGCGTTCATTCGCATACTTCTCATTTATACGGTTTATTGGAAGCTGCTCAAGAATATGGTTTAGAGAAAGTATTTGTTCATGCTTTTACTGATGGACGCGATGTAGATCCGAAATCGGCATTACTCGACATTGCTAACTTACAAGAATACATTAAAGATACGACGGCCAAAATCGCTACTATCATCGGTCGTTATTATGCTATGGATAGAGACAAACGTTGGGAGCGCGTTAAATTGGCGTATGATTTACTTGTACATGCCACTGGAAAAAATTGCGCCAACGCTATTGAAGGTATTCAGCAAAGTTATAACGAAAATATAACTGATGAATTCATTCAGCCCATGGTAATGGTGGATGAAAACAGCCAACCTTTGGCAAAAATTGAAGAAGACGATGTAGTTATTTTCTTTAATTTTAGAACCGATAGAGGACGTGAATTAACCGAAGTACTTTCACAAAGCGATTGCCACGAATTCAACATGCACAAATTAAATTTGTATTATGTGACCATGACCAATTATGACGATACCTTCAAGAATATTCATGTAATTTATGACAAAGACAACCTTACCGAAACACTTGGTGAAGTTCTCGAAAAACACCATAAAAAGCAAATTCGTATTGCCGAAACAGAAAAATACCCTCATGTTACTTTTTTCTTTTCGGGCGGTCGCGAAGTACCATTTGTGGGTGAAACTCGAATTTTACGAAACTCTCCCAAAGTAGCCACCTACGATTTACAGCCCGAAATGAGCGCTTTTGAATTAAAAGATGCGTTAATTCCTGAACTAAATAAAGGCGAGGTTGACTTTGTATGTTTGAATTTTGCCAACGGCGATATGGTTGGACATACTGGCGTGATGACAGCAGCGATTAGGGCTTGCGAAGCTGTAGACGCTTGTGTTAAAGAAGTAGTTAAAATTGCTTTACAAAACAACTACACCACAATTATCATTGCCGATCATGGCAATTGCGAAACAATGATCAACCCTGATGGTTCACCAAATACGGCACACACTACTAATCCAGTGCCGATTATTTTAGTTGATAAAGATTTAAAAACCATTCATGATGGTGTTTTAGGCGACATTGCTCCTACTATTTTAACCTTAATGGGAATTCAAAAACCTGCAGTCATGACAGGAAAATCGTTACTGTAAAGTAATGTAAAACTTCTTTTGAGAGATTCATTAATTTGAGTCTCTTTTTTTTGTCTTTTTTATAAATAAAAGTTAAAATTACATTTTTAATAGCATTACTATTATATTTGCAATTAAATTTGTTGTTTTAACATTAAATAATATTACAATGAGAGCGTTATTTTACATCCCAATTGTACTATTTACAATCACAACCACGATGGTGGTGGGTCAAAATAGTAACAAAGCAAAAGAATATACATCTATAAATGAGGCATTAAAAGAGCCAGAAAAAGTACTTAGATTAAATCTTAGCAATCAAAAGATCATTATTTCAAATGAGGACTGGACGAAATTCACTAACCTAGAGTATTTAAACTTGAAAGGCGATCATCTGAAAGAAATTCCATTAGCAATAACAAAAATTAAATCCCTAAAAACAATTGATTTAAGTAGTAATGACTTTACGAATTTACCTGAAGGATTTTCTAATTTGACTAATTTGGAAGAAATTTATTTAAATGATGACCAAAACATGAATCTTCCTAAAACACTTTTACTATTATCTAAACTTCCAAAATTAAAATCACTGCATCTAGAAAACGATAACCTGTCAACACTTCCAAGTGAGTTAATGCGTTTTAAAAACTTAGAATCGTTGTATTTGAACAATAATAAATTTAAGGAAGTTCCAAAATTAGAAACTTTAGACCATCTGAAATACCTCGACTTAAAAGAAAATAACATCAAACCCGAATTTCAAGACTTAAAAAATTTGAATTTCGGATTTAAAATTAATTTCTAATACCCAAATACTATGATCGATGCACTAATTCCTTTACTATCCTTGATTGCACTTGAAGTAATTTTAGGAATAGACAACATTATTTTTATATCCATTTTAGCAGACAAACTTCCAGAAAGTCAACGAAATAAATTGCGCTTTTGGGGTATCGGATTAGCAATGGTTATGCGATTGGCTTTACTCGCTTTTATTTCTTGGATATTAAAATTAGATACAACATTATTTTCACTTTTCGAAATTGACTTCACGGGAAAAGGATTAATTCTAATTCTAGGGGGCTTGTTTTTAATTTACAAAAGCACAAAAGAAATCTATCATAAAACAGAAATTGCCAATTCACATGAAGCTGAACTCCCAAAGAAAGGAACTTTTGGCAAACTTTTGGGCGAGGTAATTTTATTAGATTTAGTATTTTCGGTTGACTCTATAATTACAGCGGTGGGAATGGTAAATGACCTTTGGATCATGTACACCGCAGTAATTGTTACAGTTGTTATCATGCTTTTCGCATCCAAACCAATTAGCGCATTTATATCCAAACATCCGTCATTTAAAGTACTCGCTTTGTGCTTTTTAATGATGATTGGCGTTTCGCTTATCGCAGAAGGATTTCAGTTTGAAATACCAAAAGGATACATTTATTTTTCAATGGCTTTTGCGTTTTTAGTTGACGTAATTCAAATGAAAACCCAACCCAATAAACAAGACATATAACTCTCTATTATGCAAAACTTACTGTCAAACATCATCATTTCGGTTAACGATAAATTGTATGTTAAAAATCCTGAAACATCCGAATTGGGAAAAAAAATAATCGAACAAAGCATTCTTTTAATTGATGAAATCGGCTTTGAAAATTTTACTTTCAAAAAACTAGGTGAAAAAATAAACTCTAATGAAAGTTCAATCTATCGGTACTTTGAAAGCAAACATAAATTAATGTTATACCTCTCCACCTGGTATTGGGGTTGGATTGAATACAAACTGGCTTTTGCAACAACCAACGTTTCCGATCCAATGGAACGCCTAAAAAAAGGCATTTGCATCGTTACTGAAAAAGTAGAAGATGACAGCGCAACCTTCCACGTTAACGAATCCATTTTAAATAAAATAATCGTCCAAGAGTTTACTAAAACCTTACTCACCAAAGAAGTTGACGAAGAGAACAAAGAGGGTTTCTTTTTAGTGTACAAAAGAGTCATTAATCGAATAGTTGAAATGATAACAGCGGTAAATCCAGAATATGGATTTGCTAAAAGTTTGGCTTCTTCAATCGTAGAAGGCGCATTACATCAACACTTTCTTAAAGATCACTTAAAAACAATAACGAATTGTAATTCTAGTGTTTCTCCCACCGACTTCTATATTAATTTAATTGAAAACACCCTGCAATAACTATGAACCAAACGCCTTTAAAACGATTTTTGAGTCTTCTAAAACTTGACCGTAGAGATGTAACTCAAATCTTCTTTTACGCCATTTTTGCCGGATTAGTAAGCTTGTCTTTACCTCTGGGCATCCAAGCAATCGTCAACTTAATTCAAGCGGGAAGAGTAAGCATTTCATGGATAGTATTAGTCGTAATTGTAGTTATTGGTGTTGCGCTGGTTGGCATTTTATCATTAATGCAACTACGAATAACCGAAAACTTACAACAAAAAATATTTGTACGCTCCTCGTTTGAATTCAGCTACCGATTACCTAAAATAAAATTCGAAGAATTATACAATCAATATCCTCCTGAATTGGCCAATCGTTTTTTTGACACCATCTCCATTCAAAAAGGAACATCAAAATTACTCATCGATTTTTCAACAGCCTTGTTACAAATTTTATTTGGAATCATCTTATTATCACTGTACCATCCGTTTTTTATACTGTTCGGAATACTTTTACTTTCATTACTTTATTTCATCTTTAAATTCTCGTATGCGCCAGGATTAGCCTCTAGTTTAAAAGAATCAAAATACAAATACAAAGTGGCAAGTTGGTTGCAAGAAATAGCACGAAATAGCTTTAGTTTTAGGAAGCAAGACAATTTCGATTTTGCACTTAACAAAAACAATATTTTAGTTGAAGAATATATTATATACCGTGAAAAGCATTTCAGAGTAATTAAAAGACAATTTACTCAATTGATCGTTTTTAAAGTAATTATTACTGCTTGTTTGTTGCTAATTGGCGGTTACTTAGTTCTAAATCAGCAAATGAATATTGGTCAGTTCGTGGCTGCCGAAATCATTATTTTGTTGGTAATTAACTCGGTCGAAAAAATAATCATGGCATTGGAAAGTTTGTACGATGTATTAACCTCTGTCGAAAAAATTGGTCAAATTGTAGATTTGACAATTGAAGAACCTCAATCTAAAAATCAAGACTACTGCTTTAACAACATTAGCTTAGAAATTGAAAACTTACTATTCAAATTTCCTGATTCAACAATTGATGTGCTTGACAAAATAAATTTGAAAATCGAACAGTCGGAAAAAATTTATCTCGACGGAAATAATGGCTCTGGCAAAACAACTCTCATTCGAATCTTATCAGGCGCGATGCAACCCACGTCTGGATCCTTTTTTATAAATGATGACACCTATCGAAAAATTGATTTAGCACAATACCGCTCTCAAATAGGGACAATCACACACGGTGAAACTCCATTTGAAGGTACAATTTTAGAAAACATCACTTTCAACAATCCGCTGGTTACTCATGACGATGTAAAGTGGGCAATAGAAAGTGTCAAACTTGGTGCTTTTATTAAAACACTACCTAAAGGGTTAGATACCAAAATATTCCCTGACGGAAGACAGTTATCCTCTTCCAATGCTCAAAAAATACTCTTAGCTAGAAGTATTGTAAATAAACCTAAAATTCTTTTTTACGAAGAGCCTTTGGATAAAATGGATGAAATTGCCACCATAGAAATTGTTGATTTTATTACAGATCCAACAAACAAATGGACCATTATAGTTTCTTCAAAAAATGAGTATTGGAGTCAAAAATGCAATAGAAAAATTACTATGAGAGACGGAAAAATAATTGCTGACACAAAAAAATAAAAGCCATGCTAAATATCTCTAAAAAAAATCCGATAACCGAAGACATTCAACAATATAGCACTGTAAGGAGTTTGGCTAACCGACCGCATTATAAAATATTGAACAAAATAATAATATATGTCTCTATTATTGGCTTTGTAATTTTGTTTCTACCATGGACACAAAACATATCGGGCTCTGGAGCTGTTACCACATTAAAACCCGATCAAAGACCACAAACAATTCATTCTGCAATAGCAGGAAGAATAGAAAAATGGTATGTAAAAGAAGGTGATTACGTAAAAAAAGGAGACACAATTTTATTCATTTCTGAGATTAAAGAAGAATATTTCGATCCTAATTTAGTACAAAATACCAAAAACCAAGTCGATGCTAAACAAATAGCAGTGCAATCATATGGAGGAAAAATCACTTCTCTAACTGCACAAATTAATGCCATTGAAAATGAAAAACTATTCAAATTACAACAAGCACAAAATAAAATTCGTCAATCGATTCTGAAAGTGAAAAGCGATAGTATGGATTTGGAAGCGGTGAAAACACAAATAAAAATTGCTAACACCCAATTTAATCGTGCCGTTACGCTTAATAAAGAAGGTTTAAAACCACTAACCGATGTTGAAGAAAAAAGGTTGAAATTACAAGAAGTTGAAGCCAAAATCATCACCCAAGAAAACAAACTTTTAGCCAGTAAAAATGAATTAATCAACACCAAAGTCGAAGTAAATAGGATTGGTGCAGAATATGCCGAAAAAAGTTCAAAAGCACAAAGCGATCAATTTACAGCGCTTAGTAGTCAATATGACACCGAAGCGCAAGTAACCAAATTGCAAAATCAATATGTAAATTATCAAATACGAAACGGAATGTATTATATCAAAGCGCCCCAAAATGGCTATGTCAATCGAGCTATACAATCGGGACTTGGTGAAACCATAAAAGAAGGAACGCAAATTGTGAGCATCATGCCTTCTAAATATGATATTGCTGTTGCAACTTTCGTATCGCCGACCGATTTACCGCTAATTCACAAAGGTGAAAAAGTGCGCATTTGGTTTGATGGTTGGCCTACTATTGTTTTTTCGGGCTGGCCCAACATGAGTTACGGTACTTTTGGTGGCCGCATTGTTGCTGTTGAAAATTTTATCAGTCCTAATGGAAAGTTCAGAGTTTTAATTGCACCCGACAAAGAAGAAGACCCATGGCCCAAACAAATTAGCATCGGATCGGGAGCGCAAACACTAGCTTTATTGGATAATGTTCCTATTTGGTTTGAATTATGGCGAACACTAAACGGATTCCCACCCAATTATTACCAACCTAAAACTGAACTTTCTAAAGAGAACAAATAATGAAGCAATTCGTATTATGGCTATGTTTTAGTCTCGCACTATTTGGACAAGAAAAAAATCCAAAAGAACTCACCTACAATGAGTATTTAGGGTACGTAAAAAAGTTTCATCCAATGGTAAAAAGCGCCAACCTTGAAATCAACAACGCTCAAGCTAATTTAATGATGGCACGAGGTGGATTTGATCCTAAAATTGAAGTTGATTTTGATAAAAAACAGTTTAAAAACAGCGAATATTTTTCGCTACTAAATAGCAGTTTTAAAATTCCGACTTGGTACGGAATCGAAATAAAAGCAGGTTTTGACAACAGTGAAGGCGTTTTTTTAAATCCGCAAAATACGATGCCAAATCAAGGATTAACTTCAATGGGAATTAGCGTTCCTCTTGGACAAGGCTTATTTATTAACGAACGAATGGCCGATTTACGTAAGGCGAAAATTCAGGTGCAATTAAGTCAAGCCGAAAGAAAATTGCAAACCATCGAAGTGTTTTACAATGCCTCAGTTGCCTACTTCAACTGGAAGCGAAATTTCAGTGAAGTACAACTGTATTCCAACTACTTAAAAAATGCTGAAATTCGTTTTGTTGGTGTTACCAGTTTGATCAAAAATGGCGATAAACCAGCTATTGACAGTATTGAAGCCGGAATAATTGTAAGAAACCGAAAATTAAATTTAGAAGATTCACAACTCAAACTTATCAAAGCCAAATTAGAACTTTCCAACTTTTTATGGTTGGATAACAATGTGCCTCTTGAGTTACAAGATGATATAATTCCGGAAGAAAAATTAGAAGAAACCATAAAAGAAACATTACGTACCAACGATTTATTAATAGCCAATCCATCAATTGAAAACCATCCAAAAATTAACTCGCTACAAAACAAATTGGCTATTCTAGAAGTAGATCGCAAACTAAAAGCGAATTCGTTATTACCAAAAATTGATTTAGGCTATCATTATTTGTCAGAACCCAATTATTGGAGTGACTCCAATTTTAACAATTACAAATTAGGTGTAAATTTTAGTTTTCCAATATTCTTAAGGAAAGAGCGCGGCGGATTGCAGATGGCAAAATTTAAAATTCAAGACGCCCAATTTGACTTAGATATAGAGCGTTTGCAACTCCAAAATAAAATAAATGCGCAACAAACTGAAATCAATTCACTTGAAAAACAGCGTCAATTGTTATCTGATTTAGTTACTGATTATAGCATCATGTTAGGTTCAGAAGAACGTTTATTTTCGTTTGGGGAGAGTTCTGTTTTTTTGATCAACTCAAGAGAAAACAACTTAGTCAGCACGCAATTATCGGCTTTAAGTTTGGAGAATCGCTATCTTATTTCGAATGCCGAATTGTTTAAAATAATGGCCAACCCAGACTAGCTTTTCACAAAAGATAAAGAGCAAAAAAAAGATTTAAAAACGTTGCAATGTTTAAAGCTTCTAAAAATGTTTAAGCATTTCATAATATCCTTTTTCAATGTTTTCTTGGTGATTGGGATGTGCAATTTTGACTAATTCGATGGTGCGTTGTTTTAATGTTTTTCCGTACAAATCGGCAATGCCATATTCAGTTATAATATATTGCACATGAGCTCTTGTAGTTACAACTCCGGCGCCTTGTTTCAAAAACGGAACAATGCGACTCGTACCATTTTTGGTTACCGATGGCAAGGCAATAATAGCTTTTCCACCTTGACTTAACGAAGCACCACGAATGAAATCCATTTGACCTCCAACTCCCGAATACATTTTAGGACCTATCGAATCGGCGCAAACCTGACCTGTGACATCGACCTCGATGGCCGAATTGATAGCTACCATTTTTGGATTTTTACGAATGCGAGCAGTATCGTTTACCATAGATGATTCTTTCATTTCAATAAATGGATTGTTGTCGACATAATCATACAATCGTTTAGAACCCATCAAAAAAGTGGCCAATACTCTTCCGCGCAAGGTGCCTTTATAATTGCAATTGATTACGTCGCTTTCAATCAAATCAATTACACCGTCTGAAAACATTTCGGTGTGTAAACCCAAATCTTTGTGATTTTTTAGCATGCTCAACGCCGCATTCGGAATGGAACCTATTCCCATTTGCAAAGTGCTTTTGTCTTCGATTAATGATGCTACGAACGCACCAATTTTTTCTTCTTCTGCGGTAAAAGGTTTTACTTCGTGACCGTAAATGGGCGAATCGACGGCAACTAAAAAATCAATTTCAGACACGTGTAAAATGCCGTCGCCAAATGTTCGTGGCATTTGTGGATTGACTTGAGCTACAACAACTTTTGCGTTCTCAATGGCTGCCACTGTAGCTTCTACCGAAACGCCCAACGAACAATAACCGTGATTGTCCGGTGGCGAAACGTGTATAAATGCGACGTCTATAGGCAATACATTTTTCCGAAATAAATTAGGCAATTCACTCAAAAAAACGGGCGTATACGAACCATTTCCGGCCTGTAGAGTATGTCGAACATTAGCACCAATAAAAAAAGAATTCACGTGAAAACTATCTCTTAATTCTGGGTTAGCGTAACGTGCTTCTCCTTCGACATGTAAATGACAGATTTCTACATCTCGCAATTCGGAAGCTCTTTCTGTTAGTGCGTTAGCAAGAATTGTGGGCGCTGCAGCCGCCGCTTGAAGGTAAACTCTGTCACCTGATTTAACAATTTTTACCGCTTCATCAGCAGTTACATATTTACTCATACCTTAATTTTTCACAAAGTTAAAATCGGTTATTTTTTTAAAATATGATAAAACTCATGTTGTAAAAAATTTATCAATCGTGCTAAATTACAACTATTTGAATTAGTAAATTTTACGAACAGTTAAACGAAAACCAAACACTTTTCACTATTTTTGCGCTTTCAATATACAAACATGATTATCCAAAAAACTCGAGAAGAAATCGAATTGATGCGCGAAAGTGCCTTGCTGGTTTCAAAAACTTTAGGCGAAATAGCTAAGGTCATTAAGCCTGGCGTAACTACGTTACAATTGGATAAATTAGCAGAAGAATTCATCCGAGACAATGGCGGAATTCCTGCCTTTTTAGGATTGTATGATTTTCCAAATTCATTGTGTATGAGTCCGAATGCACAAGTCGTTCACGGCATTCCAAACAACGCACCTTTGGAAGAAGGCGATGTCATTTCGGTAGATTGTGGTGTGTTGAAAAACGGTTTTTATGGTGATCATGCTTACAGTTTTGAAATTGGCGAAGTGGCTCCAGAAGTAAAAAAACTGTTGAAAGTGACTAAAGAAAGTCTTTATATTGGCATACGCGAATTCAAAATTGGCAATCGTGTTGAAGATGTTGGAAATGCGATTCAGAAGCATTGTGAAAACAATGGATATGGTGTAGTACGTGAATTAGTAGGACATGGTTTGGGACGAAAAATGCACGAAGATCCGGAAATGCCAAATTACGGAAAAAAAGGACGCGGAAAATTATTTGTAGAAGGCATGGTGGTAGCTATTGAACCGATGATCAACATGGGAACCAAAAACATCAAACAACTCAAAGACGGTTGGACGATTTTGACAGCGGATGGTAAACCTAGCGCGCATTTTGAACATGATGTGGCGTTAATTAACGGAAAACCCGAATTACTTTCGACTTTTCAATATGTGTATGATGCCTTGGGAATTGTGAGTGATGAGGAAGACGAGTTTCGTTCCATCAAACTTTAAGATTTTACACGAATTGCACCAATTATCACCAATTATCACCAATTACTATACGCCGAAATTTCAATAATTATTATTTGCCATGGAAGAAATTTATCTAAAAGAAGAAGTTTACAGAATTATTGGATTGTGTATGGAAGTACATAAAATTTTAGGAAAAGGACATAGTGAAGTTATTTATAAAGATGCTTTAGAATATGAATTTAAATTAAACTCCATTCCGTTTGAAAGAGAAAAAGAATATAGAATACAATACAAAGACATTGTTTTACCAAGAAAATACAATGCTGACTTTGTGGTTCATGAAGAAATAATTTTTGAAGTAAAAGCAATAACTCAACTTACCACAAACGATATAAAACAAACATTAAATTATTTAGCTTCTTTTAAAAACAAACTAGGTTTGTTAGTCAATTTTGGAGAAGACAGTTTAAAGTACAAACGAATGATTTTATGAATAAAAAGTTAACCCGAATTGCAAAACATTCATAAATTAAAAAAGTTATTCTACAACAACCAAACGAAGTTTTCAAATTTGTGAAATTTTTAAAGCAATACAAATTTGTGATAATTCGTGCAATTCGTGTCAAAATAAAAAATGAAAAAAATATTCAAATTCATACTCAACACTATTCCTCGTCCGATATTAATTAGACTGAGTATTGTGGTGCGCCCAATATTAGCGTTTTTACTTAAAGGAAGTCGTTTCACCGATCCTATTGACGGACAAAGTTTTCGTATGTTTTTGCCTTACGGTTACGGAAATCAACGCAACAATGTGTTATCGCCAAGTACGTTATCGTTAGAAAGACACCGTTTATTGTGGCTGTATTTGCAAAACGAAACCAATTTTTTTACGGCTTCAATAAAGAAAAAAGTATTGCATTTTGCTCCTGAACAAGAATTTTACAAACGCTTTAAAAAGCAAAGCAATATCGAGTATACGACGACCGATTTGCTATCGCCTTTGGCCGATGTAAAGGCCGATATTTGCAACTTACCATTTGAAGACAATGCGTATGACATTATATTTTGTAACCATGTTTTAGAACACATTCCGGATGACACCAAAGCCATGCAAGAATTGTATCGTGTATTAAAACCAGGTGGATTGGGCATTTTTCAAATTCCACAAGATCTATCTCGAGCTAACACCTTTTCTGATGATACTATTACCGATCAAAAAGAGCGTGCTAAAATTTTCGGTCAATATGATCACGTTCGTGTGTACGGACGCGATTATTTTGATAAATTAAGAAGTATTGGTTTTATTGTTGTTGAAGAAGATTATACCTCGAAAATTTCGGCCGAATTGGTCGAAAAATACTGCTTGGCAAAAGGAGAAATTATTCCAATTTGCTACAAAAATTAGTTAGTGAAATTTCGCCACTAATTCACAGATTTTTTAAATCTTTTTCAAATCTGTGAATCTGTGGCAAAAAAATATTTCTAGAAGTTTTACTAAGTGACACTATAAAGTGCTTAGTATTAAACTAACAATTTGATATCAATACATTTTATTTCGTTTCAGGCATTAAAATCGCAACTACTTTTTCTTTGGTAAGGTATTTCTTTGCTACGTCCTGAATGTCTTTCCCGGTTATAGATTTAATTTTTTCTTCTGTCTCTAGTATCTCATTGGCACTAATGCCATTCGTATACGCACGAGTAAAATTACTCATCCAATACCTATTTTCTTTAATTTGCTTTTTGTATTCTAAAAGCTCCGCTTCTTTAAACTTGGCAACATCAATTTCAACAGGTCCGTTATCGATTATTTTTTGCAATTCGTTTAAAGCCGAAGTCGTCAACTTCTCAGCATTATCAGGTCCGCATGGGAAACCAATATTGAAACTGTACGATCCGTAAGGCACTTTATTCATACTTCCTCTGGCGCTAACACCATAAACGCCGCTTTCATTTTCACGAAGTTGCTCGATTAATTTAATAGTCAATACTTCTCCCAATGCTCTTATACTTCCTGCTTCTTTTGAAGAATATTCGGCATCGCCATAAAACATTACAGACACTGTACTTTTTGGATCAGTTCCTTTGTTAATGATTTTTTTGATATCGCCTTTCAACATTCGGTAACCCATATCGATTGCTTTCTCTCTTTTTTCTGAAGAAGGCAAAGAGGCTAAGTATTTTGCAGCATACGCTTCTACTGCTTTATCGTCAATGTTTCCAACAAAGAAGAACTCAAAATCGCCAGCATTGGCAAAACGTTCCTTGTATTTAGCATACGCCAAATCATAATCGGTTGTTGCCCAAGTTTTTGCGTTGGGAACCAATCCGTTAAATCGTGGATTTTCTTTATTTAAATAGGTATACAACTCTTGTTGAAAATAAAAAGTAGGTTGCGAAACCATGTTGTCAAAAAATGCCGACTGTTTTTGTTTATATCCTTCATAAGCTTCTACATCTTTATTTAAATCGGTAAAATAAGCATGTGTCATTTGAAAAAGATATTCCAAATCTTTTGGTGTAGTGTTTCCACGTAAACCTTCGGTAGTATTACTGATGTACGGATTCACACTTGCAATTTTCCCAGCCATAAATTTATTGATATCGTTGGTTTTTAATCCCGAAAAACCAGCTTCCGTTAATGCGCCATTAGCAAACTGCACTTTCTTCATTTCTTCGTTCGAATACAAGTTAGAACCACCAAAACTAATGGCTTCCATCATGATTTCGTCGTTCTTGAAATCGGTTTTTTTGTAGGTTACTTTAGCTCCATTAGATAAAAACAATGTTGTCGTTCCAATTTTAGCGTCATTTTCTTTTTTAACAATAGACCCAGCTTTGATTTCTTTTCGAATCAAACTGCTCGCTAACGCTTCTTCTTTATATGGTGTTACTTCATCTGGATTTACTTTTAAAGCGGCTAAAACTTCCTGTTCGGTTACTTTTTTCAAGCCTTCTTTTTCTGGAGCTGTAATAACTACTACTCTATTTTCGTCAGTAATGTAATTTTTAATGAAACCATTCACTTCTTTTAATCCGATTTCTGGTAATAAGTTGGTTGTGGCTTTCAATGACCAATCAATTTCTGGTGCTGGCGATTGATCAAGAAAATGAGACTGGTATTGCCAAACGTAGTCTTCCGAATTTTTTTTGTCTTTTTCCTTAAACGAACTTTCCATACGCGTCATCATATCTGATTTGGCACGATCGAGTTCACTTTGTGTGAAACCATATTTTTTTGCACGTTCGTTTTCAGTTACTAAAACTTTTATAGCACTTAATTGCTTGTCTTCTTGCACCATAGCAAATGATTGATAGGCTTCTTTAGTTCTTGAAAATGTGCCGCCGTGGTATGAAAATCCGTAGGTAAAAGGTGGTGTTGCCGAATTGGTCAACTCATCCAATCGGTTGTTCAACATCGCTGTAAACAAACCTTCTGATAAATTGTTTTTGTAATCAGCCACAGTAACCACTTTCTTTGGCAAACCTTTGTCTTTATACAACAATTGAATTTGAGTTCCCGAAGCTTCTTTATCACTTTCAATAGCTACAAAAGTTGCTGCGTGATTTGGAACATCAAATGTTTTTCGTGGTTTTTCGTTTTTTGGATTTTGATATTTTTCGAAATGATCTTTGATTTTTTGCTCCATTTGCGCCACATCAATATCACCAACAACAATTACTGCCATCAAATTCGGACGGTACCAATCTTTATAAAACGATACTACTTTATCGTAGGTAAAATTTTCTAACACTTCTTTTTTACCAATAGGCAAACGATTGGCGTATTGCGAATTGTGCATCATTTTCGGAATGTAACGGTCTTCCATTCGCTTATCGGCACCCAAACCAATTCTATATTCTTCTAAAACAACACCGCGTTCTTTGTCGATTTCTTCTGGAGTTAAATTGGCGTTGAAAGCCCAATCTTCGAGGATGTTGAATCCGTTTTCTAATTTATCCTGACTATCAGAAGGAATAGGTAAAAAGTACACCGTTTCGTCAAAACTAGTGTAAGCATTTAAATGTTGACCGAATTTTACACCAATACTCTGCAAGTAATCAACCAATTTATTTTTAGGAAAACGCTTGGTTCCGTTGAAACACATGTGCTCCATAAAGTGTGCCAATCCTTGTTGATCGTCATTTTCTAAAATAGAACCAGCGTTGATAACCAATCGCAAATCGACTTTATTTTCGGGTTTGGCGTTCTTGCGAATGTAATACGTTAATCCGTTTTTTAATTTCCCGGTTTTAACGTTTGTGTCTATGGGAATTAGATCCGTTTCTTTCAAATCTTGCGCTACAATCGAAAGTGGCAAGGCCAATAAAAAGAATAGGGTTTTGTTTAGGTGTTTCATATCTGTTGTTTTGGTTGTTACACTTGATAAACTTAAATAATTTCTTTTTATTGTAGGAAAAGACTAATATTAATTTATAATAAAATTCACATTAACTGCCATAATGGTACACTTTTAGATAGAATAATTCGTTATCTTTACATTCCATAAACTTACAATTATGTTTAAAAAATTTCTTTTTATTGCTTTAATATGCTTCTCATTTACTTTTGTGTCGGCTCAAGATGTAGAAGTAAAACCACCTTATCACATCAAAACCATTTCGTTTGTTCAAGGGGGTCAAAACCAAATTCCAATTTTTCAATTGGGCGATTCATTTCAATTGCAATTTGACGATTTGCATGGCACAGAGGACAATTATTACTATCAAATAAGTCATTACGATTACGATTGGAAGCCTTCGCAATTATCAAAAAACGAATATCTTAACGGTTTTGACGACCAACGCATTCAAGAGTATTCCAATTCAGTAAATGCATTACAAATTTATTCGCATTATAAAATTAGTTTTCCTAATCGATTATCCCAACTAAAAGTTAGCGGCAACTATATCATTTCTATACTTAATGAAGATAAAATAGTTGTTTTTTCTAGAAAATTTATTTTATTTGAAAATATCGTTTCCGTGCCTTTACAAATTAAAAGAGCTCGCGACGTTCGTAACGTTGAATACAAACACAACCTTGAATTTAGCATTAAATCCAATATAATTAATTTTCAAAGTCCGCTGCAAAACATAAAAGTATTACTCATGCAAAACGGACGCTTTGACAACGCCATTACCAATATAAAACCCATGTTTACTATTGCTAATGATTTGATTTACAAGTACGATACTGAAACGCAATTTTGGGCTGGAAATGAATATTTATTTTTTGAAAATAAAAATATTTTAGGAGCAAACAATAGCGTCTCTCGGGTTACTTCAAACAGCGGACTTTATAATTCTTATTTGTATACCAATAATGCGAGAGCCAATAATCCGTATACTTTTTGGCCTGATATCAACGGAAACTTTTTGGTGAATTGCATTAATCGAGAAAATCCTGAAATTGAAGCCGATTATGCTTGGGTCTATTTTTCATTAGCTGCGCCTGCCTACTACGGCAATAAAGACATATACATAACAGGCATGTTCAATAATTATGAATTGACCCCCGAAAATAAAATGGATTACGATCAAAAGAAAGGATTGTACGAAAAACCGATTATGATCAAACAAGGATTCACAAATTATAAATATGTTATTGCAGATAAATCTGGAAAAATTGATGAGAATGAAGCAATTGATGGTAACTTCTTTCAAACAGAAAATAATTATTTTGCCATAGTTTATTATCGAGAAAATAACCAACGTTATGACAGAGTTATCGGCAAAGGATTGGCAAGTTCAACAGAGATAACAAATTAGCAAAATTTTAATACTGAAATAATATACGGATTTTAATAATTTTGTAATTTTACACTATCTCTTTTGAGATAGTGAATGCTACAAAATAAAAAATTAATCATGGTAACTCAAATAACACGAGGCATCAAAATATCTGTAAATACTAGTTTTGAAGGCACCTACTTCAAAAACTACAAAATACACTATGCCTTTTCCTACGAGATTACTATTGAAAACCACAGCAAAGATTCAGTGCAATTAAACGCTCGTCATTGGGAAATATTCGACTCCTTAAACGATGTCGAAATCGTAGATGGCGAAGGTGTAATTGGAAAAAAACCCGTTTTAAAACCAGGAGAAACACATACGTACAGCTCAGGTTGTCTGCTTTCTTCTCCACACGGAGCGATGCGTGGCTTCTTTACTATGGTCAACTTTACTTCCACCAAAAATTTTAAAGTCATTGTACCATCATTTCGATTGAGTGCTCCTTATGCATTGAATTAGAAGCCATTCCAGTTTTCCATTCCAAGTTTTTTATGTCTCCAATATTTTTGCAAGTACCAAAAATAGCTTCGTTCCGTCGCTTTTTTAGTATAACAAAATAAATTGTTTCCATTAAAAAAGCTTTCCATTGCAACCTGGGCTAGTGCGAACAGTATTCAAAAGTTGTTTCAACAAAGTTTTATAACGCATTCAAACCAAAGTTCAAAAAATCCTTTGTACTTTTGTTTAGAATCTATAAATTCTCAAAAAAGAGAATCTTTTAATCCATAAATTGTTAAATTCTTAATTTTCTCATCATGCCAAAAGGATTTTTTCACGTTCCAAAAGCGGTCAACGAACCCGTAAAGTCATACGCACCCAACTCATCCGAAAAAGCCGCCGTTTTAGCTGCTTACGCAACAATGTGGAACGAAACCATCGACGTTCCGAATTATATTGGTAACGAAGAAATTCGCACCGGAAATACCAAAAACATGAGTGCGCCACACGATCATCAACACATCCTAGGCACCTATCATCTCGCTGAAAAAAGCCACGTTGAAAAAGCCATAGCTACTGCTTTGGAAGCTAGAAATAAATGGGCAAATATGCCTTGGGAACACCGGGCAGCTATATTTTTAAAAGCAGCCGAGTTAATCGCTGGTCCCTATCGTGCCAAAATTAATGCCGCTACAATGATTGCGCAATCGAAAACAATTTTCCAAGCCGAAATTGATGCCTCGTGTGAATTGATTGACTTTTTACGTTACAACGTTGAATTCATGACCCAAATTTATAACGATCAACCTAAATCGGTTTCCGATGTATGGAACAAAGTCGAATACCGTCCTTTAGAAGGATTTATATATGCTATTACACCATTCAACTTTACCGCGATTGCAGCCAATCTTCCTGCCAGTGCCGCTTTAATGGGCAATGTAGTTGTTTGGAAACCGAGCGACAGTCAAGTTTTTTCGGCTAAAATCATCATCGATATTTTTAAAGAAGCTGGTGTCCCTGATGGTGTTATCAATGTTGTTTTTGGTGATCCTGTAATGATTACTGATACAGTATTAGCTAGTCCAGATTTTGCTGGCGTACATTACACGGGTTCAACTTTCATCTTTAAAGAAATCTGGAAGAAAATAGGAAATAACATTCATAACTACAAAACGTATCCGCGAATTGTTGGAGAAACTGGCGGAAAAGATTTCATCGTGGCACATCCATCAGCCAATGTAAAACAAGTGGTAACCGGAATCACCCGTGGTGCTTTTGAATTTCAGGGACAAAAATGTTCTGCAGCTTCCCGTGCTTATATTCCACAAAGTTTATGGCCAGCCGTAAAAGAACAATTGCTAACCGATGTAAAATCGATGAAAATGGGTTCACCAGAAGATTTTGGGAACTTCATCACCGCTGTAATTCATGAAGGTTCATTTGACAAATTAGCAAGTTATATCGACCAAGCTAAAAAAGATTCGGATGCTGAAATTATTGTTGGTGGGAATTACGACAAATCAAAAGGTTACTTCATCGAACCTACAGTTATAGTTACCACCAATCCTAAATATACCACAATGGAAACCGAACTTTTTGGTCCGGTAATTACGATTTATGTTTACGAAGACGCAAAATGGAAGGAGACCTTAACCTTAGTAGACGGAACCTCGGAATACGCATTGACAGGCGCTATTTTTAGCCAAGATCGTTACGCCATTGTAGAAGCAACCGCGGCTTTGCAAAATGCTGCTGGTAACTTTTACATTAACGACAAACCAACGGGAGCAGTTGTAGGAATGCAACCTTTTGGTGGCGCTAGAGCTTCGGGCACGAATGATAAAGCGGGTTCAATGCAAAATTTATTGCGTTGGGTTTCTCCACGAACCATTAAAGAAACATTTGTAACTCCAGAAGATTATCGCTATCCTTTTTTGGGCTAACAATCAGTAAAAATTATAGTACAATAATTACCATAGGTTAATTTGTCTGTTCGACTTAAGGTCGCGAGTCAAAGATTAAAAAGATATAAAATCAGTGAATCTGTGGGAAAAAATTAAAGTCCGAAATAACTACTCGGACTTTTTTATTTGTCTGAAAACTAATTTTTTGTATATTCGTTTATCAAATAAAACAACCTATGAAATCAAAAATTACTTTATTATTTATCGGATTACTATCGGTATTTGGTTTTGCTCAAGATAAAACCTATGATTTATTAAAGGACAAAACCCAAACCAACATACTTTATGATCGTGTTTTTGGCGTTTCAAATGCTACAGAAACTCGAAAAATACCCATCACTTCTGGGTATTTTAATCAGGTATATCACGAAATACAGCGTGCCGATTATTTACAATCATTACCTAAATATGATAAGATTAAAGAAGAGGCAAAAGTGAGTTCTGTTTCTAAACAAACATCGTTAGCAATACTGATTTCTGAATTTGAAACGATTAAAAAATCAGCTATAGAAAACGGCACTGTTTCATTAAATGGCAATAATAAAATGGTCATAAATTCAGATACTGATGTTTTTGACACACACAATTTAAATATGCTTGCGCCTTTATCAGCTATAGCTCATACTAATTCCTTTATTCTAAAAAGTGATTTTGTGTTCAACACCACAGATATAAGCATTACTTCAATATATGTTAAAGCTAATGAAGCTGAAAATTGGAAGGAAGTAATGCTTGACCAACCTTTCAAAATTGATTTTCTGAATAATGGCAATCAGTTAGTTAATTATAAAATAGTGTTTTCTAATCACCAAGCCATAGAACAATCGTTTGAAATAGAAATTACAAATGCTGCTTCAGATGCCAATAGAAATTCGCAATCCATAGAAACAAATGCGGTAACAACTATTACTTCTACAGTTCCTTTTCAAGGTTATGCCGAAACGGCTGCTTTTGTGGGGCAAGGTCAATACGATATTTTTTTAGATACAACTAATGGTGTTTTGGACAAGCCAATATTTCTTCTAGATGGTTTTGATCCGGGTGACACACGAAACATTGCTGCTATTTACAATCAACTCAACTATGGTACCGGACAAAATTTGGCGACTGATTTGAGAGGGCAAGGATTTGATGTTATAATTTTAAATTTTCCTACATACACACGTCCTTCTACAACAACAGTAATTGATGGTGGAGCGGATTACATTCAAAGAAATGCAATGATCTTTGTTGAACTTTTAAATCAAATCAATGCTCAAAAAGTAGGGACAGAAAAAAATGTAGTTATCGGTCCAAGTATGGGTGGGTTAATTGCACGTTATGCACTTCGTTACATGGAAATGAACAGTTTAAATCCCGATACACGTTTGTACATCTCCTTTGATTCACCTCATCAAGGCGCCAATGTTCCTATTGGATTTCAACATCTTTTTAATTACATGGCGTATGGTCCATCTGCGATTACTGCGGTACAACCTATTGTAGATGGCTTACTAAAAAGTGCCGCTGCTAGAGAAATGTTGATTGATCACTTTGAAGGTCATTTACAATCAGGAAGCACTTTTGAATTCAATACGGGTGCTTCTACTTTATTCCCTACAGGAACTCCTAATTTTAGAACGGCATTTCAAAACGAACTCAATGCAATGGGCTTCCCAACAACAGTCCGTAATATTTCCATCTCAAATGGTGCCGGCAATGGGACATCCAATTACACTCCCGATTTTGAAGTAATGAATTTTACTTTTAATATAACGACCACACAAAGAGCTATTATCAATTTGCGATTCACACCTGGAGTGAATGCAACCAACCAAGTAAGTCGTTTTAGAGGGCAACAATTTTTTGGGCTTTTTTGGTTAACATTACTTGAAAGTAGTGCCAATTCACGAACTACAACAAACACGGCTGGTCTTGATACCGCTCCGGGAGGACGTTTTGACCTTGCTGCTTTTCAAGCGGGAGTAGGAACAGATCCATTATTGACGGATTTCTTTAATAATTTAAATGCCGATTACTTTACATTTATTCCAACATGGAGCTCGATGGCGATTTCGGGCACAAATAATTTGTATGCTCCTGTTACTGGAACTTCGGTTACCCCTTTTGTTGCTTCCTCCATTCCGACAGTAAATGAAAATCATGTGACTTTAAATACTCAAAATTTAGCATTTGCACTGAATGAAATACTAAATCCAGTTTTAACATCTACAGAAAACTCAGCATTAAATAGCATTTGGATACAAAATCCGATTCAAAATTCAATTCAAATTAATGCATCGTATACCATCGAAAACGCAACAATTTCAGTGACTGATTTGTTAGGAAAAACCATTTTTTATGTAAACAATCAAAACATAAATGGCCAGTTGGAAATTCCGATTTCATTGTCTAACGGTGTGTATTTAATTACCATTGGAAATGAAAATGGTAGTAGTACAAAAAAAGTAATCAAAGGATAAAAACCTATTCAAGAAGAAAACCCCTTTCAAAATACATGAGAGGGGTTTTTTTGTGTTTTACTTTAACGGTAAATGAACTACTTTTTTTGTTTCAAAAAATTCTTCTGAAAAATAATTGGATAAATTATATTGTACCGCCAAAGGAAAAGAAGCCAATTCGTCGGTTAAATCACCTCCTTTTAAATATAAAATACCATTTTGTAATTCATGATTGTGTTTCTTTTTGACTTTATTTTGAACCCAAAGTGCAAAATCAGCCATGTTGGTTACGGCACGACTCACAATAAAATCAAATTCTTGTTTCACGCTATCGGCACGTTTTTGCTCGGCTTTTACATTCGTTAAACCCAAAGCAGTAGCGACTTCATTGACTACTTTTATTTTTTTTCCTATAACATCAATTAAATAAAAATCGACTTCTGGAAACAAAATGGCCAACGGAATTCCCGGAAAACCGCCTCCAGTTCCCACATCCATAATTTTTGTGCCTGGCTTGAACTCAATTATTTTGGCTATTCCCAACGAATGCAACACATGTCGTGTATACAATTCATCAATATCTTTACGAGAAATAACATTTATTTTAGCATTCCAATCTTCATACAACTCTTGCAGTAATTCAAATTGTTTCGTTTGAATCTCGGTCAGATTAGTGAACTGCTTTACAATTTCATCCATACTTACTTTTTCAACAAAAGTACTACTTTTCGTATTGAAATATTTAACCTTCGTTTATGATTTGACTGATTTTAAATAATTATATTTGTAACCTATTTAAAATTATATTAATGACAAATTCAACCCCAACGTTTGCTAAGAACGATAATCTAAAATTTTTTAGAACCTTAAATACTAGGGTGAACAATTACTTCAAAGACAACAACTTACAAAAAACAGGAAACTGGAAATTGCACCTAAAAACCATAATTTTATTCACGGTTTTTTTGACCCCTTATTTTTTAATTATCACGTTAACCGATATGCATTTTGGCTTGTTCCTTTTACTATCAATTGTAATTGGTATTGGAATGGCTGGAATTGGAATGAACGTAATGCACGATGGAAATCACGGTTCGTATTCCAATAAAAATTGGATCAATAAATTCATGGGAGGAACCATTTATGTGTTGGCCGGAAACGTTTACAATTGGCAAGTACAACACAATGTTTTGCATCATACCTACACCAACATTCACGGACATGATGAAGATTTAGATGCTGGAAGAGTGATTCGTTTTACCCACGAAGCAAAATGGTACAGCTTTCATAAATTTCAACATTATTATTCGGTTTTTCTATACGGATTGTTGACTTTCAACTGGTCGTTAACTACCGATTTCAAACAAATGGGACAATATTTAAAAAGAAACCTCTCATATGGCGAAGCTAAGAATCCAAAAATTTTATGGACTACACTTGTCATTACCAAAGTGATTTATTTCTCCATTTGGATTGTACTTCCCATGGCTTTAGGCGTAACCTGGTGGAAAGTTTTGATTGGATTTTTCGCAATGCATTACACTGCCGGATTAATTTTAAGTATTGTTTTCCAATTGGCACACATTATTGATGATGCGAGCAATCCAAAACCAAATGAAGAAGGCGAAATGGAAAACACTTGGGCCATTCATCAATTGTTTACTACTGTGAATTTTGCGCCAAAAAACTGGTTTGTTAATTGGTATACTGGAGGTTTAAATCACCAAATCGAGCATCACTTATATCCAAACATTAGCCATATCCATTATGGCAACATCGCCAAAATAGTAAAAGAAACAGCTGAAGAGTGCAACTTGCCCTATCACGAATACAAAACGATGCGTGGCGCTGTTATTGCGCATTTCAAACATCTTAAACAATTGGGACAAAAACCTTTGCTTTCAGCATAAAAAATTAATTCTAAAGACGTATTTTTGTACGTCTTTTTTATTTACAACCCTTTACAGCACACTCGCAACACTATTATGGAAAATTCATTATCGGATAGAATTAATAATTTATCAACTTCGCAAACGCTTGCTATGGCTGCTTTGGCAAGAGAATTAAAAGCACAAGGAAAAGATATAATCAGTTTAAGTTTGGGCGAACCCGATTTTAACACGCCCGATTTTATCAAAGAAGCTGCCAAAAAAGCTATTGATGAAAATTACAGTACCTACTCGCCTGTTGATGGGTATATGGATTTGAAAGAAGCCATTTGCCGAAAATTCAAAAGAGACAATAATTTAGAATACAAACCAGCAAACATAGTGGTTTCCACAGGAGCCAAACAATCTTTATACAACATTGCACAAGTGATGTTGAACGATGGTGATGAAGTCATTTTACCAGCTCCGTATTGGGTTTCGTATTATGAAATTATCAAAATGTCGGGCGGAATTCCGGTTGAAGTTCCCACATCAGTTGAAAGCGATTTTAAAATCACTCCCGAACAATTAACAAATGCCATTACACCCAAAACTAAAATGATTTGGTACAGTTCGCCATGCAACCCAAGTGGTTCAGTATACAATCGTGACGAATTAACCGCTTTATCCAAAGTGTTAGAAAATCATCCTAGCATTTATGTAGTAGCCGATGAAATCTACGAACACATCAACTTTTCAGGCACTTTTTGCAGCATTGCTTCTATTCCGGGAATGTTTGACAGAACCATAACCGTAAACGGTGTCGCCAAAGCATTTGCCATGACAGGTTGGAGAATCGGTTACATTGGCGCACCCGAATTTATTGCCAAAGCCTGTACCAAAATGCAAGGTCAAGTAACATCTGGAGCCAATTCAATTGCACAACGTGCCACAATTACTGCTTTAGATGCCGATCCGAGCGTATTAAACGAAATGGTAGCAGCTTTTAAAAACCGTCGCAATTTAGTGGTGGGCCTAATCAACAATATTCCGGGTTTAAAACTCAACGTACCTGAAGGTGCTTTTTATGTTTTTCCAGATGTTTCGTCTTATTTTGGTAAAACATTACGCGGAAAATTAATTGCCAACGCCGACGATTTTTCGATGTATTTGTTATCTGAATCGAACGTTGCAACGGTAACGGGTGATGCTTTCGGAAATCCAAATTGCATTCGTTTTTCCTACGCTACTAGCGAAGAATTGCTTACGGAAGCGTTGCGAAGAATTAAAGAGGCGTTAGCTTAAAAGAAAATTTAGGGCGTTACCAAAAAGGTCAGGCTTTCGGCACTCGCTTTTTTTATTCCACTAACGCTGCATAAAAAAGAGCTCAAACAAAGCCTCAATCCTTAACGCAAAACGACCACTTTACTAATCAGAACTTCTCGTTCTATATTCAAAAAATTTGAATTTAAAAATGTTGAACAGCAGAACAACGAACAAGGAATGTTGAACATTGAAGTACAGACATATACATTGAAAATGAAAATACTATTATTAGGCTCAGGAGAACTCGGGAAAGAATTCGTCATCGCCGCCCAACGAATCGGACAAACCATTATTGCCGTTGACAGTTACGAAAATGCTCCCGCTATGCAAGTGGCGCACGATTTTGAAGTCATCAACATGCTTGACGGAGCCGAACTCGACCGCATAGTAGCCAAACACCAACCCGATTTTATTGTTCCCGAAATTGAAGCCATTCGAACCGAACGTTTTTACGATTACGAAAAGCAAGGTAGTATCGTAGTTCCTTCTGCGAAAGCAGCCAATTTCACCATGAACAGAAAAGCGATTCGCGATTTAGCAGTCAAAGAACTCGGATTAAAAACCGCTAATTATCGTTATGCAACTACCGTAGACGAATTGCGAAAAGGCGTGATGGAAGTCGGAATGCCCTGCGTAGTAAAACCGTTAATGAGTTCGTCAGGTAAAGGACAATCTACCATAAAATTTGAGGATGACATTGAAAAAGCATGGAATTACGCTGTAGAAGGTTCACGGGGAGATGTAGTCGAAGTGATTGTGGAAGCTTTTGTAAAATTCAATTCGGAAATCACCTTATTAACCGTAACTCAAAACAATAATCCCACACTTTTCTGTGCTCCAATTGGTCACCGACAAGAACGTGGTGATTATCAAGAAAGTTGGCAACCTGCACAAATTTCAGATACTGATATAAATGAAGCCCAAGAAATGGCTCGAAAAGTCACAGAAGCTTTGGGTGGCGCCGGACTTTTTGGTGTCGAATTTTTCTTAACTGATGATGGCGTTTATTTCTCTGAATTATCGCCTCGTCCGCACGAAACCGGAATGGTAACGCTTGCTGGAACGCAAAACTTCAATGAATTTGAATTGCATTTGCGAGCTATTTTGAGCCTTCCCATTTTTGAAATTACTTTAGAAAAAGCAGGTGCAAGCGCTGTAATTTTAGCTTCTGAAAACTCCAATCATCCTACCTATTCTGGTATCGAAAAAATTGCTGCACTTCCTAAAACTGATTTTCGTATCTTTGGCAAACCAACGTCACGACCTTACAGAAGAATGGGCGTAACACTGGCAAACAACAGCTTACAAACTCCGATCGAGCAAATTGTAGCACAAGCAAAAAAAGCAGCACAAATAGTAACTATTAATTATTAAAAAATGAAAACAACAATTGCAACATTAGTATTCCTTTTCACTTTTAGTTTAGGATTTTCTCAAGAGAAAAAAGCACAACAAAAAACTCAAACTGTAGAAGCCGCTTGTGGCCAATGCCAATTTGGATTGAAAGATAAAAAAGGCTGTGATTTAGCCGTTCGAATGGATGGAAAAAGTTATTTTGTTGAAGGAACGACTATGAATGATCATGGTGATGCTCATGCTAAAGACGGAATGTGTTCGGCAGTTAGAAAAGCCGAAGTAACTGGCGAAGTGAAAGACAATAAATTTATCGCGAGTAGTTTTAAATTGCTTCCCTTAGAAGGACACAAACATGATGCTCACGATGGGCACAAACACTAAAAAATAGCGGATTAAGTTCCGCTTTTTTTATGGTAGTAATGCCCGAATTACTTTTGCTGGATTACCAACGGCAAGTGAATTATCCGGAATGTCTTTCGTAACTACGCTTCCTGCACCAATAGTACAACCATTACCAATTGTTACACCTGGACAAACAACTGTATTTCCTCCAATCCAACAATCATTGCCAATTGTAACAGGTTTTGAATATTCTACAGTTCGTCTTTGAATAGTATCAAGCGGATGTGTTGCTGTGTATATATGAACTCCTGGTCCGAAAAAAACATGATTCCCAATTGTGACTTTCATCGTGTCAAGAACTACACAATTCACATTAAAATATACATTTTCGCCTGAGTGAATATTGTAACCGTAATCACAGTGAAATGGTGGTTCGATATACAATCGTTTGTGTGTATTTGGCATGAGTTGGCGTAGAATATTTCGAGCGTTTCCGTTCATTAGGTATTCGATAACGTTCAGTTTATGGAGTAATTTCTTGGAACTTGTTCGCTCAGCAACTAGAACTTTATCATTAGCGAAGTAAATTTCACCGGCTAGCATTTTTTCTTTTTCAGTTTTCATAACTCATTTTTCAATACTCAAAAGTACTAATTTGCCAAAGATTTGCATAGATGAAACAGATTTATAAAATGTTTTTCTGTAAAATCTATTTTAATTGTACTTTTGAACTAATGCAATCCATTCTACAAAATATAGCCAAACATGTTTTACTATCTATAGAAGAAGAGGACTTATTCTTATCCAAAACCGAAACCAAACAATACAAAGCCAAATCCATTTTATTAAGTTCGGGCGAAATTGCCAATTGTACCTATTTTGTCAAATCAGGTATTTTACGTAGTTTCAACATCAACGATAACATCATTGAACACGTATTGCATTTTGCATGCGAAGGTTGGTGGATGGGCGACATGTACAGTTATATTTCTAGAAAACCTGGCAACTTGTTTATTGAAGTATTAGAAAATGCGGAGTTGGTTGTAATTACCAAAGAAATCAAGAAATACTGTTTGAAAGAATCCCAAAATTGGAACGTTTTTTCTGAATTCTAGCCGAAAACTCATTGGTTGCACACCAAGAACGGTTGATGGATAATTTGAGTTTATCTGCAGAAGAACGCTTTGAAAAATTCTGCAAAAAATATCCTACTCTTATTCAGCAGTTTTCTCAAAAACATATTGCTTCTTACATTGGCGTTACACCTGAATTTTTCAGCAAAATGATGAGCCGAATGTTGCGCAACTAATTTCTTAATCTACATTAAGTAACCACATCACTTCATCTCTTTACATTTGTACCATAATAATCTCTAAATTTACAATACGATGAAAAATACAGTTTTACATACAGCAGATTCAAGAGGTCACGCCAATCATGGTTGGTTGAATGCTTATCATAGTTTTAGTTTTGCAAGTTGGTACAATCCTGACAAAGTGCAATTCGGAATGTTGCGCGTTTTAAACGATGATACTGTTGCTGCAGGAATGGGTTTTGGAACTCATCCGCACGACAATATGGAAATCATAACTATTCCGCTAGAAGGTGATTTGGCGCACAAAGACAGCATGGGAAATACCGAAACCATCAAAACAGGTGACGTGCAAGTAATGAGCGCCGGAACTGGAGTACAACACAGCGAATTCAATCCCAATCACGACCAGCAAACCAAGTTATTCCAAATTTGGTTGTTTCCAAAAGTTAGAAATGTGGAACCGCGTTACCAACAAATTACGTTGGATGTAACAAAACAGAAAAATGACTTTGCACAAATTCTTTCTCCAAATGCTAATGACGAAGGTGTTTGGATATATCAAGATGCTTGGTTTTATTTAAGTGATTTTGATAAAGATTTCTCTAAAAAATTGACTCTTAAAAAAGAAGGAAACGGATTTTACATCATGAACATTGAGGGTGAAATTGAGGTAAATAGAGAAAAGTTAAAGAAAAGAGATGCTATTGGTATCTGGGAGACTTCCGAAATTGAAATTAAAGCCAATACCGATGCAAAGTTTTTAGTGATGGAAATTCCGATGGAACAATAATTAATATTCAGTTAAAAAAATAAATTATGAAAAAAATACTCGCTTTTGGTGCCTCATCAAGTAAAAAATCCATCAACAAACAACTGGCCACTTTTGCGGCTCATCAATTTAAAAATGCTTCGGCAGAAATTTTAGATTTAAATGATTACGAAATGCCAATCTATTCGATGGACAAAGAAAAAGAAGACGGAATTCCGCAATTGGCGCACGATTTTTACCACAAAATAGGTAGTGCAGACGTAATTGTTATCTCGTTTGCTGAACACAATGGCGCGTATACAGCCGCTTTTAAAAATATTTTCGATTGGATATCGCGCATCAACAGCAAAACCTTTCAAGAAAAACCCATGCTTTTATTAGCTACGTCACCGGGAGATCGCGGTGGAAGCTCGGTTTTAGAAATAGCCAATAACAGATTCACTTTTCAAGGAGGTGATGTAAAAGGCAGTTTATCACTGCCGAACTTTAATGATAATTTTGACGCTGAAAAGGGAATTACAGATCCTGAATTGAAGAAGCAATTGCTAGACATTATAGCATCTATTTAAAAAAGAGCCATTTCAGAATAAACTTTAAAATGGTTTTTAATAACACTTATTAAAAAATTTACACAAAAATAAAACAATATTGCACAGAGATTTAAAGAGATTTTATCAGTGAAAAGCTCTGTGAACTATGTGTAATGAAAAAAGCTCTTCTTAAAAATCAAGAAGGGCTTTTTTTATTTCAATTTTAAATTCAGATTGTCAAAACTCGTCACATCTATAACTTGTTCGTTGTCGATATCAAACGAAACTTTGACGCTATCGCCAACTACCGTTACCGGAATTTCATTCGAAACTTGTGATGATCCTACAAATATATTCGGATAATCTTTTATGGTAAAATAATAGAAACTATTGCCGTTTTTTACATCGCTTTGAATGCGACTAATTACGGATGAAATGGATTTTTTTGCAGTAACATTACCTGGATTGATTTTATTTCCAGCCATATTATAAACGCTTTTAAAAGAAGTCAATGTTTCACGCATCGAGTTACCTACGCCAACGATTGTGTAGTCATTGATGGCGACCATTGCATACATTTTAACCAAACCACCATCGTCTTTTAAGGTCATAACATACGTTGGAATTCCGTTTATATTATACGGAATAGGCAACGACGCTTTGTATCCTTTTTCTTGTACTTTCCCTTCGGCCGAACTTTGAGCCGCAAATTCTGTGGCACCACTTTGTTTGTAAAACGTAGTTTCTTTGGTTCGGGTATCAACCAAAACAAAGCCAACAGCACTTTCGTCACTTCCCACAGAAGTTAAACCCGTGTACCAATACGATTTATTATTTTGCCCGTAAACCAAAGTCAATCCTTCGGTGATTTGCAGTTTATCGGTGTTTGAAAAATTCCAATATCCGTTAACCAATTCGCCCCAATCGTTAAGTTGTTCTTCAATAAATTCAGCAGGTTGGATTCGGTCCACCCAACTTGGAGAATCTTTAATGGAATACTGTTTTGTAAAGCCATTTTGAGCATCAACAACAAGAATTCCAGTAGTATTTTTTCCTGAAAATCCTATTTCTTTATTGAAGGTAGTAATTACCCAAAACGGATTTCCTTTTTCATCTATTTCAAAAGTGAAATCGGCCAAACCAACAGTAGAATACCCATTAAAATAAACATGTCGGTGAATATTACTCTGAAAATAAGAACTCGGTTGGTATTTTATTTGCAATGCCTTGCCATCTATATTTTGCACTAACTTCACGTCGCGTTCATTGGTAGCCGACACCATAACATAGCCGGGGGTACCTTCTTTATTATTGAACCATTTAAAAAATCCGGAATGCAATAATGGCGCAATCCAATACAATTCATTGTTGACTTTTTGAATGGAAAATTTTCCTAATTTGATTTGACTTCCCAAAGCAGGTTGAGAACCAATAACTTTTTCACCCAACAAATAAGCCAGCTCCTGATCAACGACTCTAATTTTATCCATAGAAATGGGAGCGATATGTTCGGAAATTTTTTCTCCATTATCCACCTTTCCTATCATTTTTTGATAGCTCGACGTATGAAAAATGGTAGCTGTAGTAAATAAGGAAACTAATGTCAAGTAGGAAAAAATCAAACCCATGATGATGAGTAAAATTTTACTAGGTTTAGTTCCGATTATGAATTTCTTTCCCGATTTATCAACGTTAATTCCCAATGAAAACAGAAAATAAATAAACAACAACACCAAAACAATCACGCCTATTTCATAAAAACCATATTGAATTACAGGGAGATTTAGATAGAACAATGCGAAACCAACTAAGAATAAGAATACAACAAGTACCGATTTTTTCATGATTTAGAGTTTTAGCTATAGGTCGGTTACTCGACAAAATGTTACAAGCAAACTTAATTATTTTACGAAGATAGTATCTTTAAAATTAGTAGTTTTGCTTCAACAAATAAATCCTAACTTTTAAACTAAAAAGATGAAAGCATACGTTTTCCCTGGACAAGGCGCACAATTCCCAGGAATGGGCAAAGACTTATATGAAAACTCGGCCTTAGCAAAAGAACTATTTGAAAAAGCTAACGACATCTTAGGTTTTCGTATTACCGACATTATGTTTGAAGGTACAGCCGAAGAACTAAAAGAAACCAAAGTCACACAACCTGCCGTTTTTTTACATTCGGTAATTTTAGCTAAAACGTTAACCGACTTTAAACCGGAAATGGTTGCGGGTCACTCGTTGGGCGAATTTTCAGCCTTGGTAGCCAATGGTACTTTGAGTTTTGAAGACGGATTAAAATTGGTATCACAACGGGCAATTGCCATGCAAAAAGCATGTGAAATATCACCTTCTACGATGGCTGCTGTTTTGAATTTAGAAGATAAAATTGTAGAAGATATTTGTGCTTCGATTGACGGAATTGTTGTAGCGGCAAATTATAACTGTCCGGGACAACTCGTAATTTCTGGCGAATACAAAACCGTAGAATTGGCTTGCGAAAAAATGAAAGAAGCCGGAGCCAAACGTGCCTTGATATTACCTGTAGGTGGCGCTTTTCATTCGCCTATGATGGAACCAGCGCGTGAGGAATTAGCCGCAGCTATTGAAGCAACTACTTTTTCAAAACCAATTTGTCCTGTGTATCAAAACGTGACGGCAACGGCAGTTTCAGATGCAGACGAAATTAAAAAAAACCTCATCATCCAATTGACAGCTCCTGTAAAATGGACGCAATCGGTGCAACAAATGATAAAAGATGGCGCCACGAGTTTTACTGAAGTAGGACCGGGAAAAGTATTGGTGGGATTGGTAGCAAAAATAGATAAAGAAGTAGAAACCATATCGGCATAATAGTAATGCTGATGTATCTAACAAAGTCCTCATAGACACTTCGTTTGTGAGGATTTTTAACTAAAAGAAATGATAAATTTTATAGAAGTTTTACGTTCACTAGAAGCCGCCAAAGTTATTGCTTCTGAAATTGACTATTCTAAATATGTGGGTTTGGATTTGTCTGTTTCGAATACCGATTTGCAAAACACTATACTAGCAACGGCAAAAGATTATGAAATTTTCATTCAAAATCATTTGGGTAAAAATAACGCTAAGATTGCGTATGGTGGTTATTTGGAACGACGCAATTTGTACAAAAGAAGTATGGTTTTTAAGAACGAAAACACCAATGAACGGGACATTCACATAGGTTTGGATTTATGGATAAACGAAGCCGCTCCTATTTTTGCCGCATTAGACGGAACGATTCATAGTTTTCAAAACAACGATGCGTTGGGCGATTATGGTCCGACGATTATTTTACAACATCACTATGAAAATCAAACCTTTCATACCTTGTATGGTCATTTGAGTTTAGACAGTTTGAACGATAAAAAAGTGGGCGATTTTTTTCCAAAAGGAACGCCAATTGCCACTTTGGGATTGCCACCGACCAATGGCGATTATGCGCCGCATTTGCATTTTCAAATCATTATCGACATGCAAAATAAATTGGGCGATTATCCAGGCGTTTGTAGCGAAAATGATTTAGAATTTTACAGTAAAAACTGTCCGAATCCGAATCTGTTACTGAAAATTATATAACTGCTTTTTGCCATTTAATTGTAACTTGCGCACACTATTAAATCTAATCATCTTATGAAAAAAATAATCCTAACACTTGCCATAGCTGCACTAATTATTTCGTGTAAAGAAGAAACCAAAGACAAAGTTCAAGAAGCTTCCGAGGCAGTTTCGAGTGATGTAAAAGAAGCGGTTGACACGGCTAAAATAAAGGCTGAGAAAACATTAGACACGGTAAAAGCCAAAACAAAAACTGCCCTCGAAAAAACTGCTGGCAAAATTGAAGAAGGAGCAAAAAAGGTAAAAGAAGCCGTTAAAAAATAATTTTTTTTTAAATAGCTCTTTCCTACTTTTTGGCACTCCATTTGCATTGCGAAGATTGTTATTAATCTTAATCTTTTTTAAAAATGAAAAAAACAATTTTAGCAATCGCTTTTGTAGCTGTTGCAATGGTGTCTTGCCAAGACAAAACAAAAGACAAAGTTGAAGATGCTACAGAAGCAGTAGGAAACGATGTGGAGCAAGAAATGGACACCTTAGCTACCGAAACAGGTGAAGTAATTGACACGGTTCAAGCGAAAACGGGAGAAGCACTTGAAGAAGGTGGCGAAAAGTTAAAAGAAGCTTCTAAGAAGTAATCAAAAGAAATCCTCATAATCGTTATGGGGATTTTTTTATTTTACCAATTTATTATCGTATGTACTTTCTTTACTCTTCTTATAATTAATGATAAAGACACCCAAAATTATCAAAAGTGTAGCGATAATAAAATCAAATGTAATTACTTCATCCAACAACAACCAACCCAAGAAAACGGCAATAATTGTATTGATATAATTTAAGATAGACACTTGCAAAGCGGTTACTCTTTTTAAAGCATAATGGTAACAAAAGAACGCCAAAACCGAACCAAAAATGGCCAAATACAATGTGGCAATCATGCTTCGTGAACTCCATTCGTTTACATCAACATTTGGTGAAAAAATCAAAGCGAGTACAATTTGAACCACTGTTGCAATAGAAAATTGGTACAATAAATTCAACGTAATGTTATTGGATTTGTGCGTGTGCTTTTTAGTAAAAACCGTTCCGGCCGACCAACTCAAAATAGCAATACTTAAAAACAGCATTCCGGTTTTGTAATTCGGATCCAGTAAGTCGCCCAATCCATCTCTAAAAATAAAAATGACGCCAAGAAATCCTAATAGAACTCCAACAAAGCCTTTCAGACTTAGCTTTTCAATTCCGAAAAATATACCGCCAATAAAAATCACAACTGGAGATAACGCGCTCATTATCGACGTTAACCCACTGGGCAACGATTGTTCGGCGATTGTTGTAAATCCGTTAGCAATAACAATCATCAATAATGATGGAATAAGTTGAAATTTAAAATTATTCCAACCCATCCACGACAATTGTTTTTTATAAAGTAAAATAGCTAAAACGATTAAAGCGGCTATCCCTTGTCGAATTGACGTTATGTACCATGGCGGCATGGTTTCGACAGCCACACGAATCCCCAAATACGTAGTTCCCCAAACAACTCCGACAATGATCAAGCAAAAGATTAATTTTAAATCGGTTTTTGGGTTCATGTTGAAGAAGATGATAGACAAATAGATTATAGATAAGAGACTTTTGTAGTATAGTTCCGATTATCTTCTGATTTTTTGTTCCCATTTCCAAGCGCTGGCCAAGCTGTCTTCCAAACTTGATGCTGCTTTCCAACCTAAAATATCGTTAGCCTTAGTTGTATTGGCATACGCAGAAGTAATATCACCTTCTCGGCGCGCTACAATTTGGTAGTTGACTTTTTGATTTGAAACTTTTTCAAAAGTGGTAATTACTTCAAGTACCGAACTGCCAGTTCCTGTTCCGAGGTTGTAGGTTTCTACTTTATCGGAATTCTTTTTTTCTAACAAACGTTGTAAAGCAACAACGTGAGCCTTAGCAATATCGACAACATGAATGTAATCGCGAATAGCTGTTCCGTCTGAAGTTGGATAATCATTGCCGTAAACGGATAATTTTTCGCGCAAACCAATAGCAGTTTGCGTAATAAATGGCACTAAATTTTGTGGAATTCCGAGTGGTAATTCGCCAATTTCAGCACTAGGATGCGCACCAATCGGATTAAAATAACGCAATAATATGGCATTGATGTTGGTTACTTTCACTACATCGTTTATGATTTCTTCACCAATTTGTTTGGTATTTCCATACGGAGATATCGCAGGTTGCACAGAAGCATCTTCGGTAATCGGCATACTTTCGGCTTGACCGTAAACCGTACACGACGAACTAAAAATAAAATTGGCTTTTGACAAGTGTTGTACTTCTTGTAGAAGATAGACCAACGTATTGATGTTGTTTTCGTAGTACAATAACGGATTTTCGACACTTTCACCTACTGCTTTTGATGCCGCAAAATGAATGACTCCAGCAACATCAGGATGTTTTTTAAAGAAATTTCGAACCGCCGATTTATCTCGCAAATCCATTTTTTCGAAAATTGGTTTTTTGCCCGTAATTCGTTCAATACCGTCTAAAACATTCTCAGATGAGTTAGACAAATTATCAATGGCTACGACTTCAAAACCTTCCTTTTGTAATTCTACAACTGTATGCGAACCTATAAAACCTAATCCTCCTGTGACTACTATTTTCATTGTATGTTGTTTTGGTAATTTGGTCGTTTGGTTATTCGAATTACCGAATTAACAAATAACCCAATTACCTTCTAATTTATATATTCTAAAACACTATCTATAATAAACTGAATCTGCTCATCATCCAATTCGGTGTGCATTGGCAAAGCGATTACTTCTTTACACAATTGATTGGTTACTGGAAAATCTTCTTGTTTGTAACGCGAATCGGCGTAGGCTTTTTGACTGTGCAATGGAATTGGGTAATAAATCGCACACGGAATTCCTTTGCTTTGTAAATGGTCTAACAAACCGTCGCGTTTTCCGTTTAAAATGCGAATAACATACTGATGAAACACATGACAATCGCAGCTTTCACAAATAGTCGGTGCCCAAATATTTGGATTCACACTAAGTGCCAAACTGTATTTTCTAGCCGCATCTTGACGTGCTTTGTTGTACGTATCCAAATATGGTAATTTTACTTTTAAAACTCCAGCTTGAATACTATCCAAACGCGAGTTCACTCCCACTACATCATGATGATAACGCTCGTACATTCCGTGATTTACAATACCTCGTAACGTATGCGCCAACGCATCATCATTGGTAAAAATCGCTCCACCATCACCATAACATCCTAAATTTTTAGAAGGAAAAAACGAAGTTGCACCCACGTGTCCAATGGTTCCAACTTTCTTTTTAGAACCGTCTTTTGAAGTGTAATCGGCTCCAATTGCTTGTGCATTATCTTCAATAACATACAAATTGTACTCGGCTGCAATTTCCATGATTGCGTCCATATTGGCAGCGCGACCAAACAAATGCACTGGCACAATGGCTTTGGTTTTTGGCGAGATAGCACGACGAATTCCTTCTAATGAAATGTTCATATTATTCCTATCCACATCCACCAAAACGGGCTTTAATTGCAACAAAGCGATTACTTCTACAGTGGCTGCAAAAGTAAAATCGGCGGTAATTACCTCATCACCTGGTTTTAAATCCAATCCCATCATGGCAATTTGTAAGGCATCGGTTCCGTTGGCACAAGGAATAACGTGTTTTACGCCCAAGTAGTCTTCCAAATCCTTTTGAAATTGGTGTACCAAAGGTCCGTTTATATACGTATTTGTTTCTAAAACCTCTTGAATGGAAGTATTTACGGCTTCTTTTATTTTTTCGTATTGACTTTTTAAGTCAACCATTTGTAGTTTTCTCATTCTAAAAAAATTGAAATACAAAAGTATGCTTTTTCTTATTATTAGTAACGAATGGTTCGGGGTTTTTTGTGTTCATTTTTCCCGTTTTCCTCACGCGCATCGTTTCCTTCAATCGGGGCTAGTTAGTAAGAGTCTTAGGTAAAATTATAATTTCAAAACAGCACCGTGTTTAAAATCTGTTGAATCTGTGAAATCTGTGGCAAAAAAACTTAATTTAGCCACACAAATAAATACTATGCTTTTTTTATACAATTTAATTGTCTGTTTCGCTGCGCAAGTTTTAAAATTATTGGCATTTTTTAGTCCGAAATTGAAACTATTTGTCAACGGAAGAAAACCTGTTTTCGAACTATTACAAAGCAAAATTAATCCAACCGACAAAACGATTTGGTTTCACGCTGCTTCATTAGGCGAATACGAGCAAGGTTTACCAGTGATAGAACAAATAAAAAAACAGTATCCGAATCATAAAATTGTAATTACTTTTTTTTCGCCTTCTGGTTATGAAGTTAGAAAAAACAATACTATTGCTGACGCCACAGTATATTTACCTTTAGACACTATAGCGAACGCAAAACGATTTCTTGAAGTACTGCATCCCGAAATGGTTTTCTTTATTAAATATGAATTTTGGCCAAATTATTTGAATGCACTTCAAAAAGCAAATATTAGAACGTATTTGATTTCAGGTATTTTTAGAGAAAATCAAGCGTTTTTCAAATGGTATGGCGGATTCTATAAAAACGCTTTGAAAACATTTGACTTCTTTTTTGTACAAACCGAAAAGTCGAAAAATCTATTGCACCGTATCGGATTTACAAACGTGCAAATTTCGGGAGACACTCGTTTTGATCGTGTGGTTTCGATATTAGAACGCAATAATTCACTCGATTTTATAGAACAATTCAAAAGAGATTCCTCCAATGTCGGAATGACAACAATTGTGATTGGAAGTTCGTGGCCAAAAGAGGAAGCAATTTTGCTGAATTACATTAACAATGCACCGGAAGATTTAAAATTTATCATTGCACCACACAACATAAAATCGGAACAAATCGCAAACCTAAAATCACAAATCACAAAAGCTACCGTATTATTTTCTGAAAAGGAACATCGGAATTTAGGTGATTTTCAAGTATTTATTATCGACACTATCGGAATTCTGACCAAAATTTATAGTTATGCCGATATTGCTTATGTAGGTGGAGGATTCGGGAATCCTGGAGTTCACAACATTTTAGAGCCCGCTACTTTTGGAGTGCCAATTGTTATTGGACCCAATTATTCACATTTTGCAGAAGCTACAGCTTTGGTTCACATGGAAGGTTGTTTGTCGGTTTCCAATTCAAAAGAACTGAATGACGCTTTTAATGTTTTAATCAACAACCGCGATGTTCGCTATGAAAAAGGACATATTTGCAGCACTTTTGTTCAAATGAATAAAGGCGCCACTGATGTGATTTTGAAACATATTCTTAATGAAAACTTAAATTGATTTTATAAAAAATCTAAAATACTAACTTGCACCATCTATAAAAACTATTACTTATGAAAGTTATAAAATTACTTCTTGTTCTCTTTGTTATTCAAGTGCATGCCCAACAAGGCGGCATGTGGATTCCGTCATTACTTAAAGGAATGAACGAATCGGAAATGAAAGCATTGGGAATGAAAATTTCTACCGATGACATTTATGCTGTTAATTCATCGAGTATAAAAGACGCCGTTCCTCAATTTAATGGCGGATGTACGGCAGAAGTTATTTCGGATAAGGGATTAATTTTAACCAATCACCATTGTGGATTTGATATCATTCAAAACCATTCGACAGTGCAACACGATTACCTTCAAGACGGATTTTGGGCCTATAAAATGGAAGAGGAATTGGTCAACAAAGATTTGGAAGTAACTTTCGTTGTAAGGATTGAAGATGTTACTTCGAAAATTTTGGAAGGAACATCGGAATTACCATTTGAAGCTTATAAACAAAAGAAAATTCAGCAAAATATTGCCGATTTGGTTAAAAATTCGGTTAAAGAATCGTGGCAAGAAAATCGTATTCGGACCTTTTACGACGGAAATCAATATTTATTATTTGTTGTAGAAAGCTACAAAGACGTTCGTTTGGTTGGCGCACCACCAAGTTCGATTGGAAAATTTGGCTCCGACACCGACAATTGGGTTTGGCCTCGTCATACAGGTGATTTTTCGTTGTTCCGAATTTATGCCGACAAAAACAATCGTCCAGCCGCCTATTCTGCAGAAAACGTTCCGTACAAACCCAAACATTCGCTTCCAATTTCTATCGCAGGTTTAAAGGAAAACGATTTTACCATGGTAGTTGGATATCCTGGAAGAACGCAAGAATATTTGCCAGCCATTGCAGTCGAACAAATTGTGTCGACACTAAACCCCGCAAAGGTTGAAGTGCGTGACGCCGCTTTAAAAGTACAAGATCGTTTCATGCGAAAAGACCAAGCAATTAAAATTCAGTATGCTTCCAAATACGCAAGCGTTGCCAATTACTGGAAAAAATGGATTGGTGAAACTAAAGGGTTAAAAAAATCGGACGCTGTTGGAGTAAAGAAAAAATTTGAAGCCGATTTTCAACAGAAAGTTGTTAAAGCTGGAAAGCAAGCCGAATATGGAAATCTATTAGCTGAATTCGAAAAAAATTATACTGAAATTAAAGAGTATGCTTTGGCGAGAGATTATTTTACAGAAGTAGCGTTACGAAATTCGGAATTGCTTAGTGTTGGTTATAAATTAGTGCAATTAGAGCAACTTTTAGCGTCGAAAGGCGAACAATCATTTACAGACAGAAAAAACAATTTATCAAAAGGCATTGCCGATTTTTATATAGATTATAATGCCGAAGTAGATCGAAATGTGTTCGAGCAATTGATAGGTTTGTATGCTACCAAATCACCAAAGCAGTTTTTACCTACATCATTGCAAAATACAGACACATCAAAATTGACAGCAGACATCTATGAAAATTCAAAATTAACTTCATTAAATGGATTTCTACAATTAATTGAAGGCGATTCTAAAACCGTTTTAGAAAAAATGAACAACGACAAAGGCTATCAATTGATCAAATCGATGTCGGAAGCGTATTCTAAAAACGTACTACCCAAATTCGACGAACTGAATTTAAAAAACATAGCGGTGCAAAGAACGTACATGAAAGCCATTCTAGAATTGAGTCCTAAATCAGCACGAATTTTCCCTGATGCCAATAGCACCTTGCGTGTCACGTATGGTAAAGTAAAAGGCTACAAACCAAATGATGCTACTTATTATGAGCCTTTCACTACTCTAGATGGTGTTATGGAAAAATATGTTCCTGGAGATTATGAATTTGATGTCCCTAAAAAACTTGTTGATTTGTATAACGCTAAAGATTATGGAAAATATGGGGTAAATGGAAAAATGCCTGTGTGTTTCATCGCTACTAATCATACTACAGGAGGAAATTCTGGAAGTCCAGCTTTGGATGCCAAAGGAAATTTAATCGGTTTGAATTTTGATCGCGTTTGGGAAGGAACAATGAGCGATATTTATTACTCACCCGATATTTGTAGAAATATTATGGTCGATGCACGGTACATATTATTTGTAATTGATAAATTTGCGGGAGCTCAAAACATCATTAACGAATTGAAAATCATCTATCCAGCTAATAAAAAATAATTTTAACATATTTTAAGAGTTTGGCACGAAATTTGTAAATAAGTTTTTCGGAATTCAGAGATAAAATTTTTAAAAAAAGTTAAATAAAAGTTTTACGAATAAAAAAAATTTATATCTTTGCTCCGAATTAATAATTAACCTTTTATAATAATTAAGATGAAAAAAGTATTTTTAAGTTTAGCTATCGTTGCTGCATTAACTGTAGTATCTTGTAAACAAGCTGATGCTGCTGCTGACGCTACTGCTGACACAACTGCTGTTGACACTGCTTCTGTTGTTGAAGAGGCTCCTGTTGCTGACACTACTGTTGTTGACACAACTGCTGCACCTGCTGACGCTACTGCTGCACCTGCTGAAGAAGTAAAAAAATAATTAGAAACTAATTGTTTTTAAAAATTTTAAAGCCATCCGCTTTGCGAGATGGCTTTGTCATATAATGAATTTTCGTATTTAATAAGTAAAATATATAAAAACCCCACCTGTAATAGATTGGGGTTTTTCTTTTACCTCATAAAACAAAAAAGCTCTAGTCGAAAATAAAGGAGCTTTTGTGCTGAGTACGGTCCCGTAGCTTAGAGATTGAACCCAACTAAACTTACTTTGAATTTCTTCAAAAATTGCTGGATTTTCAATAACACTTTCAATAAATTTTTTAGATTTCATTCTCTTTATAAACGATTCTAATTTATACGTCAACTCACAACTTTTTACTTTTAAAATTAAAAACAAAACCCAAGGTATTCCTTTAGAGGTATAGCGCCTTTATAAAGAACTTCAATATGCTCATTTACTCTTTCTACAACATCATCAGTCGTACCAATATAATAACTATCGAGTTTTGAAAAATGAATTATACAAACAAAAAACATATCCTTATTTTTTATAAAAACAAAAAAGCTCCAATCTATAAAGAAAGGAGCTTTTGTACTCAGAGCGGGACTTGAACCCGCACGAACATTGCTGTTCACTGGATTTTAAGTCCAGCGTGTCTACCAATTTCACCATCCGAGCAGTTTGCTTTTTGGTTACTATCTAATTTTTAAAAAAAATTAATTAAATAGGTCACCATTAGAGCAGTTGAATTAAATAAATTAATTCTATGGTAAAGAGCGAAAAACGGGGCTCGAACCCGCGACCTCGACCTTGGCAAGGTCGCGCTCTACCAACTGAGCTATTTTCGCATTTCAAATTTTGTAAGAACATCAATACTTGTTCGGTATTGCGGATGCAAATGTAACACTTAAAATGAATTATACAAAGCTTTTTTTATAAAAAAACAAACAGAAAAGTTAACCTACTGATAACCCTTTCATTACTTATTTTGCAACATCCTTTTTATTTCGTTTAATTTCATTAGCGCCTCTACAGGTGTCAAAATATTGATATCCAAATTCAATATTTCTTCCTTAATCTCTTCCAATACAGGATTGTCAAGATTAAAAATACTCAACTGCACATCCTCTTTAGCACTTTTTATACCGTGTAACACATCCGCAGAATGGTCTCTCTCTAATTTCTTTAATAACTTTTGTGCTTTTTGAATCACTAATTGCGGCATTCCCGCCATTTTAGCTACATGTATTCCAAAACTATGAGCGCTACCTCCTTTTACTAGTTTTCGAATAAAAAGAACCGTGTCTTTTAACTCCTTAACTGATACATTGTAATTTTGAATTCGAGGAAGCAATTCACTCATTTCATTCAATTCGTGATAATGCGTTGCGAATAAGGTTTTAGGACGCGCTGGATTTTCATGTAAAAACTCGGCAATTGCCCATGCTATCGAAATACCATCATACGTGCTAGTTCCTCGGCCGATTTCATCCAAA
>CANLLR010000003.1 GCA_947491985.1 Flavobacteriaceae bacterium | reverse complement strand
ATCCTTACCAATGGCTTGAAGAAGTTGACGGAAAAAAAGCATTGGAATTTGTTGAAAAACAAAACAAAATTTCACAAGATATTGTAACCAAACAAAAGGATTACAAAGACATTTACGATAAAAGTTTGGCTGTTTTCAACGCGAACGACAGAATTGCCTATCCAAGTATTTATGGTGATTACATTTATAATTTTTGGCAAGATGCAACTCACGTAAGAGGTATTTGGAGACGAACTTCTAAGGAAAGTTTTAATTCCGGAAATCCAACGTGGGAAACGATTTTAGATATTGATGCTTTAAGTAAAAAAGACAACATAAAATGGGTTTTCAAAGGCGCAAACGGATTGTATCCAAGATACAATCGCTTTTTAATTAATCTTTCCAAAGGCGGTGGCGATGCTGTAGTTATAAAAGAATTTGATGCCGTAACAAAAACTTTTGTTTTAGATGGTTTTTCAATTCCAGAATCAAAAGGAAGCGCAAGTTATTGGAATGATGATGTTTTAATTGTATCCTCTGACTTTGGTCCAGGCACCATGACAACTTCAGGATATGCACGACAAGTAAAATTATGGAAACGCGGTGAACTCTTACAAGATGCCCAACTTATATTTGAAGGAGAAACAACCGATGTGGCCTCAGGCGGTTACTTGGGACGTGATGGTGATAAAAAATATTTAATTGTATATCAAAGTCCTACCTTTTATACTTCAAAAGCTTATGTTATAGAAAACGATAAATTAATTCCAATTGATATTCCAGATAATGCAAGTGGCAACGGAATTCTAAACAATCAACTGATTGTTAGTTTAAAATCAGATTGGAATGTAAACGGAACAACTTACAAGCAAGGATCAGTTGTTAGTATTGATTTTACCTCATTACTTGTAGGTCAAAAGAAAATGCAACTTATCTTCGAACCCGATGCTTTTAGTAGTGTCTCTGAGATTAGTATGACTAAAAACTTTTTGCTTTTTAATGTTTTAAACAATGTCAAAAGTGAACTGTATACTTATTTTTTTAAAAATGAAAATTGGATAAAAAGTAAAGTTGCAGCACCTGATTTCGGCACCATTGAAATTGGCGCTACTGATCGATTTTCGGATGCTTATTTTTTTACGTATCAAAACTTTTTAACACCAACCTCCTTGTATGCTGCTGATGCAAATAGCAATAGTGTAAAAACCATTAAATCATTACCTTTTTATTTTGACAATAATAAATATAAAGTAGAACAATTTAAAGCTACATCGAAAGATGGAGAGAAGATTCCGTATTTTGTAATCGCTGCTAAAAATATTCTATTGGATGGTAAAAATCCTACTTTACTAAATGCGTATGGTGGATTTGAAGTATCGGAACAACCTTTTTATTCGGGCGTTACCGGTCAGGCTTGGCTTGAAAAAGGAGGCGTATTTGTACTTGCAAACATTCGTGGTGGTGGTGAATTTGGTCCAAAATGGCACCAAGCTGGTTTAAAAGAAAAAAGACAAAACATTTATAATGATTTTCATGCTGTTGCAGAGAATTTGATTGCAAAAGGAATTACATCCAACAAACATCTAGGCATTCAAGGTGGAAGCAATGGAGGTTTATTAGTTGGTGTTGCATTCACACAAAGACCCGATTTATACAATGCTGTCGTATGTCAAGTTCCGTTATTGGATATGAAACGTTATAACAAATTGTTAGCAGGCGCGAGTTGGATGGGCGAATATGGCAATCCAGATATTCCTGAAGAATGGGAATTCATTAAAAAATATTCTCCGTATCAAAATCTGAAAAAAGAGGCGAAATATCCTGAAGTGTTTTTTATGACATCCACTCGTGATGATCGTGTTCATCCAGGTCACGCCCGAAAAATGGCTGCCAAAATGATTGATATGGGACACAAAATATTCTACTATGAAAATACAGAAGGAGGTCATGGTGGATCTTCAACAAACGAACAAAGAGCAAAATTTGTAGCGCTGTATTATTCTTATTTATTAATGAAATTAAAGAATTAATTTTCAATATCAAACAAAACCTGTAATTCAAATTACAGGTTTTTGTTTACCTAAAATTGTAAAACAAGTATTTTTACTCTTTTAAGATTACACATAAATACTTAACTTTGATTTAGTTAAACCAAAAACTTATCGAAAATGAAAGCATCTGGAATATTCAATCATGAAAATTCATTTCAAACTACTAAAACTGACAGTCATGGTAAAAAATTTAAACTCACAGAAGAATCAGTTAAGATAAAGGGCACCAACGAATATCTAAAAGTTACGGACTGTGTTCGTGAAAATGGAGACGCATCGTATTACTATAAAGAAGAAACACCTAAGAAGAAAATAATCCTGCATTTTACAATGGGCTATTTGAAAGGTGATATTGCAACTTTGACCAAAGGACATGTATCTGTACCTTTTGTAATTGGTAGAAACGGCATCATTTATAATTTATTTGCTTCTAAATATTGGAGTTACCATTTGGGTCCGAGTGCCATGGGAGGCAACACAGCAATGAGCAAAGAGTGTATTGGTATTGAATTGTCTAATATCGGTCCGCTGAAAAAAATAGGAAACAATTTAGTCACCTCATACAGTGATACTGATGTGTATTGTACTCTAGACGAAGTCCAAAATTACACCAAACTATCTACAAAATACCGAAGTTATGAATACTATGCCAAATTTACCGATGCGCAATATGAAGCTACAGCAAAACTGATTCGTTTTTTATGCGCCAAATACAATTTACCCAAAACTTTTTTAGCGGAAACTAAAAGATACAATGTGCTAACTGCAGCAGAATTTACTGTCTATCGAGGAATTGCAACTCACGTTAACTGCCGAACCGATAAAGCAGACATTGGTCCAGCCTTTGATTGGAATAAAATTATAAATCAGGTTTAAATTCTTTTTCATAAATAAGTGTATAAGTTGAAAAAGATTTGCGAACTTTGAAACAGCTAATTAGCAAAAGATGACTTTAAATATCGAAACACCTGCCTTACTTTTTTCAGCCACATCGTTAATACTTTTAGCCTATACCAACCGATTTTTGACCATTGCACAAATTGTTCGTGGCTTGAAAAAAACATACGATCAAGAACACAACAAAAGTATTTTACTTGAAATTAAAAACCTCAATTTAAGATTAACACTCATTCGATATATGCAATTATTTGGTGTATTGTGCTTGTTTCTTTCGGTCTTTGGAATGTTGGTTTTGTTTTTTGATTTACAAACAATAGGAATATACTTGTTCGGATTTAGCATGTTCAGTTTGTTGATTTCATTGGGAATTTCATTTTGGGAAATAAGTATTTCTGTTAATGCACTTCGCCTGCATTTAAGTGATTTAATAGAAAAAAAAGACGCCTAAATCTATTCTAAAATCCACAACAACACTGGTTTTTTAGTTTGTTGCAATTTGCCATCTAATTTTTTCATAAAATCATTTGAAACGGCTGGACAACCCCAGCTTAGTGGACTCACTTGTGGGTAAATTTCTTCATTAGACACGGCATTCCACGAATGTAAAACTACTACTCTATTCACTGCAGTAACATTTGTAGTCTCCAATCCGTGTAACCAATATTTGACTTTAATTCCCCAACCACTATAATCGCGTTTACCAATTTTGAACTTGCCCTTCATTGAACAATGACTATTAACTTTACTACTAAATTTAACCTTTTCCCACTTGTTGGGATTGTCTTGAAATTGATCACAACTGCCGTGAGTGACTAAGTTTTTATCGGTGACTTTTTTGGCTTTAAAATCGTAAACAAAAAATCGATTTTTACCAGGATGAATACTCAAATCAACCAAAAAAAAGTAATCTTGGTTAAACCCGTTCTTTTTGCAAAATGTCAACGCTTCAGCATGCTTAGTACTGTAATCTTTGAGCGGGATTTCTAAAGCATTGTTACAACAAATAAAATTTAAAAACGTTATGAAAAAGAGTCGCTTCATTTTGTAAGACACATTTAATTATTAAATAACTCCATTTCGTGCTGATTATTTTAAACCTTTTTAATTAAATTACGTCTTACTTGCAATTGCTTTACTTATGGATAAAAACTCGATTTGGTCGTTGCGCTTGGGATACACCAATCAACAAGCAGCGCAAATAGAAAAACTAGGAATCGCGTTATTTCTGAAGCAATCTTTTGATGCAAAATTTGATACTGCTTTGCCTTCTTTTCTCGATTACGATCCAAAAACATTAGCCGATTTAAAAGCCTTACGACAATCAATCAAAGTCAATGACAGCGAACAACAAAAAAAAATAATTCAAAAGCAAATCCGACAAGGTATTGAACTTAAATCGTGGTGGATTGACAAAATCAAAAACAATCCATTGCCTCTGCTCGAAAAAATGGTTTGCTTTTGGCACAATCATTTTGTATCGACAACGCAAAAAGTTAAAGTCAATTATTGGGTGTACCAGCACAATATGTTGTTGCGTGAAAATGCTTTTGGGAACTTTAAAGAACTAACAAAAAAAATCGTCAAAAGCAATGCCATGGTACGTTACTTGGACAATGTAGACAATAAGAAAGGCAAAATTAACGAAAATTTGAGTCGCGAATTACTTGAATTATTCACACTCGGCATCGGCAATTATACCGAAAGCGACATTCAAAATGGCGCAAAAGCACTAGCCGGATTAGGTTTGGGTGAAAACGAAGCGCAATACCGTCGCTTTTTTGAGGATAATGGCACCATTACTTATTTAGGAAAATCAGGGAATTTCAAAGCCGACGATTTAATCGATATTATTTTTGAACAACCTGCAATTCCCTATTTAATAACTAAAAAAATATTGAATTGGTTTATTTATGATTCGCCACCGGAAGCTTTGGTTAAGTATTACGGTGATTATTTTAGAAAACAAAACTTCGAAATACAACCGTTATTAGTAAAGATATTTACTGAAGAATTCCCTAAGAACAACGCTGGAAGTAAAATAAAAGATCCATTAGTATACCTTTTACAGTTGGCCGACGAATTGCATATTTCGAATATATCTAACGAATTGATTGCCTTTTTTATTAAACAACAAGGAATGGATTTGTTCAATCAACCCAATGTAAAAGGTTGGGACGGCGGTAATTCGTGGTTGAGTTCGCAGATTTATTTGCAACGAAATAATACCTCTGATTTGTTGTGTAGCGGTCGAAACATCAATCGTAAAATTATCACTGCAAATCCTAATAACGAAGAAATTAACATGCCAACATTTGAAAAAATAAAAGTCAAAATTGATTTTGATGCAAAAGGTGATAATAAAACAATCATCTCACAATTGGCAAACCGATTGTTATTTCAAGTCGATACTTCTTTACAAAAAGATATGGAAACGATTTTAAAATACGATTTTGAACCAAAAAGCGAAAATGCCAATGAAGCCGTGTTGCGATTGTTCAATTACATCACCAAAACACCCGAATACCAATTAATCTAAACTCAAAAAAGATGAACAGAAGAAACTTCTTATCGCTCATAGGGACTTTTACCGGTGGATTACTTGTCCTTCCTGAGTTTCTTCACGCATTTGGTTCACAACCTAATTTGGTGATTGGTGAACAATGCTTGGTGTTTATTCAGCTCAACGGTGGTAACGACGGTTTGAACACTTTTGTTCCGTTTGACAATCCACTGTATTACAATTTACGTCCAAAAATAAGTTTGTCAAAAGATACTGTTGTTGGAAAAAGCAGCGGAATGGCATTTCATCCTGCCTTAAAAAACTTTGCTACAATGATGCAAAGCGGCCATTTGAGTGTGATTCAAAATGTGGGTTATCCTGAGCCTGTTCGGTCGCATTTTAGAAGTCAAGAAATTTGGCAAACCGCAACCGACGCATCAAAATACAGCAACGAAGGTTGGCTCGGACGCTATTTGGATTTGCAATGCAACGACCATCAACCCACAGCTGGAATCAATTTGGATTCGATTGATAATTTAGCATTGAAAGGTGTCGAACCAAATTCGATTACCGTAAAAGATCCAAATCGATTCAAAATACGAACAGAAGGTAATGATAAAATAACCTTGTCAAACAATCCACAATTGGACTTTGTGCGAAAAATTGCCAATTCTATTACTGAAGGATCGGATGTCATTCAGAAAGCACTTACCAAATCAAAATCGGAAATCACCTATCCAAAAACGGGACTATCTAAAAATTTAGAATGGATTGCACGATTGATTAAAGGCAATTTGAATTCGAAAGTATATTATACTTCTTTGGGCGGTTTTGATACACACGATAATCAGTTGTCAATTCACAACAACAAATTAACCGATTTGAATGATGCTGTTTTTAGTTTTTACCAAGACATTAAAAATGTCAATTTGTTGCAAAATGTAACTTTAGTTGTATTTTCAGAATTTGGAAGAAGAGTCAAAGATAATGGTAACGGAACCGATCACGGAACTGCAGCTCCTATGTTCATCATTGGTGGCAATAACAAAGGAAAAATAATCGGAAACAATCCGAATTTAAGTGATTTAGACAACGGTGATTTAAAATACGCAATCGACTTTAGAAGCGTATATGCTTCACTTTTGGAAAATAAATTAAGTTTTAATCCGACTAAAATTGGTATAAAAAACAATCCTTTACAGGGACTATTTTAATAAGTCGAAATAAAGCTTTTAATCTTACATTTGCCATTCATTTTAAAATCATAAAAATGTTCGACATTGCAATAACAGAATGGATTGGTTATTTAGCATCATTAGTTTTGATGATTTCGTTTTTAATGAAAAACATTATTACGTTGCGAATTATCAACTCATTTGGCGCTATTCTTTTTATAATTTACGGATTTATGTTAACGACTTCTTGGCCCATAATTATAACTAATGTATTCATCTTGGGCGTTAATTGCGTTTATTTAGCCAAACACTTCACTCAAAAGCCAAAATAATTTCATCATTTGAAATAGTGAAAGTAATTAACACTAAAATGCTAATAAATAGTAAAAAAATCGTTAATTTTTTAAATATATTTTGTTAAATTAGCTATAGTAGGAACACAAAACCCGTGTTCCCATTTTTAATTAAACTATTTTTTTATGAAAAAACTATTTGCTGAATTTTTCGGAACATTTTGGTTGGTATTTGGTGGTTGCGGAAGTGCTTTGTTTGCAGCCGGTTATCCTGATTTAGGAATCGGATTTGCTGGTGTTTCGCTCGCTTTCGGTCTTACCGTATTGACCATGGCTTACGCCATGGCACACATTTCTGGTGGACATTTTAATCCTGCTGTTTCTTTTGGTTTATGGGCTGGCGGTCGCTTTTCTACAAAAGAATTACTTCCTTATATTGCCTCTCAATGTGTTGGAGCCATTGCAGCAGCTGGAACATTGTATTTTATCTGGTCTGGAAAAACAGGAAATGTAATTGACAATACCAAAGCTGGTGCCTTCGCATCAAATGGTTACGGCGCTTTTTCACCAGATGGTTATGCTATTGAAGCCGCTTTTTTTGCCGAATTTATTTTAACTATGTTTTTTCTTATCATTATACTTGGTGCCACAGATAAATTTGCAAACGGAAAATTCGCTGGACTTGCTATTGGTTTGGCGTTGACTTTAATTCATTTGATTAGCATTCCAATTACAAACACATCAGTTAATCCGGCACGTTCATTATCTCAAGCACTATTTGTTCAAGGAGAAGCGTTACAACAAGTATGGTTGTTTTGGGTAGCACCTATTGGCGGAGCTATTTTTGGCGGAATAATTTACAAATCACTACTCCAAAAAAATGACGATTAAAACCTAAACAAACGATAATAATTCCAAAAGCGATGACGAGTACTCATCGCTTTTTTTTATTTTTGAAAAATGAAATCTTTATTTCCATCTGAAAAAATTTCCTTTAATTTGCCTAATGCTTCGGTCGACTATTATCCGAAATTGTTTGATGAAGTAAAAGCCAATTTGTTGTTTGAAAAATTATATAGCGAAATTCCATGGCAACAAGACAATATTACCGTTTTTGGTAAAAACCATTTACAACCGCGATTAACAGCTTTGTTTGGAAATGAAGGAAAACCGTATTCGTATTCGAATATTGTGATGCAACCGAACGCTTGGAATGTCATTTTGACGCACATCAAAGATGAAGTAGAAACTATTTGCCAAGAAAAATTCACCACTGTTTTACTCAATTTGTACCGTGATGGTAAAGACAGCAATGGTTGGCATGCGGATAACGAAAAAGAACTAGGTCGAAATCCCACAATTGCTTCGGTAAGTTTTGGAGCCGAAAGACCGTTTCATTTGCAACACAATTCAATTAAAGATGCTAAACAAAAAATTATTTTAGAACACGGAAGTTTGCTAGTTATGAAAGGTGAAACGCAACATTTTTGGAAACATCAAATTGCAAAAACAGCTATACCAATAGCACCGCGGATTAACTTAACCTTTCGAATAATTAAGTAATTATTTTTATATATTTGGTGTAAATTCATCAGTATGGAAACCCTAATTGTTTATTTTGAAACCATTACCTCTCGCGACAGAGCTTTAATTATTTCTGGTGGAATTACTTTATTTTGGTTGATTGAAAATAGCTTTCCTTTTTTTAAATTCAAGAACAACAAATGGCATCACGCCAGGATTAACATCTTTTTTACGCTTACCACTATTGTAATCAATTTTATTTTGGCTTTCATTTTGCTACAAGCCGCCGAGTTCGTATTGCAAAATAACTTTGGAATTTTACAATGGCTACCAAAGATGAATATTTATATTTACACGCTAATCGGACTTTTACTACTTGACTTGATTGGCGCCTATTTACCACATTATATAGAGCACAAAGTAAAGTTTTTATGGCGCTTTCATTTAGTACATCACACGGATACATGGATAGATACTACTTCGGCAAACCGCCATCATCCGGGTGAAAGTATCTTTCGTTTTCTATTTACTACATTGGGTGTTTTGCTTGTAGGAGCTCCAATTTGGATGGTTTTTATGTACCAATCGTTCTCTGTGGTGTTTTCGCAATTCAATCATGCCAATATTTGTCTTCCTAAAAAACTCGATGCTATCTTGAGTTATTTTATTGTTTCACCCGATATGCACAAAATTCACCATCATTATAAACTGCCATACACAGATAGTAATTACGGTAATATTTTTTCAGTTTGGGACCGATTGTTTGGCACATTTTTTTATTTGGAAAGAGAAAAAATAATTTACGGAGTTGATACACATATGCTTGCAGTTGAAAATAACAGATTACTTAATTTATTGAAAATTCCGTTTCAAAAATCGCGATCTCCACAACAAGAATAAAAATCTGCTCACTTTTTAAAAAGTGATTATTTTTTTTCTTAATATTGATATTGAAATCGAATAACAAAAAATAATAGTAACTGTACTTCGCAACTAATGAAAAAAAGTAAAAGAGTAGAACTTGACAACGAACAAATAGAACGTGTTGTCAGCATGGCTCAAGAAGAGAAAAAACCGTTTGAAGTTTTAAAAGAAGAATTTGGCATTACCGAAAATGAAGTAACCGAAATAATGCGAAAACGCTTATCCAAAGATAACTTTGAAATGTGGAAGAAAAAAGTCATGGGCAGCAAGCCAAAACCAAAACCGATGGTTGATGATTTTGATGATGATTTAGAAGGTAAATACTACATAAAAAATAAATTTGATTAAACTTTAACTCTTGTTCAACAAGAGTTTTTTTGTTTTATACTGAACTTTACATCATGAATAAAACTACTTTTTCTGAGATACAAATTGACAGAATTATCGAAATGGCATGGGAAGACCGAACACCGTTTGAAGCCATTCGATTTCAGTTTGGTATTTCGGAACAACAAGTTATAGAAATCATGCGCAACGAAATGAAATTGTCGAGTTTCAAAATGTGGCGACAACGCGTTCAAGGTCGAGCTACCAAACATGCCAAATTACGTATCAATGGTATCGACCGATTCAAATGCAAATTGCAACGACAAATTACACACAATAAAATCTCCAAGCGATAATTTCGTAACACATTTTTTTGATTCTACAGCAATTTTAATGAATTGATGTAATGAATTTAAAACCTTCAAACTGTAATTTGATTTCATTTATTAACTCGATCTGAGTGTAATAATTGTTCTTTTTTATAATGTACTAAAAGAACCTTACAACTAAAGCACCAAATCCTTTGGCATCATTCTTCCGCATATCGGAAAGGTACAATAAAACCGTGTATTTTTTATTGCCATTTACAACACCTAAAAATGTTTTTTGTGCACGCATCATTTTTTCTAAATCGCCCGAAAGTGATTTTGCAGTATGCTTGCCATATGGCGAATACACACTAAACAAAATATCCATGTCATCTACTTTAAAAGATGTGAAATCAGGTTTAGAATGGAAAGAAGGTGACATGATAACTGCCAAAATTAAACGCGATGGAAAATTACAAACAGTAACGGGTAAGTACACCATTAGTTATGTTACATCAGATGGTTTAATAACAACCGATACAAGTAAAGAGAATTTAAAACAAGCTTGGTTAAAAGGATAAACTTGAATTTAACCCTTTTAAATCCCTAATTTATAGTATAAATTGGGGATTTTTTTTATTATTTTGTACATCCAAAGTTACAACGACCAAACGAAACAACGTTAAACATAAAAATTATGCAAAAAATAGGTATTGCACTACTATCGTTACTCATTCTAAGTGCTTGTTCAGAAAAGAAATCGGATAAAAATTTACAAATTACCGGTCATATAAAAGGGTTTAAAAAAGGCACACTTTACATTCAAAAATTTCAAGACACCGTTTTGGTTCCGCTAGACACCATAGTGGTCAATGGCGATTCACACTTTACCAGCGAAATGAATATTGATTCTCCTGAAATGTATTATTTATTTTTAGATCGAGGTGTTTCCAATTCATTGGACAATAACTTGGCATTTTTTGCTGAAAAAGGAAAAATTCATATCGAAACCTCACTCGATTTTTTTACTTCCGATTGCAAAATTACAGGATCCAAAAACCAAGAATTGTATGATGAATACAAAAAAATCGCGACAAGATATGTAGATAAGGATTTAGCACTCATTAAGAAAAAATTTGACGCGCTAAAAGCAGGTAAAAATTCGGAAGTATTAGCTATAGAGGACCAACAAAAAAGCGTTAAAAAAAGTAAATACTTGTACACTACCAATTTTGCTGTCAATCATTCCGATTACGAAGTAGCGCCGTATTTGGCATTAGCCGAAATAGCAGATATTAATTTAAAGTACTTGGATACAATACAAAAATCGATGACACCAAAAGTTGTCCAATCGATTTACGGAAAAAAACTTACAGCGCTGCTTGCAGAAAGACAACAATTAGAAAAATAGATTGTATCAAAAACAAGAAACCGTAACCAGTCGACGGTTTTTTGTGCGAATTAAATACGGCTACATCTTAAAAACAAAAAACCGCAAGTACCAGTACTTACGGTTTCTTTCCAAATTGAGCCGGCGGAGGGACTCGAACCCACGACCTGCTGATTACAAATCAGCTGCTCTAGCCAACTGAGCTACGCTGGCGACTTAATTCGATTGCAAATATAGTAGCGAAAATTAATTCTCCAAAATATTTGGCACTTTTTTTACAACTATTTTGAATTATAATGCGTTAATTTTAGCAACCAACTGATTCGCAGCTTGTTCTAATTCTACATTAATTTGTTTAAAATGTGCTTTCTTATTTTCTACTTTTTTAGCATTTACTTTAGTGATTAAAGCATCAAAAGTTACAATTGCCTCGTCAATAACTGCATTTGAAGCGTCTGTTGGCTTTCCTGTTGTGGTCAATTCATAAAGATAAACTGCTTCAATAATATCACCTAATACGTAATTGATGTCTTTTTTTAAATTCTTAACATTTGCCATTTCTATTTATTTTTAAAATTTGGTGCAAAACTACATATAATCTTTAGATTATAGACTATGAAATGTAAATTTCTAATAGAGACGCTTTTCCAATTAGTTCGAAAGAAGTTATTTGAGCTGGAATCAAAACCGTATCACCAAGAGTATATTGATATACATTGGAATCATATTTCAATACAAAATTGCCATTCACACACATGTATACCGAAAACGAATCGCCGTTTTTATGAACATCCATACTACCGTCAAGCGGAATGAAATTCGTTGTAAAATAGCGGCAATTGACAATTTCATTGGACGTATTGTGAACTTTTTGATAATCGCGTTCCGTATCCACCTCATTGTAATTAATAGCATCCACAGCTAAATCAACGTGTAATTCTCGTTTTTTTCCATTAGCGTCAACTCGATCAAAATCGTAAATGCGATACGTGATATCAGAAGTTTGCTGTATTTCGGCAATTAGAGTTCCTGCACCAATGGCATGAACTGTTCCTGTTTCCAACAAAAAAGCGTCTCCTTTTTTGACTTTTTTAGCATCTAAAAGCGATACAAATGTTTTAGAAGCTACGCTTTCTATATATTGTTTTGCAGAAGAATTTTCTTTAAAACCAATCAACAATCTCGCCTCAGCATCGGCCTGCATTACATACCACATTTCAGTCTTACCAAACGAATTGTGACGTTCTTTGGCGAGCGAATCATTTGGGTGGACTTGCACCGACAAATCGAGTTGCGCATCTAAATACTTAAACAACAGCGGGAATTGATTGTCAAATTGCTGGTGAACCTTTTTTCCTAAAACAGCTTCAGGAAATTGATCGATTAAATCGGTCAGTAATTTTCCTTTAAAAAAACCATTTGAAATAACACTGACATCATTTTCAACTGTGGAAATCTCCCAGCTTTCGCCTGTAATTTCAGATGTTATGGGTTTGTTTAAAAAGGTTTTGAACTTGGTTCCTCCCCAAATGCGCTCTTTTAAAATGGATTCAAATTGTAAAGGATATAAGTTCATTTTCATTAATTAAAGTGCGAAGATACTAAAAGAAAATTAGTCAAGATTTTTGAGTGCTTTTAACGCTTTACTAATATGAATTTCTCCTAACATGCTATTAAAAATAAGTTGTATTATTCCGTTTTTATCAATAACAAAAGTTTCACGACCTGGAATTATAAACAAGCTGTTTTCAACACCAAACAGTTTTCTAATTTTCTTATCCGAATCAGAAAGTAAAATAAAAGGCAGTTGGTATTTGCTTTTAAACCTTATATGGGATTGCACTGAATCAGAACTTATTCCAATTACTTCTGCTCCCAAATCTTTAAATTGTTGGTAATTGTCGCGAAAACTGCATGCTTGTTCTGTACACACTCGGGTTTCGTCTTTTGGATAAAAATAAATCACAACTGCCTTTTTACCAATTGCATGTTGACTTTCAAAAAGGTTTCCGTTGGTGTCTTTGGCTGTAAATTGAGGTGCCTTATCGCCTACTTTCATTTGTTGGATTTTTAGACTTGTTGGATTATTAGACTTATTAGTTCTTTTAGACTTTTCTATGAAATCTATGTTTGTGAACTAATTTCCTCTGTAGGTTACAAAATTTCGAGGTGTTTCGTACAAAATGACTTCCAAATCTTTATTGGTATCAATGTGATTTCGGAGTTTATTCCAGATTACTACCGCTATATTTTCGGCAGTCGGATTCAAATTAGCAAAATCAGCAACGTCTAAATTTAAGTTTTTATGATCGAAAGCGTTTTCAATATGTTCTTTGATTAAATCCGATAGAATTTTAACATCGATAACAAAACCCGTTTCGGCATCAATTTCTCCTGTAACAGAAACAATCAAATCGTAATTGTGACCGTGAAAATTGGGATTGTTGCACTTGCCAAAAACAGCGTCGTTTTGCTTCATCGTCCAATCTTTTCGGTACAATCGATGCGCGGCGTTAAAATGAGCTTTTCGTGATACGGTAACTTTCATACTTTTTATTTTCTATGTGTCGTTTGTGAATAATTAAATCTTATGATCTTCCAAATAATGATAAAATTCGTCAAAAATAATTTTGAACCAAACTGTATACAGATTGGGATTTTCAGACATATCGACTTTGATGTCTTCAATTTTCATCCATTTCCAACTTTCTACTTCTTCGTAGTTGATAGCCGGATTTTTATTGTAATACCCAATCATCACATGGTCGAGTTCATGTTCGGTCAAACCGTTATCAAATGGCGCTTTATAGATAAAATGAAACAGTTCTTTGAGTTCTGTTTTGAAACCCATTTCTTCATACAAACGACGCTTTCCTGCTTCAATATTTGTTTCACCAACTCGTTGATGACTACAACATGTATTGGTCCACAACAAAGGCGAATGGTATTTATGATGAGCCCGTTGTTGCAACATTACTTCGTTGCTATCATTCAAAACAAAAACAGAAAAAGCACGATGCAAGACAGCCTTTTCATGGGCTTCTAACTTGTTCATCACGCCTATTGCCTCGTCGTTTTTGTTGACTAAAATTACTTGTTCTTCCTTCATATAACTAATAAGATGGTCAAAAATACAAAAAAAGAATGGGGTATCACTTTTAACCTAAATAGACATCCGTTAAACTTTCCTTAAATCAATACAAATTGTAAACCGTAAGACAATTTGAAGCGTATATCTATTGTAAATTTGTACACTATTTAAAAAGTAAACCATGCTGAATTCAAAATCTATAATCAACTACTTACTAGTTTTGCCACTATTCGTTTTGAATGCATGTGGTCAATCGAAAAACAAACAAAATTCTACAAAAAAAATTGCATTGGAAAATGTCATCAATAAACCTGAAAATCCGTATTACTCCAATTCTGACACTTCAAAACTGAACGTTACAGATGCCGAATGGAAGAAAGTATTACCACCTGATTTGTATGCTGTGGCTCGTGAAGCTGATACAGAAAGAGCCTTCACAGGTAAAATGTGGAGTTCGGAAACCAAAGGAACGTATTATTGTGCTACTTGTGGAAACAAATTATTCAAATCGGATCAAAAATTTGTGAGCAGTTGTGGATGGCCTAGTTTCTTCGAACAAGTGTCTAAAAACAGTATTACATTTAAAGACGACAACTCATACGGAATGAAACGCATTGAAGCCAACTGCGGACGTTGCGACAGTCATCTGGGACATTTGTTTGATGACGGTCCGGAGCCAACTGGAAAAAGGTATTGCATGAATGCAGTATCGTTAGATTTTGTTCCCGAAAATGCTGCAACAGAAAACAAAGGAAACCTAGAAACTATTACCCTTGGTGGTGGATGTTACTGGTGTGTGGAAGCCGTTTATGAAAATTTGAAAGGCGTACAATCTGTCGCTTCTGGTTTTGCTGGAGGAACTGTTGAAAACCCTAGTTATGCTGAAGTTTGCACGGGACGAACTGGTGCTGCTGAAGTAGTTGAAATTACGTATGACAAAACAGTCACCAATTTGGACGAAATTTTTCAAGTGTTTTTCACCGTTCATGACCCTACAACTTTAAACCGTCAAGGTGCTGATGTGGGAACGCAATACCGTTCGGTAATTTTTTATCGCAATGACGAACAGAAAAAAGCAGCCGAAAGTATCATTGCCGAATTGACCAAAAACAACGTGTACAGTTCAAAAATAGTAACGACTTTAGAACCTTTTAAAAAGTTTTACAAAGCCGACGATTACCATCAAAATTATTACGAAAACAATAAAAGTGAACCGTATTGCCAAATGGTCATTCAGCCTAAAATAGAAAAATTTGAAAAAGTTTTTAAAGATCGATTGAAAAAGAAATAATTATTAATTCAATAAAAACCGTTTATAAAAGTAAGCGGTTTTTTTTTAAAAACTCATTCGTAAAAAAATATTAGGCGTAATTCCAAGCGAATAAAAATCTTGAACTGTATATCGTGGATTGCTATAATCGGAAATCGTAACGTAAGTTCGTTCAAATTCTTTGCTAATTATGGTTCGATTGTTGTAAGCGTTGTACAAAGAAAATCCAATTTTAAATAAGGTTTCTTTTTTACTGTAAAATTGATACATTCCTGAAATATCCAAGCGATGATACGCTGGCAATTGTTGTGTATTAAAAGACGAAATTTGTCCCGCTTCATTTAACTCGCTATACGGTTTTCCTGAATGCCAAAACCAACCGACTGCCAACGAATACTTGTCCCATTTTTTATTCAAAGCAAAATTTAAAGCATGTTGGATGTTCGAATTTATTTGAAAATAGGCGTTGTTGTTTACTTGATCAAATTTATTTTCAGCATCCAGAAATGAATACGTCATCCACGTTTTCCATGTTTTAGCACTTTTTTGAAGCAAAACATCTACGCCTTTTGTAAGGCCTTGTCCTTTATAATTGTTGCCATCGTTTTGGTTTAAAAATCCAAAAGTGAGCGTGGTAATTCCGCTGATTGTTTTATAATATGCATCAACATCTAACAGCCAATGGTTTTTTTTAAAAGTAAATCCGGTAGAGAATTGATTGGCTTTCTGAATCGGATAATCTTTATTTTCAGATAAGACCCAAACGTAATTTTCCAAACTTAAATCGTTGGCATTGCTTTCGCGGACTTGACTTAAAATTTGACTTTTTCGTTCGTACGATGCTTGCCAAACAAAGGAATCGGAAAAACGTTTCTGAATCAAAATTCGCGGTTCAAAACTATCTAATTTCAATGTACTAAAGTAATTGTAACGAAAACCAGCGTTCAGATTCCACTTTCCAACATCATATTTAAAGTATCCATACCCAACATGCGTTACGTTGTACAAACTTTTCAAACTTAAATCAATTCCCAAATCTTGATTGTAACTATTAAACAAATGCGAAATGTCATTCCCCAACACTTGATACCCAAAATCGAGATTCAAATTATCTCGGAAAGTGTAAGAAAAATTCAACTCAGCTCCCGAATCAATTATTCTGTTTAATTTTTTAAACGCTTCAAATTGGGATGAACTGTATTGTTGTCTTTTTTCGTAATCAAAGTCGTAAAACGAATAAAAAAGCATAGTGTTTTGCGTAAACTTCGCACTGTATTTTTGCTTCCAATTGAAACTGTAACCGTAATTTTGAATGGTCATTTTTTGGGAATTCAGACTCAAATTTGGATTTTCACTTTTAAAATCGAGGTTATTATCAATGTAAATGGCAGTTAAAGAAAACTCAGATTTATCGTTGGGTTTAAAATTTAACTTTGCTGAATAATCTTGAAATTCAAATTGATTCTGATCATTAAAATCGGTAAAATTGGTGTTCTGAAATACCTTTTCTGCCAGTTGATTAAAAGTTGGCGTTTGCACCCATTGCGTATATGATTTTCTACCCGAAATTTGCACACCTAATTTATCTTTGATAAGTGGCGCTTTGATATACACATCCGCATTTAAAGCATTTACACCCACATTAACTTTTAAATTTTCTTCAATTTCATCGGTCGTTTTTATATCGATGCTGCTGCTAATGCGTTCGCCAAATTTTGGGTTAGTAGCTTTATTGTAAAAATTCACAGTTTGCGTAACATTAGGGTTGATACCCGAAATCATTCCGAATAAATGTCCTGGATGATACAATCGAATGCCATCCCATAAAATTAAATTTTGGTCGGATGTACCGCCGCGAACATGCAATCCGCTTGCAGTTTCATTCGGACTCTTAACTCCAGGTAATTGTTGCAACGAAAGTAAAATATCAGCATCGGTAACGCCTGGTAACGTTTGTACTTTTTGCGGAAAAATGGTAAACATTTGATTGGTTTTGTTAATTCCGTTGGCTAAAAAACCCTCGACTATAATTTCGTTGAGATAGTATTTTTTTAAGGTATCGATTGTTTTTACAGAAGAAATGGCGTAAAATCGATTGTCAATTTTATTCACTTTTAAATCCGTTTGGTCGGTAATTTTTTGATTGATTTCAGATAAAGAATATTTTTTTTTAGGAAGCGTAATTTTCTTTTTAGAAATCAAACTGTCGACATACGAGTATTTGATTTTGAACTTGGATTCCACGTCCAAAAGCACGTTCTCCATTTTTTCGGCAGTAAAGCCAAAGGAATATCTTTCCCTTGTTTGCGATTGCGAGTTTTGATAAAAAAGCAGCAGTAAAACAAAAGAAAGGAGTTGTTTCATTCTGAAATTTCAATTTTTTTATCCGAACTGTTTGTATATTTTAACTGCAACGGAATACAAATCGATTGCAAAGCCGTTTCTCTATTTTTATGGGTAAAACTTCCTGTAAAAGTAATGTTCTCTACACTTTTTGGAAAGGCAACTTCTACATCAAATTGGTCTTCGAATTTCGACATCACATATTTCATCGGTACTTTTTTGAAAGCTGTTTCACCATCCATCCATAATGGTTGTTGTAAAGTTGCATCTGCCCAATTTTCAAAAGAACCGTTGTAAAAACGAACCGATTCTCCTTGGGTTAAAATGGTTGTTCTTTGTTTTGTTTCTACCCTAACTTTACCTTCGTAACACACTACTTCAAAATAATCGTCAAAAGAGGTAACGTTGAATTTGGTTCCCAAAACTTTAACTTCGCCAAGATCGGTTTTTACAGTAAAAGAACGCCCTTTTTCAACTTCAAAAAAGGCTTCTCCTTCCAATTGAATGGTTCGATTGTATTGAAATAAATTCGCATACAAAACTTTTGATTTAGCGTTTAAAGTAACTTTTGAGTTGTCTTTTAGTGTTATCGTTTTGCTTGTTCCTACAAGAGTTTGCACTTCATTCGACAAAAAATAAAATTGGTACCAACCTAACGTTACAATCAAACAAGCGGCCACAGCATACGTCCACAGTGGAATTACTTTTTTAGGTGGAGCCGATTTCTTTTCCGCTAATTTCTTCTTGATAGTATCAAAACTAGCGGCGGAATCGGGTGCCACAACTGTCGAATTGCCCAATATGTTTTTGATTTGCTGATATGCCAAAAAATCGGTTTCAGAAACCAATTCACGCAACTGATCATCAGATAATTTACCGGCTAACCAATCGGACAAATACTGTTCGTTTTCATTTTTCATACTCCTTTTTTTTTAAACATTTTTAACCACTTTTCGCAACGATAATAAAGCCAAATGCATTCTTTTTTCTACTGCTTTTACCGATAAATCCAATACTGTAGCAATTTCTGTATACGACTGATTATCGAATCGATTCATTAAAAAAACAGTGCGTTGTTTTTCGGGTAAATCATTTATGGCGCGTTCTAATTGCTTGCGAAGTTCGGTTTCTACTAATAAAAATTCGGGCGTTTCTTGATGCGTTTCGCTCGACCTCGATTGCAATTCAAAAGTAGTGACAATTTTATCGTGTTTTAGTAAATTGAGCGAAAGTCGAATGGCGGTGGTGTATAAAAAACTTTTGGCTTGTTCGGGTTTCAATATTCCACAATTTTCCCAAAGTATGACAAAAGCGTTTTGCGCCGTGTCTTCTGCTCGTTCGATATTTTTGAATTTATAGATTAAAAAATTCCGCAACAATTTAAAATACGAGTCGAAAACTGCTTTAAAAACAGCTTCGTCACACAAACGGTCACTCGTATTTTGATTGTCTCTACTCATACTTTTTTTTAAAAGCACAACCACATTTCTTTTTCACGGAAATGTGGCAATACTTATTTAACCTAACCTTATTATTTAATTTTAAACACTAATTACAAGAAGCACTAATTTGACTTTGAAACGCTGCTTGATTGGCAAACGTGAATGTTTGATTTCCGAAAGTTGCCACAATAGGATAGTTCATTACAGGAATTGGACCTTGTGCTGGAAAATAGTATTGTAACAATTGCGAGTTGGAGGTAACCGTTACCAATGCACCTTGATATTGAACTTGAACTGGATACATAATATTAAAACAAGTTCCTAATTGTGTTGAAAAATTACCACTTGGGTTTCCGCAATTTGGAAGTATCCAATTTTGGGTTGCTGAACAAGTATTGTTTAATTCTACTGTTAAATAATCGGTTGCATTGGTGTTTGAGGTATAATTGGGAATTGTAATTGGTAAATCGTTTAAAGAATACGTTCCCAAAAGTACACCTGATGATTTCCGAATGTTAAAAGTTGTAGATGTAGCATTTACATAATTAAAGTTAATTGTAAGTGGGTATGAAAAATCAGAATTACAATTTCCTGTTATAACTGTAGTCAAGTTTGAAACATTACAAGCTGATGGATCGCAAGCTACCAAATCATTCTGATCATAACCAGCACAAATTGCATAACACATATTTCCAAATTCAAAAATACCTGAGGGTGTTTGTACGCAAACTGGAACGAATTCTTGAGTACAAATACAATCATCACAATTATTAATCATTTGGTACAATTCATATAAATTAGCAATAACAGTTGTTTGATTATTGTATAGTACTGAAATCGGATACACAAATTGCGTTTGACCACCGTTATTTGGATTATTTAAATAGGTTGTAAACTGTTGCAGCGTAGTAATCGTTACCTCTTCATTATTGTCATTTAAAATGGTAATCGGAAAAACCAAATCAAAGCAAAATGAATTTAATAAATCGGTATTTATGGTATTAAAACCACAACTCAATAACAATGAAATGTATTGTCCTTCTGTACTTATAGTTTGGATAGCGCCATTAGTAGTCACTTGAAAAGGAAACGCAATTCCGTCAATGTATAAAGTAGGTGTTTCAGCTGCTAAAATGGTCAATAAGCCTTGTAAAGAAGCTACTGTAACTGTAGTTCCAGTGTTGTAAGATAATGTAATTGGATATACAAGCTCGAAACAAAATGGACTAGAAGCATTGGCATTGGTATTTCTACCCGAAATGTTGTTGGCAATTTTCAACTCGTTCATTGCCGTTCTATTAGCAATACTTTTTTGTGTAACAGCATCGTTTTCAATCGGATTGTTATCCGTACACGAATAAAATGTAGCTATAGAAACCATTGCAAACACAACTAAAATTTTAATTTTTTTCATATCAAGTATTTTTATGTTCTTAGTTTAGACAACTAAAAAAGGCAACACCCTACTTTTTTTGAAAATTATTTTAAAGTAGCTGCAATTTTCAACGCACACTTTTCACCATCTATAGCTGCAGATATGATTCCGCCCGCATAACCAGCTCCTTCACCACAAGGATACAATCCTTTTATTTGAAGATGTTCGAGGGTTTCGTTGTCACGCGGAATACGAACTGGCGAAGAGGTTCGGCTTTCAGGCGCGTGTAAAATGGCTTCATTGGTGAGATAACCTTTCATTGATTTACCGAATTCAGAAAAACCTTCGCGTAAAATTTGAGTTAAAAATCCAGGGAAAACCTGTCCCATTTCAACGGAAGTCGTTCCAGGAACATACGACGTTTTCGGAATGGTTGCCGACACTTTACTTTGTGTAAAATCGACCATGCGTTGTGCGGGCACTTTTTGTGTTTGTCCAGCCAAATGCCATGCTTTTTGTTCGATGGCTTTTTGAAATTCCATTCCAGCCAACGCACCAAATTTAGCATACGGTTTAAAATCTTCGAGTTTAAGTTCGATTACGATTCCGGAGTTGGCTGTTGCCTGATCACGTTTGGATGGCGACCAACCGTTGGTCACTACTTCGCCCGGACTCGTAGCACAAGGTGCAATAACGCCACCAGGACACATACAAAACGAATACATGCCTCGACCATTGACTTGCTTTACAATCGAATACGGTGCTGGCGGTAGATAGTCTCCACGAAGATCGCAGCTGTATTGAATTTTATCAATCAATTCTTGTGGATGTTCCGCGCGAACACCTAAAGCAAAAGGTTTGGCTTCGATTAAGATTTTCTTTCTGTCGAGTAATTCAAAAATATCACGAGCCGAATGCCCTGTAGCCAAAATGACTTTATTGGCTGCAATCGTGTCGCCATTTTGGGTAGTGATTCCTTTAATTTCGTTGTTTTTTATTATAAAATCGGTTACTCGAGTTTCAAACAAAACTTGACCACCGCATTCGATGATTTTTTCTCGAATGTCTTGAATAATTTGAGGTAATTTATTGGTTCCGATGTGCGGATGGGCTTCGACCAGAATATCAGGTGTGGCTCCAAAAGCAACCAATAAAGCTAAAATCCGATCAACATCGCCACGTTTTTTGGAACGTGTATACAATTTTCCGTCAGAATACGTGCCAGCGCCACCTTCACCAAAACAATAATTGGAATCTTCGTTGACAATGTGGTCGACATTGATGGCTTTTAAATCGCGTCGTCGTCCACGCACGTCTTTGCCACGTTCGATGACGATTGGTTTCAAACCTAATTCGATAAGTTGTAAGGCTGCGAAAAGTCCGGCCGGACCAGCACCCACAATAATCACTTCTTGCTTATTAGCAACGTTTTGATACGTAGGAAGTTCTAATTTTGGTTCAGAGTATTTTTCGTCTATCAGATAGACTGAAACTTTAAGATTGACCTTTATAGATTTCTGACGTGCGTCTATAGAACGTTTTAAAACGACCACTTTATGAACAAGTTTTGTAGAAACCCGAAGTATTTGCGCTACATGTGCATTCAACAAACTTTCATTTGCAGCTATTTCGGGAGAGACTTGAAGTTGGTATTCTTTTGGCATGGGGCAAATGTAATGAGAAAATTAGCGAATTTGCAAATTAGCAAATGACTGAATGATTTTTGAATTACATCCTATTAGTAACTCTATGAGTCAATTTACTATTGATTCATTAATTCATCACATTTACTAATTTTTAACAAAAAAAGGCACAATTTTCAGATTGTGCCTTTTATTTTATAAGCTATAATTTAAATTCAAGCTCCACCTGTACTTGGCTTCGACACGATTGCCAGCCAAGTTTTGATTTATGGGCAGCATGAGATTGGCTCCAAAGGAGAATTTATTTTGTCCGAGTTCAAGTCCGATTTTACTAAAAATAACATCCCCAGAAGTATTCCGCACCAACTCTGTATATTGATAATTACTTTCGTACACTTCACCTGCAAATCCAATTTGAGGTGCTAAAGAAAAGTCCTTTTTCTCGAACAAATAAAAAAAAGTTCCGGCATAATTGAATTGATTTCCGAAACGGTATTTTTTATCATTTTCGGTTTTAATGACATAATTCAACATTGTATTGAGTCCGAATTGCTTTCGTTTTATAATATACTCCGTTGCTAAAAGATAATCCCAGCTTCCGGTTCCGACTTGAAAACTCGGATTAATAGTTCCGGCATTGGCTTGATCAAACTTTCCGGTAGGTGCTTTAACTCCGACTCCAGCTTGTACCGTGTGTCTAAAAAAAGTGCTGTCTTTTTTGGTTTGATAGAAACGGTACATGGCAATGACAGTGATATCGCCAATTCCAGTAATTTTTTGATTGCCTGTTGGAGTTTCGCGCTGGTGAAAGTGATACGGAATCAAGGCTGAAACTTGAATATTTTTATAAACTGGAATTCGTGCCCAAACTTGAATTGTATTAAAACTTTCGTTGTACCATAACGAATTGCTATACAATCCGTCGGAACTTTTATACTGTTGATTGAAATAACGCAATCCGACGAAATTAGAATTTAGCATCGAGGCAAAACCCATACTTCCGCCACCGCCTGAGCCACAGCCATCGCAATCATCAAAAACAGTATAATATTTTTTGAACGGATTGGGTTTTGGCGGGTGGGTTGTTGCTGTTGTGTTTGTATATTGAAAGACAAACAATAGTAGTACTATGTATTTTTTCATTTCGTTACAATTCAGAAAATCGGATATCAGTGAGATATTGATAATCGGTTAGTGTTTTTAGAAAAGCAATAATTTTTGTCTTTTCTAAGGCGGTTAGCGGTATTCCTAAAGTTCCGTTGTTGTTGAGACTTTGATCCAATGTTGGCGAATTGACAACGCCACTAGCGTAGTGATCTAAAACGGCATCCAATGTTAAAAATCGTCCGTCGTGCATGTAAGGTTTTGTTTTTTCTACGTTGCGCAAACTGGGCACTTTGAACTTGTATTTGTCAGCATCTACTAAGGTAACCCGGTAACGACCAACATCATCTACTAAAGAATTTACAGCCAAACCATTATTTCGAAACGCATGATCGGTAAACAAATCGGTGACATGACAATTTGCACATTTTTGATTGAAAAGTGCATAGCCTTCGAGTTCGGTTGATGATAAAGCGCCACCTGTTTCGTTTCTGCGGAATTTATCAAAACGCGAATTGGACGACGTAACCATGGCCATGAATTGTCCCATTGCTTTGAGCATGTTTTCGGTATTGATAGGTTTTCCGGGAAAGGCCAGTCCGAAAAGTCGTTTGTACTCGGCGTCGGCATTCATTATCGCTACTATTTGTGAAAAATTACCATCCATTTCAACTTCACTTGTAATGGGAATGATGGGTTGCAAATTTAAATGTTCGGTAGCGCCATCGTACATGAATGTATTTTGAAATGCTAAATTTTGTATGGATGGAGAGTTTCTGGTTCCAGACAAACCGTTTATACCGTGACTTACAGTATGACCATGATGCGTAAACGCGTATTGTTGTTCGTGACAAAATCCGCATGAAATGGTGCCGTCAGAAGACAACCGACCGTCGTAAAAAAGTTTTTTTCCTAATTCGAATCCTTTTTCAGTTATTGGATTATTCTCAAGGTCATAAGCCAAAGGCGGAAAATTACTTGGTACTTCAAAAGCAATCGGAATGTCTTTGTATTCCTCTTGAGTATCGTTGGAACAACTCCATAGCAAAGGCAAAATGAACAACACTTTATAGTTTGTTTTCATTTGAAATGTTTTTATAAAAAGGAGTTGACACAACTGCCAACTCCTTTTTTATTACTATTAGTCGTTATGAACGTGATCTACGTTGAACATTGCAGACAAGTTGGCTGTGATTAAAGGCAAGTTGGCTCCACTCATAATCATAGCTCCCATACCACCCATGTTGTTGTCAGTTAATTTAACTTTGTTCGTTCCGTCAATAATTTTGGCTACATCGGCTAAAATATGAACATCAGGAGTAATGTTTGTTCTAACCAACGCTTTATCAGGAAACGCGATATTCACACTGTTGTAGTTGTAATTGGCTCCCGATTTACCCGTATGCACCATAAAAATGGTGGGTGTTGTTACGGTTGAAGAGGTAAACATTCCTTCAAAAAGTACGTGTTTGTATCCTGCGCTCCACGACCAAGCCATGTCTTCATTTTGAGCTGCTGCAAAGAAATCACCTTGTACGGTTTGTCCTAAATTGTATTGTTGTTCGTCTACACCGATTCCGAATTGGATTCCGGTATAGTTACCTGCTGGAACATTTTCTAACTCTAAAACATGTGATGCGGCATTGGCTTCACTAACGATAAAGTAGCTTTGTTCTTTTGGATAAACAAAAGTAGTTCCGTCTTCTTTGGTTAAAACGATATTACTAATAATGTATTTTACGTCAGAAACATTCAATGTTTCGCCTTGTGAGGTTACGTTGGCTTGCGAATTCAGAATTAAATTAGCGCTACCAAAAACATTGTCAAATTCGACCGCCAAACGACCTTGGCCTGTAATGGTTTCGACAGTTTCATCGTCGTTAGAACAAGAAGCAAATGCAAACGTTAGTGCCACTACAGCAAGTATATTTTTTAATTGAAATTTCATTTTTTATATTTTTTAAAGTGAATAGGAAATTTGTTTGAAGTACAACACTTCAAACCATTTTTGAACATAGATTCGTTCGATTCCAAAAAATTGAAACCGTAAACGCACGATAAGCGTGCAAAAAACTTTAAGAAATATAGGTTGGTGGATGAAACGCCTTGCCCGAATTTAAAGAAGTATATAAATTAGAATACTTAGCATTTAAGGCTGGTTTTGTATGCGTTGGAATTTTCGAAAAGGCAATGGTTTTGATTTCTTGAAAAAACAAAACTTCTAGATCTTTGACTACGATTCTTTTGTCGGTAATTGGTTTTTCATTTTCAGAAGCTTTGGCAAGTTCTTTCATTAAATGACATTTACCATTACATTGCAATTCGGGTTTTGCTTTGTTAACGCAAAGCACTTTTGAAATGTACTCGTAATTAACCACATACTCAACCACTGGTAACAGCGATTTGAATACCATAAAAAAAGTGAGTATAAATAATGCTTTTTTCACGTTGCAAAAGTACTGCTTTAATAGGATTTTGACAAAACATATTTGTTAAAAAAAGAAAGGATTCTGTTTTAAATTCAGCAGTGCAACCGGGATTACTTCGTCAGTTCGCTACGCTCGTGTGCAGCGAAAAGCCCGCAGTTTGAAAAAGCTACTTTTTAACGCCAAAAAAAGCGACCAACGGAAGCTGGTTTTTGGTGTATAAAAAGGGTTTTTTGAACGAGGACTTGCAGCGTATAGCCCTAAAGTTGCACAAATAATTACTACTTTCGCTCTTCAAAAGCACGCAAAGCGAAAGAGGCCAGCCAATGTTCGCCTTCGTAATTGCCATCGACTACTGAAGGCAACGAGAAGTTTAGGTGATAATCGGCCAACGGTTTTAAATGACCGAATTCCTTTGGATACTGTTTGATTAAGTAGTAGAAATTCCACGCGCGACTAAAATTGAGTCCGTCGAGATGCACCAAATGCCCATCGGTTCGGTCGGAAACTTTGGCGACTTGCCACGTAAATCTTGTGGTAAAAAGTGATGGCGCGAATTTTTTTAGCCAAAGTAGGAACTCTTTTTTTGGAAGAATGCGTTGCATGATACCGATTTCTTCAAGGCAAGGCGACAAGAAATCGGTGCCGCTCGGCTCCCAATTGAAGGGGCAATTTTGGTCATTTTGAAACAATCGGATGGCGTTGGCTTTGATATTGTTTTGAAAGTTGGTATTTTTCGAATACATGGCAAAATCCCAAGCATAGGTGAGTCCGAATGCCGAATTATTGTGCGTTCCGGCGCGAACTGGATATAATAATTTCGGCAAGAATTCGATGTATCGTTCGATAATAATGTTGGACAATGGCTTGAGATTTTGCGCCAACTGTTGTGCAAACGGTTCGTTGTACGTGTCGAGTTCGAGCTGGAGTTTTAGGAGCCAATTCCAGCCATAGGTGCGTTCGAACGATTTTTCATGTTTTTTGTTTAGGTAATCGATTTCGTTTTGGATGTTGGCAGCTGATAAGTTGGTGTTAAGCTTTTTTATGATTTCATCGCGATTTGCTAATTTCGGATAGTTCTTTAGTAAATACACCAAACTCCAATGGCCGTGAACCGACGAATGCCAGTCGAAACAGCCATAAAAAGAAGGATGTAGTTTTTTTGGCGATTGAATTTCGGTGCTGTCGATGAGCATTTGACCGAGTTTATTGGGGTATTCTTGTTGGAGGCATTTTATGGGAAGTGTGGCGAGGTGGTTGGCGCTTTCGAGTGATAATTGTTGTGAAAACGAGGTTATTGAAAGTAACAGAAGGAAATAATAGATGTATTTCATGATTAAGAGTTTTTCAAATTTAATGAAAAGGAACACAGATTGAACGGATTTTAAAAATTTTAGAAATTTTTCAAATCTGTGTTGTCTAAAAAGAATTAAATACTATTACCTTATATTTGAACTTTATTAGCTCATTATGTCTAGAAAAATAAAACTGATTTGGGATTTTCGCGGAGAGGCAGCTGCAAAAACAGCGGAACATCATGAAATTCATTTGAAAGAATACATTGCGATGGAAAAATTCCCTATAAACATCACCGGATTTGAAATCAAGAACGAGCTTTACTCCATTGCTTTTATGGTCGTGACGGATGAAAACATGATAGAGGTTCGTGACGCTTTGAAGCCACATCGGGGAGAGGTTTACAGTGGTCAGTAGTCAGTGTTCAGTTCGTAGTTCGTAGTTCTGAATACAAAACACTGATTACCAAAAACTGTTTACTGAACACTAATTCGCCACTTCACTAATAAACTTAATCCGCATCAAGCGTAATTCGTCTATGTCGTAATCGCCATCGAATTCTTTTAGCGCATCTTCAATTTTATCGGTTTCTGAATCCATGAAATAGTCGTGAATTTCTTCTTGTTGGTCATCATCGAGCATTTCGTCAATCCAATATTTGATGTTTAGTTTGGTTCCAGAATACACAATTTGCTCCATTTCTTTGAGCAATGCATCCATGTTCATTCCTTTGGCGGAAGCGATATCATCGAGTGATAATTTTCGATCTATGTTTTGAATAATGTACAATTTGTTGGCCGAATTGGCTCCAGTCGATTTTACTACCAAATCATCCGGACGAACAATATCGTTGTCTTCTGCATAGCGGCTAATGAGTTCAATAAAATCTTTACCGTATTTTTTGGCTTTCCCTTCTCCTACTCCATGAATATTGGTCAATTCATCAATGGTTATTGGGTATTTCAAAGCCATATCTTCTAATGATGGATCTTGAAACACAACAAAAGGAGGAACACCCAATTTTTTCGCTACTTTTTTACGCAAATCACGCAACATCGCCATCAAGGCTTCGTCTGCAGTTCCTGTAGATTTGGCTGCAGTTACAATGGCATCGTCTTCTACCTCGTTGTATTCGTGGTCTTCTGACATTAGAAATGAAACTGGATTTTTAATAAACGTCAATCCTTTTTCTGCTACTTTCAAAATTCCGTAGGTTTCGATGTCTTTTGATAATAAACCATCGACTAAAACTTGGCGAATTAATGCCATCCAATAGCGTTCTTCTTGATCTTTTCCGTAACCGAAAAATTGTTGTGTATCCGTTCGGTGTGCTTTTATAGTAGCATTGACACGACCAATTAAGGTAAATACTATTTCTTTGGATTTGTATAAATTTTTGGTGTCGCGCACCACTTCTAATAATTTTTTGACGTTGTCTTTGGCTTCCACTTTGACTTTCGGATTGCGAACGTTGTCGTCCATATCGGCGCCATCGCCTGTTTCGCTGTCGAATTCTTCACCAAAATAATGCAATAAAAATTTACGTCTAGACATTGAAGTTTCGGCGTAGGCCACCACTTCTTGCAACAACGCATAACCGATTTCTTGTTCGGCAACGGGTTTCCCAGACATGAATTTTTCTAATTTCTCTACATCTTTATAGGAATAATACGCCAAACAATGTCCTTCACCGCCATCACGTCCGCCACGCCCCGTTTCTTGGTAGTAACTTTCGAGCGATTTTGGAATGTCGTGATGAATTACAAAACGCACATCGGGTTTATCAATTCCCATTCCGAAAGCGATTGTGGCCACCACAACCTCAACATCTTCCATCAAAAACATGTCTTGGTGTTTGGCGCGTGTTTTAGCATCTAAGCCTGCGTGATACGGAACAGCACTAATGCCATTGACTTGCAGTACTTCTGCAATGGCTTCCACTTTTTTGCGACTCAAACAATAGATAATGCCCGATTTCCCTTTGTTTTGTTTGATAAAACGAATGATGTCCGATTCGATATTTTTGGTTTTGGTACGCACTTCATAAAACAAATTCGGACGGTTAAACGAAGCTTTAAAAGTGGTAGCGTCTGACATGTCTAAATTTTTCAGAATGTCTTCTTGCACTTTCGGCGTTGCCGTTGCTGTCAACCCTATTATAGGAACATTTCCTATTAATTTGATAATTGATCGTAAATTGCGGTATTCGGGCCTGAAATCATGTCCCCACTCAGAAATACAATGCGCTTCATCAATGGCTACAAAAGAAATCGGCACGCTTTGTAAAAACTCAACGTACTCCTCTTTGGTTAGCGATTCAGGTGCTACATATAATAATTTGGTGATTCCAGACGTGATGTCTTTTTTAACTTGATTGATTTCTGTTTTGGTCAGTGACGAATTCAATACGTGTGCAATGCCATTTTCAGAGGAAACACCGCGAATGGCATCCACTTGATTTTTCATTAATGCAATCAAAGGTGAAACTACAATTGCAGTTCCTTCTTGAATCAATGCAGGCAATTGGTAGCAAAGTGATTTTCCTCCGCCTGTTGGCATGATAACAAAAGTGTTGTTTTGTGCTAATATGCTTTTTATGACTTGTTCTTGTAATCCTTTGAACTGGTTAAAGCCAAAATATTTTTTTAATTCTTTGTGTATGTCAATTTCGTTTAAATTCATTCTAACTGTAATGGTATTTTTACATAAATTTGCAACTATAAATATACAACTTTCTTTTATTAATACAAATTTTATACAAATTCTATTTTGATAACAAAAGAATCTATAATTGCTTCCGCCAAAAAGACCATAACATCCGAAAGTCAGTCGATTGCTAAACTGTCTGATTTTATTGATGCTGATTTTGTAGCTTCAGTTGAGCTCATCTATAAGGCAAAAGGAAGGCTAATTATTACTGGTATTGGAAAAAGTGCTATCATCGCACAAAAGATTGTAGCTACGTTGAATTCTACAGGAACTCCATCGCTTTTCTTACATGCCTCCGAAGCCATTCACGGCGATTTGGGAATGGTACAAAAAGACGATGTGGTGATTTGCATATCCAAAAGCGGCAACAGTCCCGAAATAAAAATATTAGTCCCTTTATTAAAACGCTTCGGAAACAAATTGATCGCCATAACAGGTAATGTTACTTCATTTTTGGGTGTTGAAGCCGATTTTGTATTGAACACTTACGTGGAAAGCGAAGCCTGTCCAAACAATTTAGCGCCAACCAATAGCACCACAGCCCAATTGGTTATGGGCGATGCAATTGCGGTTTGCTTAATGGAAATGCGCAATTTTACCAGTGCCGATTTTGCCAATTACCATCCAGGTGGCGCTTTGGGTAAAAAATTACTGTTACGTGTAAGAGACATGCTCGATACGACGCACAAACCAATGGTTACCTCCGATTCGAGTATCAAAAATGTAATTGTTGAAATATCGGAGAAGCGTTTGGGAGTAACAGCTGTAATGGAAAATGATAAAGTTATCGGTATCATTACCGATGGAGACATTCGTAGAATGCTAAACAAAACCGAAACGATATCCGGCTTGACCGCAAAAGACATCATGACGGTGAATCCAAAAATGATACAATCGTCAGAATTGGTAAGCGATGCATTAAATATTTTAGAGCATTATGCCATTACGCAACTCGTTGTGCTGGAAAATGAAAAATACCAAGGTGTTCTTCATTTGCATGACATTTTAAAAGAAGGCATCGTATAATGGCAAAGAAAGTTAAAAAAGAAATGTCTTTTATGGATCACCTTGAAGAGCTGAGATGGCTTTTGGTGCGAAGTTCGTTGGCAATTGTAATTGTGGCAATTGGTGCTTTTTTCTTTAGTGATATTATTTTTAATGATATTATTTTTGGTCCGAAAGACCCCAATTTTGTAACCTATCAGTATTTCTGTCATTTGTCAAAAGCTATTGGTGTTGAAAGTTTTTGTGTTACCGAATTGCCTTTTGTGATTCAGAATACCGATGTTGAAGGCCAGGTTTCCTTATTGATTTGGACATGCATAACGGTCGGATTCATAGTTGCTTTTCCTTACATTTTATGGGAATTTTGGAAGTTTATTAAACCTGCTTTATACGAAAAAGAACAAAAAAATGCCAAATCATTTATGTTTGTAACGTCATTTTTATTCTTTTTAGGCGTCCTTTTCGGATATTATGTAATTGTTCCGATGTCAATTAATTTCTTTGCGACGTTTACCGTGAGTCCAGAAATCAAAAACGAATTCAACGTCCAATCCTATATCGGTATGATAAAAACCTCGGTGGTGGCTTGTGGTTTGTTTTTTGAATTACCCATTATCATTTATTTTTTAACGAAGTTGCGATTGGTCACTCCAAAATTTTTGAGAGATCACAGACGATATGCAATTGTTTTGGTATTAGTTTTAGCCGCAATAGTAACTCCACCAGATGTAGTAAGTCAAACCATTGTTGCCATACCTCTTTTACTTTTATATGAAATCAGCATCCTGATATCGGCAGTTGTTCATAAAAAACAATTGGCAAACGAAACTAAATCACTAATAAATGAGTAATATAGTACAAGAATTTAACGACTATCGTTCGAAAATGAACGAAAAATTATTAGCCGACAACAACAAAATAGTCAAACGTATTTTTAATTTAGACACCAACGCTTACGCGGAAGGCGCTCTCGATGTAAAAACCAAAGAGCTATTAGGCTTAGTAGCTTCAACCGTTTTACGTTGTGACGATTGTATCAAATACCACCTAGAAACCAGCTACAAAGAAGGTATTAGCAAAGAAGAAATGATGGAAGCCATGGGAATTGCAACTTTGGTTGGTGGCACTATCGTTATTCCTCATTTGCGCAGAGCGTATGAATTTTGGGAAGCGCTGGAAGGAAGTCTTCAATAAGCAGTGATCAGTTTGCAGAATAGAGCAACTAAAAAATTGTTAAATGGTAATTTGGTTATTTGTTTATTCGTTTATTTGCAAAATATAAAACCAAGGCACTTAGGCACTAAGGCACTAAGGCACTCTAAGAAATGAAGTTAAGAGCCGAAAATTTAGTTAAAACCTACAAAGGCAGAAGTGTGGTAAAAGGCATTTCTGTTGAAGTGAATCAGGGAGAAATTGTGGGACTTTTAGGTCCGAATGGCGCCGGTAAAACCACTTCATTTTACATGATTGTTGGCTTGGTAAAACCAAATTCGGGTAACATTTATCTGGATGATTTGAATATAACTGAATTTCCAATGTACAAAAGAGCTCAAAACGGTATTGGTTATTTAGCTCAAGAAGCCTCTGTTTTTAGAAAGTTAAGTATTGAAGATAATATTTTAAGTGTGTTGCAATTGACCAATCATACCAAAGAAGAGCAAATTGCCAAAATGGAAAGTTTGATTGCCGAGTTTAGTTTGGAACACATTCGCACTAACCGTGGCGATTTATTGTCGGGTGGCGAACGACGTCGAACCGAAATTGCACGCTGTTTAGCAACCGATCCTAAATTCATTTTATTAGACGAACCTTTTGCGGGAGTTGACCCAGTTGCCGTAGAAGACATTCAACGGATTGTCGCGCAATTAAAAAATAAAAACATCGGAATTTTAATTACCGATCACAATGTGCAAGAAACGTTAGCCATTACCGATAAAACGTATTTGATGTTTGAAGGAGGCATTTTAAAAGCCGGAATTCCAGAAGAATTGGTCGAAGACGAAATGGTACGCCGTGTGTATTTAGGTCAGAATTTCGAATTACGTAAAAAGAAATTGGAATTTTAATAAGATATTGATTTTCTTGAAGTTGATAAGCAAATTAATTTATCGTCAAATACTCTAACATTTTTGGCGTTCCGTTATAAATATTTAAGTCTACTTTCTCTTCAATTCCCTCAATGTTAGCTTTCTCTGTAAATTGCCAAAACAACCAATCCTCTTTGATTTCTTCGACAAAAAAATTGTAATTGGCAATCCAAAAGGTATAGCCTTCGAATTCGTCTTTCAAAAAATTCTCATAGTATTTCTCACCAGTGTAAATAATGGGTTTAACTTTATAATGCGTTTCTACCTTATCCAACCATCGTTGCAATCCTTTTTTCAAATTGGCCATCGATTGGTTTTTGGGCAATTGCTCAATATCAAGAACTGGAGGCAAATCGCCTTTTTTAAGTTGTACGGTTTGAATAAATTTCTCGGCTTGTTCTAACGAATTTTCATTCGGACGGTAATAATGATAAGCTCCACGAAGTAGCTTTTGGTGTTTAGCCGCTTTCCAATTGGTTTTAAATTGCGAATCGACTTTATTATTTCCAGCTGTTGCTCGAATTAAAACATAATGCAGTTTGAAATTATTCTCGACCGAATCAATCACTTCCCAATTAATTTTTCCTTGGTATTGTGAAACATCTAAACCAAAAGTTAAGTGGTCGTGTGCTTTTAAAATTTGATAAATTCGGGCTTGAGCCACTTTGTCTTCTTTAATTACCTTATCGGATTTGAAACTAAAATAATACAAAATAGCGTTCCGATAATGGTACAATCCAATAGAAATACTGATACTAAAAAGAAAAAGAATAGCACTTTTAGTAGAAAAAAAAGATTTCTTCTTCTTAATTGCTTTTTTCCGGATGTTGGGTTTTCTGACAGTAGTTTTAGCCATATATTTTTACAAACTTGTCAAAAAATGACAATATCATCTTTATAACTTCCTTTTTGTAAAAAAATTATTTAGCACAGATAATAAAACATACATAATGATTATCAACGGAATAGCGAGGAATTGCATAGTGACAATCATTACTACTGACGCTGCCAAAAATCCGATTTGCAGTTTGTATTTGGCAAAACTAAAGTTCTTAATTTTTAAGGAGAATAGCGGAATTTCAGCATTCATTACATACGCACTTAACAAAGTAATTCCGATTAAAACCCACTTGTTCATCACAATAGCTAAGAATTTTGCATTTTGATAATCGGCTACAACCAAAGGCAAACTCATAATAAATAACGCATTCGCCGGTGTAGGCAAACCAATAAAAGAATCCGATTGACGTGTATCTATATTAAAATTGGCTAATCGATAACATGCGCCAAGAGTGATAATAAATCCTAAATAGGGCAAATACCCTTGAATAGGTGCGTGAACATAATCTCCAGCAAGTAAATAAACCATTACAAATCCAGGTGCAACTCCACTCGTCACCATATCAGCCAACGAATCCAATTGTACGCCTAATGGACCCGAAACACCAAATTTTCGCGCCAAAAAACCATCAAAAAAGTCAAAGAAAATTCCCAAACAAACAAAATAAAACGCCAAATCAAATCTAAAATCCGAAATGAAAACTATAGCTATACAACCACAAAGTAAATTCAGTAAGGTTAAAAAGTTGGGAATGTGCTTTTTTAAGTTCATTTAAGATGTTTTTCAAAAAACAAATTTATACAATAAGTTAAAGAGAAGTACGTTTTATAGGAGAATTTTTATCGCATACTGAACAATTGTATTTATTGTGTTAATTCGAAGAGTAAGCCGATAAAAAATTATATTTTTGAAAAAAAATTGCTTTGAAATCGAGGGAACGATACTTTCCCTTAAACAGCGTATTTATGAGTAACCCGAGGTTCACGAACACCCTTAAAGTCAATAGTATACTTGTGAGTAAAAAAATTTGCTTTTTTTTACTTTTATGTACGTCCCTATCCTTTGGTCAGGCTTTTAGAAAATATTCTAATGAGTTCATGAACATTGGGGTTGATGCGGCGGCTTTGGGCATGTCGAACGCCGTGACCGCCAAAACCAACGATGTCAATTCGGGTTATTGGAATCCGGCCGGATTGGTGCAACTCGAAGACAGTCAGGTTGCCTTAATGCATGCCAGCTATTTTGCCAATATTGCGCAATACGATTACGTTGGATTTGCCAAACCTATTGACGATAGCAGTGCGTATGGAATTTCGTTAATCCGATTTGGAGTCGACGACATTTTAAATACTACACAACTTATTGACGGCGAAGGAAACATCGATTACAACCGAATTAGCTTGTTTTCGACAGCCGATTATGGTTTGACGTTATCGTATGCTAAAAAACTAAAAATACCCGGATTTCAATACGGTGTTAACGCTAAAATAATTCGACGTATCATTGGTGATTTTGCAAGTTCGTGGGGATTTGGTTTTGATGTCGGATTGCAATTTGAACGCAACGATTGGCATTATGGTTTACTGCTTAGAGATATTACTACTACTTACAATATATGGGCGATTGATGAAGAACAATACAACACCATTAAAGACGCGATTCCGGGTGAAAATCAAGAATTACCCGAAAGCACTGAAATTACAGCTCCAAAAGCACAATTTGGAATGTCGAAAAAATTTGAATTTCACTACGATTACACCCTTTTAGCTGCTGCCAATTTGAACATGCAATTTGCCAAAACCAACGATTTGATCGCGACCGATTTTGTGAGTATAGATCCAGCAATTGGATTTGAATTTGGATATACCGATTTGGTATTTTTACGAGCTGGCGTTGGAAATTTTCAAAATGTAACGCAAATTGACAATGCTAAAAAAGTAGGATTTCAACCTAATATTGGTTTGGGCTTCAAATACCGCGGTATTCAGGTTGATTATGCGTTGACCGATTTGGGCGATCAAAGTGCTGCCTTGTACTCTAACATTTTTTCGTTGAAGGTAGATTTGAGTATTTTTAGATAATTACCATGATGAAAAAACTATTTTTAATACTTCTCTTAGGTTGTTTTTTTATCAGTTTTTCTCAAAATTTACCGCTTTCTGATAATGCAACTGTAAGTGTTTTTACTTGCGGAAAAGGGTCACAATTGTATTCTACTTTTGGTCATACTGCAATTCGAATCAAAGATCCTAATACTACTTTGGATGTTGTTTATAATTATGGTGCTTTCGATTTTAGAACCGAAAATTTTTACCTGAAATTTGTAAAAGGCGATTTGCAGTATTTTATGAATGTAACGTCGTATGAAGAATTTATCTACGAATACCAATACGAGAGCCGCGAAGTTATTGAGCAAACTTTAGATTTGACTTTAGATAAAAAGCAGCTACTTTTTGAACGATTGAACGCCTCTTATAGTTCAGAAGATAAATTTTATACTTACAAGTTCATTGATAAAAATTGCACCACAATGGTAGTTGACAAAATCAATGAAACCATCGGGAAACCTATCATTTATAAAGTTGACGATACTAGTATTTCTTATCGTACCGTTTTGTATCCTTATTTTGAAAATTACTTTTGGAACAAATTGGGAATCAATATTATTTTCGGAAAACGAACCGATGAAAAAGCATCACAACTTTTCCTTCCAATTGAATTATTACACAGTTTAGATCAAGCTAAAATAGATGGGAAACCATTGGTGCTTTCTACAAAAAAAATCGCAAGTGGAAAGGAAGACAAACAACCATTTTCTTTTTTAAACAGCATTTACAGTATCGCTTTGGTTTTATTGCTACTGGTATTAACCAACAAAAGATGGGTTTTTATTTCCCATTTATTTGTATTGGGTTTACTCGGATTGTTTTTGTCTTTGGTGGGTTTGTATTCGTTGCACAAGGAAGTATTGTGGAATTACAATGTGTTGCTATTTAATCCGCTTTTCTTATTATTTCCTTTTTTAAATTGGAATTGGACTAAGAAAATCATCTTTTTATCTTCAGTATTTTTAGTAGTTTATGTACTGATAATGATTACAAAACCACACTTGTTTTTGATGATCCCTTTTATCTTATCAAATGCCTTCATGTTATTGAAACTGTATCGTAAAAAATTACTGCCCTCTGTAAAATAAAACCGTACTAAAGGTTTTTACTAAAATATTGATGTCTAAAAATATACTTCGGTGTTTGATGTAATACAAATCGTATTGCAATTTTACTAAACTATCTGCAATAGAATCACCATAGGTATAGTTTACTTGAGCCCATCCTGTTAATCCTGGCTTAATTACATGACGTGTTTCATAAAAGGGCATGACTTGAGCAATTTCGATAACAAAAACAGGACGTTCTGGACGTGGACCGATAATTGCCATTTCACCTTTCAAAATATTGATAAATTGTGGAAACTCATCCAAACGGGTTTTTCGCATAAATTTACCAAAAGGCGTAATACGCGAATCATTGGTAGTGGCAAAAACAGCGCCGTTGACCTCGGCATTTTTTACCATGGTTCGAAATTTATAAATTTGAAATACATTTCCGTTTTTACCTATCCGTTTTTGAAAGTAAAACAAAGATCCTTTGTTACCAATTAAATTTCCGATTACAATTAAAGGCAAAAATGCCAATCCAACAGCTAATCCAACAATAGAAAATAAAATATCACTAAATCTTGTAAAAGAAACGTACAATTGATTTTGATTGTTGCGACTAAAAGGAAAATAACGATAAAAATCCCTAGAAACATATTGCACCGGAATTCGTTGAGTTATCGTTTCATAAAGTTGCGTATATTCTTTGATGATTACTCCATTTTCTAGTAAATAAATTAACTGATTGTATAAAGTTACGGTAATACCATCAGTCTTTTGAGAGGCAATTACAATTTCAGATACAGAATTTGTTTTTACATACTTTTCTAAATCTTCGACATTTATACTTTTAATAGAGTTAAATGCAAAGTTATCTTCTCCATCAGAATTAACGTAAGCTATAAATTTATAATGAGGGTCGACACTTTCTAATCCGGTTACTAACTCTATCAATTGTTCTTTATCACAAACTAAAATAGCATTTTTGGCGAAACGATGGGAGGCTAAAAAATTGACATAGAACAATCGCCATGCTAATAAGGTAAACAAAATAGAAATAAAAAAAATTACAATTTGAATCCTATTAGAAGGTAAAAAAGGCGTATAAATGGGTGTCAACAAATAGAACAAAACAATAGTCGACGTTGATAGAATAATACTTTTTATGATTTGAAATTGATTACTTGCTACTTGCAAATTATACATTTCAAAAACTGAACCGAAGACATTAATATACACTGCAAGTACAATTGCCCAGTAATAATTGGTTGTAGAAAAGGTGAAGTAATTAAAATCAAAAATAGCACTGATCAGATACAATGAAAGCAAAACGAAAATTACATCGAAGCCCTTTAGGAGCAGTTTCCGCTCGGATATTTCGAAATGTATTTTCTTGTTTTTGTTCATACTTGGTTATACAATTGGCATTGCAATTTACTAAAAATTTAAGTAACCTATTGGGAATCTATTTTAATATATCAAACCATTGGTGCTTCACGATTTGCCAATCAAATGTTTCCACTAGTATTCGTGAATTTTTAATAAGCATAGCGGTTAATGTTGCATCATTTATAAGCAATTGTATCGCTTTTGCCATACCCATTACGTCATCGTTGTTTACCAATAAGGCATTTTCTTTATCTTCTAATAAGTACGGAATGCCTCCGACATTCGTAGAAACAACCGGCAATCCAATGGCCATGGCCTCAATAATACTTACTGGAGTGTTATCATAGCGAGAGGTATTTATAAAAATTGTATACTCGCTAGATAAAGCAACCCAAGCTTCTTTATGCAATTTTCCTGTAAAAGTAACTGATACATTATGTTGATTGGCAAAATCTTTACATTCTTGTATTATGTTTTCCTTGTCTGGACCCACCATACAAAGCTCGGCGTTCGGAAATTCTCTCTTAATTTCATTCAACACTTTAATTGCCATAATAGGATTATATATTCTGGCTAATGAGCGCACCCATAATAGTTTAGGTGCAGTAACTTTTCGCTCGGTAAAATCGTATTTACTAATGTTTATGGTATTGGGAATATAAAGCAAATTGTTGTAGTTCCTTGATGAAAAGCATTCAAATAAATACGATGAAGGCGCTGTAATTTTGTAGGCATTTATAAAAATTAAGTCAGACAAATATGGATTTCTTTTCAATCGATTCGGTAAATTTCCTCCGTGTAATTTGGTTATGTATTTTAAATTTAAAATCCGACACAGTTGACTGATTACAAAAGCATACCAGAAATTTTTAGTGCTGTATACATCTATGAGTACATAATCTACTTTTTTAGCTAGTTTGCATGTGGTAATAATCATAGCAAGCATACGCAAAAACTGATTCTTTTTAGAAGAAGCATAATACATGGTAAATCCTTCTTCTTCCAAAAAAGAACCCAAAGTTTCTATTGAGGTTGCAGTATTTCCGTGTTTAGAAAGTTTATTTCCTATGTAAAGTAGTTTCTTCTTCATCAAAGCGGACTTTTAGTAATGATAATGCGTAAATAAAGCAGGGTGATGCAGTTCGCATGGCAGCGTGATTGATGGTTAGAAGCCAAAAGATAACAAAACATAATAAAAATATATTTTGCCTATTGTTATAATACAAAAACAACGGTGTAATAAATAAAACCAATAAGGCCAAAATCCCAAAAAAACCATGCTCTGCCAACATTCTAGTAATTTCATTATGCGATGCAAAATTGTCAATCATGCCGCGACGTTGGGTTCTAATTTCGGTTCCTTTGGCAACACCTACACCAAAAAAAGGACTACTTAAAAACATATCTACCTCTTCTTCAGCAATTTGACCACGACCAGTAAAACGATCAGACTTTGTTCGTCCCAGAGCATCTTGATTGGCATATCGCTTATCAATAAAACCATCTGTTTGATACGAAGTAAATACCCAAACAGCTATCATAGTAATGATCAAAAAACCAATTAAATAGTTCAATTTTAATTTGCTTGTGTTTTTTGAATTGATATAAATAACAAATAACAAAACAATAATCATTACAAAACCCGTAATCATTCCACCTCTCGAAAATGTCAACATTCCCCTGTAACTAATGTACAAAGCCAATACTAAATTGATTATAAAAATGACTTTGGATTTTGACGAAAAAATGAGCCTCGTAAAAAAAATAAACATCCCTAAACCAAGAATAGTTGCTACTTGATTGGGACCGAAACCACCTGATAATTCTCCGTTTGAACCTGTTCCTGTAACAAGGGCAGCTTTTATGTTTGGTGTGAAAAGATACAAATACGTAGCGCAAGAAATAATAGGCAATCCCATAACCAGCAATAAGTTGTTTATCTGACTTATAGCTATTTTTCTGTTAAAACAATACAAAGCTGCTATTCCCAAACAAGCTGGTCCAGAAATATTAAATACAATTGCCTTTCGAATATTGGCACCATAATCCAAAGCATAAACTCCTATAATAACTCCTGGAATTAATAGAATTAGGTACAACCAATAAGCAGTGGCATTTTTAGATATACCGCTATAAATCATTCCCATAACTAAAAAAATAATGACAGAGTATTTAGCAAATTCGTGATTCGGATTTCCATCGGTCATTCTCAGAAAAACTTCACTCCCAATAATATAGGCCGAAGCATACAAAACTTCGTTATTTTTGTTTCTGGTTTTGATGACAAAATAAAGTCCAACTAAAAACAGCAGTAGGGAATAAATTTTAGATAAAAAAAGGTTCGAATAGATCGCGACACCAATTAAGATGTGCAAAGCCACTAAAAAAACGTAATTTTTTTCCTCAATCTTCATTTTAAAGTCTTCATCCAATTTAAATAGGTTGTAATCACTGCTTTTTCTGAATACGTTTCCGAAATAGTCTCAAATAAGGCGTCTCCAAATTTAGTCCTTAATGCTGAATTATCAATTAAATGTTGAAGTGATTTGTAAAATTCTTCCGAGTGATTGATTGGTACGATATAACCGTTTTTATCGTTTTCAATCAATAATGGAATTTCACCTACATTCGTTGACAATACTGGCTTTCTCATCAAACCATATTCTAAAATCGCAACCGGTAATCCTTCTGAAGAAGAGCTCAAAACACATACAGAAACTTGACTTATTATGTTCTTAATATCGTCTTTCTGACCATAAATAAATATATTTTTTTCTAAATTATTTTCTTTAATTATTTTCTTTAACTGTAGTGAATACGAATCATTTTCGTCTTTACCAACCAAGTGAAAGGTCCAATCAGGATGCGTTTCTTTTAATTTAATTGCGACCTCAACTAACATAAGATGGTTTTTAGGATGTCGCAAATTAGCCAAAATTAAAATTCGTTTATCGTCAAATCCTTCCAGTTTTGTGATTGGTGTTGACTCCTTTAGCATCGTAAAATTAGGAAGATACAGCACTTTTTTACAATTTAATTTTTGAATCGCCCATTGCTCAAGTGAATGATTGACAACAATAATACCTTTGAAAAAAAACGAAGCCAACCATAAAAAACGATTGTTTGAAATTCTTTGAAAACTTCGTGCGCCATTATGGTCGTGAAAAATAATACTTATCCGAGGATGAATTACTTTCAATAAAAATACAAAGAAAAAAGAGGTTCCGTGGGCTTGAATGTAATCAACTTGATTTTTTTTGCAGTATTTTTTTAAAGTTAGAATAGCGTTATAATCAATTGTTTTTTTTCTATTTAAAAAAAGATAATTCGCTTTTTTTTCAATGCTTTCAACTAATTTTCCTTCTTTTCGTGTGACTACAATTCCCGAAAAATCAATGGTCGTTTCTAACGCATTAGCGAAATTGACGGCCATTTTTTCGGCGCCACCAATTTGTAAAGAATCTATTAATTGAAGAATTCTCATGTTTACATCATTTTTTTAATTTCACTTTCAAAAACATCCGTGGTAAACTGTCGCGACCATTGTATAGCTGCCGTCACTTTTTCGTTGTACACTTGTTGATTTTGACACAAGTTCTGAATTTGCATCACATTTTCTTCAACATTTTCATTAAGTAACACACCTCGTTTGCCATAATCTAATATAAAAGGAACGCACGAAACCGGAGTCACAACGGGTAAACAACCCCAAAACATTGCTTCGGCGACCACTTTGGGCCAACCTTCACTTTTAGATGGTAACAACAAAAAATGACTTTCTTGGTATTTTAACTGCATGATTTGCTTGGTTATATTTCCTTCTAAATGCACAAATTCATTGGCATTAGTATCATTAATGTAGGATTGTAAAACTTCTTTTTCAACACCTTCACCATAAATGGCAAGCTTTACATTGAATCCTTTTTGATGTAACAATTGCACCAATTGAATCGCATATAAAGGTTGTTTGCCAATCGCTAAAGTTCCGACAAAAATAAACTTAAGTGGTTCGGTCAATTTTCGTGCTTCGATAGCTATTTTATCAGATTCATTGTACGTTGCAGTAAAAAAAGGTTTTATATTTTTGGATTGATTAGACCATTTTCCATAGACTAAAACCTGCATATTTTTAGTTAAAAAAGTGTTGTTTAAAAGCCATTTTTGAAATCGGTAACTCAACGGTTGCTTTGCCTGCGGATTCCAATTACCAGCATATTTAGCTGTTTTTTTCTTCTTCGGAAATGCAATTTGCACGCAAGAGCCCAACAATCCTATATTTCCTGGACAACGCAAATGAATGTGATTCGCTTGTTGCATGGCTTTGAAAATGCGCCAACAATTAATTGGAATGGCAATAATCGAATTCAAAAGCGCTGCAAAAGAAAGTGTATGAAACTTTTCTATTGCTACAAATTGAATGGTAGCATGTTGGTACGAAGCGTGAATAGAATTTAATTCGAAATCCGATTTGGGCGCGACTATAATTACTTTATCAGCAAACTGCAACCAAATATTCATCTCATTAACATAAGGCGAATAGGCATAAAATTGGCCATTTTTCTCAACATGAGGTACGTGGGTAATGATACAAAACGTCATGTCTTTTGGATTTTAGGTGCATCAAACCAAAGACTGAACCATCCTGAAATACGGCCTAAACTTTCGGTAAAAGCTGCTTTTTTATTATTAGATGTTAGTGCATTACTCAACCGAATTGCCGTCAATAAAAAAGCAATCGTATTCCATTTTAATTGTGCAACGAAACTCGGATTTGGATATTTAACTCTCCAAACATACCAGCCGTTTCGGATAACCATTTTTCCGTATAGGAATTTATTGGGTCTACCCGAACCATCGTGAAAGTGCCCTAAAGTTGCTTTGGTATTCAAATATAATTTTCCGTGATTGGATAATCGAAGCGTAAAATCGGCATCTTCATACAATCCGTAGCCTTCAAAATACGTTGAAAATTGAATTATTTCAAAAACACTTTTTCGAAAAGAAGCCACGCCTCCCATAAATTGTTGCACTTCGTACACTTTACCCGAAGGCGGTAAAAAACTAACACTGCGTCCGTGCGAGAATTCGGGCATAAAACAAGGAGGTTGGTTGCTATCCAAACCTAATTTCTTGCGCAATATAAACCGACTTCCTTCATTTCTCTTCCAACCATCATAATAAAATTCGCTACTTTTAGGTCGATAATTTTTGTCAACTTCCACCCATTTAGTTTCGTTATTGATATAACCTCCAACGCCTAATGCATCTGGATACTGTAGGTACGTTTGTAATAATTCAGAAAAATAATTAATATCTAAATTCGTATCATCGTCTAAAAAACATACAATTTCCGACCATTCGGACACTTTATCAATACCAAAATTGCGTTGTTTTGTCAAACCTCGATTTTCTGTTGTAACTTGATAATAGCCTAAATTCTTAAAAGAATGATTTTCCAACATCAACTTGGTTTCGTCGTTGGTTGAACCGTCAATAATTAAAATTTCGTTGGGATAAAGACTTTGATTTTTAACAGATTCCAGTAAATTCAATAACGGATTTGCACGCAGGTACGTACAAATTATCAAACTGAATTTAGGTGTGCTTTCCACAAATACTAGGGTTTAGTAGCGATAAAAATCAAATTGTTGTATCCTTTTCTTGGGTTGTAATCGACTTGGTGTTTGGCATAAAATTCGGCCAACGAATAACTTTCTATGTTGGTAAATCCGCTCTCCTTCAAATCGCTGATTAACCCTTTTTTACAGTAATAATAACCTCGTACTTTAAATCCGTTAAAACCGGTATCTCTGTTGCCTGCTTTTTCCCCGAAAAGAAACGAAAATACATTTCGTAATTTAAAGTAAACCGTTTTAGCCAAAGCACCTTCTTGGTTGTGCACTGTTCCTGCAATAATACCGTTGGATTTTAAAATTTGATGCGAATTCTTAAAAATCGCCAATCGGTCTTTTCGCTCCGGAACGTAGGTCATCATACTGTTCAAAATCGTAACTAACTCGAAAGTATTCGACACTTTATTGTAATCAACAGCATTAATGGCAAGGGTTTCTGTAATAGTGTCAATCTTCCAAAGTTTCAGGTTTTCCTTGCATTTGGCAATCATGTTTTCTGAAATGTCAGATGCAACAATTTTGGTCGGTTGGTAAAAATCGGCAATTGATTCGACTTCACGTCCGGAGCCACAACCAAAGATTTTTATGTTTGTTATAGTTCCGAAATTGGCGAACAATTCTTTCGCTCTGCTAAGCATATATTGTTCAAAATCGGAAATTTTTTTCAAGCGTTGTGTGGCAATGATGTCTTCTTTTTCCCAAAAATCTTTATTGTCAATTTGCATAGGTTTAGGTTTTAAGAATCTTCAAAAAAGACTCCATAAGAAATTATTTCTTTTTCATAAATAGCGTCACGTGCATACAAGCAAACAAAGCTGCATTGGAAGTCTTTGAGTTTTCCCAATCTTGATGGTGCCATTTTTTTCCGATTTTCATTCGTTTTTCTTCCGACATCGGTAAAAAATTTATCAGAAAAAACCACTTAGTTTTTCCAAGCAAACCTCTTCTTTCCATAATCGTAAAGGCGTTGTTAAATTGCGAATACGTTTTTTTGGTAAACGGCCATTCCCAGTCAGCATCCGACTGAAACGGACGATACAATGTACGAATGATTTTAATCGGCAAACTTGTTTCTAAAGGATCGTAACTTATAATTTCGCCGTTGGATGCTAATTTTTCATTCAGTTTTGCTATCAAAACAGGCACACTTTGAAAATGGTGCAAAACACCGTAGGCATAAATCAAATCGAAATCTTTTTCGGCAAATTCCTCGGTTAAAAAATCGACTGCTACTGCTTTTGCTGTCGGAACGTGCGCGATGGTTTTCTTCAATCGTTCGATGGCTACATCACTCAAGTCAATGCCTATGTACTCTTTGGCATTTTGAGCCAAGTGCAATGACAAACTATTGCCCGCATAACAACCCAAATCCAATACTTTTTTCTGCGACAAATCACCAAACCACACTTTATGTAAATCGTAAGATTGGTCTAGAATTCCGATGTTTTTTCGTATTTTTTTAAGCGTTTTTTCCCGCAAGGAAGACCAAATTTTTGTAGCCAGATTTTTTTTCTTAGTGTTGTAAAACTCTTTCTGCTTAATATTGGTTTGTATGATTTCTTCTTGCGTTTTCATAGGGAAATTTTTAAACTAGTTCAATTATTGGAATAGCTTTTTATACCAACTCCAAAGTTATTGTTTATTAGGGATAAATCTAAGGTTTTAATTTCAACTTTTTTAACACTATTAACAACTGCGCAATTTTGACTTTATGCGGTTTCAAATAGCGCTCCATAAGTAGAAAAATTTTAAACCGAAAAGGCTTCAAAATCCAATGCCGTGTGGGTCCGTAAAGATATAATTTTGATCCAAAACTCTCTTTAAATTGCATTACACCTTTGCTCCCTCCTACCGATAAATCATAACTTTTGTCACCGTTTTCGATGGCGTACTGAATCATTTTATCGTGCATAAAATTGGACACATTTAAATGCTGGAATTCTTTCAAAACACCACCATTTATGTACGTAAATCGTTGCCCACAGCGCAGCACATACAACGCTCCGATTATTTTATCGTCTAAAAAACAACACGCCATTTTAGCATGATTTTTATCAACATAGCTCCGTAATGTAGTTTTCATAGAAGCATACGAACGAAGCGGATAGCCTTTTTCTATAGCGTTCAAAGCAAAACATTGGTACCCTTCTTCAATCTCACTATCCGAAGTAACAAACCTAAAATCCAATCCAATCGCTTTGGTTTTATTTAAATTTCTTTTATTATTTGAACTGTATTTTTTTACTACCGATTCATAAGTATTCTCGTCGCTTAGATCAACCAATCGCATGCCTTGCAACGGAATGACATATTTAAACGAAATGCCTTCTTTTCCAGAAAAATAAGTACTTGTTTTTGAAACCGAATCTAAACTATAATTGCTGAAATTTTCATCACAATACGGCAAACTCAATTGAAAATAACAGCAATTTGTTCTTTTGGCTTCGGTTTGTAATTGCAAAAGAAAATCATCCAAATGGCTTTCAAAACCAACCCCAAAAACGGGTCCAGACGGAACTATAAAAAATTTAAACAGCGAAAATTTAGCTATAACAACGCCGCATCCACCTACAATTGTATCTTTTTCTACAGCCAATAAAAAGGTATAATCAAATCCGTATACTTTATACGATTTGATCCAATCTGACAATTGATTGTACAAACCACGCTCGGTTTCTTGCAAAAATGCGTCCCATTTGTCTAACCAACTTGGCTCTTTTGTGAAGAAAAAATTCATGTTGTTAGGTTATTATTTTATAAGGAACAATCGTGTTACTCTTTAGGTAAATGTCACCTTTTTCATTGAGTTGCACTTCCACTTTAGTGTATTCTTTCCAAAAAGCGACCAGTTCGTTTACCGTTGGATTCCATATTTTTTGTTGCTGGATTTGTTGTCCAAGGTATTCAAAATTTTGAGCGACTTTAGGATGCACCTCACCCGATGCCGTAAAAATCTTCCCTTCATGGTACGCCATCGGAACTGAAAAATAAGTATGTCCAACAAACATTCCTTTTTCATTCATAAAAGTGGCTACCGATTTTTTATCCAAAGAATTTATAAAATCTAAAAACTCAAGTGTTTGAAAAATAACGAATTTTTTATTTCCGATAGTATGTTCAAAAAAAATTGTTTGGTAGTTCGCCAAGGGATAGACTTTCGATTTACAACGCCCCCAAAACAATACTAATTTAAACAACGGAACACTGACATTAAAAAAACTTGAAACGAATAAAAATAAATCTTTAACCGATTTTGAACCTGTCATTTTTTTAAAACTCGAAGCCAATTGTGCGTATTTTTTAATCCATTTTTCATCGGCATAAAAATGAACAATAGAATTTTTAATCAGCAATGAAAGGCGTTTCTTCAACGACTTATTTTTCAAACCATTAGTAAAAGCTTGTAAAGTAAATTGCTCGCGATTCATTTGATTCAAAACACCTGAAGTGGCTGTACCCGAATCGATGTAGTTCCACAGTATTTCGATATTCTTATTCGCCAAATTTTCTGCAAAGACGGCTTCATCCCATCTTTCTTTTTGGTATAATGATAAGTTATAGGGTTGGTACCCGTGATCAATCCATGTTGGTGTTGGAATTGGCGGTGAAAACGACAAAAAATCAGCCGTACTTTCTTCCTTATTTTTTATCGATTGTGAAAGCGAATGGTAACACAATTCGTGTCCGTCTGCTAACCAAAGCTGTAATTCGCTACTATCCTTTTGCCACGAAGCGTTGTCGGCTCGTTTTGAAAAATGATTTAGAAAAAAGCCTTTGGTAATTTTAATATGATTTTGTTTAAAAAACAACCGTTGCTTTTGCAAGTTTTCCAACGTATCAAAATCGCAATGATCGGTGAAACACGCGGTAGCAACAAACGGAATTTCCGAACGACTGAACTCAATTGCTCCATTTTTTGAAAACAATATACTTGGCATTATACCATCGCTAAAACTAGATTTGGCGTTGGCAATTTTTTTCTGATTGCCTTCTCCAGTGTATGTTGCTAATGGATTGGAATTTGTTGGATTGAACAACCAAAATAACGTTGCAGGCTGTTTTTTTTGAACTTCCCAAATGCCTTGATTGGCGCTGGCTTGTACATACAACCCGTTGGCCAATTGAATTATTTTTGGACTGAACGAATTGGCAATACGATTCGATTGTATGTCAACCCAAGTATAATCGTGGTTTCGGAAGGAAGTAATGGTTTCAGAAAACTCGATTTCAATGGTAAATGTTGCCACAGATTGTCGAATCATGTCAGAAAAAGGCATAGCGATTTCGGAATCATTTGTGTTAAAAACAACTGATTCCCGACCGAGTTTTGATACAATTGTAATCGCTTTTACCATTGTTTATTTTGTTCGTTTTCCGAGTGCTATCAATTTTTTGGCGTAAAAAATCGACTTATTGAATTTTATAATTTTGTAAGGAAACGTGAGCAACTTTATCGGAAAAGAGCTCAACGGTTTGCCAAACAAATACTGTATGAAATACTTGTGTTTGTATTCGCTCAACTGGTCTGTATTGTAATGTTTGAGCAATTGATAAGTGACGGTCGGACTCGGAACTGGAACGATATTTTTTACCGGTGTATCCAATTCCCACGGTTGTATTTTGCGATTTTTACCCGTAATTTTGGCCTGACTTCCCCAAAAACGGTAACCGCCAGCCAACGGTTTGAGATGCAAATTAACCGAAAACGGATTGTGTAAAACCGCTACACCTAATTTGGTTAATGAAATTCCGAAGTCACTATCTTCGCCATAACCTCCATCATAATTGATATCATTACCCACTAACTTTGTCACATAATCGCGGCGCACACACGAATTGGCATTGCTAAAACTATTGGTCACACCTACTTTCCAACGTTTATTTTCCATGGTAGCAATTTTGACTTTCAAATCGTCTAAATTTTGCTGTTGGTGATCGGCTTGAATATCCAAACCATTGCAAGCAACGGAATTATACGTTTGCAGCAAACGAATGTGATTTTCGACAAAATCGTTTGGCAGTCGCACATCGTCATCACCAAAAATAATGTAATCGCCGGTGCACAAATCGATGGCTTCATTTCGCGCACGACAACTTCCTTTGGTTTCTTGCCACTTGAACACCACTTTGAAAGGATAATTATCTGGATTGTACAACGACTCGTCGCGTTTGTCAGTAGGCGTGGCATCAACCACTATAACTTCCGAAACCAAATACGATTGATTGACTAAATCGTTCAACAAGGTCAACGTAAAATCTTGGCGCAACATCGTCGGAATGATATAACTCACCGTTGGTTTGCCGACGATTTCGTGCAATGTTCTTGGTGGAAATAATTTGTTTCCCGATTTTAATTGAAACTTCCGTTTGGCTTTTAACAAGGCCCTCCAGTGATTGGGTTTCAATAAACCATTGCGGCACAACATGTAATAGGCATGACTTATTTTGAAATTTTTGACAAAAAATCCGTACTTATCGTCAAGTGGAATTTGAATTTTTTCGGAAGTGGCAGCAAACAATTCTTTCACGTAAAGCGGAATAATTCCTTTGTAACACATGCCGTTATAGCCATAATCTAAAGCTGCCATCTGCCAACTTGTGTAATCCGATTCGAATGAACCAATCGTTTCCCAAACCGATTTTCTAACAGCAAAAAGATTGGGATTCATGCGCCAATTGACGCACGAGTCTAGATTTTCAAAATCGTTAATATACCAAAACGTAGGTGTTTGATTGATGATTTCTGGAAATGCATTTTTGTACCCTTGATCTAAAGACGAATGCCAAATATCGCCGTATTCGAGCGAAAGTTCTTCCAACTTTGTTAAATTGGGTTGCCCTAGATAAAGGATGATTTCACCTTTTGAGTTGATATGTTCTTTGAATTCGAAACCCATTATTTTGTGTTCAGAAATGTTTGATAGTACGCCACCGATTGTGCTGCCACGGTAGCGATGCTAAACTTTTCAATTATTTTTTCTCGCGCTGCATTACCAAGTTGGGTTTGCAATTCGTCATCGGCTAAAATACGTACTATTTTTGAAGCATACGCAAGATGATTTTTTGGATGTTCTAAAAAACCATCCTTTCCATCATCAATGATTTCAGGAGCCCAACCTACATTGGAAGCCACAATTGGTTTTTGCATCGCCATAGATTCCAACCAAGAAACAGGCAAAGCTTCGGCAAAAGTTGGAAAAACACAAACAGTTGCTTGTTCGATGTGTTGCTTTATTTCGCTATAGGGAACACTTCCTAAATAGCGCACTTTTTGTAACGCCGTTGCATTAAAAAGCGGTTGCATTAATTTCCATGTAGAATCGGAGCCTGACGTAATGTCTTTAGAATCTTTACCGACCAAAAGTAATTCGGCTTTCGGATTTTTTTTATGTACTTCATTGAATATCAGCGGCAATTCGAGCAAGCCTTTTTTTCGAATAAGTGTGCCAAAATACAGTATTTTTTGATGGTTGGTTGGTGTTACAGTTTGAAAATTTTGCACGTCAATCGCATTCGGAATGACTTGAAATGGACGCTTGGTTTGAAATACTTTATTGGTTTCATCACCTGTAAACTGACTCACTGAAATGATTCCGTTTGCTTTTTTAAATGCTCTTTTTTCTAAAAATTTATTCCGCCATTTTACCGGTCGGTTTTCCAAATGACAAAAGTAGGTATCACTTCCGTTAAGGCGAATTACCAAAGGGCATTTTGGTTGAATGAAAGAAGTAAAACCAGTCCAATCGGGTGCTTCAATAATGTCAATTTGATTATTGGCAAACAGCGAATTGATTTGTTTTTGAACTTTACTTTGTGTCAGAAAAAGTGAAATCCCCTTTACTTTTACATTCTTAATTCGGTAAAAAGTAATGTTGTTTTCAATAAAAACTTCGTCTTCTTTTTGTCCGTAAATTAAAATGGAAACGTCATGACCTAATTGCGTCAATCCCTTAGAAAGATTGAGGATACTGGTTCCTATTCCGCCAGAGTTGCCAGTTTTTGGATGAGGAAATTCGGGTGTTAGGAAGCCAATTTTCATTGTAAAAGTGTAAAGTGATTGTCGACCATTGCCTTTAAAGACAGTTTAGTAAGTTTGGAATTTTCGTCCAATAAAGTATTTATCGTGACTATATTATTGAGTATATTATGTAAAATTTCTTTCAATTGCTGGTGATTTTGTTCTTCAAAAAGGAATCCGTTTTTATTTTCTTCCACCAATTGCAAAACGTTTCCTTGATTTTTTGTCGTAATCACAGGCAAATTACTGATTAAACTTTCGACCACCGAATAACAAAAGGTTTCCCCATGTGAAGGATGAATAAGGTAATCGTAAGTACTATACAATTCATTTAAATTAGACACACTTCCTTTAAAATGGAATACTTCATTTAAATCAAAATCAGTTGTCATTTTTGCTAAAACTTCTTGATAATCGCCTTTCCCATAAATGTCAATGGTAAACGGAATGTCACATTGTTTTTTTACATCTCTCACCGCTAAAATCAAATCTTGAATGCCTTTGTCTTTTCGCAAATGCGAGGCCGTTATGAATTTTCCTTTGAACGTAAAATCGGTTTTTTTATCGAATTTGTCGGTATCGACTCCGTTGAAAATGACCTTGGTTTTGCTTTTGATTTGCGCACCAAATTCGGAGACCAATTGCTTTTTCGAGTAATCAGAAACGGCAACAAATACATCAATATAGTTCGAAAACAAGAAACCTTTGATTTTTTTTTGGAGTCTTTTTTTTAACGGATAACCGAGTAAAGGTCTTGGATTATGATCGACGGCTATTATTTTTGCATTCCCTTTTTGCTGAATGGTTTTGTAAAACGAAGTACACAATTCGATAAAATGTGTGATGATGTGCGAATAGTTTTGATGGGTATACTTTTGATTGAAGTAGGTTTCTACTTCTTCATAATCACTAGAAATAATGTTCAAAGAACTATAGTTTCCATGAGAAGCAGAATTGGGAAAAAACCAATCCACTGAGACGTTATTGGCTTTGCACTTTTCATCAAACAACCAAAAAAAATAATCCATTCCGCCCACTCTTTCGGGCAAAAGTTCATAGTTGCAAAGCACTGCTATTTTTTTGGTTACGACCATTTTACTAACGTTTGGGCAATTCTTTTTCCGGTTTCTGTTAACGATTTACTGACTTGAAGTTGCAACAATGTTTTTCTGTTCTCAGCATCAAGTAACGGATTGTTCAAATAATTGTTTATTGCGTTTATTAATTCTTGTTCGTTTTTTGCAATTTTGGTTGCTTTACTAATGACTACATTTTCGATATGCGCATAGTTCAAAAAGCGTTGGTCGTCGTACAAACCGTTTACAGCGTTGCCAAAAACGGTGTTGATTACTGGTTTTCCAAACTGAATAAAATCCAAACTCATGGTCGAAAGCATATTGATGTTCAAGTCAGAAAATTCTAAAAGCGAACGTAAATCAATTACATCTTCAACAGATGGAATCCGTTGCGACCACTCCTCTTGATGCCCTTGACGCGACAAAACCCATTTGGGATAATTCCATTTTATGAAAGGAAATTGTTTGACCAAAGCTTTAAAACGAATAGGATCTTCTGCAGGTGATGTACGTACTATAAAATTAACATCTGAAATCTGATTTGACACTATAGCCTTGGCAATAGTAGTAATGTACAATTCATCATTTCGGCTTGTAGAGATATCACCACAGCTAAAACAGATTGTTTTTTTGTTGGCATCCAAATCAAATTTAGAACAAAAAGCCGCTTTATTGGTAGCATATCGAGGCAAAACATACGGTTCAAATTGTGGCGTTCCGACTACTTCAACAGCTTTTTCAGAAACTTTAGCATAAAATTGTAACAATTCTTTTTTCATCAAATCGCTCCACACCAAATAGAAATCGAAGTTGGCTGCCATGCGGCCTTTGGATGCTAAATTGTCCCAACTAAAAATAAAACAAGCTGTTTTAAGTTTGATTTTTTCGGCTTCATATACTAAAGTTGCAATGTAAGGCGGTCGTTGGTGTGTAAAAAAAAGCAAATTGAAATTTTCTACTTTAAGCAACTCACCGTTTTGTTTAGTAACCAAATTGTTTTTGAAAGATGCTTGTTGCCAAGAATTAAAACGTTGAATGCATTTTTCAGAATGAAATCTTGATGTGACTTGAAAAATAAATCGTGTAGCGTAACCTCTTGGATTTTTAACTTTGGATTGGTTTACGTTGAGATTATCTTGGATTCCGAAATTATTATTTTGATGCAATTTTAAATGCGCTACGTCTTTTAACTTTCTAAAAAACCACGTTTTAAAATTTTCTTGATGTGCTTGCATTTCAATTATGCGACACGAAGTGTTGGTGTAAACCGATTTTGGCAGAAAAGAAAGAATCACCACTTCGTCAAATGTTTTTTCAGCTTCGGTCAAAAAATCACTTAAAACAAAGTTTCTGTAGCCAACGCCATCGGTAATTACGACTCCAAGTTTCTTCATTATAGTATTTAATTCTGGTCGGTTTTTAAAAGAGCCAAAATAGTGTTTTTTTCAACTTAAATCAATCAAATAAAAAACAAAAACATCTTGTAAATTCCGTAAACTGAAATAGCAATCGTAGCAGTATAATTCAGATAAATCAAGTTGCTATTTATTTTTTTATCCCATTCGATGTCGCTATAATAAAGCATTCCCATTATAAACGGCGCAATCAACCAACGCGATTCAACATACGAAATAATGATGAGTGAAAAGATGGCTATCATCACCAAATTTACAAACGGAACATATAAATTGTACGTGATTTTTTGTCTAAAAACTTGATAAAGCAGAAAACACAAAATAATTGGCATGATCAAACCCATTTGACGAATTGTACCTTTAAATACATCTGCAAAATCTTTACAAAATTCGGTGATGGTCAATTTGTAATCGAAAAGCATCCCGTCTAAAGTAGAAATTGGCAAAGATTTGACCCCATTTTTATCCAAATACGCTTCGGTTTCTTCCCATGATGGATGTTGGTAATTTTCGAGTTTGCCTTCGTTGACCAATAATTGTCCTAGGTATTGGCGTTGTCCCCAAGTGGCTTTAACTTCTTTTGGTGGCATTTTATGATCGTAAGAAAGTGCGTGATTTTTTTGCAAAGAAGGAATATTCACCACGATAAAAAACACGAATAACGCCAATGGAATCAATGGTTTTTGAAACAACAAAATGCCTTTTCTGTAAAGCAAATACAATGAAAACAGAAAAATAGGAGCGTAAACATAAAACAATTCACGGGTAAAAAACACGACAATTAATGAGCACCAAAGCAGTGTTACTTTGCTGTTTTGTTTGTCTTCTAACGCTTTGTAAACTTCGTTAAAAAAGACAATCGAACACACTACAAAAATCACATCATTAGTTCCAGCGGTGAACCATCCGGTGGAACTGTAAAAAAGCAAGTAAAAGAAAAACATCTTATTTTTTATAGCACCCCATTTTACAAAATACAGCAGTAATAGTAAAAACAACAATACATTTACAAGTCGTAGTGCCATAAAATCGGGTAAAAAAAAAGAAAAGGGATACGCTAACAGTAAATACGTAATGGACACTTTTGTAGCAATGGCTGTAATCCAACCTTGTGATTTGATTAAATTCAAATCGTTGACAAATAATGATTCATCGCCCGAACTCGCTGGTCGAGTGATTAAGAAATAAGTCCCAATTATAAAAGAAATTACGATTACAATCTGAAAGGCGAATACGATGTATTTTTTAATTACGTCAGTCATTACTCGAAATTAATAGTTCCAAATTGTTTTTGGTGATTGATTTCCCAAATGTCGAATTGTAGCATGGATTTCAGAAATAAATCGGTGCTGTTTCCTTTTCCGAAATCGCTTTGAGACGGTTGCACTTTGTGATTATCGATACTTTGCAACGCCTTTTGAATGCTTTCTTTGGTATAATCGACATTGATAATATCGGCATGAATCGCTCTGTTTTGTTGTCGTGAGCCAATATTAATTATCGGAATTCCGTAATACGGCGCTTCTCGAATTCCGGCACTACTGTTTCCAATTATGAACTGTGCATTTTTGAGTAAGGTTAAAAAATACTCAAATCGCAACGAGGGAAACACTCTGAAATTCGATGGCTCTTTTAACTTTTCAAAAGCGGAGATAATGTACTGACTTCCTAAATCGTTGTTAGGATAAATGACGATGTAATTGTGGTCATCTTCCAACAAACTTGCCACAAAATCTTCAGCATACAGTTGCATTTCTTTCGACTCTGTTGTCACGGGATGAAACATCACAATAGCAAATTGGTCAAATGGAATTTCGTAATAGTCTTTAACCGTCTCCAAATGAGGTAAATTATCGGAAAACATCGTATCAATATCGGGTGAACCGATAGTAAAAATAGACGATTTCATTTCTCCCATTTGCACCAATCGCTTGGCTGCCGTTTCATTGGAAACGAAGTGAATATGGCTCAGTTTGGAAACACTATGGCGAATTAACTCGTCGACAGTACCCGATAATTCGCCGCCTTCAATGTGTGCAACTAGAATATTATTCAATGATCCAACGATCGCACCAGCAAGGGTTTCTAAGCGATCACCATGAATGGCAATCATGTCGGGTTGAATGTTCTTGCAATAACTTGACAAGCCTTCGATGGTTTTTGCCAAGGTCAAATCCATTGTTGTTTCGTGGGTATGATTTTCAAAAGTATGTACATTTTTAAAATGACACCGTTCAATTTCAATCAGCGTATATCCGTATTCGTGTTGCAAATGCATGCCCGTAACAAAAACAAATACTTCAAAATCGTGATGGGCATCAAGAATGGAAATAAGTGATTTTATTTTTCCGAAATCGGCGCGAGTACCTGTTAAGAATAGGATTTTTTTCTTCATTATTATTTAACTATGTAAGAAATAGCGTGTGAAAAAGGTAATTTTTTTATCTCCGCTTTGTTTTCAAAAAAGTCATCAACGGCTTTGTTGGTTCCGGCAAATGCACCATAATCATCAAAAATGATAATGCCTCCTGTGGTTACTTTGTTGTATAATTTTTCGAGTATGTGTTTGGAGGGTTCGTACAAATCGACATCGATATGTAACAATGAAATTTTGAGGTGCGGATTTTTCTCCAAATACTCATCCAACGTCACCAAAATATCACCTTTGATGATATCAACGTTTTTGTTCAAACCTTGTTGGTCGAGCAGTGCGTTGATTTCTTCTAACGAAATACTTTTTCCTCCATTGGTTTCGGCTACAAAGGCATCTCTTTTTGCTTTATCATCATCAAAATGCGCTTCTGGAAAATCTCCGAATATATCAAATCCGATAACTTTTCGGCTGTTGGTTTGTTCGAGGAGATCGCGGAATTTAATCCATCTAAAAAACGAATTTCCTTTAAAAATACCGAATTCGACAATTTCGCCTCGAACGGTTGCCGTTTGTTTAAAAAATTCTAAATGAGAAATAATTTTACTCAATCGCGACGGATCGGCAGTGGCGTAAAATCCGTTTTCGTATTCAAATCGTTTATTTAAATCGTATAAGTTTTCCATTATTCAAAATCGTCAAAAGTTAGTTGTTCGTCGTTATTAATATCGCGTGTGACTTTTTTTCCGAGTACATCGTTAAAATGTTCTGCCAAAATTTTTCCCGTTCCAGGTCGTTTGACCCAAATATTTTGTTTGGTTAAGATTTCGCCTTTTTGAATATTCGCGATACTACAAACCGTAGCAAAAGCAAAATCGATGGTTACTTGTTCTTCTTTAGCTGGCATTTTGGTTCCGCCACGCATTTGCGCCATTTCTTTTGAACTGACAATTAATTCCGAACACGCTTTTTCGTCCATACTGCACACAATATCGGGTCCGGTACGTTGCATGTGATCAGTAAAATGACGTTCTAAAATACTGGCTCCTAAGGCTACAGCTCCCAAACAAGCATTGTTATTTAAGGTGTGATCCGACAATCCAAAAACTTTATCTGGAAAAGCATTGTGCATCTCCATCATCGCACCAAAGCGAACCAAATGAATCGGTGTGGGATATAAATTGGTGGTATGCAAAAGTGCCACAGGAATTTGATGTTTATCAAAAATAGCAACCGCTTTTTTTACACTATCGATGGTGTTCATTCCGGTACTTAAAATAACGGGTTTTCCGAAAGAACAAATGTGTTCTAACAGCGGATAATTGTTGCATTCACCCGAACCAATTTTGTACGCTGAAATATCAAATTGTTGCAATCTATCAGCGGCGGCGCGTGAAAAAGGCGTGGAAATAAAAATCATGTCGTTACTTTCGACATAGTTTTTGAGCTCGCGTTCGTCGGCTTCGTTCAACGAACAGCGTTCCATGATTTCGTAGATGGAAATATCGGCGTTACCCGGAATTACTTTTTTGGCGGCACCACTCATTTCATCCGCAACAATATGCGTTTGATGTTTGACCACTTCTACTCCGGCGCGTTTGGCAGCATCGACCATTTCTTTGGCGGTTTGCAACGAACCTTCGTGATTGATTCCGATTTCGGCTATTACTAAAGGTGGAAAATCGGGGCCAATTTTTCTTCCTGCGATTTCAATATAGGGATTCATGATCAATTTTAAATTTTAAATTTTGAATTTTGAATTAGATATTCTGCGTAATCGAAATCGGCTTGCGTGTCGATATCAACTTCGGCAAAAGGATGCTCAACAATATGAGGAAAAGCATTATTTGAAATAATTGTTCCTTCTACAATTGACACTGCTTTACAAATATAAAGCAAGCCGTTTTCATAATAAAGCGGTTGTAAATCTTGGCTTCGTTGTCCGACTTCGTAATTCATTGGCACGAAACAATCGTTGGCAATGGTACCTAATTTTTGATGGTTGCTGGTGACTGTAAACAAACTATTCAATTGCTTTTTTTGAAAAATGGCAAAACATTCCTGCAATAAATTCGCGGGTCGTAACGGATTGGTAGGTTGCAACAATACTACATTTTCGACATCTTTCACTTGTTCTAAAACATGTTGTAAAGCCGTCAACGTTGGTTCGGCATCGCCCGAAATTTCTGCAGGTCTGTCAATTACTTTAGCCCCGTGTTGCAAGGCAATATCTTTAATGGTGGCATCATCGGTAGACACATAAATTTCGTCAATAATGGCAGCGTTGTTTTGTGCATATTGAATACTGTGAACCAGCAATGGCAATCCGTTTAACAGCATTGTGTTTTTGTTAGCCAAGCGTTTGGAACCGCCTCGTGCTGGAATGATGGCAATGGTTTTCATGTGCTTATTTTTTTCGAGCTACGATGCCGTAACTCATTCCTTGTGCTTTTGGATTTCGCGATTCGATAAACGCTTCCATACGTCTTTTTAGTCGGTCTTTAATATTCGAATTTCTATTATATTTATTGGAAACATCAACAGCACTGTAATCTAAAATTTCAAATCCACATTCTTCTAAAAAGAATTTCACAATGTGCTCCCAAGGAGTGAAAACATGGTATTCTGCCAGATGCTTTTCTTGAAAAGCAAACAAACGTCCTTTCAAAAATAAATTCACCGTATTTTGACTCGAACTCGGATTGGGTGTGGTTAAAATTAAAATGCCGCCTTTTTCAATATGATTGCTAATGTTTTGTAAACACAACAACGGATTGGCGAGATGTTCTAACACTTCTAAAAAAACTACCGTGCCGGCATTTAGTGATTCTGATGGACATGGGTTATTTAAATCCCATATTGTAGATTGGTCAATTTTTTTAAAGTAGTCAAACGGTTGCCAAGTGGCTCCGAGTGATTCAATTTTATTTTGCATGTGACCAAAACCAGCGCCGATATCGCTTACAATGGTATTGGGTGCTGATGCAAAATAAGTGTCGAGCATTTCGTTGGCATATATCGCTCTGTCATTGTATATCTTAATTTGGGTCTTCATTGGGCTTCCAATATAGTTTAGATTCTTCTAGTTTTTGATACGATTTATATTCGTCATGTGACAATCTATTAGATTGTTTATATACTGTTGGAAAATTTAAAAGTACATCAAAAATAGCTTGTAGCATAGCAAATGTGGCTTTAAAATCGCCTTTAAATGTTTTATTCTTTAATTGTATGTAGATGGAATACGCCATTTTTTTTGGAATTACAGTCCAAGGATAAAACAAAAAATACAAGTACCAACCGGATCGCAAACTTCTTCGAAGTCTTTGACTGTAGTCGGTTTGCGCTTTTCGTGCGGATACATTTACACGATGTTGGACTAAAATACTTGGCAAATAATGGACTTCTAATTTCTTTTTGAACAATTGATAACTGGCAAATTCTTCTTCACCATAAAACACAAACCATTCGGGATAGTTGGGAATTTTTTTCCACGCTTCCACTCGCCAAACATGACCACAACCTACAAAACCTTTGACTCGTTGTACTAAATCATCAGTTGCAATAGCAATTGGTTGTTCTTCCGACCAAAAGATACGAAAGGCAATAACACCGCAATTTGGATTTTGATCAAAATGATTTTCGATGGAAATAAAAGGATTCTCCGATAAAAAATGAGCATCGTCATCTAAAGAAATAGCATATTTAGCGTGGGTTGCATTGAGCATGAAATTACGACAATACAAATAGCCTTTTGAAATTTCGTTGCGATGCAAGGTGATTTTTGGAAATTTTTCTAGCACCATTTGCGACGTTCCATCGGTTGAACCATCATCAAAAACGACACAAGATATGTTGTCATTAAGCAAATTATAAAATGAAGAAAGGGTAAACTGTAACGCTTCTTTTCGGTTTTTTGTTGAAATTACTATGGAGAAAGTCGGAGGTGCCATCACTAATATTTTTTAATCATGGTCGTTGGCAACTTCTTATATTTTAAAAAAGCACGGTAAATGAACTTCTTTTTGAATAGGTATTGCGGAATCTTAACTCGCAATAGGAAGTTAATTTTAGAAAGCTGTTGTTGCTTTGGAAAATCATACACTACATTCTCTTCCATTTTGTTGGTGGAAACAGGTAGATCAAGCATCCAAGGTTCGATAGTATTCCCGATATGATAAGCAAAATTATCCTGCGTTGTTACACGCCAATAATCTTTCTGTAAAGGCAACGTATCCAAACAATCTTCACTGTAACCTCCCATTTTATAAGGGTTAAAGTTCGTAATGGCGTCAAAAATAGTTCGCTTGTATGTTGCCACAAAATGTCCGGAACCCACAAGAACTGTCAAATCGTTATTCCACTGCAATCCTAATGTATACTTCAAATAATCGTGGTTGTACTTTTTATCCCAGCCAATACTGTCGTAGAATAAACTCAGTGCAGTGGGATTTTTAACGGGAAGAAATTGCATTCTAGTGTTTCTCAAAGTATCAAGCAATACATTGGCGCAATTGACTTTATGAAGGTTAAACTGAGGAACAATACCTACCACGCCTACTTTCGGAATTTGTTTAAAAATTTTAATGGTTTCCGATTGCCAGCCTTGTAAAAACAATACATCTGAGTCGGAAATGGTTACTAGTTCAAAGTTAGTTCCTGACAATCCTTTTACAATAGCGTTTAATTTTCCGATGTTGTTGGTATGCACAATTTCGTGAATTTTGTCTTCATCGTTTAATTGTTGGAGGTAATTTTTGACTTCAGTACTACAACCATTGTTCACAATAGTGATGAACGTTTTTTTGTGAACGGATTGAAATAAAGAGCTGAGACAAAGTTGCAAAACAGCTAAACTATCTTTAAAATAACCTTCTTGATTGGGTATAAAAACTGGAATAATAACCTGATGGATGAAATCTGATTTTGATATAGTTTGGTCTTTATGTGGGTTGTAGCCGGTGCGCATTAGTTTAAACTCTGGTATAATTCGACAATTTTAGGCTGAATTTTGATATGATCTAGACGTTCTAAAGCAATAGCTGTATTCATTTTTGCAGCTTCAATAATTCTCTCTTTATTGTTTAATGCTGATATTATTAACATTTCAATATTCTTAATATCATTTGGATCATTTATTAATATTCCATTCCTTTCGTCTTCAATAATTTCAGCAGTGACATTTCCAGGATTGGATTGTATCGGAAATGCGTTCATAATTATTGCTTCTAATAACGTATTGGGCATGCCATCAGAACTATTGTTTCCTATATACACAAGTGATTTTCCCATTAGTTTCATAACCTCATTTTGTGACAATTCATTTCTGTGGTAAGTTGTAAATTGCAAATTATATTCTTCAATATAATTTATAACTTCTTTGTGTGCACCAAAAACGACAACCTCAAAATTTGCAATGGTCGAGGGAATATTTTGTAACGCTTTTATCACGTTTAACGCTTTTCCAAATTGATGTTGATACCCTTTAACTAAAATAATCTTACGTTCGTTGATTGGTAATTTGTAGGCAGCTAATGCTTCTAAATGGTAACCACTTCCACCTGGAATTACACCTGTATGTTTGCCATTAAAACCTAAATCTTTTGCTAAATTATAATCTCTTAAACAATCAGTATGCAAATAATTCACCCTTTTTAAGACTGCTTTTATTTTTTTACTGTGATTTTTCAAATCGCTATAATAATACAAATCATTTCCCCAACAGGAATAAATCCATTTGACTGTAGGGTATTTATTCATTGTTTTTAGTATTGGATACGAACAATGCTGCATTTCAAAACTATGAATTACATCGGGCTGAATATCCTTAATTATTTTTTCAAGATGTTCATTTTCAGTAGTTTCGAATAAATATTTTATTTTAAAGTAGGTGTGTGGGAATTTTTTTGAAAATCTATATTCACCTTTAATATGACGTTTCTTTCTTATTTTCCAACCTGTGAATTGGGTCGCATTTTGCAGAAGTTTAATTTCACCTTTGTTGGTTACATCAAACCAATATAATTCATCATCTGTATCCTTCAAATTTTCAATCCAGCGTATAGCATGAATGGAAGGCATTGAAATAAATAAAATTTTCATGGTTTAAGTAATTTATATCCTTTATTGAAAATAACATACACTATAAAACCAAAAACAGTTTTTATAGAACTAAAAACGTTAAAATTCTTAAGTTGTAAATTTACTGTTTTTACTAATAAATAATACTTTTTTGGATGCTTTTGAATTAAAGCATCTCTTAAAAATAAGCCACATCTTTTTTCAAAGAAATTATTTAGTATTGATTGATCTACATCTTTTCTGTTCTTTATGAATTTTAAGATTTTTGCTCTTGCATTTATTTCTGAAGTTATTTCCTCGAAATTGAAGTTGTGAATTTCCTGTGAAAGTGAATTTTCATGGGAACGATACTGAATCAGTGGTTCGTTTATATAGATGCTAGTTGGGTTTTGAAATATCATTCGCATATTAAAATCCCAATCATCAAGGTTTCTAATATTTTCATCAAAAAGGAACTCTTGCTTTTCTAAAAATAATCTGTTCCAAAATGGACCACAAACGTAGTAGGCAATTTTTCCTATAAAATAGTCTTCTATAATTGTAGTGGAATGAATTGTATTTTCTTTAATTTTAATCTTAGTCAATAAATCGATAACTTCAAGCTTCGTGATTACAGCATCAGTAGTACTTGTAAATTGATTTACAATGTTTTGAAAAGCATTTGGCAAATATAAATCGTCACTATCAAACCAATTTATAATGGTTCCGTTTGATTTGGAAAAGCCATAATTTCTGCACGAATTTGGACCTTTAACTAAGTGACTTGGTCTTTTAAAAAAACGTATTGAAGGATTTTTTTTAGAAAAAGTCAAAACAACTTGTTCTGTATTGTCTGTACTTCCATCGTCAACAATAATACATTCCCAGTTTGTATAAGATTGCAACAAAATACTATTAATAGTGTCACTAATAATTAGGGCACGATTAAATGTGGGAATTATTATTGAGATTAATGGATTCATTTATTAAAATAATAAATTATCATTCTTCGAATAAGTTTTACTGAATTTAGTAAATCTAAGTATTGAACTCTTGTAATGAAAAAATAAAACCATTTTTTCATTACTATTATTTTTCTTTTCTTATATAATACTTCCAATCTTGTTAGCAAAACTTCTCTAACAATTTGATTCTTTAAAACATCCTTCCTAAGTAACAAATTGTTGTAAAATTCTATAGAAGCTGTATCTTTATAAAAAAAATTTAAAGGATTTCCAGAAATACTTTCTTGAAAAATTCTAACAAATACTTTTGCTTCATTTATTGAAAAAATGTCTTTACCCTCAGAAAATTCAAACCAAGCCATATCATCACTATGCCAAGCCAATGGATAATTCTTGAAGTTATATTTTTTATATACTTTTTTTCTAAAAACATATTCTGAAAGTGAACTTCTAGTTATATCAAGCAATTTTTTGGAATAAAAATCTAAAATTTTCTCTTTTTTTTTGTGCAGAAAAACCGAAGATTCTTTTAATGTTGAACTGTTTACTAAAACACTAGCAAATCGAATAATATTAATTTGATTGACATCAACCTCATTAATGTTTTTGTAAAACTCATCAACTACATTTTTTTCTAATTTATCGTCGTCTCCAAGTAACATTATCCATTCCTCATTGCCTAACAAATCTATACATCTTTGCCATTGTTGCGTAAGTGAGTTAGCTCCCAAATTTTGATCAAATTTTTTATAAGTAAAATTAAAGCTGCTTTTGTATACATTTAATAATTCAACAGGATTATTTGGACTTGCATCATCACCAATGTAAACTTTAAAATTTTTATTTGTTTGATTAGCTAAAGATTGTAAAGTCTCATCAAAAAAAGAAATTTTATAATATGGTATTACGATTGCTAACATCTATTTTAAAATATTCTTTAAAATCTTTATAGGTTTAAGTATAAAATCCCCAACCTTATAAGTAATGTTCTTTTGCATTTCTGCATAAGCTTCTTTAAGAATCACATTACTTCCATCAAAAAAAGAAGGTTGAATTTTATTCAATTGAGCATTGCTAACAACAGCAACTAAATATAAAGGATTTAAATTTATTTTTACAACATTATTATAATCTCCAGAAAATATATTGTCTTGAATTTTTGATTCTAGATTTTCAGGAGAAATTATTGAAATTCCTTTTAAATAAAGCTGAATATATAAATCACAATAATGAAAATATTTTTTTAATAAATTTTGAAATTCATCTTTATATAACTCTTTTACATGAAATTGGTTATTAAAATTTCTTAAATCAGAATAATACTTTTTATCTGGTGTTGATATTATTAAAATTCCATCTTTTTTAAGAACTCTCTTTATTTCACTAATCATTGTTTCATGATCAGTTAGGTGCTCAATTGTTTCAAAGCTTACAACCACATCAAATTCATAATCCTCAAAAGGAATTTGAGTTGCACTTCCTTGTATATATATTAAGTTATCGGCTTTATATTTTTTATTTGCATTATTAACAGATTCATTATCAATATCCACACCTGAAACATTTGCAGCAATTTTTGACATCAAATGACTACCATAACCTTCTCCGCTTGCAATATCTAAAATGTTTTTGCCTTTAATGAAGTCAAAAGCAATTGCATATCTGTGCAAATGTTCAATTGTATCACGAGAATAGATAAATGTTTCAAGTCTTTCTCCGCTCCACTTTTTTTTCATACTAATACCATGTTAATTTTGGACGTGTTACTCCCGGTATCCTATCGGTATAACTTCCCCTTAGTTCTACATTTGTTATTTCATCTATAATATTAAAACCAACAATTTCATGTTCGTTAATTTCGGCTAGAAATGGATTGTATTTCATCAATGCAAAACTACATGAATAACTACCATCGGCTAAAAAATTACCTGGTATAACAATTGTTTTTTTATAAACTCCTTTTAAAACCTTAGACATTAAGGTGTTAGAACCTACATCATGAGAACTCAATATATGAATGCTATGCGCATTATATAAATTGAAACCATGAGTATAATTTTGATTATCATTTATTACTTCATAAGTAAACTCAATTCTTATATCTTTAGATATAAAATGATTTAAACTTACTTCACCTTTATCATTCAAAACCTTAACTTCAAGCAACTTAAAATTTTCTGATTTTGGAAAGTTATTTTCCCATTTTTTTGATGCTTCATTACTAGCATTTCTTAAATAACTATCAACTGCGCTATCAACATCAGAATTTAAAATTAATTTTCCATTTTCTAAAATCAATCCTGTATTACACAAACTTTTTACCGCACTCATATTATGACTGACAAACAACACCGTTCGTCCTTCACCTTTTGAGATGTCGCCCATTTTACCAAGACATTTTTTCTGGAATTCGGCATCGCCCACCGCCAACACTTCATCAACAATTAAAATTTCGCTTTCAAGATGTGCTGCTACGGCAAAAGCCAAACGTACATACATTCCAGATGAGTAGCGTTTTACAGGCGTATCAACGTAGCGTTCTACTCCAGAAAAATCGATAATTTCATCTAGTTTTCGGGTGATTTCTTTTTTTCTCATGCCGAGAATGGCACCGTTGAGATAGATGTTTTCTCGTCCGGAAAGTTCAGGATGAAAACCAGTTCCTACTTCAAGAAGACTGGCAATGCGACCTTTGACTTTGATTTCGCCTGTAGTCGGACTCGTAACACGTGATAATAATTTCAATAATGTACTTTTGCCCGCACCGTTTTTACCGATAATTCCTACTGCATCGCCTTGATTGATTTCAAAATTGATGTCTTTTAAGGACCAAACGATGTCACTTATACCTTTAGAACTTCGTTCATTGGTTTCACCGATTTTTAAAAATGGATCTTCTTTACCCAAGATTTTCATCTGCCAAAAGCGATCAATATCGCGTGAAATGGTACCCGAACCAATTTGACCAATTTGGTAGGCTTTTGAAAGGTTCTCGACTTGTATTACAGGCTTCGTCATTAAATAGTGTCTACAAAATTTTTCTCTGTTTTGTTGAAAATCAATATTCCAAAAAACAATACTACTAAAGTTACCATTACCGAATAGCTAATACTCCAAAAGTCAAACTCACCTTTACCAAGAAAAGCATACCGAATGGCTTCGATAATTCCGGTCATTGGATTTAATTCGACTAAAGTTCCGTAGCCTTTTTCTTTGGCATAACTTAACGGATAAATCACAGTTGTGGCGTACATTAACAATTGTACTCCAAACGTTACTAAAAAAGTTAAATCTTTATATTTTGTGGTTATTGCGGTAATAATTAAACCAATTCCCAATCCCAATAAAGCCATCATAAGAATTAAAACTGGAAAAAAGAAAATGGCTGTTGTCATCGAAAAATGCATGCCTTCAACCGGAAAAAGGTAAAAATAGCCCATCATGAAAAGCAACAATAGCAATTGTACGCCAAAACGCACCAAATTACTCACCACTATACTCAACGGCATAATTAATCGGGGAAAATATACTTTGCCAAAAATCGAAGCGTTGTCTTTAAACACCGTACTTGTTTTGCTAAGACAATCGGAAAAATAGCTCCAAGAGGTGATTCCGGCTAAATAAAAAAGTTGTTGCGGTACACCGTCTGTGCTTATTCCGGCAAGTTTTCCAAAAACGAAAGTAAAGACAATAGTGGTAAAAATGGGTTGAATAAAAAACCAAAGTGGACCGAGAATAGTTTGCTTATAAAAACTTACAAAATCGCGTTTTACAAACATAAATAACAAATCTCTATAACGCCAGAGATCATTAAACTTGAGATCAAAAAGTGGGGTATGGCCTTTAATAACTAAATCCCATTGCTGCGATTCGGGCGTTTCTTTCATTCGTTTACATTGAAATTACTAAAGCAGTTTATACAACATGACCCAATTACATGATAAGCAAATATAGTAATTTGGAACTATTATTACTTAGAATTTTATACATTTGATGGTTATTTATTAATTGAAGTTAACCCCATCCTATTTTGTTATTTTTAAAAAAAAGTAAACCGCTTCTAAAAGATGTAATTCCGATTGATTATGTCGATATTCATTCTCATTTACTACCAGGTATTGACGATGGAGCTAAAACAATTCTCGATAGCATCCATTTAATTACGAGACTTTCTGATATTGGAATTACGCAATTTATAACGACTCCTCATATCATTAATTCAGTTTGGAATAATACTAAAGAAAGTATTGAAATGACTTACGACTCCACTATTGAAACGTTAAACAATGAAGGAGTAAAAGTGATACTAAATACGGCAGCAGAATATATGATGGACAGTTTTTTCTTTGATTTATTAAAAAAAGAAAAACCTCTATTAACCTTAAAAGACAATTATGTTTTGGTAGAGATGTCGTATTTAAATCCGCCACTCCAACTCTACGATCTTATATTTGAAATACAAATTGCAGGATACAAGCCTATTTTAGCGCATCCAGAACGGTATTTGTTTTATTACAACAACTTCAATGAATTTCAAAAACTCAAAAAAGCAGGTTGTTTGTTTCAATTGAATTTACTTTCAACTGTAGGTTATTACGGGAATGTTGTCACCTCAATTACAGAAAAACTATTACAAAAAGAGATGTACGATTTTGTAGGTTCGGATGTGCATCATGAAAATCATATTAATGCATTTAGTAACAAAATCCTTTTAAAAAATCATTCTGATTTAAGTCTGCCTTTATCGCAAAACAGCTTTTTTAAAGTATAATTATTATTGCTTTTTGAAAAAAGCTAAAATTCCTTGAATTAGTGACTTTTTCACAACTTCTTCACCATAACCGTAACCGTAGCCATAACCATAGCCGTAGCCATAACCGTAGCCATAGGTTCTGTTTACATCGGTATCATTGAGCACGATAGACATATTTGGAAGTTTGTTTTCTTTGTATAAAACTTCAGCAAATTTTAGCATTCGTTTGTCTAACACATTAGCTCGTACGATGTATACAAATGCGTCGGCATTTTTTGCAATTAAAAGGGTATCCGTTACCACATTTACAGGAGCTGTATCGACAACTATATAATCAAATTCTTTTTTTAAAGTCTCAAACATTTCAGTGACTTTATAATTCATCAGTAATTCTACTGGATTAGGCGGTACAACGCCGGATGGCAAGGCATAAAAATTACTAAAATTTTTAATTGGAACGATGTAGTCGTTTATATTTTGATCTGATTTAGAAAGAAAATTTGTCACTCCTTTTGCAGGTAAATCGATGTATTTATCAATCTTCGGATTTCTAATATCCAACCCTATCAACAAAACTTTTTTGCCCGATAATGCTATTGTGGTTGCTAAGTTTACAGCAAAAAAAGTTTTCCCTTCTTTAGGTATTGAAGAGGTTACAAATATCGATTTACATACGTTATCAGGGACATGAGCCAAAATGAAATCGAGGTTTGTTCGAATCATACGAATAGCCTCTGCAGAACTTGAACGACTATTAGATTTTATTATCTCTTCGTTATTTTCTGATTTTGGCAAATCACCTAGGAAAGGAATGGAAACTTTCGATTCTATATCGTACCTGTTCTTGATTTTAGTATCCAGTAATTGGATTAAAAATATAATTCCGAATGGGATAACGAGTCCCAATACAAAAGCGCCAAGATAAAAAACACTTTTATCAGGAGAAACGGGTCCCGTTAAATAAGCATTATCAATAATCTTTGCTTTTGGTGAAGTTACTGCTAATGAAATTTGAGTTTCTTCTCTTTTTTGAAGCAGGTATAGAAACAATGACTCTTTAATGTTTTGTTGTCTTGCTATCGAATTGTATTGTTTTTCGTGGGTTGGGACTTGTCCTATTTTGCCTTGATAAAGTCCTCTTTGCCCTGAAATATCACGTTTATTGATTGTTAAATCATTGATACTCGATTTTAAACTTTCAGTAATATTAGATTTTATACTATTCAGCTGAGCATCAATATCTTTTATTTTAGGATTGTCATTAGTAGCTGACTGACCTAATCGTTTTCTTTCTAAAACTAAATCGTTGTATTGATTGATATAATTACCTGAAGATTGTGATGTTTTAACCACATTTGTAGGAAGCAAATCGGTTGGTTTGCTTCTTTTTACCTCATCAAGCATGTACTTAGCAATAGAAATATCCGTTTCGACAGCAATGACTTGTTTATCATATTCAGATGCCATTTGAAGGTTCATTTGTGCATCAGCCGCTAGATTGGTTAACTGATTTCCTTTTTTATATTGTTCTGCACTTTTTTCAACGCCTTCTAATTCGTCTGTAATCACTTCCAATCGGCGGTTGATAAATTGTTTGGTATTTTCTGCAATTTCATTTCTATCTTTTGTAGCATCAATATTAAACTGTGCAATCAATCCATCAAGATAATCTAAGGCTTTTTTATCAACTGGATCATTGATGGATAATGTGATGATATTCGTTTTTTCTTGTGAAAAAACATTTAACTTACTAGAAAAACTTACCCCTTTTTTTTCTAAGGTTGTTTTAACAACATAAATATCGCCAACTACCTTTCTTTGATTGTTATTCAGTACAATAAAATCACCAAGTGGCGAGTTAATTGTTTTGCCAAAAGCACATAGTTTTTTATTTTTCTTTTTGGCATCCGACAAGTTGAAATACTTACTGTTTAATTTTGAAATAGTAAAAACAGTGTCTTTCAAATAATAATCTTCCGATTTTCGAACAAAAATAACTTTAATAGGTGTTTCTGAATAAATTTCTCTATATACAACTCGTCCTTCACTAAAATAGGAGATGTCCAAATCGAGTTCTTTAACGGTGTTTTTAGACAAGGTCCTCGATTTTAAGATGGCAATTTCGTTATCAACACTACTTTTTCCTGAAAAAATATTCAAATCACTAAATACAGACAACTCGCTTGTTCCACCTTTTTTTTCATCTTTAATCAGTATAGAAGCACTTACACCATATTGTATTACATAATAACGCAAGTAAATACTGCTAACAATAAGACATAAAACGACACTTAACAAAAACCATTTCCAGTATTTTAAGTAAATAAATATCTGGTCTTTTATGGTTATGTCGCTTTTTGAAGGCTCGCTTGTTGGTAAAAGATTTTGCATATTATCGTGTTAAAATAAGTGTAGTGGTTAACAATATACCAACAATAGAGACAATAAAAGGAATGTTGGTTCCAATAGCAGTTGAATCGATTTTAGCTTTTCGTGGTTCAACATAAATAAAATCATTTTGATCTAAATAGTAAAAAGGAGAATTAACAAAATCGGCTTTGGTTATATCTACTCGATTATATGATTTTACACCTTGAAAATCGCGAATGACTAATATGTTATCCCTTTTTCCATATAATGTTAAATCGCCAGACATCGCTAATGCATCTAATAATGTAAAACGTTGACTGGTAGTTGTAACCACCCCTGGCTGGTTAACTTCTCCAGTTACTGTTACTTTAAAATTGACTATTCTAATATTGATAACTGCATCAGTGAGGTAACTTTTTAATTTGTTTTTAAGTTCATCACGCAATTCATTTATAGAATATCCCGATACAGCCATTGTTCCCAATACAGGAAACTCAATATTGCCATTGTGGTCAACCAAATAGGTTTGTTTTTGGCTGGCGAAACCACTTGTAGAGGAGGTTCCTTTTTCAGTTTGGTAATCTAAGTTGAAAGGAGCTGCTGCTGCAATTTGACCCGAAGATACGTTGATGTATAACAAATCATCATTTTGAATTAAAGGCTCATAATTTGCATTGCCAGTAGAATTAGTTTGGGAACCTTGTAAATAAAGAATTTCTTTTTTTGGCAAACAAGAAGAAAAAAGTATACCTACCAAAAGTATTACAATGCAAAAATTTTTCATGAAAAATAAATTTAACTATTGGTACAAAGATATTAAACTCTTTTATATAGAAAGCTATTTATTATAAACATAAAAATCTTTAATTTCAATATCGAGTGTTTGAAAAACCGAGTTCATACTTTTAAATTGTGGTACAATTTCCTTCATTACTGCCACAATTTTATCATTATTACCTATTCTTGCCACACTAATTAAGGCATCTATTTGTTCACTAATTACATCAAATTCACTACAAACTTCTTCTGCGACAGTAATTTTTTCGTGATGAGTTGCTAAATTTCTAGCCGAATCATTCAGCAATTCCTCATATAATTTTTCGCCCGGACGCAGTCCAACAATTTTTATTTTTATGTCTTTGTCTGGTGTGAATCCTGCCAATCGTATCATTTTTTTTGCCAAATCAATTATCTTGACTGGTTTTCCCATATCGAAAATATAAATCTCTCCTCCATTTCCCATAGAGCAAGCTTCTAATACCAATTGACACGCTTCTGGAATAGTCATAAAATACCGAATTACTTCTGGATGCGTTATGGTGATTGGACCTCCTTCTTGAATTTGCTTAGTAAATAAAGGCACTACAGAACCATTCGAGCCCAACACGTTACCAAATCGAGTGGTAATAAACTTAGTGTACCTTTCGGTAGCTAAAAGTTTGTGTTTAAAGTGTTTTGACTGCACGTACATTTCTGCAATACGTTTACTTGCACCCATTACACTACTCGGATTTACTGCTTTGTCCGTTGAAATCATAATAAAGCGCTCTACATGGTATTTTTGTGATAAATCAGCTGTGTTTTTAGTTCCTAAAACATTGGTAAAAATAGCTTGTGAAGGATTTTCTTCCATCATTGGAACATGTTTATACGCTGCAGCATGATAAACAACATCTGGACGATAAGTGTCAAAAATATGCTCTAACGCCTCGTAGTCACGAACATCCGCAATGACATTTACGACTTGTATCTGTTGGTTCATCCCCACAATTTCTAATGAAAGGGAATGAAGTGGTGTTTCGGCTTGATCAAGAAAAATTATCTTACTCGGATTAAAAGTTAGTACCTGACGCACAATTTCACTACCTATCGAACCCGCTGCACCTGTCACTATGACAACTTTATTTTTTAATTTTTTTGATATTGAATTGGTGTCTAAAACAATAGGTTTCCGCTCTAACAAATCTTGAATTTCAAAACTCTTAATGTTTTTGGAAATTTCTTTTTGATCATCCCAATCGGTAACAACTGGAAGTGTAAATACTTTTAAATTGTACTCAATACATTCATCGACAATCGCCAATTGCTCTTCTTTTAACAAACTCTTATCAGCAATAATTAAAGCTTCTACGTGTAGCGAACGCATCAAAATAGGTATGCTTTTCTTTATTTCAAGTATAGGAAGATTTAATATTCGCTTGGTTAAGTTTTGATTATCTTTGTCAATAAATCCTATCAATTTAAATCGGCCTGGAATTTCCGACTTTAAGGCGTTTGCAACTGCAGTCGCATTGGCATCAGAACCATAAATTATGGCGTTCGTTTTATCTTCATTATTTGAACCATTAAATAATTTTTCGAACGTTTGTTTTACAACAATTCGATAAAAAAATAACAAACTAAAAGACAACAATGCATTGAGAAATGCTCCCGTTGTAAGGTATAATTTCTGCTTATCTAAAACTATTAAAATGAAGTTCAATACCAACAATACTAAAAAAGCAGAAAATTGAGAAAAGAATAATTTTAAAGCATCAATGTAAGAGGAATGTCTAATAATTCCGGAATAAGTTCGGTAAATCCAGAAGAAAAATAAATTGACTGCAAAATAAAATGCAATCCCAAAAGCGATATGCTTAATAGGTATAAAATGTAATTTTAACCCTTTAAAAAGTATATACGTTATCACTCCTGCCACACCTACAATAACCAAATCTAGAAGCAAAATAAACCATCTTGGTAGATACCTTAAATTTTTAAATCTAAATTCGAAATTAATATCTGTAAGTATTGAAAAAAAATTTGATTTTTTATTTTTACCTTTAGTGTAACTCAAATGTAATTTATTTATTTATTTATTTGATAGTAAAAATAGTAAAAAAAGTAATCCTAAATAAAAGTTAAAGACTAAATCACAGATCTCACTACGGAATGTATCTTTTCTTTATCTAAATCGACTAAATTGGATCCAGATGGAAGACATAACCCATTGACAAAAAGCGATTCTGAAACGTTATTTCCGTAATAAGGAGCCGTTTTAAAAATAGGTTGTAAATGCATCGGTTTCCATAAAGGTCGACTTTCAATGGATTCGTTTTCAAGGATTTTTCTTAGGTTTTCATTCGTGATGCCTCCCAATTTTGAAGCATCAACAGTAATGGCCGTTAACCAGTGATTGGAAAAATAATCTGTTGAAGGTTCTGAAAAAACCGTAATTCCGTCGTTTTCGGAAAATAAATCTACATAAAAATCATGCATTTTTCTTCGCAACGCAACGTGCTTGTCTAAAACTTCCATCTGACCGCGACCTATTCCAGCACAAACATTACTCATTCTGTAATTATATCCAATTTCACTATGTTGATAATGCGGTGCTGCGTCTCGAGCTTGTGTAGATAAAAAAACCGCTTTATCCTTTTGAATTTGAGTTTTACAAACAATAGCTCCGCCGCCTGAAGTAGTAATTATTTTGTTGCCATTAAACGACAAAATAGAAATCGTTCCGAATGTGCCACACTTTTGTCCTTTATAGCTACTTCCTAATGCTTCGGCACTGTCTTCAATAATCGGAATTTCATACGCATTGGCAATTGTAGTAATTTTTTCAACATTAAATGGCATTCCGTATAAATGTACCGCTATAATTGCTTTGGGCTTTTTTCCTTTGGCAATGCGAGCTTTAATGGCAATTTCTAGTGCTTCTGGACAAATATTCCATGTTTCCGATTCACTGTCTACAAAAACAGGTGTTGCACCTTGATAAACAATTGGGTTCGCTGATGCTGAAAAAGTCATGCTTTGACAAATTATCTCATCACCATGAGTAACACCAAGTAAAATTAACGCCAAATGAATTGCTGCGGTACCTGAACTCAAAGCTGCCACATAAACATCTTGATTTAAGTACTTTTCTAAATCACTTTCAAATCCGTTAACATTGGGACCAAGTGGTGCTATCCAATTCGAGTCAAAAGCTTCTTGCACATAACGTTGTTCATTTCCGCCCATGTGTGGTGATGAAAGCCAAATTTTTGAATTACTCATTTTTGTGAAATTTTATAGGTTTAGCTGGAATTCCGACTGCCGTACAATAATCGGGTAAACTTTTGGAAACTACTGCTCCTGCGCCGACAATAGTCTCCTTTCCGATGGTTAATTTATTAATGATTTTGGCTCCTGTTCCTACATATACTTTTTCATGAATATGTACTTCCCCTGAAATATTTACGGATGGCATGAACGATGCGAAATCATCAATTATAGTATCATGACCTACGGTACACATCAAGTTGAGTGTAACAAATCGTCTTATTTTTATATTACAAGTAATAATTGTTCCTGCACATATAATGCAACCATCATCGATTAGCACATCATCATCTGAAACAAATACACCGGGATGAATTAGTGAAGGGAAATAGAGCAATTTATTAATTAAATTATTGATTATTGTGCTTTTCGCAATGGGATTACCGATTCCTAACGCTACACAAATTTTTGTATTTAAATTGTTTAATTCGTTCACACTCCCAAGTATAGGAAAATTGTTTACAAGTGTTCCTTTTTCAATTGTATCATCATAATACCCTAAAAAATTATAGGTCGGTGTTTCTTTATTAATAGCATCAATTATGATTTTTACTTCTCTGCCAAAGCCTCCTGCACCGATTATTACAATATCTTTCATAAATTATTTTCCGTTAAAAGGTTCTATTGTTGCTGCATTATCCGAATTTATCCCTTCACTAAGTAACACTTTTTGAATGGTCTTTAAGAGTATTTTTACATCTAAAATAAATGAAATATGTTGAACATACCAAACATCATATTCAAATTTTTTATCCCAAGAAATAGCGTTACGACCATTAACTTGTGCCCAACCTGTAATTCCTGGTTTTGCATTGTGTCGTTGGTTTTGAAAATCGTTATACAAATGAAGGTATGTAGTCAATAATGGGCGTGGTCCAACTATACTCATATTGCCTTTCACAACGTTTATTAATTGGGGAATCTCATCCAATGATGTTCTTCTTACAAAAGCACCTATTGCGGTTAAACGCTCTGCATCAGACAAAAGATTTCCTTCACTATCTTTTTTATCGTTCATCGTTTTAAACTTGATAATTTTAAATATTTTGCCCTCTTTTCCAGGTCGAAGCTGAAAGAAAAAAGGTTTTCCGTCATTTGCTATGTATAAAAAAATAACGACTAGTAAAAAAATTGGTGAAAGCAAAACCAATCCTATCAGCGCTGATATAAAATCAAAAAAAGGCTTTATTAGGTTGGAATACATTTGTTGTGCTTATTATTTACTTGTGAAATACATCAATTGATTAGGAATCAAAGGTACGATATTCTGACAAAATCGACTCCCAAACAACATTTTGTTCGTAATTGGCAACTATTTTTTTTCTTGTATTTTTTTTCAAATCACCGACTAAATTTTTGTTGAATATCATTTCTTTCATAGCATTATAGAGAGCAACATCATTTTTTACTGGAATAATTCGGCCATTAACTCCATCTTCAATAATTTCATTACAACCATTAATATTACTTACAATACTTGGTACTTGCATGGCTCCTGCTTGTAAAACAACATTAGGAAAACCTTCTCGATAACTCGGAAAAGTCAACACGTCAGCTATTGCAAAAAAGGGTCGGACATCATTCATAAATCCAACCAAAATTATATCATTATTGATTTCAATACTTTTTATTGTCGAAGGCAACAATGGATTTAAATTTTCTTCAAAATCTCCTAACAATAGTAAGCTAATGTTTTGAATTTCTTTTTGTAATCGCTCAAATGCGGTTACTAATTCGTTAATACCTTTATCTTTAACCAGTCGACCAATAAATAGAAATACAAAATTGCTACTATTTATTTTGTATTCCAATTTTAGTGATTGCTTTTGTTCGTTTGAGATCAATTCGGGATTGAAATACGCTGTGTCTATTCCGTTTGAACTTCCATTAGCAATCACTTTTAATTTATTGTCGGGACAAAACTTATTGCCTTTTATAATTTCTAAAAGACCAAAAGAATTGGGGTATACTTTGGTAGCGCAGCTGTATGTTAGTTTTTCTATTGTGTAAAGCACTTTCCTTTTAATACCTTTTGATTCAAGCAAAGGCAAACCAGCAACCGTGTGCAAACGAATAGGAACGCCAGCTAATTTAGCAGCTAACATGCCTACAACTCCAGCTTTTGGCGTGTGAGTATGAACAATTTTTGGTTTTATTTTTTTGAGAAAAAAGTACAGTTTAACTACTGTTAAAAAATCATTAACAGGCGTAATTTGACGCGTCAATTGCAAAGGAAAAACGGAACAATTTTGCGATTCTCCAATCTTCATAAGTTGTTCATTATCTGATGAAACAGCGATTACATCATAATACGAACTCATATAAAGCAACTGCCCCGAAAGCAAAAATTCGAGAGAAATAGGAACTGTAGTAATACGTACTAGTTTATGTTTTTCTGATCGATTCATATAAATTTATATACTGAGTTATCATAGTGGTAATATCATACTGTTTGGCTTTTTGAAGACATGAGTTGGCAATTTCGTCATAAAACTTTTTGTTGTCTGTTAACATTTTGATTTGATTTGATAGCGCTTTAAAATCACCTGTTTCGAACAAGAGTCCTCTACCTTCAACAACTTCCTTTAAACCTGGAACATTTGATGCTATAAAGGGTTTTCCTGATGCCATGCCTTCGATGCATGACAATGACAATCCTTCATATTTTGAAGATAAAATTACAAAATCGGCAGTTTTTAATAGCGATAATACATCGGTTCTAACTCCCAAAAATAAGATACTCTCTTGTAAATTAAGCTCGCTAACTAGTGTTTCGGCTTCCGATTTTAAAGGTCCATCACCTACAAAAATCAATTTGAAATTAGTCGGTAAAAGTGCTACTGCATTTATAACTGTTTTTTGATCTTTGGGCTCAGAAAACCGAGCTACTTGGATAAGAATTTTCACCTCTTTATCAGCAAAGAAAAGGGTTTTTTTATACGGTTTTGCGTTTTTGATTTCTTCTAAATTCAGTCCGTTTTGAATAACTTGAAACTTATTATTATTATTGGTCCAATTTAAATGCTTTGTGAGATTTAAAAGCACTTCATCGGTAATAGCTACAACAAATTCATATTGCTGGTACACTATTTTATCTATGAAAGAAAATAAAAAACTATCTCTTCGTCTATTAGATGTACTGTGTTCTGTATAAATTAATTTCGTTGAAGAAAAGGAAATGATTTTTGCAAAGGCAACCCAATACAAACTTGGAAATAAATGAACATGAATTATATCGTATTTTTTTAAGAAAGGAATAATTTTAAAAATCATCAGCGGGTTATAGACCGAATTGTTTCCTAATGAATAAATTTTGATGGATTTCGTTTCCTTCAATTGATCTAAAAAAGGTGTTTTTTTTCCGTTAAGAACTACTATATCAAAGGCATGTTGAGATTTTGAATATAAAGGAATACTTTCGATAAGAAGCTTTTCTGCTCCTCCGATTGACAAATTATTTATAATGTGAAGTACTTTCATTTTTTTAACTTAAAAAGTAAATACAGATGAAAAGCAACTCCAGCAGGAATAGCAAATAATGTAATTATTTTCTTTGGATTCCCACTAAAAAAGTCAAACTTCCTTTGAAACAAACAAGAGGAAATATAATGCATAGCTCTTGAAAAAGTATACGGTATTGATTTGGAATATTGCATTTGAATTAATCTGGAATATCCAAATCCTTTGGGACTCTTTGTATACTGTTGCAAAATATTTCTAGAAGATCCATCCTCTAAATACTCCACAATACAAAACACTTCATTAACACAAAACCATTTGTATTTTTGATCAATCATAAGGTAAAGTACACCTAACGGAACCAATTTTTCATTTTCATAAAGTGGATAAAGTGGAAACTCTCGAACTACACTCGTTTTAATTACCACCTTTTTATCTCCCAACACTTTATACTTGAAATACAAATCGTTTAAAGATGTTGTTTGTAGTGTTTTTGGGATGAGTTGACCTACAATAGAGCCATCTTTAAATGCATCAAGACCTATCAATCCAGCACATGTTTTATCAGCTTTCTTCCATGAATTTAAAATTAATGCAACGGCAGTATTTGGCATAAAATCGTCTGAATCAATACAGACATTTAATTCGGACATTATATTGATATACGCTACATTGTGAGCCGAATGCATTCCTTGATTTTCTTTGTGAATGTACTGAATTTCAATTTTATTTTCGTTTGTCCAGGACGCAATTAATGATTGTGTTGTATCAGTAGATCCATCATCAATAACCAACCAAACAAAATCTTGACTGGTTTGTGCTACTAAACTATCATATAATTGATGTAAACAAAAAGCACGATTGTAAGTGGGTGTAAAAATGGTTAGTGTCTTCATTACTTGAGTAAAATTACATTCATTAAATAACAAAAAGCAAAGAAAACAAGAATGATTCTGACTATTACAGCATGTTGATTGGTAACTATTCTGCTTTTCAATAAGGGATATAGAATTACCAAACCTAATAAAAACCAAGACAAAAATGCAAACCTATTAGAGTAATTGGCTCTAATTACTAATATCCACAAGGCATTGGCCATGAGGTATATATTAAACAATTTTGTATAAAAAACATCGTTAAAACCTTTTTTAATTATGAAATACCAGCCAGCAAAAACACCTGAAAAACTATAGATTAGAAAATCCCAACGAAAACCAACTACCAATTCAACTCCTGCATTCACTTGGTCAAAACTTCCTAAATACGTATCCAATTTGTCTTCACCCATGCCCAAGCCCAAGAAAAAACTATGCCAAAAGCCACCAAAAAATAGTGCTAAAGGTATTGCTGAAAACCATGCAAATAAGTACCATTTTATATTAGAAAAATTACTTGCAACTATAAAACCAAAAATCGGAATAAACATTCCTTTATGAATAAAGTAAGAAATTAACAATAAAATATATACCGCATATTTTTTATCTCTAGATAAAGCATAAACGAACACTGAGGTAGCCAAACCGTTACGTATTCCATTAGAGCCATAAGCCCAAAATGTAAAAGCAACTATTAGCATCAAGAAAGCATAAAACCAATAATCCTTAAACATTTTCTTAGTTGCGAGATACAACAGATACACGTAGAAAAAAGCACAGGTAAAAAAGAAACTTTTTGCCGTAAGGTATTTCGCAAAAAAATACTTCATTCCTTCAAAAAGCAAATCTTTTCGCGCGTCGAATGATGCTCCAGCCACATATTTTTTAAACTCGATATTGTACACACCCATATCGCCAAACGCAAAACTTATGGGTCGTAAGCCAAGATAAAGTATCACTACAAGAACCACAAATCTTCCAAAATAATTGGTAAACTGCAAACTTCTACTGTTGGTTAATTCTGTTTGAAGTGAGTTCAAATAAGTAAATGCTACAATCAGCAATAACAATTGAAAAAATAAAAGCGAGTAATATTCTAGAGGAATGAAATTCATTACTGTTTTTTTTCAATTATTTGAGCCGGATTTCCAATAGCAATGCAATTCTCAGGAACATCTTTGCTAACCACAGCGCCTGCTCCAATAATAGCGTTTTCACCAATGGTTACACCGCCAATTACAGTACAATTAGCGTGCAACTCAACATTATTACCAATGGTTGGTTTCAGATTATTTTTCTCGCCAACCGTTACCAAATGATTCACGTAGACGTTATTTCCAATAGATTGGGCATTTAAAATAGTAGCATACGGATGTGCTAAAATTAATCCGCCGCCAATCTTAGTATGGACATCAATTATAAAAGTGTTTTGCTTTGGATAAAAAACGCGAAGTACTTTTGAAAAAAAGCCCGTTGTTCGGAAATAAAAAAGTGTTCTAAAATATTTATTCAAAAGCAATTCTAAACTCAAATCATAGCCAATGATAAGAACATCTTTTTTTAAAGACTTCTTGGCATACAAATCAAGAACAATCAACTCTTTTTCTCTACTTAAAAAGAAGAGAATAAGATGTGGTATAAAAAGCAATTGTCCAAAAAAATAAAGTATTTTTCTAATCATAATCCTTAAAAATCAAATTATCCCATTGGTTCATAATCGATTTCAAATTGTATTTCTCAACATTGATTTTGGCATTTTTTGATAATGTAGTTTGCCATTCCGTATCGCTAGCATAGGCATCTAATTCATTTGCAAAGCTATCACAATTATTGAAATCCACTAAAATTCCATCTATTTTATGATGTATAATATTTCTAGGTCCTGTCGGGCAATCAAATGATAGTACTGGAACACCAACCGAATTAGCTTCTAAAATGACCATTGGAAAACATTCTTGTTCTGAAGTCATAAGCACAATTTTAGCATTGGCAATTTCATTTTGTATCGCATCCGATTGTCCTTTAAAAATAACCGAATGTTGTAAATGAGACTCCAAAACTAGGTGTTCTATTTTTTTAAAATAATCATTACCTATTGTCCCAAAGATATGCAATTTCCAATTGGGATTTTTTTGAATAAACAATGACCAAATTACAATCAGTTTTTCTAATTGCTTAACGGGTGCAAATCGACCTATTGCCATAGCAATAGGTTCATTCCTAATGACATTCGCAATTTTCATTTTATAACTGTTTTCAATTGGATTGGGAATGACTACCACATTTTTAGAAGTATAGAACGTCTTTTCTTCCTCACTTAATACAATTAAAAAATCATACTTGCTTTCAATATAATTAACAACTCTCGTTTTAAAATCAGTTCGTTTCACCCGCTCAAATTTTGTAAAATGAAACTCTTTACAAATAGCACACTCTCGATATAGAAAAGGTAAAAAATAAGTTACGGGAATATGCGAGGCAACAATAATAAAATTTGGTTTTTCTTTTACTATATACTGCTGCATTTTAATAATGTTGGATAACGATTTAAATCCGTTTTTTATTGAAAAATAACTCTCATCGCGTTGGTAATTAATTTCCCAATCGATAAATTTCACCTTTTCAGAAAGTGGATAAATAAGCGGTTTTCTCAATTGCTCGGTGCTTATTATCGTTACATCATAATTGAAAACAGTAGCCCAATAGTTGGCTTTTACCACTACTAGTTTTTCGATTCCACCGTGAGAATTCAATTGGTCTACAAGGATGACTATTTTTTTCACGACATTACTTGTTTAAATAATTCGTCCCATTGTTGCATTATATTTTCAGGTAAAAATCGTTTGACATTTTGTTTGGCTGTTCCGCCCATTTCAATGCGCAAATTAGTCTGTTCTATTAGCAAACTCAATTTTTCTGCTAAGACAGTTGTATTCCCATTTTCGACTAAAAAACCATCATAGCTATCAGAAATAATATCACTTGGTCCATGAGGACAATCGAAAGAAACACATGGAAGTCCGCACGCCATCGCTTCAATTAAAACCATACCAAATCCTTCAAATCGCGAGGACATAACATAAATAGCACTATCTAAATAGTTGGCAATGATATCTGTTTTGGGTTCAAAAAAATGCACACTGCTTTCTATGCCTAATTTTTTTGAGAGCGTTTCTAATTGTTGCGATGCATCGAATTTGCCAAAAATCTCCAGTTGCCAATCAGGATGTTTTTGATGAACTTCATACCAACTTTTTAACAATCTGTCGTAACCTTTTTGGTAGCTTTGCTTTCCGACTGCAATTACTTTTTTATTCAAAAGTGTGGCTTTTTCTTTAGGATAAAAAGGAAGTGGATTGGGTATAATTTGCACATTTTTATTTTTCCACTCTTTGGTATTTGAAGGAGTCAATACGATGAATTTAGTAAAATTTCCCGCTAAAAGATCCATGGTTTTTATTTTCAATTTGGCGATTATTAATCTCCAAATACTATAATTATTACCGATTTCGATATTTTTTGAAACATGACGTTCATACAAAATTGGAATTTTTGTCCCAAAAATGGTCGGTAAGAAAAAGGCTTTTAAACCATCATCACAAACCACAATTACATCGGGTTGCACTTTTTGAATGGTTGCTTTTATTCCCGAAACATAATTTTTTACATACGAAATTGGATTACCTGTTACTCGAATATCGTGCAAAAAAATACGCTGACTAAAATCAAAAAACAAATTGTCATGTCCATTATTTAAAGTCAAAATATGAACGTTGTACGCTAATCGATCTGCTAAATAACTAACTTTAATAGAAAGCACGCGCTCTAATCCACCCGAACCGTTAATAGCATTTGTTATGTAGAGCAATTTCATGGTATTTTTACTTTAGCGACAACTGCCTTTAAGATAAGTATTAAATTTTTGAACTCGATGGTGTTTTTAAAGACTAAATAAATAATACCATTTGGAATAAAAATGCACAATAGTATTTTCCACATCAAACCAATTAATCCAGTAATCGGAAAATAATAATCCATACCAAATAATACAATTAATGACACCATAATTACAATCAAATAGGTAATGTATTTTTTTAAATAGCTTAGCGGATTCTGTTTCAATCCTAAGGTAAAAACAATATACGGATCGTACCACGCATTGGTCAGCAATCGCGCTACAGCTGTTGCAATCAAAATTCCAAATAAGCCATAAAAATAGCCAAAAATAAATGAAAAAATGACATTAATTAAAGCGGTTAAGAGCACGAGATATTGACCTTGTTTAAAAAATCCAAAGGTCGATTTAAACGTCCAGACTGCATTTTGCATCCCGAATATATAAAAATTTAAAGCTAATGCTAGCACCACATTTTGGGATAAAACAAATTTTTCTCCAATCCAAAGAAGTATAAAATCATTAATCAGAAAAACAATTCCGATGGTTGCTAAACCAAAAATCCAAAAATTAGCAAAATTTACAATGTGAAACGTGTTGGTTTGTTTTTCTTTCGATTCGGTAACGTTAATATTTGCGATACTTCCTGTTAAACCTGAAAAAACTTGCATTATCAAGCCCGATGCTAATCCGGTTAACAATACGTAATTGGATAAAAAACCGACTTGAATCAAACCCGAAAAATAATTCAAAAACAAGTTGTCAGTACTATTTACTAGTAGTCCGCCAACTTTTACCAAACCTGTTGATTTTACATTGGAATAAATTTTTTGCTTGGCTTCATCTGCAATGACTTCATTTTTATACACTTTTAAAAACGGATAATGTTGTGCCACTTTTCTAGAAATTACAAAATTACTTACCAATTGAAATACCGATTGTACCAACAAATAAGCAATAAAATTTTTGAAGAGAATCAAAACAACAATTTGCGCCAAACTTTGAAGTAAAAACAACAAAGTGTTATTTTTAGAAATTACATAACTTTTTTGATCGGCGTGAAACAGACTCAATTTATATTGCATAAAATAAGCCGACACTGTATTGAATAAAAAAAGTAAATAAATTACATACAAATTATCGGCAATAGGTTGTGAAGGATTTTCGACTATACTTGTCAAAAAAGGAACCAAAGCCAAACCAATAATAGCAACAATCAAGGCAATTCGTGAGTACACTTTAGAAAAAAAACCAATTAATCCCGCTAACTTTTTTTCGTCTTTTTCAGCTAGCGGTTGGTACAACGAATATACAATAGCACTTGTAATTCCTAATTCAGCCAACGATAACAAGGCCAAAATATTAGTAAATAATCCATTTACTCCAAGGTATTCGACGGCTAAATACTGTATAAAAATGTTGCGACTAACAAAACCCAATACCATTTGAATACCTTGTGCTAGTAATCCAAAAGATACATTTTTTATTACATTTGAAAGTCGAGAGTTGTTGTTCATTTACTGTTTATACATCGTTCGTAAACAAAATCCTTGTGTAAAAGGAAGAATATCAAACTGTTGCGAATAAACGCCAATTGCCTTGGTATCGCCTTGCGAAAAATCGATAGCACCGCTTCTTCGAGTCACTTTTTTTAGATACTGTAATGCTTTTTCTTGGGCCAATTTACAATCAGCTGAAATTTCAGGAATCGAAGCCGCATTTGCCAAAAACCACGATAAAATAGCCGTGGTAGAGGAGTCTTTTTGTTTTTCTGGACTCATGATCAGCCAACTCCAACTTCCATTTTCATTTTGAAATTGTAGGATAGTTTTAGCCAATTGGATTACCATTTGTGTCAACTCGTGTTTGTTGGGATGCTCGTTTGGCAATTCCAACCAAGAATCAATTAAACCAATAGAATACCATCCCAAACCTCTTCCCCAACCGAACAATCCAACGGGTAATTTGGAATGGATATCGTAACTGTGACACGGAATATAATTGGATTTTAATAAGGCGTATGTATTAAATTCGCGAATTTGATTTAGAGCCAAATCGATAGCGTTTTTGTTATCAAATTGCAGTCCATAACGAACCAAAAAAGGACAAATAAACCCAATGGTGTCGACCAAACGGTAATTTTTGTAATTCATTCTGTAAGCAACAGTAGTATCGATTCCAATTAATTTGGTAATCAAATCATAAGTTACCTCTAAAGCAGGTTGGTTTTTTTGAACGTCGAAATGCGGAGTTTTTGAAATTGCATACGCTAATAATACTTCATCAACTTCTTTGGGTTGTGTTTTCCATTTGCCATTCGTATCCAATTTAGAGTCCAAAAAAGAAGCTATTTCATTACTTATTTTGGTGTCATTTGTTTGATTTACATAATTTGTCAATCCAAGCAAAAGTGCCCCTTGTTGCCAACTCTGTATGGCTGTTCGTTTGTAATTACCGCGCAACATATCGATGACAATGACACGGGTATTATCTGAAACTTTTATTGTAGGTGTTTGTTGTAACCATCGTGAAGACGTTTGTAAAACCTTAGCTTTCCAGTCTTCAAAACTTGCAAATTGTCCCATTTTGATGCGACTTTGCCATGTGGAAAAAAGCGGAATCCAATCGATAATTGCGATTACTAAAACGATAAAAAGCAGCACAAGTAAAAATACCATCATAAATTAATGTATCAATTGGTAAAATTGGGTCATTTCTGATTCAGTTCCTAACATTTCTTGGCTTAAATTGTGCTTGAATCGCTCTTGCATTGACACATCACTTAGTAAGATTTGAATTCCGTTAGCAATCGCTTCGGGATTCATATCAACAATATAACCGTTATGAAGATGATTAATTTGTGTTATTACAGTTGAGAAATTAGTAGCTAGTATGGGTTTTTGCAAGATTTTCGCTTCGTCAACGGCGATGGATTTTCCTTCAAAACGTGAGGTTTGTGCAAAGATAGTGGCGTTCAAAACATACGCATACGGATTGTCTTTTTCACCAAAAAAACAGACGTGATTTTGGAGTTGGTATTCGATTACTTTTGCTTCTAAATGCTCTCGCTGATTGCCATCACCAATAAAAATCCATTGAAAATCAACGATATTTTGTTGGAGTATTTTGCATGCTTCAATCGCTAAATCAGCACCTTTTTCGTGTGATAATCGACCGACAGAAACAATCGAATTGTTGAAACTTATAGCTTCAAGAATTTTATTTTCAGCCAATTTTTTTATTACAGTTGGCGATATAATATTTTGCATGACTTTTATTTTTTCTGAAAATTGTGGAAAACGTAGTTTCAAATCGGCGGCGCAATCCGTTGCAATTGTTACGACACAATGCGCTTTTTGAAAATAATCGTTATCATATTTAGTCTCCATTGCCATATTGGAATAGTTGGTATGAATCCACAATAATTTCTTCGCTCCGTTGGTTTTATCGATACAAAAATAATTGGGTGTTTTTTCTAGATAACCAATTGCTACGTCATATTCCTTTGGAATTGAATCCAAACAAGGCGAAAGAAAACGCCATAATTTTTGCTCTCTTACTGCAGGATTTTTCTCCGTTTTTAAAACAAAAACAGCTAAGATTCGATTGATTAAAGTGATCAGTTTGCCTCTTTTTATACATTGCAAAATTGCCGAAGTAATCGACATGTCAAAATAAGAAAACGCGATGGGAGCTTCTAAAACAGTGACTTCTTTGGGTAATTTATTTAGAAAAATACCTTCTTTTTTGAACAACAACAAATCGACATTGTATTGCTGATAATCGATGATTTGCAACAGTGAAACCAATGATTTTTCGGCGCCACCACTTTGCAAATTATTCATAATAAAAAGGAGGTCCTTTTTAGTATTCATTGTGTACTATTTGATAAAAGGCTTCAATTTCATTATCCGTTTCAAAAGCCAATTGTTCTTCCAACAAATGTAAGGATAATTCTTGTTGCAACGACTCATCTTGAAGTAGGTTTTCGATTTCAGAAGCCAAACTTTCTGGGTTCATTTCGGATATGATTCCGGTTTTCAAATGTTCAATTTGATCTTTCGCAGTAGTGAAATTGGTAACAATAATTGGCTTTTGTAAAATTTTTGCTTCATCAATAGCGATAGATTTTCCTTCGTAACGCGACGATTGAATGACAACAGTTGCGGCTTTGAGATACGGGTACGGGTTTTCTTTCAAACCCAATAAAACAAAGTGATTTTGTAAGTGGTAAGTTGCTATTTTATTTTCTAAAGCAACTCTTTCAGCACCTTCGCCGATAACATACCAGCAGAAATCAACTGTTTTATTCCGTAGTATTTTGGCCGTTTCTATAGCGATATCAAATCCCTTTTGAGGATGCAATCGCCCGATAGAAAGTAAAATGGGTTTTGTTGTTGGCATATCGATTTTATCTTCTGCCATTTTTTTAATTAAACGCGAAGAAACTATATTGCGAATTACTTTTATTTTGTCTTTTTCTGACGGAAAATTGTCTTCTAAAACCACTTTGCATTGCTCTGAAACAGTAGCAATGGTTTGTAATTTTTTGAAATAGGGCAAATCGAGTTTTGCATCCAAATTGAGTTGATTGTAATCGTTGTGAATGAAGCCTATTTTATTTTTGGCAATTACACAATCTACAACAAAATAAATGGAAGACTTTTCTAAAAATCCAATCGCAACATCATACTTTGTAGTTAACTTAGGAATTGCTTTTTTAATGTGTTTCCACGATTTTTGTTCGGCAATGCCTTTGTTATTGCTACTTTTAATCGTAATTGTAAACAACAAACGCGATAATGCCAATCTAAAACTACCTTGAATGCAAAGATGCAATATAGCCGAGAATAAAGGTTTGGTGAAAAGAGCATAATTGTCATCAATCGATAGTATAGTAATTTCTTGCGGAACCAACTTTAAAAATAATCCTTCCTTTTTTAACAGCAATAAATCAACATCGTACTTTTGCAAATCGATAGTGTTTAGTAAGGTAACCAAACTTTTCTCGCCGCCGCCCGCTTCGAGACTAGGAATTACAAAAAGTAGTTTCTTTATCATTCTATAATCGGAATAAATGTTCGGTGGCTTTGTTCGACATTTTTCGAATTTCGGGAATTCTATTCGCCAATGTGGTGATGATTTCCTTTTCTTGTGCTTTCATTTCTTCAAATTTGGCGATTAGTTTTTGACTGTCGGATATTTCTTTTAAGCTCAAAACCAATTTTTCTTCACCAAAAATATCCTTTGCGATGCCTTTCGATTTTATACTATAACCCAAAACCAGTGTCGGAATTAATCGTGAATAGGCCGCAATAGTAGCATGTGTTCGTGCTCCGATAAAAAATCGCATGCGCGCAATGTAGCCTTTATATTGAATTGCATTCAAATTATTGGGCAATAACAATACCCTTTTTGTCGCTTTGAAATGCTGAAAAAACTGTTCTAAAACTTCTGAGTCATCGTTGCCTTTTTCCATCACGTGAGGTGTAAAAGCAATGGTCATATCCGTTGTATCAAGAATGTGTTGCACCAAATCGAAAGCCGCTTGATGCGACTGTTTGTTCATGTTCCACACGAGTGGACTAAAATTAAATCCGATTGTATTTCCCAATTGCCATTCGATTGGCAACGGTAATTCTTCTTTGTCCATCGTAAAAGCACCGTCAGCGCACAATTCGACATTGGTCAAGCCGTTTTGCTTTAAAATTTGAAACGTCAAACTCTCGCGAGCCAACACCAAATCGAAGGTTTTCAAATCGGCTATTTTTTCTGCAGACAAATCATCATCACCAATCGATGCGCCCCAAAGCACTAACTTTTTTGTTGCTTTTTTTATATTTCGATCAATTTCATACAACCAAGGCTGCTCACCGTAACAATAATTATCGCCTCCGATGGATAAAAAAATATCGTGATTGGGAATGTGTTTAAGGATGTTATGGTGTTTTTTGCGAAGGAAATACGTTTCGTCTTTAAAAAGTTTATTTTTAAACGTAGCAATGATTCCAAATAACGAAAATTTAGAAATCGGGATATCTCTTCCGTCAAAAATGGTGTCCAAAAGTGGAATGTCTTTATCGGAAGCGGGATTGAACGAAATCAGATTTACAATCGCGTCGGGATGTTTTTCTTTAATCATGGCAACACCCGAGCGGACGATGGCTTCGCATCCTCTATTGACACTTCCTGAATGGAAAAACATGGCTATTCTCATAATTTTCATCTGTTTCTTAATCGGCTGTAAGAAGTCGCAATAAAAAGTAAATGTAGCCATTTATTTTTGGCTGCGCAAAAAATGAATTTTTCGTAACGTCCTTTACCAGCTGTTATTTCGTTGTAATTTTCGTGTAATATTTTTGTAAAAGTGGCATCATTGAGTAACGTTACAACACGTTTGTAAGCCACTTCTTTTCCAAGTTTATTAATTGGATTGGTATATTCATGAAGCAACGAAATGGCTTTGGTAAGGAATTTCTTTGCTTTCAATTTTGAGATTTTTTCGGCTGTCAGATGTTTATTTTGATACATCGAAAAATCCTGTTGGTATTCGTTTTTTAAATGGTGGAAATAGGTGTTCGTTGCAAAACTTCGGGTAGCACTTCCATCAATCTCCATATAATTGTAGCCAGCAAAATCGGCGAAATATACTGATTTGGCTTGATGAAACGCTTGCATGTTGAACAAGCCATCTTCACCTAAAGCAACACCAATTGGGAACTTTATATCGTTTTTCTGTAACAATTCGTCTGAAAAGAATTTATTCCAAATGGCATTTACATCTTCAAATTGCATCAGATGTGGAATGATTTTGTTTTGAATGAATTCAGAATCCAATACTTTATTTTCTGGGAAATTGGTAGTCGAAAGACTTTTTTTATCCTTCTGAACCAAAGTGTATTTGGCTATAACAATATCGACTTTATAAGTTGCTGCGGTTTCTAATAATCTTTGAAAATAATTAGATTCAATAGTGTCATCGGCATCCACAAAACCAATGTACTTGCCTTTTGCGATTTGCAAACCCGCATTTCTGGCTGCGCTTACTCCTTGATTATCTTGGTTGATTAAAACAATTCGAGAATCTAATTTTTGAAAATCTGCAATAATAGTTTTACTTGCGTCGGTAGAACCGTCATTTATAAAAATAAATTCACACGATTTTTGTGTTTGTAGCAAGAGTGATTCGATGCATTTTTTTAAATGCAATTGGGCATTGAAAACCGGAATAATCACAGAAACGACATACATTTTATTGCTTTTTAATGATATAAAATAATTGTTGATTGATATTGATTTCTTTTGTTTCAAATCCGATTACCAAACTTCGATAGGATGGAAAAGCTTCTTTCGAAACTACCAAATAAGAATTGCTAACCATTGCATTAACAATTGTTTTTTGGTAAAAATAACCTGGAAAAGTATACCCTAATTTATTCAATTGTATGGATTGGAAATCGCACAAATAGTAAAAAGCTGGCGAAACTCCATCAAAATATACTTTTGAATTTTTAGGAATGGCAGACGACAATGTTTTGTAGGTTGTTCGTTGAATGTACATTTTGTGGTGTTTTCCATTGAATGAATACACACTAACCATTGTGATGAAAAGTAAAGAAATTAAGATAGCAATAGATGCGAATCGGTTTTCTTGTTCTTTTAAATGATTCAAATACACAAAGGCCAACAAGGCATAGGGTAAAACATAAACAAAATAGTGAGCATATGATGCCGAAACCAAGACCAAAAGTGAAAATGGCAAAATAGTTAATGCCAATGTATTTTTAAATATGAGTTTTGTGCGTGATTTAAAAAACAAATTGGGAAGCAACAAAACGTAGAAATTAAACACAACAAAAACCGCAAATCCTGTGACATAGGTCACTAAAGTATAATTGATTCCGGTTCCGTTACCAATTTCTAATTTAGCGCCTACACCTAAAATATGTTTTAGAAAGTCGATTAAACCAACGCCATGAGAACATAAATAACCATAAAATAAAAATATCGGAATCAAAAATCCGATTTTGAGTAAGGCGATTTTCTTGATGATATTCCCTTTATTTAGAATAATATCTATACCAATTGGAGCCAGAACAAACAAGCCATATTGTTTCGATAAAAATGACAATGCAAATGCAAATCCTGCCAAAATTAGCAAGCTGTTTTTCTTAGATTCCTTGTTCATCAAGTACAAAAACAAACCGCTGAGTTGAAAAAAAACAGATATCGGTTCGAGCATGAGTTGGCTTCCGTCAAGCATCAAACAGCCTAACACAAAAAACAAGGCATAGAACAAATTGTCCTTTTTGCTAGTATGTATCTTCTGTAAAATGGCGTAAAAAACAAAGGCTGCTGCCCAAATAAAAAGCATATTGATAAGCAAACTAAACCTAGGGTCGGGATGATTGGAAAACAAAAACGGAATACCTAAAATAGCAATAGCTAATGGATTGTATGCAATGGCAATGTCTAAAAAATATACTTTTCCGCTGTACATTTCACGAGCATTAGCAAGATAAAATCCAGAATCTGGTCCGAGTAAAGGATACATAAAATAACCAATTGATAAAAAAACTATCAATGCAACAAGTAGCACATATAATAGTTTTTTTACTTTCATAATTGTTGAAATTTACGAATGGTTGCGACGATAGTTTCGATGTCTTTAAATTCCAATTCGTAATACATTGGTAATCGTAACAATGTATTTGTAAACGTATCAGAATTTGGCAATTCTCTTCCGTCGTGTTTGTCTAAATAATACGTACTCGAATGCAGTGAAATATAATGAAACACCGACTGATAACCGTTTTCCTTTAAAAGTTGGATTAGTACATCTCTTTGTTGGATGTTTTCCAAATTAATGTAAAACATGTGTCCGTTGTTGGTGGCGTAATTGGGAACTTTTGGAAGTAAAATGCTACTTTGATTGACATCTTTTATACCTTCAAAATAAGCGTTCCACAGTTGAATTCTCTTTTGTTGAATGGCTTCTAAATTTTCGATCTGCGCCCATAAAAATGCGGCAATTATTTCAGATGGTAAAAAAGATGAACCCGTATCCACCCATCCGTATTTATTAATTTCACCTCTAAAAAATTCGGCTCTGTTGGTTCCTTTTTCCCATATGATTTCCGATCGATGGATAAATTTCTCGTCGTTGATGGCGAGCATTCCACCTTCACCAGAAATGACATTTTTGGTTTCGTGAAACGAGAAAGCAGCCAAATGACCTATGCTTCCCAACGCTTTGATTGAACCGTCTTTACTGGTATAAAAACTGTCAATCGCTTGCGCGGCATCTTCTATAACTAATAAATTATATTTTGCAGCCAGCGCCATAATTTTGTCCATATCGCAAGCGACTCCAGCATAATGCACAGGAACAATCGCTTTAGTTCGAGGCGTTATCAAAGCTTCAATAGCCTCTGCATCGATGTTTGGATTATCGGCATACGAATCGGCAAATACAATTGTGGCACCTTGGCGGATAAATGCAATGGCAGTCGATACAAAGGTAAAACTCGGTACAATTACCTCATCGCCTTCTTTTAAATTGGCAAGAATGGCGCACATTTCGAGTGCGTCGGTACACGAAGTGGTTAGTAATGCTTTTTTGAAACCGTATTTTTGTTCAAAAAAATCTTGGCATTTTTGGGTGTATTTTCCGTTTCCAGAAATTTTGCCTGAAAGAACAGCATCTTGAATATACTGTGTTTCGTTGCCAGTTAAATAGGGTTTATTGAATGGTTTTAACATCGTAGTAGTAATTAATTCTATTGCCCAATTTTTTTTCCATTTGAAAGTCCCTCGCTAATGTACGCTTCAAATCCGAAATTCCGCATCGCAGTTATAACAGTATCGAAATCGTAGGCTACTCTAACAAATTCAACTTCTAAATTTTCGTCCAAAATAGCATACGAGGCCTTGTTGTTGTAATCTCTTGGTTGTCCAACAGCTCCCGGATTGATCCAAGTTTTACCGCTGTACATTTTTTTATACGCCATTAAATGCGTATGTCCCGAAATTAAAATATCGTTGGTAAAGTTATTGATTTTCAAGTATTCATCGGTAACATCAAAAACATATTCGTCGATAGTATCTTGCAATCCGGCATGAACCAACTGAATTTTTTTGTTGGCAAAATCCAACTCAAATGACGGTTTTAACGTTTGTAAATATGACATTGTAGCCAGCGTCGCTTTTTGCAACTGCCATTGTAAAATATGCGTACATGTTTTTGAACGTTCGATAACACCATTCGTATGAAGGAGTGCATAATCGTGATTTCCGAGTAAGCAATGGATGTTTTTCTCTTTTAGTAAAGCTACTACTTCATTAAAAAAACAATAATAACCAACTAAATCGCCAAGGCAATAAATTTGCGTAATACCTTTTTTTTCAATATCATGCAAAACAGCTTCCAAAGCAGGAAGATTACCGTGAATGTCTGATATAATAGCGATTTTATTTGTCATACTTAATGTAATCAGTAATAAAACGAACGGCCGAACCTGTTTTTTTTGGAGAAGGCTGAATGGCTTTTTGATTTACAAAATAGTCGATACACATTTCGGGTTCATTATAACCAAAAGCCATTCGAAGCGAACATGCACTTGAAATTCGGGGATTGATTTCTAGTAGATACGGTACGTCATTTTCGAGACGCAATTGGATATTTGTTGGTCCAACGGGTAACAAAACTTTGACCAATTCGGTTACATACTTTTCTATAATTGGGCTTTGCACGACGATTGCTTTACTTGTTGCGCCTTCGCCAGACAGCGCTCTTTTTAAAATTATACTATCAAAAAAATTCCCTTTTCCATCACCGAAAACAGACACTGTGAATTCGCTGTTCGTGGTTCCGATTATTTTTTGGAAGATGAGTTGCCCCAATTGCGATTCGGTATAAAAATCGAATTCTCTTTTGGATGAAATAGTTTGAATTCCCTTTGAAGCGTAAGAACTTTTCGGCTTTAATAAAAAAGGTAAACCTAAAGTTTTGACACATTCATCAAAAGTGACATTTTGTAGGGTCGGAATCAAATCGAGTGTAAAATTATCTTTTAAATAACTGTAGGTTGCCCATTTGTCTTTAGAAAGTGTGATACACAAATCGGTATTCATCACCACTTTGGTGTGTATTTTTTCTTTATTCTGAAACAAAGCATACAAATCTTGTTCGATACCCGGAATAATCAAATCAATTTTTTCTTTGGCTACTATATCGTTGATAAAATCGATAAAATCAGGGCTAGAAGCCAAAACTCCTTGATAAAAAGTATCGGCCAAAGCAGCGCCATATGCATCTTCGTAAATATCTGTGGCAACAATGTTTGCTTGTAATTGGCTTGTTTTTAACGACTGAATAATACCGTAACCAATAATAGCTCCGACTCCAGTAACAAGAATATTATACTTCGTCATCTAGTAGACTCTTTTTAAAAACTTCTTCGCAAGTAAAACTCGCAAGTAAAGTTACAAAACTTTCTGAACACGACGGAATAAAGTATTCGATAGCTGTTTTGGAAACATCGTAATATATCTCTTCTGACGATTTTGGCAGTATAGATGAAAAGGTTGTAATTAAATCGTTGGCACTGTAGGCATCAGGCATGATCACGTTATGCGAACCCAGAATTTTTGCATCGATGCACTGCTTTACAGTTTGTACTAAAACCGAAATTGGCATGTACGAACGGAGTGCGTTTGGATTGCCAAAGACTTTTAATGTCACTTTATTTTTGAAACAATCTACAAAATAATGGTACGCGCCTTGTGATTTTTTCGACTGTCCGTTGGCATCAATAATTTGGGCAAATCGAACTACTGAATAAGGAAATGCTGAGGGATTTAAAGTGTACTGAAGCACTTCTTCGTGCAAAAACTTACTAAAATTATAATCGGAAGCATATTTATTTTCCGGCAAGGCGGAAACGCTAGAAATTTCGATATAATGACAGGATAATTTGCTAATATATTTTAGAAAATTTCGTTTGGAAGCTAGTTCTGTTGTGAGCGTGTCTTCGACAGAATTGCTGTAATCAACGATACAGTTAATAAGTACATCATAAGAATCGCTACATATCGAATATGTTTCGGATTTGTGAATGTCGAAAAACAAGGAAGTTTCTGAAGTTCTAGAGGTGGTTTGCACCGAATAAAATTCAGATAAATAGGTCGCTAAATTGCTGCCTACAAAACCGTTTCCACCTAGAATTAGAATTTTCATCATTGAATTATAAAGCAGTTTCTATTAAAATAGAATTGGATATCTCTGGGAATTGTTCACCTAAATTTAGCAAAGCATTGATTACGTTACCGTTCCATCCTAGCTCTTTCATTTGAGAAGTCGTAATTGGTTTTAGCAAGATTCCTTTTTTATCGGTGATTCGTAATCCCGATTTCTGAATCATGTCGGATAAAATGACCATATCAAAATAGCGTTTGTGACCCAGTTGCAAATCGTATGCACTTAAATTATGAACGTCAGACAATAAGCCAGCTTCAAAACCAATGAGTCTGTGAAGTGAATTAGCATTGGGAACAGCGATGTACATTTTGCCATTCGGACTCAAAAATCCTTTGTATTTATTGATTATTTCTTGTGGATCGTCGACATGTTCTAACACGAAACCCATTTCGATGATGTCGTATTTTTTGTCGGACTCGAAATTTTCAAAGTAGGTAAGAATGACATTAATCTTGTCTTTATGCTCTTCATTTTTCACGAAAGTGTCAATAATAGCTTGAGAACCTTCGAGAATATCGTAGCTTTCAACAGCATGATTCAATTCGTTACTTAAAATATCACTCACTACATGATGTCCAATTCCGAGACTTAAAATACTTTTAGCGTTATTCGCTCTAATGTTTTTTTTCATGTAATTGGCATAGCGCTCCAAACCCCATAAATTTTCATCATTGTGTTTGAATTCGGCATTATACGACTGATTATACTTGTCTAAATTTTCAGTTTTGTTCATAATCGTGTATTTTTTTTATGATAAAAGTAGGGCGATTTTTTACTTGATTGAATATTTTTTCGAGGTAAATTCCGAGTACGCCAATCGCAGTTAAAATGAGTCCCGTAGATAATAAAATGACAACTGTCAACGAAGTATATCCACTTAAAATTCGTTCGGGTTGGATAATTTTTCTAGCAATTAAAACTAATGATGCCACTACAGAACCCATCGAAATTAAAATGCCTAAATTGAATAAAATTTTTAATGGATATGCGGTAAACGATGTTATCGCATTGATCATCAAATTAATTCGTTTTCGAAACGTATAGGTCGATCCGCCTTTTCGATTTTGCTTTTTTATTGGAATTCCCAGTTGGTTGAAACCCACCCATTGCATTAATCCAGCAAAAAATATGTTTTTATCCGGCAAAGCAGCCAATTCTTGAACGTATTTTTTCGACATTAAGCGTTCGGTAAGTATGTTTTCTGGAATCTTAATTTCGCTGAATAAATTGAATACTTTGTAAAATAAGTTACCGAAATTTTTTTCTATAAATCCGCCTTTTCGTTTTTCTTGATACCCAAATACCATGTCGAGATTGGGATTACTTTTTATTTGGTTGTAAAAATCAATTAAAACCTTCGGACTAGTTTCTAAATCATTGTCGATGAGCAGCACAAAATCGCCTTTGGCATACAGCAAACCTGCTTGAATCGCATAATGGTGTCCGAAATTTCGAGAAAGATCAATAATGGTAATTGGCTTGATAGTTTTTCTTTTTTCTAATAAAAAAACAACCGAATTATCGGGTGAACCATCATTTACAAAAACAAATTCAAAATCATTGCAGTCAATACTAGTTAATGCCGACAAACATTCGCTTAGAAATTCATCTAAATATTTTTCGGATTTGTAAAGCGTTGAAACAATAGATATTTTCATGTAAAATCTTCGTATTTTAAACTACAAGTAACAAATGTATTGATTTTAAATTAATTCTATTTTAGAATCGGATTGATATATGAGAAATCCCGAGCGATCGTTACTGTTTTGAATTGAAATTAATTCCTCTTTCAAGATTTCCTTTTCAACATCGAAAGCGTTTGTTGTCTCAAAATAAGGTTTTAATTGTGCTGTTTGATGACATAAAAAATACACTCCCGACGATTTTTGTACTGTAAAAACTGGTTCGTTAAATTGCTGCATTGCCACTTCAACAACACCCTTTACAAAATCATAACCTGTAGAAAGTTTCACTAAATGAGATCCTATAAAATCGCCACCCATTCGAGCACCGACTTCAATAGCATAAGCGTCTCCATTGGCATTAATTTTAAATTCGGCATGACTTGCTCCGAATTCAATTTCGAGTGCATTTAATGCTTTGTAAGTTTCGAGACGAATTTTATTTTGAATATGAGCGGGCAAAAGACTCGGTTGATGGTGTTGAAGTTCTACAAAATAAGGAACTTCTGTGGTAACTTTATCGGTGATGGTTAAGATATAATGTTTGCCTTTCCAAGAAATGGTTTCGACACTGACTTCATTTCCTTCGATAAATTCTTCGATGACTGCTTTTTTTTCTAACGATTCTTCAAGTGCTCTTTGAAATGCGTCTTCTAATTGTAAATTGGAACTCACTTTGGTCACTCCTCTACTCCCCGATCTATCAGTAGGTTTTATAATTAATGGAAAAGATAACGTTAAAATTTTCAGCTCTTCCAATTTTGAAATGGTAATTGATTTTGGAGAATTTACATTGTGTAATTCAAAAGCACGACGCATTTCTCCTTTATTTGTTGAAAGTACACTAGAATAAACCGAGTTTGCTGTAAGTTTCATTTTTTCGGCTACAAAAGCTATCGTCGGAATGCAAATATCTGTTGCAATAGTAGTAATTCCATCAATACCAATTTGCTGGCATTTTTCTAAAATTTCTTCTTTGTCTAAAACCGAAATGGGATAAAAAAAATGCCCTATCGTTTTACAAATTGCTTCGTCGTTATCCCAAGCAAAACAATGGGTTTCATAACCCATTGCATTGGCTTTATCGACAAGCGGTTTTTGAAGATAACTGGCGCCGAGTATCGCGATTTTTTTCATTGGGTATTGCAAATTAGTATTTTACGGTCACAATTGTACCGGTAACAATCAACACCAATTCGATAACTTTTCCAATCGAATACGTTTCACCTAAAAAGAACATTCCGATGACAAAAACGAGTGCAGGAGCCAAACTCATGAACGGATAAGCTTGCGTAATTTCAAATTTGGTCATCGCTGCCATCCAAAATAAAGACGCAATAAATGCCGATACAAATCCCGAAAAAATGTACGGATCAAAGAGCAATTTAATCAGATAAATTACTTTATCGGAAATACTCTCGGGTAAAACAATTTTTAAATTAGTCAATCGCCATTTTAATACAATTTGTCCGTAGATTGTAAAAAACAAGGTGCCAAATATGTATAAATAGGGATTCATTGTTTACAACTTAATTGTATTGTTGGTCGTAATATTTTTGATAGTTTCCTGAGGTAACACTTTTCAGCCAATCTTCATTGAAAAGGTACCAATCGATAGTTTTTTCTAAACCTTGTTCAAACGTAACGGATGGTTTCCAACCCAACTCTTTATTGATTTTGGAAGCATCAATAGCATAGCGCAAATCGTGACCTGGACGGTCTTTTACGTAGGTTATTAGTTGTGCCGATGTTCCTTCTGAACGCCCTAATTTTTTATCCATTTGTTCGCAAAGCAGCTTCACTAAGTTGATGTTTTGCCATTCGTTAAATCCGCCAATATTGTAAGTTTCGTGATTTTTTCCTTCATGAAAAACCAAGTCGATAGCCACTGCATGATCTTCTACAAAAAGCCAATCTCGGGTATACTTTCCATCACCATAAACGGGTAAAGGTTTGTTGTTGATGATGTTATTTATGAACAAAGGAATTAACTTTTCTGGAAAGTGATTCGGACCATAATTATTAGAGCAATTCGTAATCACATAAGGCAATCCGTAGGTTTCGCCATACGCGCGAACGAAATGATCAGAACTCGCTTTAGATGCAGAATACGGAGAATTTGGATCGTAGGCTGTAGTTTCGGTAAAAAGTCCGGTTTCACCCAACGAACCATACACCTCATCGGTAGAAATATGATAAAAACGTTTCCCAACAAAATTGTCTTTCCACAATTCTTTGGCAGCGTTTAATAAATTCATTGTGCCAATCACATTGGTTTTTACAAAAGCTAAAGGATCTGTAATGGATCGATCGACATGTGATTCGGCAGCCAAATGCAGAATGCCTTCGAACTGGTACTTTTGAAACAACTCGTTGATAAAATCGGCATTCACAATATCGCCTTTTACAAACGTATAATTGGGTTCATTTTGGATGTCGGCGATGTTCTCTAGATTTCCGGCATAGGTTAACGCATCTAAATTATAAATGTGCGTGTTTGGGTACTTTTTCACAAATCGTCGTACCACGTGAGAGCCAATAAATCCAGCTCCGCCTGTAATTAAAATTTTTTTCATTGTACAGCTATTATAACTTTCCGTCAATTGTATTACTATCTAAAACACCTTTTACATCGTAAACAACGGCGTTTTTATTTTTTAATTGTTGTAAATTCAAATGGGTAAACTCGTTGTGCGCCACACCTAAAACAATAACGTCATAGGTGTCGGTGGGAATCTCTTTTGTCATTGCAAGTTGGTATTCGTGTTGGACTTCTTTTGGATTAGCCCAAGGATCGTAGATGGAAACTTCAATACCATAATCTTTCAAAGCTTTAATCACATCTACAATTCTGGTATTTCTAACATCGGGACAGTTTTCTTTAAAGGTAATTCCGAGCATCAATAATTTTGAATTGTTGACCGTGATATTTTTTTTAATCATCAACTTCACAATTCGAGAAGCAACATAATCGCCCATGCTGTCATTAAGTCGTCTTCCAGCTAAGATAATCTCGGGATGATAACCTGCTTCTTGAGCTTTTTGTGCTAAGTAATATGGATCGACACCGATGCAATGTCCACCTACCAAACCCGGTTTAAAATTTAAAAAATTCCATTTGGTTCCAGCTGCAGCCAAAACTGCTTGGGTATCAATTTCGAGTATGTTGAAAATTTTTGCCAATTCGTTTACGAAAGCAATATTGATATCGCGCTGTGAATTTTCGATTACTTTGGCTGCTTCTGCTACTTTTATTGAAGGAGCTAAATGCGTTCCGGCGGTGATTACCGATTTGTATAAATCGTTGACTTTTATGCCTATTTCTGGAGTAGAACCTGCGGTGATTTTCAGAATTTTTTCTACCGTATGTTCTTTGTCACCCGGATTTATTCGTTCAGGAGAATAGCCTGCGAAAAAGTCAACGTTGAATTTTAGTCCGCTTGTTTTTTCTAAAACAGGTACACATTCATCTTCGGTTAAACCAGGATAAACAGTCGATTCATAAATTACGATATCATCTTTCTTGAGTACTTTTCCGACCGTTTCACTTGATTTGTACAATGGTGTCAAATCGGGTCTGTTGTTTTTATCAACAGGAGTTGGTACGGTAACAATATAATAATTACAGTATTTTAAATCGTCGATATTAGTCGAACAAAAAAGACCTATTGCTTCGCTTGGTTGATTAACTAAAACATCCTGGAGTTGCTCTTTACTTATTTCTAATGTAAAATCGTTTCCATTATTCAGTTCATCTACTCTGTTTTGGTTAATATCAAATCCGACCACAGCATACTTAGTTGCAAAAAGTCTTGCTAACGGTAATCCTACATATCCCAACCCAATTATTCCAATTCTTGTGCTCATATTTTACGTTTTTAAGAACCAATTGCTTGGTATTTAAAACCAATTGCTGTTACTATTTCTTTGTCTAAAAGATTTCGACCATCAAAAATGAAAGCTGGTTTTAGCATACCGTCATATATTTTTTTCCAATCGTATGCTGCAAATTCGTCCCATTCGGTTAATATCGCTATGGCATGGGCATCTTTACATGCATCGTATGGATTATCATAAGAAATTAAGTACGTGCTGTTTTGATTTTCTGGTCGTGATTCTAAACAATTCAAATCGGATAGCATTTGTTGTTGGTTGACTTTTGGATCAAAAACCGCGATTTTTGCTTGTTCAAAAATAAGATCATCAGCGACATAAATGGCTGCTGATTCACGGGTATCGTTGGTGTCTTTTTTGAATGCCCAACCTAGAAATGCGATTTTTTTATCGGTAACCGTATTGTATAACGTACTCACTATTTTTTTTGAAAACCGTCTTTTTTGGTGGTCGTTCATAATGATTACTTGCTCCCAATAATCGGCCACTTCGTTGAGTCCGAATGATTTAGAAATGTACACTAAATTTAAAATGTCTTTTTGAAAACAAGAACCTCCAAAACCAACTGAAGCCTTTAAAAATTTAGGACCGATTCGACTGTCCATTCCGATTGCTTTTGCTACCTCATTGATATCTGCACCTGTTTTTTCACACAATTCGGATAACGCATTTATAGAAGAAACGCGTTGGGCTAAAAAAGCGTTGGCTGTTAATTTGGACAACTCTGATGACCAAACATTGGTGGTTAGAATTCTTTCTGGAGCGACCCAATTCCTGTATACTTCTGATAAAGATTGTATGGCTTCTTGACCTTCATTTGTAGTATCTCCACCAATTAGTACTCGATCTGGATTAAGCAAATCTTCGACTGCGGTTCCTTCTGCTAAAAATTCGGGATTGGATAATATTTGAAATTGAACGCCATTACCTGTATTATCTAAAATATTTTTAATGGCTTCGGCTGTTCGAACAGGCAAGGTCGATTTTTCGACTACAATTTTATCGTTTTTAGCTACGCGAGCAATCTGTCGGGCACACAATTCGATGTATTTCAAATCGGACGCCATTCCTTTTCCAGAACCGTATGTTTTTGTTGGTGTATTCACCGAGATGAATATTAATTCGGCTTCGTCAATGGCTTGATCTACTTGATTTGAAAAAAATAAGTTTCGTCCTCTGGCTTCTTTTACAATTTCGGATAATCCTGGTTCGTAAATGGGAATATTATTTACATCTGAGTCATTCCATTTGGCGATTCGTTCTTCGTTTAAATCGACAACAGTAACTTTTATGTGGGGGCATTTTTGAGCAATAATTGCCATAGTTGGACCTCCAACATAACCAGCACCAATACAACAAATTTTAGTAATCTTCATTAGTCTAAATTATTTTAAATTTTCCCAATACCATTTTACAGCTTCTTTTAACCCTTCATTAAAAGAAAATGGGGGATTGTAATTAAGTAATTCTTTTGCCTTGTTAATGCTTGCTAAAGAGTGTGGAATATCGCCTATGCGATTGGGACCATAGTGTATTTTTATATTTTTTATTTTGGAATCATATTCGGAAAGGTACTCTTTTAAACACCCAACCATTTGATTCAATGTGGTGCTTTCTCCAAAAGCGGTGTTATAAACAGTATTAATTGCCAAAGTATTGTTGGTTGTCATCGCCAACTCATTCATCTGAATAACATTATCGATGTATGTAAAATCTCTAGAGTAATTACCATCGCCGTTAATAATTGGGCTTTCATGTTTCATTAATTGCATGACAAATTTTGGAATTACGGCGGCGTAGGCTCCGTTGGGATCTTGTTGTCTGCCGAAAACATTAAAATAACGCAAACCAATGGTTTCTAATGCATACGTTTTTGAAAAAATATCAGCATAAAGTTCATTAACGTATTTAGTAATCGCGTAAGGTGATAATGGTTTTCCGATAACCTCTTCTACTTTTGGCAACGCTTCTGAATCGCCATAGGTTGATGAGCTTGCAGCAAAAATAAATCGTTTTACTTTAGCATCTCTTGAGGCAGTGAGCATATTTAAAAACCCTGTAACATTTACCTCATTTGTTGTAATAGGATCTTGAATAGATCTTGGAACCGATCCTAAAGCAGCTTGGTGCAACACATAGTCGACTCCCTGACATGCTTGATGACAATCGTTTAGATTGCGGATATCAGCTTCTATTAATTTGAAATTTTCGTTGGTCAAAAAGGGAGCTATATTGTGCTTGTGACCTGTCGAAAAATTGTCCATACAAATCACTTGATATTCTTTTGACAAAAAATACTCGCATAGGTTTGATCCTATAAATCCAGCACCACCCGTTATTAGAATTTTATTTTTCATCAAAATTATTTGCTGTTATTTGAATTTATTTTTAGTGAATTTGTGGAAATACTTAACAAAAATATTTTTCGGTTTATCTTCTTCATGGTATCCATTAGAATAGGCACCGTATCCGTAACCATAGCCGTAACCATAACCTGCACCATATTTTGCTTTATTTTCGAAACCGTTAAGAATGATACTTACATTAACCAATTCGCCTCTTTTGACACGATTATTTAACAAATTAATCATGTCTTTGCGTGTGAAATTTTGACGCATAATGTAAAGCGTTAAATCGGCAAATTGCGATAATTCAATCGCATCGGTAACCAATCCAACAGGTGGCGTATCGAGGATAATATAGTCATATCGTTTTTTTAATTCACTCATAAACTCAACCATGCTATCTCCCATAATTAATTCGGAAGGGTTAGGAGGAATTGGTCCAGAGGTAATTAAATCCAAAAAAGGAATATGTGTTTTTGTAATAATATCATCAATACTTTTTTGTCCAATTAAATAATTTACTACACCGGTTTCATTTGTAATATTAAAATCGTCAAATATTTTTGGCTTTCTCAAATCAAATCCTACGATAACTGTTTTTTTCTCACTAAGTGCAAAAACAGTAGCAATATTTATGGAGCAAAAAGTCTTTCCTTCTCCACTAACAGACGAAGTAAGCATTAGTGTTTTGGTTCCGGATACACTTTGTTTTTTATATAAAAATTGAAGTGAAGATCGAATGGCTCGAAAGGACTCGGAAAGTGCCGATTTTGGTTTTTCAAAAACAGAAAGATTGGTATCATTGTGTTTCAAACCCACTACTCCGATTAGAGGAATTTGGGTAAGTTTCTGAATATCATCTGTATTTTGAATTTGATTGTTGATAAAAAATATCAAAAAAACGATTAATAACGGAATCAAAACTCCAATAAAAATAGCAATAACATAATTAACCCCCGTTTTTGGTCCGATTAATCCACCGCCGATATCTTTGGCAGGATCAATAAACTGAATATCTGAGAGATTCGCTGCTTTCACAATTTGTGCTTCACTTCGTTTTTGAAGATAGGCTTGGTAAATATTTTCACTTAAATTATATTTACGCATTATTTTTAAAAACTCTTGCTTGTCATCTGGTAGTTGAGCAATTTTTACTTCAGCTTGACCAATTTTATTATTGATTTGTTTGGATTCAAATTCGATGGCCGATTTAGCTGCAATGATATTTTCGAGTACTACTTTTTTTAATGCTGAAATTTCGTTATCAATAGAATTAAACATTTTATCCCCTTTTACTGAATAGGCTATTTCTGACCTTCGCACTGACAAACTAATTAAATTGGCAACATTTGTAACAATATTTGGATCTTCAATTCCTGCTATAGATGGGGCGGGAAGTTTGGAATAATCAGTACTATTTCTGAGGTAATTATTTAAAATGGAGTAATAATTTAGCTTTCTTTTAATGGCATCATTTTTCACATCCAAATCCAACATTTGATTTTGAAAAGTTTGTCCACCACTATCAATTTCATTAACATTTTTATTTCTACTAAAGTTTTTTAATTGATCGTTAGCCGACTTTAACTCATTTTCCATAATCGTTAAAGTTGTATCGATATATTTAATGGTGTTTTCAGCAAATAGGTTTTTATTATCCAATTGCCTTTTCATTAATGTCTTCACTGTTTCATTCAGATAATCGACAATTCTGGCTTTATTAGTGCTTTCTAATGATAATTTTAATATCGAAGCTGCTTTATCATCAATTACTACTCTAACATTTTTATAACTAGAAACGGTTCCATCGAAAGAGCTGAAAGACACTTGATAATTTGAATTTTTGTAGCCTTCAAATGCATTTACAAGTTCTAAATTCCAATTTAAAAAAGGCAAGTTTATGCGCTCGCCTACTTTAAACTTTCGTTTAAATTCACCAATTGGAACATCAACTGAAGAAACAGTATTTGTACTATAATTATAAGCTGAAACTGGACTTGAAGTAAAATTTGTTTGAATTGTATATTCACTTGGCGAGACAAACGTTATGTTTAATGGAGTTCCTGCTAATTGATTTTTAGTCTTATCGATATTGACTACAAACGGACATATACCATATACATCTTGAGTAAAATATTTTTGCTCTTGAAGATAATTGATGTAAAACTGTAATCGATCGACAACAATTTCGTTATGCGATCTAGAAGCCAATGTTGTAGCTATGGATTGAACTTGATCAGAAGTTCCTCCCCAATTAAAAATCAAACTAGTATTGGAGGTAAATAATGGATTGTCTTGCTCCTTTATCGCAATGGTTGTTTCTAAAGAATAAATTTTTTGTTTTCTAATATTAACTTGATGCGCATAAATCAAACAAACTATTAGACCTAACAGAAACCATCGCCAATAACTACCTGTTTTAATTAAAAATCCTTTAAAATCAAAGCTGTTTTGGTTTTCAAAAAAAGAGAAATCTTTTGCATCTAACATTATAGCAGTGTATTAGTTCTTAAGAAGTAAAAAGGTTGTAGTAGCTAAGGATAAAATGGTAATAATAGTTCCTAATGATTCAATTCCAGTTTTTCCAGTTCCCCATGTTTTTTGCTTCAATGGCTTAACGTAAACGTAATCATTAGGTTGCAAATAGAAACAAGGTGATTTTAAAGCGCTTTCACTTGTTAAATCGATACTCAGTGTCTCTATTCCTTGCGGAAATTGACGGATTACTTTAATGTCTTTTCGATCTCCAACTACCGTAATATCTCCTGAATTGGCTATGGCTTCCAGAATATTTACTTTTTCTTGATACAGCACATTTGTTCCCGGATTTCCAACTTCTCCATTTATTGTATACCGAAACCCACCTAATTTAACGTTAACAAAAATTTCGGCTTCTTTTTTAAAATAATCAGCTAGTAATTTGGTTTCCAATTCTTTTCGCACTTCATCTAGAGTATATCCCAACACATTAATTTCTCCTAAAATTGGCATTCTGATATTACCATGATCATCAACTGTATAACCTGAAAAGTAAAGAGCTTCAGCAGATTTTGATGTTTCTCCAGTTCCTCCATTAAAAATTTCAACTAATTTTAAATCAAGGGCTTTTATATCAATACTGATAACATCATTTACTTGAAGTCGATAGGGTTTTGAAACTACTTCATTAATAGTTTCTTTTGTGCCTTCCTTATTTTCCTGTAGATAAATCAAATCTTTTGTTGGTACACAAGAGCTAAATAAAAAAATAGAAAAAAAAAGTATATAGATAATATATTTGTTCATTCGGAAAAAATTTTTCAAACAAAGATAGTTTTTCAATTTAAAAAACAAAAAGAATAACCTATTAATACATTAAATATTTTTGATAGAATTTTCAAACGGAACCCTTTGTAGAATACTTCTTCCCAATGTAACTTCATCGGCATATTCGAGTTCATCACCAACTGCAATTCCGCGTGCAATGGTCGATGTTTTTACGTTAAACTCTTTAATCTGTTTAAAAACATAAAAATTAGTAGTATCTCCTTCCATAGTTGAGCTCAGCGCAAAAATTACCTCATCAATAGTATTTGATTTTACTTTTTCTACTAAAGTTGTTATATTTAACTGGCTTGGTCCTACACCATCAATGGGCGATATTTTGCCGCCAAGTACATGATAAACACCTCTGAACTGATTGGTATTTTCGATTGCCATCACATCGCGAATGTCTTCAACCACACAAATTATTTTGTGATTTCTGGAGGTATTAGAACAAATTTCACATACATCTACATCAGAGATATTATGACAACTAGCACAAAATTTCACTTCCTCCCGCATTGTAGTGAGTGCCTGCGATAAAAATTGAGTTTGTTCAGAAGGTTGTTTTAGCAAATGCAACACCAAGCGCAAGGCGGTTCTTTTGCCGATTCCGGGTAATTGCGCCATTTCGTTGACCGCTTTTTCTATTAGTTTTGAAGAGAATTCCATTTTGCTAAATTAGTGAATTTGTTCCTTTGGTTATTTGTGTATTTGAAATTATGTTCCTAAAGCATTACCAAAAAACAAATAACCAAATAACCATTTTTTTTGTACTTTGGCGCAACAAAAAAAAATATTTATGTCTCCAATTACCATTCTGCTATTAATACTTATTTATTTCGGACTGCTGATTTTTATCTCCAATGTAGTAAGTAAAAAAGACAGTAGTAACGACGCTTTTTTCAAAGCCAATAAAAACTCTAAATGGTATTTGGTAGCTTTCGGAATGATAGGAACGGCCTTGTCTGGCGTGACATTTATTTCGGTTCCAGGTAATGTAGGTTCGCCCGAAAATCAGTTTGGGTATTTTCAATTTGTGCTGGGAAATGCTATTGGATTTTTGATTATTGCCACTGTGTTGCTTCCGTTATATTACCGCATGAATTTGACCTCGATTTACAGTTACATCGAACAGCGGTTGGGCACTATAAGTTATAAAACGGCGGCGACCATTTTCTTGATAAGCAGAACTATTGGTTCGGCATTTCGATTGTATTTGGTGGTGATTGTTTTGCAACGTTATGTGTTTGATTTTTATAACATTCCGTTTGCAGCAACAGTTTTAATTTCGCTTGGATTGATATTTGCCTACACGTATCGAGGCGGATTAAAAACCATCATTATTACTGATACTTTGCAAACGTTTTTCTTAGTGACTTCGGTATTTTTGACCATTTATTTTATTTGTGACAGTTTAGATTATGGAGCGATTGAAGCTTTTGAAGCGGTAAAAAACAGCAATTATTCGAAGGTATTTTTTTATGAAGATTACTTAAAAGGCAGTTTTGTTTTGAAACAAATTTTGGGCGGAATTTTTGTAACAATAGCCATGGTGGGACTGGATCAAGATTTAATGCAGAAAAATTTGAGTTGCGCAACCATCGGCGAAGCTCAAAAAAACATGTTCACTTTTACGGGAATATTTGTGGTGATTAACATCTTTTTTTTAAGTGTGGGCGCGCTGTTGTACTTGTACGCTGAGAAAAATGGCATTGCCGTTCCAGTGGTGGGCGATGTGAAACGAACCGATTTATTGTTTCCAGAAGTTGCTTTTAACCATTTGAGTTTGGTTCCGGCAGTGGTTTTTTTATTGGGATTGACAGCGGCTACTTTTGCTACGACCGATTCGGCTTTGACGGCTTTAACGACTTCGTTTTGTGTTGACTTTTTAGGCATGGACAAAACCGCAAATGCGAATAAACCCAATATGGTTAGAACGCGTCATTTAGTTCATGTTGGATTTTCACTATTGATGTTTTTGGTAATTATTGTCTTCAATTCGCTCAACGACAAATCGGTGGTGACGATGATTTTTAAAGTGGCGAGTTATACGTATGGACCGCTTTTAGGATTGTACAGCTTTGGTTTGTTTGTACAAACGAAAACGGTTCACGACAAATTGGTGCCATTCATTTGCATTATATCGCCATTACTTTGCTTTTTTATTGTGAGGTATTCGGCCGATTTATTTGGGAATTATGTCATTGACAACGAATTGATCATCGTAAACGGATTGATTACCTTTTTGGGATTGTTGTTGATAAGTAAACCTGCAACGGAGCAAACCCGTTTTTAATGAAACGCGGATAACACAGATTTGAAAAATTTTTGTGGATTTTTACAAAAAGTAAAATGGAATTTTAGCTAGCCCCGATTGAGCGGTTATCCTTTGTGAGGGACGAACAAAGATAGTAGCAAAAGCGGGAAAACGAAAACCAAGAAAGCCCGAGCCTTTTGCTTCTAATATTGATTGGTGGTCAATAACACCAAGGTACACGCTTCTTCAACTTTGATGTTGTTGCTTTTTAAGAGTTGATAAAACTCGGGGTTTTCAGTTCCGGGATTGAAGATGACTCTTTTGGGTTGGGTTTCGATGATGTAATTGTAATAATCCCGTTGGCGCAATGCGTTCAAATACAAGGTTACGGTATCGATATTGGTAAGCGGAATTGTTTTTGTTCTGATTTTTATTCCGGCTACTTCGCCTTGATTTTGACCAATTGCCAAAACCGAATGGCCTTTGTCGACCAACATAGTTATGGCTTTAAAAGCGTATCGTTCGGGTTTGGTGGAAGCACCAAGTACTAACGTTTTCTTATTTTTCATCTGCCAAAAGTACGAAATTATGTCGTTTTTGCATGCGAATTTAACTTTACGTTGTTTTTAATTTTAACTTTGCCAAACTGTGTAGCACTACTTTTACACCAAAAAAATGGAAGTATTTATCTTTTTATTGGCGGCTTTGTTTTCGGTTTTAAATCCGATTGGTACCGTACCTATTTTTGTAGGATTAACTCAAGATTACACCAAAAAAGAGCGATCGCGAGTGTCGCTTTGGACTGCTGTTAACGTGTTTATCATATTAATTATTTCGTTTTTTATTGGACAATATGTGTTGCGATTTTTTGGAATAACGATTTCGGCACTTCGAATTGCGGGCGGAATTATTATTGCGAGTTCAGGATTTTCGTTACTCAACGGAAAGTTCAATAAAAACAAAGGAATCAATAAAAAAGTAGAAGAAGAAATTCAGAGTCGGAATGACATTGCCTTAACTCCTCTGGCGATGCCGATGTTGGCTGGACCGGGTTCGATTTCGCTTTTGATTGCGTATTACCAAGAACATCAGACTTCTTCAGAGATTATATTTTCGTGCTTGGCTATTTTGACGGTGGCGTTTTTGATATTTTTAATTTTAAGAAGCGCCCATTATTTAGCTAAAATTTTAGGAACTGCTGGTATTGTTGCCATTTCAAGAATCATTGGTTTTTTGACCATTGCTATCGGAATTCAATACATCATCAGTTCGATTTTGAGTATAGTGAGAGGGATTTAAATAATTACGAATTAAAAATTACGAATTACAATTTTGTAAATTCGTAATTTTTAATTCGTATTTGTGTTATTCTTTTGGTAAGAAAATCTCAGCCATCATGCATCGGGCACTTCCGCCACCACAGGCTTCAATGGTGTCTAAACTAGAACTTAAAATAGTGATGTGTTCTTCTAATTGTGCGATTTGTTTTTTAGTCAAACTTTGATGGGCCGCAGCACTCATAACCAAATAACGTCTTTCGTCAGCACCTAAAACTTCGAGCATGTTTCCGGCAAAATTATTCATTTGATCTTCGGTAATTAGAATGATTTCTTTTTCGTCTGAACGCAAGCTATCCAGGACCATTTTTCGTTCTTTTTTGTCGTCAATACAGTCGGCACAAATCACAGCAAACGTATCGCCAATACACATCATAACATTGGTGTGATATATTAGTTTTCGTTCGCCATTTACGGTTTGAAATGCTTCAAAAATTATCGGATTCAAGTCGAAATCTTCACAAAACTCAATAAACAATTCTTCATCAGCTCGCGGTGAAAGCGCACAATAGGCTTTTCCGTTTTCGCGATCTAGAACAATACTTCCGGTTCCTTCAAGATAATAGCCATCCTCTTCAGCTTCGGTATAATCCATGATGCCATCGTTCATTTGAAACCCTTTGTCTTCTAATAAATCTAGAATGTCTTCTCGGCGTTCGGCGCGTCGATTTTCGGCAAACATCGGATAAAAAACCACATCACCATTTTCGTGAAAAGAAATCCAATTGTTTGGAAAAATACTGTCGGGTGTGTCAGGTAAAATTGTATCATCAACGACAGTGACATCCACTCCAACCATTTTAAGTTTGTTTACAAAAGTATCAAACTCTTGTTGCGCTTTTTCGTTCGCTGACTCGGGTGTTAATCCATCGAGTACTTTTTGGTAGTAATTGTTTACTGAAGTTTGTTCGTTCATTCGGAAAGCTACCGGACGAATCATTAGGATGGAATTGGTAGTTTGTTTCATTTTTTTTGTTTGAAGTTTCAAGTTTCAGGTTTCAAGTCCAACAACTTGAAACTTTAAACTTGAAACACTATTATTAATCTCGTATCAAAGGTAAAGTAGAACATCGCAAAAGCCCTTCTTGTTTGGCAATTTCAGCGTAAGGAATTTCTTCTACAGTGAATCCGTTGTCACGAAGCCAATTGTTGAGTCGGGTGAATTTTTGTTCAGAAACTACTACAGAAGGAGCAATAGAGAACACGTTAGAATTCATATTATACATTTCGTCACGCGTAATGTGAAATAGGTTCTCTTTTCCGAAAAGGTCAACTAAATAGACGTAATCCGCTTCTTCACGGAAGCCACTTTTGTAGATAATTCCTTTATTAGTTCCTACGGGTTGAAAACAACAATCCAAATGCAAAGCATTGTCTCGGGCTTCGAGTTTTGATTTTACTAAATCGAATTCTTTTACAATTTTGTTGGGAAAAAGAGCTTTGAGGTAGTTTACGCCTTCCATATTGGTTCGAGCCGTAATGAATGATGCATAATCAGAACCTTTGTAGGTGCCAATAAAAATATAATCGTTCCATAGCATTACATCGCCGCCTTCGATGTGAACTTCTTCGGGAGGACGAACCACTTTGTTAGGATTCATTTGTTCGATTACGTATTGAATGGCATCCAATTCGCGATTTCTTTCGGGAAGAATGTTCGCTTTAATAAACACATCATCAATAACAAAACCGATGTCTCGTGTAAAAATTTGATTGTAGTTTTCAATCATTTCTGGACGAAAAACGAGTACATCATACTTTTGAAATACTTGGTTAAACGCTTCCATTTCGGCTATCATACTGGCTTCGACAGGATAAGTTCCGGCTAGAATGTGCTCTAATGATTTAGGATCGTAGGCTTCATCGGCAGTTGGTGTTGGTCCGTTGTTAAAGGCAGAACCTAACACAACCGCTCGTAATCGTGACGTTTCGTTTTTGACGTTTAGTTGTAACATATAGTTGCTTTTGGCATTAGGCAAATATAAAAAAGCTCCGCTGATTAGCGAAGCTTTTCAAATAATTATATGAACAATATTATCGTTTATCCATTGCTTTAAAATCTCTCAATGGATGTCCAACATATACTTGTCTTGGTCGTCCAATTGGTTCTTTGTTAACGCGCATTTCTTTCCATTGTGCAATCCATCCTGGCAAACGACCAATAGCAAACATTACAGTAAACATGTCGGTTGGGATTCCAAGTGCTCTGTAAATGATTCCTGAATAGAAATCTACATTTGGGTATAATTTTCTAGACACAAAATAATCGTCAACTAAAGCTGCTTCTTCTAATTTTTTCGCAATCGCTAAAATCGGATCATCAACTCCCAAAGTAGCTAACACTTCATCGGCTGCTTTTTTAATGATACGAGCTCTTGGGTCAAAATTTTTGTACACTCGATGTCCGAACCCCATTAAACGGAACGGATCGTCTTTATCTTTAGCTTTTGCCATATATTTATCAGCATCACCACCGCTTTTATGAATTTCTTCAAGCATTTCTAAAACCGCTTGGTTGGCTCCACCATGCAAAGGTCCCCAGAGTGCTGAAACACCAGCAGAAATAGAAGCAAACAATCCAGCATGTGATGAACCCACAATTCTAACAGTTGAAGTTGAACAGTTTTGTTCATGATCGGCATGAAGAATGAATAATTTATCTAAAGCATCAATAACTACAGGATTTGCTTTATAAGGTCCGGTTGGTAATTCAAACATTAAATGCATGAAATTTTCTACATAAGCTTTTTCATTGTTATAGTAATTTAATGGAAATCCCATCATCTTTCTGTAAGTCCATGTCGCAATTACAAGAAATTTACCCATTGTTTTACAAACGGCTTCGTACATTTCTTTTTCGTTTTCTACATTGACTACTTTTGGATTAAAAGCAGTTAAAGCACTTGTTAATGAAGATAACACGCCCATAGGATGTGCTGTTTTTGGAAAACCATCAATGATGTTTTTCATCTCTTCATTGACCAAAGTATATTTTCTAATGTCTGTCTCAAATTGCTCTAATTCTGATTTTGTTGGTAATTCTCCAAAAATAACAAGATAGGCAACTTCAAGAAAATCGGCTTTGTCAGCTAAATCTTCGATAGCATAACCACGATAACGCAGGATACCTTCTTCTCCATCAAGAAAAGTAATTTCGCTTTGACAAGATCCTGAGTTTTTATAACCCGGATCAAGAGTGATTGCACCAGTTAAGGCACGAAGTTTTTCGATATCGATAGCGGGTTCTTTCTCGCTTCCAACAATTACTGGAAACTCATACTTATTGCCATCGTATTCTAATATTGCTGTTTTGGACATGGTATAAAATGGATATTAAATCTGATAAATTAATAATTTAACAAATCTAAGAAATTTAGAATGAATTAAAAAAGAAATACGATAACGAAATCGTTAATATTATAATAAAAAACGCAAAATTTGTGGTGTTTAAAAGCTCCTAAATGAGAAATCATAAATCAAATCAAAAGTCAAATAGAATTTGCTAAACACAAAAAAACCTAGAAGTAATAAAACCTGAAAGTATAGTAATTCAATATAAAGAATTTTATTTTGACTTAAAAGCCTTTTCTCCAGGAAAATAAGCAGTATTCCCTAATTCTTCTTCAATTCTTAACAATTGATTATATTTTGCCATACGATCCGAACGTGAAGCTGAACCCGTTTTAATTTGTCCACAGTTTAAAGCTACCGCTAAATCGGCAATAGTATTGTCTTCGGTTTCGCCTGAACGGTGCGACATTACTGATGTATAACCCGCATTGTGTGCCATGTTTACAGCCGAAATGGTTTCGGTTAGGGTTCCGATTTGATTTACTTTTACTAAGATAGAATTGGCAATACCTTCATTAATTCCGCGTGATAAACGTTCTACATTCGTTACAAATAAATCGTCTCCTACTAATTGTGTTTTGTTACCGATCAATTCGGTTAGGTATTTCCATCCCTCCCAATCGTCTTCGTACATTCCGTCTTCAATAGATATAATTGGATAATTAGTAGCTAATGATGCCAAATATTCCGCTTGCTCTTTTGATGTTCTTACCTTTCCATTTGATCCTTCAAATTTAGTGTAGTCATACTTACCCTCTTTATAGAATTCAGAAGCAGCACAATCTAGAGCAATCATAATTTCATCTCCAAATTTGTAACCCGCATTTTCAACTGCTTTTTTAATAGTATCTAAAGCATCTTCTGTACCTCCAGCTAAATTTGGTGCAAAACCTCCTTCATCACCCACAGCGGTTGACAAACCTCTATCGTGTAAAACTTTTTTAAGATGGTGAAAAATTTCAGTTCCCATTTGCATGGCATGTGAAAACGATGTTGCTTTTACAGGCATAATCATAAATTCTTGAAACGCAATTGGTGCATCACTGTGCGAACCTCCATTAATGATATTCATCATAGGTACAGGTAGTGTATTGGCAGAAACGCCACCTACATAACGGTACAATGGTAAACCCAATTCGTTAGCTGCGGCTTTTGCAACAGCAAGAGAAACACCTAAAATAGCATTGGCGCCTAAATTAGACTTATTGGCTGTTCCGTCCAATTCAATCATGGTTTTATCAATCAAGTTTTGTTCAAAAACAGAAGTGCCCAACAATTCATTGGCAATAGTTAAATTAACATTTTCTACAGCTTTAAGCACTCCTTTTCCCATAAATGCTTTACCTCCATCTCTAAGTTCTACTGCTTCGTGTTCGCCTGTTGATGCTCCACTAGGAACAGCTGCACGACCTAAAACACCATTTTCGGTCACTACATCAACTTCAATAGTAGGATTTCCTCTTGAATCTAAAATTTGTCTCGCGTGTACTTTAATAATAATACTCATTATAATTAGTGTTTATTGTTTTGTATTTGTTTTCAATTTTACAAATTTAATAATTCGATAAAATTAATCCATCAAATAGTTAAAAACTTATGAACTCAAACGATGTATTACCAATTTACTACTTTTTTTGATTTCAATTCCAATCCAATAAAACGAATAAAAAAATGTAATTACGAATCTATATATTGTAGTATTATTACTATTTAATGATGACAAAAATGCATTTTGTCGATTTTATATGTATTTTATAGATGATTTGTAATGAAAATTGAAAACAAATCATTTATTTTTACCTTGTTAAACCCAAATAACAAACCTACTAAACTATTACATCGTGAAAACAGCAAACAGAAACCAAATCGTTTTTGCTGCATTCTTTGTTATGTTATTCATAACTCAAAACGGAAATGCACAAAATTACAGAAATCCACAAGCCTACATTGAAGATTTTGAACGAAATGAACTTTTCGTTAAAGAGTCACTAATTGAATACACAACGGCGGTAATTACAATTAGTCCAGATTACAGAACAAAAGCAACTTTAGAGCGAATTTTTAAGAAATTAGAAAACGTAAATACCATTTTGCTTCGAAATGATATTGGGCTAATGGGAGACACTGACCTTCGCGACGCGTTTATTAGGATGAATGCTAAAACAGTTTCTTTATTAAGAAACAAAATTTTAATATTAAACGACTATAGCGAACAAAGCATCCTGGATTATCCGCAAATTTTAAAGAATTTGAGTTTTAAGGAAAATGAAATATCAAGTTATTATAAAGGACTTATAGATTACGAAAACAGTAAAAGAGACTTCGCATTAAAATATGCGGTAGTGATAATAGGAGACATCAAAACCAAAAATGCGTTCGAATCGAACGCCAATCAAAATATAATATTCTATAAAATGAATGTTTTGGACGAGAAACTGACTGTACTTTTAAAAGAAAGAGACCTTGAAAATGTTAAGGAATGTTTCAAATACATCGACATTATTGGAACAGAGTGTTTGAAAAAAACAGACCAATATAAAAATGATTTTAAGGATGCTTCGCTAAACAATGCGAACATTGGATTGGTTACTTTTATGCTAAAACAAAAAGAAACGTTGTTGCCTGCTTATTCGAATTACGTAAAAAAATACGATGAATTTCAAAAGATAAAAGCAGATAAAACCATTTCTGATGCACAATATAATACTGAAGTAAAATTATACAACAATGCTAAAAATTTATTTTTTGACACGTTGTATAATGTACAACTAAGTAAAAAAGAAATGGTCGATTCGTGGTACGTCACCAATAGTAAGTTCTTAATAAACAATACCGATTTTGCCAATCAGCAAGACAAACTAACCAATCTTGACTAAATACAAAAGGATTTCTTAAAAAAGAAATCCTTTTTTTTGCATTAACTATAACGTAAACTTATAATTATGAAAAATTATATAAGTATCTTATAATACTTTGCTTAGGTGATGAAGCTAATTTTACATTAAATAAAAAGCTCCAAATTATGAAAAATCTTAATTCACAAACCTACAGCAAAAAAAATCAATTGAAAATTAAAATTGCATTGTTTGTTTTTTTACTTCCTATTATAGTGTTTACTCAAACCACCACTTCTTTGGGATACCGAAACATTAAAGCCTATACCGATGATTTTGCTAAAAACGAAATGTACGTTAAAAAATCATTGATTGAATATTCGGCTTCTCTAATAGACGATCAATTAGCATCGAGATCAATCATTACTGCCACTCGAATCATAGAAAAATTGAAAAAAATCAATTCTATTCTAGTAAAAAATGATGTGGGCTTTGAAAAAAATACGCTTTTACGAGATAGCTTTATAAAAATGAATGCAAAAACTATCGAGTCGCTTAGTAATGGAACGTTAATCTTAAATGATTACCAAGTTCAAGCTACCAATGATGTTAGTACGATTAAAAAAAACATAGATCAAAAAGAAATACAGCTCGTAAGCTATTTCGAAGAGCTTAAAAAATATGACGATAATAAAGTGCAATTTGGAATGCAATACAATCTTGAAGCCAACAACATCGTTTGTACCAATGCTTTTGAATATAATGGCTATCAAAACTTATTGTTTTATAAAATGAACGCCATTGATCAAAAACTTATTGCTTCTATAAATCAAGTGAATAAAAATGACTTTATGGAATGTATAGCGGTTGCCGATAAAATTTACAATGAGGTGATTGCAAAAACGAGCCTCTATAAAGGAATGTATACCGATACCTCACTGAACACCGCCAACATAACTTTTGCTGATTTTATTAAAGAACAAAATTCGCAAATAACAGCATTGTTTACTGATTTTGCTGATGAATTTACGGCTTTTCAAAAAATAAAAAAACAACCGACTACTACTCCAGCATCGATTCAAAACTACAATGAGTCTGTGAAAGTATATAATGAAAAGAAAAATATTTTATTTGATACGTTGGCGGTGACACAATACAATAAAAAAATAATATACGAAAGGTGGTATAGTACCAATCGTGATTTTTTGAAAAACAATACTAAATTCGACGAACTACATGATAGCTTCACGTTTGCTGACTAGTATAAAAATCCCAGCGCTTACAAAACTACCTTATATTTAGTTTGAAATTAACAATGAGCGCTTGGAATTTTTTATTTCTTCAATAAAATTATCGAATAAATAAGAAGAATCATGTGGACCTGGACTCGCTTCGGGATGGTATTGTACCGAAAAACAATTCTTGGATTTCATTCGCATTCCCGCCACAGTATTGTCGTTGAGATGGTAATGCGTAATTTCTAAATCAGAATGATTTTCAAGTTGTTCTCTGTTGACTGCAAATCCGTGGTTTTGCGAGGTTATTTCTCCTTTTCCTGTTAAGAGATTCATTACAGGATGATTGATTCCTCTATGTCCATTAAACATTTTATAGGTTGATATTCCGTTGGCCAAGGCTATGATTTGATGACCTAGACAAATCCCAAAAACCGGTTTATTCGAAGCTATCATGAGTTTCGCCGTTTCGATAACTTGTTCAAGCGGTTCTGGATCTCCTGGACCATTCGATAAAAAGTAACCATCTGGTTCAAATACTTTTAAGTCTTGAAAATTGCTATTGTACGGGAATACTTTGATGTAGCAATCTCTTTTGGCTAAGTTTCGCAAGATGTTGCGTTTGATTCCGAGGTCGAGTGCAGCAATTTTATAGGTGGCATTTTCTTCGCCAAAGAAATAGGGTTCGGTTGCCGATACTTTAGACGCGAGTTCCAAACCCTTCATATCGGGAACATTGGCAAGTTGTATTTTTAATTCTTCTATAGAAGTACCGTCGGTTGAAATTACAGCATTTTGCGCTCCGTTGTCACGGATATAACTCACCAGTGCACGGGTATCAACATCAGAAATACATACTAAATTTTGGTTGAAGAAATAATCATATAAATTGCTTTCGGAATCGGGACGTGAATGGTTAAAACTGAAATTTTTACACACTAATCCTGATATCATGATTTTCTCCGATTCTACTTCATTGGCATTCACTCCGTAATTTCCAATGTGTGGGTTGGTCGCCACCATTATTTGTCCGAAATAAGAAGGATCGGTAAATATTTCTTGATAGCCTGTCATTCCAGTGTTGAAACAAACCTCACCAAAGGTGGTTCCTGAGATTCCAATGGATTTACCATAAAAGATAGTTCCGTCTGCGAGTAATAAGATAGCTTTTGGTCGTGTAGTGTATTGCATTTTGTTGTGTGTTGTAGTTGTGCAAAATTAGTGTATTCGAATTTAAATCTGAAATGGATTTATGAAACTTTATAAACATTTCGTTTTTATAATAGTGCCCTAGCCCAATGTAGTAACTATTCTTATTACGCTCTTTACTTCAAAATTCGTTGTTCTGTATTCGTTATTCAAACTTCAAAAAATATTGAACAATGAGTAACGAATTTTGAATTTTGAACGATACTAGCCCCGATTGAAGTGCAAATCCTTTTGAGCATTGTTTGCGAAAAAGATTGTAACAAAAAGCGGGATTTGCTTCAAAAAAAATCCAAAAAAAAAGGATAAACTAAAAAACTAGCTTATCCTTTTTGTGTTTATAAGAGTGACTTCATTATTCTTCTTTCTTTTCTTCTGAAGTATTTTCATCAGCTGGTGCTTCTGGAGCTTCAGCAGCCGGAGCTTCTGGAGTCTCAGCAGGAGTATCATCAACAGCTGGAATTTCAACATCTGCAACTGGAGCTTCAGGAGTTTCTTCAACTGTTGGAACTTCTACTTCAGCAACTGCAGGTGACTCTTCAACAACTGGAGTCTCAACAACAGGGGTGTCTACTACTTCAGCTTCTGGAGTTTCTACTTCTTCAACAACTGGAGCGGCTTTAGGAGCAGGTGCAGCAGCAGTCGTAGTCGTTTTCTTAGCACGACGTGTTTTTGCTTTTTTCTCCTCTTTTTTACCACCGTTGTAAAGTTCGTTGAAATCTACCAATTCGATCATGGCCATATCAGCGTTATCTCCTAAACGGTTACCCATTTTGATGATACGTGTATATCCACCTGGACGATCACCCACTTTTGCAGCTACTTCTCTAAAAAGTTCAGTAACCCCATATTTGTTTCTCAAATAAGCGAAAACAATACGACGGTTGTGTGTAGTATCTTCTTTTGACTTAGTAATAAGTGGCTCTACGAATTGTTTAAGCGCTTTTGCTTTAGCAACGGTAGTGTTTATACGTTTGTGCTCGATTAAAGAGCAAGCCATATTGGCCAACATCGATTTTCTATGTCCGGTTTGCCTGCTTAAGTGATTGAATTTTTTTCCGTGTCTCATGACGTTTTTTTTTAACCTTCCTCTTGCTCAATCCTCTTTGGAGAGCAAAATAGGAAGTAATTTATTCTTTATCTAATTTGTATTTTGCTAAGTCCATTCCGAAGGTTAAATTTTTAACAGCGACTAATTCGTCTAATTCTGTTAACGATTTTTTCCCGAAATTACGGAACTTCATTAAGTCATTTTTATTGAAAGATACTAAATCTCCAAGTGTGTCTACTTCTGCTGCTTTCAAACAGTTCAAAGCTCTAACAGACAAGTCCATATCAACCAATTTGGTTTTTAGTAATTGTCTCATGTGCAATGATTCTTCGTCATACGAATCGGTTTGCGCAATTTCGTCCGCCTCTAAAGTGATGCGCTCATCGGAGAACAACATAAAGTGGTGAATTAAAACTTTAGCAGCTTCAGTTAAAGCATCTTTAGGATTGATAGACCCGTCCGTTTTGATTTCGAAAACCAATTTTTCATAATCGGTTTTTTGTTCAACACGGAAGTTTTCAATAGTATATTTTACATTCTTTACAGGAGTAAAAATAGAATCAATAAAGATGGTTCCAATAGCTACATTTTGCTTTTTGTTTTCTTCAGCTGGCACATAACCTCTACCCTTTTCGATAGTCAATTCCATATTGAAATTTACTTTTGAATCAAGGTTACAGATTACTAAATCTGGGTTCAATACTTGAAATCCAGAGATAAATTTTTGAAAATCGCCAGCAGTAATTTGGTCTTTACCTGTTATAGAAATGGTTACCGCTTCGTTATCGATATCTTCAATTTGACGTTTGAAACGTATTTGTTTGAGATTAAGGATAATTTCGGTTACATCTTCAACAACTCCTGGGATAGTAGAAAACTCATGCTCTACACCGTCAATACGAGTGGATGTAATAGCATATCCTTCTAAAGCAGAAAGTAAAACTCTTCTAAGTGCATTACCTACGGTCAATCCGTAACCAGGTTCTAAAGGTCTGAATTCAAACTTACCTTCAAAATCGGTTGAATCGATCATGATAACTTTATCGGGCTTTTGAAAATTAAATATTGCCATAATTTAGACTACTGTCAATTATTATTTGTTGTACAACTCTACGATTAATTGTTCTTTAATGTTTTCTGGAATTTGCAAACGTGCAGGAACAGAAACAAAAGTACCTTCTAGGGTGTCTTTATTCCAAGTAATCCATTCGTAAACAGTACTTGAATTTGCTAAAGAGTTAGCGATAGATTCTAATGATTTAGATTTTTCACGAACAGCAACTTTATCACCTGGTTTTAGGTGGTACGAAGGAATGTTTACCAATTCTCCGTTTACTGTAATGTGACGGTGAGAAACGATTTGACGCGCTGCTCTTCTTGAAGAAGCTATTCCCATTCTGTACACTACGTTGTCTAAGCGTGCTTCACATAATTGCAAAAGGATTTCACCTGTTACACCTTTAGAGGCAGCTGCTTTTTCGAACAAGTTTCTGAATTGCTTTTCTAAAATACCATACGAATATTTAGCTTTTTGCTTTTCCATCAACTGTACTGCGTACTCTGATTTTTTACCTCTTTTTTTTGCCATCCCGTGTTGTCCGGGAGGGTAATTTCTTTTTTCGAAGGCTTTGTCTTCTCCGAAAATAGCTTCGCCGAATTTACGTGCGATTTTTGTACTTGGACCAGTATATCTTGCCATTTTAAATTTGTTGTGAGTGAGAGATTATGAATTCAGGTCAATAAATCCTTCGATAATCTTAGTTCTAACTCTGTTATACTATAATTATACTCTTCGTCTTTTAGGAGGACGACATCCGTTGTGTGGCATTGGAGTAACGTCGATGATTTCGGTTACTTCAATTCCGGAGTTATGCAAAGAACGAATCGCAGACTCACGTCCGTTTCCTGGCCCTTTTACATATACTTTTACTTTTTTAAGACCAGCTTCTAACGCTACTTTACTACAATCTTCTGCTGCCATTTGAGCTGCATACGGAGTGTTCTTTTTAGAACCTCTGAAGCCCATTTTACCAGCTGACGACCAAGATATAACTTCACCTTTTTTGTTTGTCAAAGAAATAATGATGTTATTAAATGTGGCACTAATATGTGCTTCGCCTGAAGATTCAATAATAACTTTACGTTTTTTTGTACTTGCTTTAGCCATACTATTTATTATTTAGTTGCTTTTTTCTTGTTAGCAACAGTTTTTCTTTTCCCTTTTCTTGTTCTAGAGTTATTTTTCGTTCTTTGTCCTCTTAATGGAAGACCAGATCTGTGACGAATACCTCTATAACAACCAATATCCATTAAACGTTTGATGTTTAAAGATACTTCAGATCGTAATTCACCTTCAATTTTATAGTACGATACAGCATCACGGATTCCTCCGATTTCGTCATCGTTCCAATCTTGAACTTTTTTGTCTTGGCTAACTTGAGCTTTATCTAAAATCTCAATAGCTCTACTTTTTCCTATTCCGAAGATATAGGTAAGTGCTATAACACCTCTCTTGTTTTTTGGGATATCTACCCCTGCTATTCTTGCCATAATTATCCCTGTCTTTGTTTAAATCTAGGATTCTTTTTGTTAATAACGTATAATCTGCCTTTTCTACGTACAATTACGCACTCGGCACTTCTTTTCTTAACTGATGTTCTTACTTTCATCTTTACTTTGCTTTATTAGTATCTGTAAGTGATTCTTGCTTTGGATAAATCGTAAGGGCTCATTTCTAGTTTCACTTTATCACCAGGTAATAATTTGATGTAATGCATGCGCATTTTTCCAGAGATGTGTGCGATAACGATGTGTCCGTTTTCTAATTCTACACGAAACATTGCATTTGACAATGCTTCGATTATTGATCCGTCTTGTTCTATTGCTGATTGTTTTGCCATAAAAATTAAGCTACTGCTTTTCTATTTTTACCACTTTTCATTAAACCATCGTATTCTCTATTCAATAAATACGAATTGATTTGTTGAATAGTATCAATTGCAACTCCTACCATAATAATCAATGACGTACCTCCGAAGAACATTGCCCATGATTGTTGAACATCCATACTTACTACTCAGGCTGGGAACACAGCAATCAAAGCAAGAAATAATGCACCTGGGAATGTAATTAATGACATAATCTTGTCAAGGTAGTCGCCTGTTTCGATTCCGGGTTTAATACCTGGAATAAAACCGCCACTTCTCTTTAAGTCATCTGCCATTTTATTTGAAGGAACTGTAATTGCTGTATAAAAGAACGTGAAAATGATAATCAATAAAGCGAAAACTAAATTGTACCAAAATCCGAAAATGTTACTGAATGTCCCTGCAATAGATTGTGAAGCTTCAGAGTTTGATAAACCCGCTAAAGCAGCAGGAATGAACATAATTGCTTGAGCAAAGATGATTGGCATTACACCAGCTGAATTCAGTTTTAGAGGAATAAATTGTCTGTTTCCGCCTGTTACCATGTCTTGTTCGAAATCACCAGCGTTGGTTCTTCTTGCATATTGGACTGGTATTCTTCGTATTGCCATTACTAGAAGTACACAAGCGATAATCACAAGCATCCATACAATAATTTCAATTACGATAACCATTAAACCTCCAGTATTGTTTGTAATTCTTGACGTACATTCTTGAATAAATGCTTCTGGAAGACGTGCAAGGATTCCAACCATAATTAATAAAGAGATTCCATTTCCGATACCTTTATCTGTAATTTTTTCTCCCAACCACATGGCAAAAACGGTACCTGTGGTTAAAATTAAAACCGAAGAAAATAAGAACTCAAAAGAGTTAGATGGCAATAAAAATGCGCTTTGTGGAATTGTTCTGTACAAATTGTAAATGTAACCAGGACCTTGAAGTAAAGTAATACCAATTGTTAACCAACGAGTTATTTGGTTTAATTTCTTTCTACCACTTTCGCCATCTTTTTGTAATTTTTGTAGATAAGGAATAGCTATTCCCATTAACTGAACTACAATTGAAGCGGAAATATAAGGCATAATTCCTAGTGCAAATACCGATGCTTTAGAGAACGACCCTCCAGTAAACATATCAAGAATAGAACCTATTCCTTCTTTAGTTTGTCCGGCTAGACCACCCAACTGAGCACCATCTATACCTGGAAGCGTAACGTGTGCTCCAAAACGGTATACCACTAACATTAATAAAGTAAAAAGAATTTTATTCTTTAACTCTTCTATTTTCCAGACATTTTTGAATGTTTCAATAAAATTCTTCATAAAATCAGAATATTATAGTTCTACGGCTTCTCCACCAGCTGCTTCAATAGCGGCTTTTGCAGTTGCAGTAAATTTGTGAGCGGTTACTGTTAATTTCGTTTTCAATTCACCTCTACCTAAAACTTTTACAAGTTCGTTTTTAGTAGCCAAACGGTTGGCAACTAATACAGCAAAATCTACTGTATCGGTTACAATTCCGTTATCTACTAATAACTGAAGAGCGTCTAGGTTAACACCTTGATATTCTTTACGGTTGACATTTGTGAAACCAAACTTAGGCACACGTCTTTGAAGTGGCATTTGCCCTCCTTCAAAACCGATCTTTTTAGAGTATCCAGAACGAGACTTAGCTCCTTTGTGACCTCTTGCAGAAGTACCACCTTTTCCAGAACCTTCACCTCTACCTAATCGTTTGTTTTGATTGTGTGTAGAACCTTCTGCTGGTTGTAAGTTACTTAAATTCATAATAACTGTTTCTATTATTTAGTTTCTGTTACAGAAACTAAGTGTTTTACTTTATTTACCATTCCAAGGATTGAAGATGAAGCATCATGCTCTGCTGATTGTCCTAATCTTTTTAGACCTAAAGCCACCAATGTTTTCTTTTGTGTAAGAGGACAGTTGATTTGACTTTTAACTTGTTTAACTACTATTTTAGCCATAATTTCCTTGAATTAACCTTTAAATACTTTCTCTAAAGAAACACCTCTTTGTTTTGCAACAGTGTAAGCACTTCTCATTTGTAATAATGCATCAAAAGTTGCTTTTACCACGTTATGTGGATTAGAAGAACCTTGAGATTTTGATAATACATCGTGAATTCCTACTGATTCTAATACTGAACGAACAGCACCACCAGCAATAACTCCTGTACCGTGAGATGCAGGCATTAAGAATACACGAGCTCCACCAAATTTACCTTTTTGTTCGTGAGGAACTGATTGACCACTTAAAGGAATTCTCACCAAGTTTTTCTTAGCATCTTCTACTGCTTTCGCAATTGCTTCAGAAACGTCTTTAGACTTTCCTAATCCGTGACCCACAACACCGCTTTCATCACCTACTACAACAATAGCAGAAAAGCCAAAAGCTCTACCTCCTTTTGTTACTTTGGTAACACGATTTACACTAACCAATCTGTCTTTTAACTCAAGACCACTTGGTTTTACCAACTCTACGTTTTTGTATTTATGATACATAATTTCTTAGAATTTTAGTCCAGCTGCTCTCGCGCCGTCTGCTAATGATTTAATACGACCGTGGTATAAATAACCTCCTCTATCGAAAGTGATAGTATCGATACCGGCTTTTAACGCTTTTTCAGCAACTAGTTTTCCAACTGCTGTTGCTACGTCAACGTTAGTACCTTTAGTAGTTACATCTTTATCTCTCGATGAAGTAGCTAATAAAGTTACACCATTTACATCGTCTATGAGCTGTGCATAGATTTCTTTGTTACTTCTGAATACAGAAAGCCTTGGTCTAGCAGCAGTACCGCTTACAATCTTTCTTATTCTATACTGGATTCTCTGTCTTCTTTCAGATTTTGTTAATGACATGATCTTAATTTTTAAGCTGATTTACCTGCTTTTCTTCTTAATACTTCACCTACAAACTTGATACCTTTTCCTTTGTATGGTTCTGGACGACGGAAATCTCTGATTTTCGCAGTTACCTGACCTAAAAGTTGTTTATCATAAGAAGTAAGTTTTACGATAGGGTTTTTACCTTTTTCAGAAATAGTTTCTAATATAACTTCAGAAGCCACTTCTAATACGATATTGTGAGAAAATCCTAAAGCTAAATCCAATTTTTGACCTTGGTTTGACGCTCTATATCCTACACCCACTAACTCTAACTCTTTTGTAAAACCAGTTGATACACCTGTAACCATATTATTGATTAATGATCTGTACAAACCGTGCTTAGCTCTGTGGTCTTTGCTGTCTGATGGTCTTTCAACCACAACTTGACCTTCTTCTACATTAACAACAACGTCCGAAAACTCTTGTGTTAATTCACCTAATTTACCTTTTACTGTAATTACGCCATCTTTAACATCGATAGTTACTCCGGCTGGAATTGCAATTGGATTTTTACCTATTCTTGACATCGTTTCGTCTTATTAAATTAGTATACGTAACAGATTACTTCACCACCCACATTCAATTGTTTCGCTTGTTTCCCGGTCATTAAACCTTTTGAAGTTGAAACGATAGCAATTCCTAATCCGTTAAGGATTCTTGGGATTTTTGTAGAACCTGCGTATTTACGCAAACCTGGTTTACTAATTCTTTGGATATCTTTGATAACTGACTCTTTCGTGTCTTTATCATATTTCAAAGCTATTTTGATAGAACCCTGAACCGAGTTTTCTTCAAATTTATAGCTCAAGATATATCCTTGATCAAATAAAATTTTTGTGATTTCTTTTTTAAGATTAGATGCTGGAACTTCAACCACTTTATGATTGGCTCTCGTTGCATTTCTAACTCTCGTAAGATAATCTGCAATTGGATCTGTATACATATGTATAGATTTTCGGTTATGGTTTTCAACACAAACTATTCGTATAGAACCTTTAACCAGTTAAAATTTTTGTTTTTTACCAACTAGCTTTTTTAACACCTGGTATTAATCCTTGGTTAGCCATTTCACGGAATGTAACACGTGAAAGACCAAATTGTCTCATGTACCCTCTTGGTCTACCTGTTAATTTACAACGGTTGTGCAAACGAACTGGTGAAGCATTTTTTGGTAATTTTTGTAGGCCTTCATAATCGCCAGCTTCTAATAAAGCTTTTCTTTTTTCAGCGTACTTTGCTACCGTTTTTTCTCTCTTAACCTCACGGGCTTTCATTGATTCTTTAGCCATATCTTAATTCTTTTTAAAAGGTAAACCTAGTTCAGTCAATAATGATTTTGCTTCTTTATCTGTTGGTGCAGAAGTTACGAAAGTAATATCCATACCAGAGATTTTGTTCACTTTATCAATATCAATTTCTGGGAAAATGATTTGTTCTAAAACACCTAAGTTGTAGTTTCCTCTTCCATCAAAACCTGTTGCTTTGATTCCGCTGAAATCACGAACACGAGGTAAAGCTGAAGTAATAAGTCTGTCTAAAAACTCATACATTCTTTCGCCACGTAACGTAACTTTAGCACCAATTGGCATTCCTTTTCTTAATTTGAATGACGCAACATCTTTCTTAGAAATAGTAGCAACCGCTTTTTGACCTGTAATTTTAGTAAGTTCTTCTACTGCGTAGTCTACTAATTTTTTGTCAGATACAGCTGCACCAACTCCACGGCTTACAATAATTTTTTCAAGTTTTGGAACTTGCATAACATTTTTGTAACCGAATTCTTCTTTAAGAGCTGAGATTACTCTACTCTTATATTCTTCTTTTAGTCTAGGAATATATGACATAACTATATTACTTGATTAGATGATTTTGAGAATCTCACTTTCTTATCTCCTTCAGTTCTTGTTCCTGTTTTTGTAGCTTTTTTAGATTTTGGATCTATCAAAGCCAGGTTAGAAATGTGGATAGGAGCTTCTTTCTTAACGATTCCTCCTTGAGGGCTTTTTGCACTTGGTTTCGTATGTTTTGAAACCATGTTCACACCTTCAACAATCGCATTATTTTTCTCGCGGTTCACACGTACTACTTTACCTTGGCTACCTTTATGGTCACCTGCAATTACAGTAACAACGTCACCTGATTTTATTTTTAACTTTGTCATCATTAATCGAATTAAAGCACTTCAGGTGCTAATGATACAATTTTCATGAATTGTTTTTCACGAAGTTCTCTGGCAACCGGACCAAAAACACGAGTTCCTCTCATTTCTCCAGCAGCATTCAACAACACGCAAGCGTTATCGTCAAATCTGATATAAGATCCATCAGCTCTTCTCACTTCTTTTTTGGTACGTACAACAACTGCAGTAGAAACAGCACCTTTCTTAACGTTACCGTTTGGTGTTGCATCTTTAATTGATACTACAATTTTATCTCCAACAGAGGCATAACGACGTTTCGTTCCTCCTAAAACACGGATAGTCAAAACTTCTTTTGCTCCTGTGTTATCTGCTACTTTTAATCTAGATTCCTGTTGTACCATAATTACTTAGCTCTTTCAATGATTTCAACTAATCTCCAACATTTTGTTTTACTTAAAGGACGCGTTTCGCTAATCTTTACAGTATCTCCGATGTTACAGTCATTTTTTTCGTCGTGTGCATGGTACTTTTTAGTCTTTAACACGAACTTACCATATAATGGGTGTTTTACTCTACGAGTTTCAGAAACAACAATAGATTTCTCCATTTTATTGCTTACAACAACACCAATTCTTTCTTTTCTTAAATTTCTTTTTTCTTCCATCTTTTCAGCTAGCTTACAGTTGTTGTAAATCTCGTTTGCTTAATTCAGTTGTCAATCTGGCTACCGATCTTCTTACAGCACGAATCTGTAAAGGGTTTTGGATTGGTGAAATAGCGTGAGCCGTTTTTAAATCGGCGTATGTTTTTTTTAACTGACTAAGTTGCACTTGTAACTCAGCTGTAGATAGGCCAATAATTTCTGATTGTTTCATAATATATATTAGATTATGCTTCGAAATCTGTAGCGATTACAAACTTAGTTTTAACTGGAAGTTTTTGTGCTGCTAAGCGTAATGCTTCTTTAGCTACTGCTAAAGGCACTCCTCCAACTTCAAACATAATTTTTCCGGGTTTACAGACAGCAGCCCAATATTCAACGGCTCCTTTTCCTTTACCCATACGTACCTCAAGAGGTTTCTTTGTGATTGGTTTGTCTGGAAAAACGTTTATCCAAAGTTGTCCTTCTCTCTTCATGTAACGGGTTGCAGCAATACGCGCAGCCTCAATTTGACGTGAAGTTAAAAACACTCCTTTTTCATGTACCGATTTGATGCCAAACATTCCACTTGAAAGTCTGTGCCCTCTTTGAGAAACACCTTTCATTCTACCTTTTTGTACCTTACGGTATTTTGTTCTTTTAGGCTGTAACATTTTTCTTTAATTTAAAAAATTTACTTTCTTTTACGGTCTCCACCTGGTTTTCTGTCTTTGTTGAAAGGTTTTTTATCTCCTCTTGGAGAGTCACCACCTTTTCTGTCACCAGAAGCTTGTTTTTTATCCATTCCAACTAATGGCGATAAATCACGTTTTCCGTATACTTCACCTTTCATGATCCATACTTTGATACCCATTCTACCGTAAGTAGTATGTGCTTCAGCCAAAGCATAATCAATATCGGCTCTGAAAGTTGATAGAGGAATTCTTCCTTCTTTGAAGTTTTCTGAACGTGCCATTTCAGCTCCATTCAAACGACCTGAAATTTGAACTTTGATACCTTCTGCGTTCATACGCATTGCGGCAGCAATAGCCATTTTGATTGCTCTTCTGTAAGAAATACGGCTTTCGATCTGACGAGCGATGCTTGTTCCTACTAAATAAGCGTCAAGTTCAGGTCTTTTAATTTCAAAGATGTTAATTTGAACCTCTTTGTCAGTAACTTTCTTAAGCTCTTCTTTCAACTTGTCTACCTCTTGACCACCTTTTCCGATAATAATACCAGGTCTAGCAGTAGTGATAGTAACGGTTACAAGTTTCAAAGTTCTCTCGATGATTACTTTTGATACACTAGCTTTTGATAAACGAGCATGAATATACTTTCTGATTTTATAATCTTCGGCAATTTTATCACCGTAATCATTTCCACCATACCAGTTTGAATCCCATCCTCTGATGATACCAAGTCTGTTTCCTATTGGATTTGTCTTTTGTCCCATCTTACTTATTAATTTGCTTGTGTGTTATCATTAGCTCCTAACACGATTGTTACGTGGTTTGAACGTTTTCTAATTCTGTGTGCTCTTCCTTGTGGAGCTGGGCGAAGTCTTTTCAACATCATTCCACCATCTACACGGATTTCTTTTATAAATAAGCCTGCTTCTGAAACGTTTCCTTCAGCATTTTTCTGCTCCCAATTGTTGATAGCTGATAATACTAATTTCTCTAATTTTCTTGAAGCTTCTTTTGAGCTAAATCTTAATATATTTAAAGCTCTTTCCACTTTCTGACCTCTTACCAAGTCTGCTACTAAGCGCATTTTTCTAGGTGAAGTAGGGCAGTTATT
>CANLLR010000002.1 GCA_947491985.1 Flavobacteriaceae bacterium | reverse complement strand
TCTATACTTACCATTATTACTGGAGTGGCAATAGAATTGCTTTATGATATAGCCACGCCAATGGTTTTAATTGGCGGAATCGGAATGATAATAGGTCATTTATTCAATTTTAAAACTCATAAACATACTTTATATGAAAAATAAAACTTTGCCATTATTCCTTTTCATTTATTCTTTTATTCTGATTGTAAGTTGTGCTTCTATACAAGAAAAAATAAATAAAACGACAAAAACAGGCGATACCTATTGGAAACAAGAAAACAGTATCAATTTTTTAGTCGTTGGCGATTGGGGAAGATATGGGGAGTTTCACCAAAAAGATGTGGCCCACCAAATGGGATTAGAAGCCACAAAAAACCATAGTTCTTTTATATTAAGTATGGGCGATAATTTTTATCCCGATGGTGTTATTAGTACAACTGACCCTCAATGGAACAAATCGTTCGAAGATATTTATGCCAATTACAGTTTAAACATTCCTTGGTTTACTGCTTTTGGCAATCACGATTATCGAGGCAGTATTCAAGCTCAGTTAGATTACAGCAAAATAAGCCGAAGATGGCGAACAACAGAACGGTATTATAGTTTTGAAAAAACAATTCCCAACAGTAGCGAAAAAGCTCTTTTTGTTTTTATTGACAGTAATCCATTTGATGAAACATTAAGTAGAAAAAGCCATAGCGACCTAACATCTCAAAATAAAGAAGCTCAATTAGAATGGTTAGAAAAAACCCTTTCAACATCTACAGCTCGCTGGAAAATAGTGATAGGTCATCATCCTCTTTACACTACAGGTGTGCGACGTGATAAAATGCTTGATGTAAGGAAGGCCTTTTTGCCTATTTTTGAAAAACACAAAGTAAACGCCTATTTAGCTGGACACGAACACGATTTACAACACCAAAAACCAGAAGGATTTACACACTATTTTGTAAGTGGCGCAGGAAGTGAAATTCGACCCGTTACCAAAGACGAGCAGCAAACCAAATTTGCGATTTCTGACCACGGATTTCTGAGTATGCAATTGGAAAAAGACAAACTGAATGTGCAAGTGATTAATTTCGAAGGCAAACAGTTATATCAAACAACGATTTCAAGATAATAAAATTCAAAAGAAAAAACATTCAACAATGAAAAAACTCCCCGTAACCGTCTTATCAGGTTTTCTTGGTGCCGGAAAAACCACTTTACTCAATCATATTCTTCATAACAAAGAAGGATTAAAAGTTGCCGTCATTGTAAACGACATGAGCGAAGTAAATATTGATGCCAATTTAGTGAAAGCCGAAAACACTTTGTCTAGAACCGAAGAGAAATTAGTAGAAATGAGCAACGGATGCATTTGTTGCACACTGCGTGAAGATTTAATGCTTGAGGTTGAAAAACTAGCAAAAGAAAACCGTTTTGATTATTTACTTATTGAAAGTACTGGAATATCTGAACCTATTCCCGTTGCTCAAACGTTCACTTTTGTAAACGAAGAAGAAAATATCGATTTATCACGTTTTAGCTATATCGACACCATGGTTACTGTTGTTGACGCTTTTAACTTTTTCAAAGATTTTGGTAGTGCCCAAACGTTGAAAGATATAAAAGCTTCCGACATAGAAAATGACGAAAGAACTATTGTAAACCTTTTGGTTGACCAGATAGAATTTGCCAATGTCATTGTTTTAAACAAGACCGATTTAGTTACCAAAACTGAATTAAAATTACTTGAAGCATCAATAAAAAAATTAAATCCTGTTGCCAAAATTATCCATTCAGAAATGGGAAGAATTCAACCTAAGGAAATTATCAATACAGGTTTATTTAATTATGAAGAAGCTGAAGTTTCAGCTGGTTGGATACAAGAACTAGAAGGAATTCATACTCCTGAAACCGAGGAATATGGCATAACGTCGTTTGTTTTTAGAGATCATCGCCCATTTAATCCGTATCGTTTTTGGGAATTTATTTCCAATTTTCCAACCACTATTATCAGAAGTAAAGGACTTTTTTGGATTGCTTCCAGACCCGATCAAGCCCTAAACTGGTCTCAAGCTGGTGGCTCAATAAAATCAGAAGGTGCTGGAGTTTGGTGGGCAAGCATGCCGTTTTCTGAACGTATAAAGTTTCAAAATTTTGTAGACAATCAAGACATTATTGAAGAACGTTGGTCATTAGATTTTGGCGATAGATTAAACGAATTAGTCTTTATTGGAATTAAGATGAATGAAGCCGAAATTAGAAAGCAACTCGAAAGTACCATTTGCACAGCTGACGAGCTTATGGACTTACATGATGGATTTTTCTCTAATAAAGACCCATTCCCAGTTCCAAAACAGTTTTACGAAAATAGTAATGGTCGTGCCGTTTTTCACGACTAAATCACTTTATTTTTGGTTAAATTAGTGATTAATCGGCTTGTTGATATAGCAAGCCGATTTTATTTGTATTAATGAAAATTAATTTTTAGTTTTGTCTAAATTTTTTATTTATAAATGAAAAAAATAATATTCTTACTCTATATTTTCTCTCTTTCTTCATTTGCTCAAACTTCTATTGATACAATATCAAAAAAAGAAAAAAAAGAATTACAACTAGATGAAGTAGTCGTTTCAGGAACTTTAAAAGCAGTGAAACGATTAGAAAATCCTGTTCCAGTTGAAGTCATTACAACAACTTTTTTAAAGCAAAATCCAAGTAGCAATATTTTTGATGCTTTGCAAAACGTAAATGGCTTACGACCACAAAATAACTGTAATGTATGTAATACTGGAGATATCAGAATAAATGGCCTTGACGGCCCGTATACTATGGTTACTATTGACGGAATGCCAATAGTGAGTGCGCTTGGAACAGTGTATGGCTTGTCTGGAATCCCTAATTCGATGATTGACAGAATAGAAATAGTAAAAGGTGCTGCATCAACACTTTATGGTAGCGAAGCTGTTGGTGGATTAATCAATATTATTACCAAAAAACCTAAAACTGTTCCCCAATTTAATGCCGATATTTTCTCGACTTCTTGGCTCGAAAACAATATCGATTTAGGTTACAGAGCATCTTTTGGCAAAAATTTAGATGCGTTGATTGGTGTAAATTATTTCAATTATAACAATCCTATTGACAACAATAACGATAATTTTACAGATATATCGTTGCAAAACCGAGTTTCTGTTTTTAGTAAATGGAATTTCAACCGAGAATCAAAAAAAGAATTTAGCTTAGTTTCACGCTATTTATACGAAAATCGTTGGGGAGGACAAATGCAATGGAATAAAAAGTTTCGTGGCGGAAGCAAAATATATGGAGAAAGTATTTACACTTCACGTTGGGAAATTCTTGGAAGATATCAGTTACCGACATTTGAAAAAATGTTTCTGCAATTTTCATTAATTGGTCACGACCAAAATTCGGTTTATGGAAATTCTTTTTTTCTCGCCAATCAAAAAATTGCATTCGGACAATATCTTTGGGATAAAAACATAAAAAATCATTCATTGCTTTTTGGTGCCGCTTTTCGATATCAATATTATAACGATAATACGCCAGCAAGTAATCAATCAAATCACTCCAAAATTTATAGCCTATTTGCTCAAGATGAAATTCAATTTTCTAAAAAATCGAGTATTCTATCCGGTTTACGATACGATTATAATTCGGCTCACGGTGCTATTTTTACACCAAGATTGGCTTTGAAATGGAAACCAACGACCAATGATATTTTGCGACTAAACTTCGGAACGGGTTTTAGAATTGTAAATTTATTTACCGAAGACCATCAAGCATTATCGGGTGCTCGTGAAGTTATTTTGACCGAAAATTTAAATCCAGAAACGTCATTCAATTTGAATTTAAATTACTTAAAAAAATATGTTTTGAATAATTCTGGCATAGTCAATCTAGAATTTTCAGCTTGGCAGACGTATTTTACCAACAGAATTTTTGCCGATTATGATGTTAATCAAAATCAAATTGTTTACGATAATTTGAATGGTTATTCAAAAATATTCGGAATAAGTACGAATCTAGATTGGGTAACGCCTTTTGGATTAAAAGTAACCGTTGGTGCAAGTTTTTATGATGCAAAAACGAAACAAGACGACCGAAAATTTACACCACTTTTTACCGAAAAATATACCGCAAATTGGGCCATTAACTACGAAATTCCAAAATGGTTTGTATCAATTGATTACACTGGAAATATAACGGGTTCCATGCGATTGCCTTTACTAGGCGGGCTCGATCCAAGACGCGAATATTCATTACCTTTTAGCATACAAAACATTCAAATTACCTATAAAAAAATCCATGATTTAGAAATTTATTCGGGTGTAAAAAACCTTTGGAATTGGACGCCCAATCGTGGAAATCCTTTTATAATTGCTCGTTCCAACGATCCTTTTGACCAAAATGTTCAGTTGGACAACAGTGGAAATGCAATTTCAACGACTGATAATCCTTATGGCTTGACATTTGATCCAACTTATGCCTATGGACCAAATCAAGGAATTCGGGTTTTTCTAGGATTTCGATATCATATTGATTAACATTTGTTTGATTTCAATTTCCTTTAGATTGCTTATTTTTGAACCATGCAACACTACCATTATATTTTTACCGGTTCAGGATTGTCGACATTGATGACGGTTTATGAAATGATTTTGTCTAGAAAATTCGAAGATAAGACCATGCTACTCATCGACGAAAATCCAAAAAAAACCAACGACAGAACGTGGAGTTTTTGGGATGAAAACGATGCTTTTGCTTCTATTGCAAGTAAAAAATGGAATTCTGCTTTGTTTGCCGATGCCTATTTTAAACGTGATTTAACATTGATTCCGTACCACTACAAAATGGTGCGCGGGTTGGATTTTTACACTTTAGTTTTCGACCTAATCTCGAAGCAAAACAACATCCATTTTCTACACCAAAAAGTAATTGATTTTAAAGAAGTGGGGGAACATTGTGTCGTAAAAACCGATTCACAAAGTTTTACCTGCAACCAAATTTTCAACTCTATTTATATGCCCGAATTAGTCAAAAGTCAATCGAAATATCCGTTGCTGCAACAACATTTTATTGGTTGGTTCATCAAAAGTAAAGAGGCTGTTTTTAATGAAAACCAAGTGACTTTCATGGATTTTTCGGTCGAACAACGAGGCAATACGCGCTTCATGTATGTGTTGCCGACTTCTCCCACCGAAGCCTTATTAGAATATACGCTGTTTTCAGCCGATTTACTTCCGAAAGAGGAATACGAAAATGAAATCGAAAAGTACATCGCACAACTCGGCATTTCCGAATATGAAATTGTAGAAAAAGAACAAGGCAACATTCCGATGACGTCGTATCCGTTTTGGAAACACAATTCGAAAAACATCGTCAATATCGGGTCTGTAGGTGGCTGGACGAAAGCAAGTACAGGTTATACGTTTAAAAACACCATCAAAAAGTCTAAACAATTGATTGGGTTTTTAGCTTCGGACAGTGACTTTAGAAAATTCCACAAAAAAGACAAATTTTGGTTCTACGACCTACTTTTTTTAGATGTATTGTACCGAAGAAACGATCTGGGTTCAAGCGTATTTTTATCCTTATTTAAAAAAGGAAAACCATCTTTAATTTTTAAGTTTTTAGATGAAGAAACCTCGTTTTTAGAAGATTTACAAGTAATTTTGAAATGCCCGAAGTGGCTGTTTATCAAATCCTTTTTAGGAAGAAGCATGGGTTTGCGTTAGGGACTTGCCTAAGGCAGGCAGGTTGTAACATTTGTCTGAGTTCTTTTTGTGTAGTATAACGAAGCAAAAAAACGTGTGCGAAAAGCCCGGCCTAGTTGCTTCATAAATTTTGAATCAGAAACTATTTTTGCTGCAACTAGGCAACGCCCAAATTATCTATCCAAAAATAACAAATCTTTATCATTTCTTTAAAATATAAAAATAGAAATCTCCTTACCTTTGTAGCAGATTTTTAAATCTAAAATCATAAGTCTACAATCTAAAATTATAATTATGTATCCAGAAGAAATGGTAAAACCAATGAGAGCAGAACTTTCTAATGCTGGTTTTCAAGATTTATACAATGCAGCAGACGTAAAAAATGCCATCAAAGCAGAAGGAACCACATTGGTAGTGGTGAATTCTGTTTGCGGATGTGCTGCAAGAAACGCACGCCCAGGAGCCAAAATGAGCTTGGACGGTGCCAAAAAACCTGATCATTTGGTGACCGTTTTTGCTGGAGTTGATAAAGAAGCCGTTGATGCAGCAAGAGAAGAAATGTTTCCTTTTCCTCCTTCTTCACCAAGTATGGCATTGTTCAAAAATGGCGAATTGGTTCACATGCTAGAACGTCATCACATTGAAGGTCGTCCGGCTGAAATGATTGCAGAAAACTTGAAAGACGCTTACGCAGAATTCTGTTAAAAAACTTTTGCTTTTCAATTTAAAGTCTTTTAAAACGTAATTTTTGGAAGACTTTTTATTTTCAAATCAACACATTTTCAAATTTTCAAATTACATTTGCACCGAATTCTTCCATCTAGAGTTCAACACATAATTCTCACTTAAACGTTTATAGCATGCAACTGTATAACACCTTAAGCGCAGAAGAAAGAGCCGAACTTATTGAACAAGCCGGCAAACAACGTCTTACGTTGTCTTTCTATGCGTATGCCAAAATTGAAGATCCCAAACAATTTCGCGACAACTTATTTGTAGCCTGGAATGCACTCGACGCGCTTGGCCGAACGTATGTCGCCAAAGAAGGAATCAACGCTCAAATGAGTGTACCAGCCGAAAATTTTGAAGCTTTTCGCGAAACCTTACAAGCGTATGATTTCATAAGAGACATTCGCCTAAATGTCGCAGTCGAACAAGACGATTATTCGTTTTTGAAACTCACCGTAAAGGTCCGCGATAAAATTGTAGCCGACGGATTAAACGACGATACTTTCGATATTACTAATATTGGTGGGCATTTGAAAGCGGCTGAATTCAATCAAATTTTAGAAGACCCGAATACGATTGTAGTCGATTTTAGAAACCATTACGAGAGTGAAATTGGTCATTTTAAAGGTGCCATTACGCCCGATGTAGAAACATTTAGAGAAAGCTTACCCATCATCAACGAGCAATTAAAAAACCATAAAGAAGATAAAAACTTGGTAATGTATTGTACGGGTGGCATTCGATGTGAAAAAGCGTCAGCCTATTTCAAACACCAGGGATTTAAAAACGTGTTCCAACTTGAAGGCGGCATCATCAATTATGCCAAGCAAATCAAAGAAGAAAATTTAGAAAGTAAATTTATAGGTAAGAACTTCGTGTTCGATCATCGTTTGGGTGAACGCATTACCGATGACATCGTTTCGCAATGCCACCAATGCGGAAAACCTTGCGACAATCACACCAATTGTGAAAATGAGGGTTGCCATTTGTTGTTCATTCAATGCGATGAGTGTAAAGTGGTGATGGAAAATTGTTGTTCTAGCGAATGTCAAGAAATCATACAAATGTCACTCGTCGATCAAGTGAAATTACGACGCGGAAAACAAGTCGGCAACAAAGTCTTCCGCAAAGGAAAATCAGAAAATTTAAAGTTCAAACACTCGGGCGAACTGTCGGGTGTTGCGGTAGCGGTAGCGCGAAAACCTTCGGATATTCGTCAAAAAATAAAAGTCAAAAAAATACTTCTAGGCAAAGCCGAACATTATTATGTAAAAGCCCATGTTGGACTTTTTATCATCGAAAATCATGAATTGAACGTTGGTGATACGATTCTGATTTCAGGACCAACAACCGGAAATGAAGAATTTATTTTACAAAAAATGCTGGTCAACGGAACCGAAAATACAACCGCAAAAAAAGGCGAAAAAGTTACTTTTGAAGTGCCTTTCCGAATTCGTTTATCTGATAAATTGTATACGGTTTTATCGTAAAAAAGTAACCTTTTAACATCCCAAAATCCGACCCACATAGCGATTGGATTTTGGGGTTTTTTTATTGGAATTTATTTTTTAAAAATACTATCTTTACCAATTAATCGTTTTATGAACTTAAGTTGCTTTCATGCAACATCACTCCTATATTTATGTCATGTCAAAGTTGTTCAACTGCTGATGGTAGTGCACCAAAGGGTTGTAAAAATAATGGGACTTGCGGCACCGATAGCTGCAATAAATTAACTGTTTTTGATTGGTTGGCGAACATGAATTTACCTTCAGGTGAAGCTCCTTTTGATTGCGTTGAAGTGCGTTTTAAAAACGGACGAAAAGAATTTTATCGCAATACCGAAAAACTTACTTTAAGCATTGGCGACATCGTTGCAACGGAAGCGTCACCAGGCCATGATGTCGGAATTGTAACGCTAACCGGCGAGTTGGTTAAAATTCAAATGAAGAAAAAAGGCGTCGATCACAAAAGCAGCGAAGTTGCCAAAATTTATAGAAAAGCATCCCAAAAAGATATCGATATTTGGAGCGATGCCCGCGATAAAGAAGAGCCTTTAAAAGTAAAAGCACGCGAAATTGCGATTGCTTTAAAACTAGAAATGAAAATTTCAGACATCGAATTTCAAGGTGATGGATCGAAAGCTATCTTTTATTACACGGCCAACGATCGCGTCGATTTTCGTCAGTTGATTAAAGAATTTGCTCAGGTTTTCAAAACCAGAATCGAAATGAAACAAGTGGGTTTTCGCCAAGAAGCTTCCCGTTTGGGTGGTATCGGTTCGTGTGGAAGAGAATTGTGCTGTTCGACTTGGTTAACCGATTTTAGAAGTGTAAATACCTCCGCAGCGCGTTACCAACAATTATCGTTGAATCCGCAGAAATTAGCGGGACAATGTGGCAAATTAAAATGTTGTTTGAACTACGAACTCGATACCTATCTCGATGCTTTAAAAGATTTTCCCGATTTTGACACCAAATTAATGACCGAAAGTGGTGATGCGATTTGTCAAAAACAAGACATTTTTAAAGGATTAATGTGGTTTGCTTACACCAATAATTTCGCTAATTGGCACGTGTTGAAAATTGAACAAGTAAAAGAAATTATTGCTGTAAATAAAGAAAAAAAGCGGGTAAGTTCCCTAGAAGATTTCGCTATCGAAATTGTTCAAGAGCCTGAAACCAATTTCAATAACGCTATGGGTCAAGAAAGTCTTACACGTTTTGATCAACCCAAAAAGAAGAAAAGCAAAAACAAAAGCAAAGTTTCCAATTCAGCCGAAGCGCAAGCAAACAGACCTAAGCCAATTCAAGGACAAAATCAAGGACAAAAGCCGAACCAGCAAAACCGAGGCGGAGGCGAACGCAACAAACCGAATCAACCTGAGACGCAGCAAAATCAACCTGCAAAAAGACCTATAATTATTAAAAAGAATGAAGATAAAAAATAGCTTACTGTTTCTTTTAGTAGCATTATTCGTTGTTTCGTGTGACAAAGAAAGGGTTTTTGACGAGTACAAATCGGTTGGAAATTCGTGGCACAAAGACAGCATCATCGCTTTTAATTTGCCCCAATTGGACGCAGCAAAAAAGTATAATTTGTTTGTCACCATTCGCGACAATAACGACTATCCGTTCAACAATTTGTTTTTAATAGTAAAGATGCAACAACCCAATAAAAAAACAATCGTTGACACCTTAGAATACCAAATGGCTGAAGCCGACGGCACTTTACTAGGCGATGGCTTCACCGATGTGAAAGAAAGCAAACTTTTTTACAAAGAAAAAGTTCCGTTTAATTTAAAAGGACCATACAAAGTTTCCATACAACAAGCCAACAGACAAACGGGTAAAGTAGTAGGAATAACTAATTTAGAAGGCATTTCTGAAGTTGGATTTAGAATTGAAAAAGAATAATCATGGCAAAAACAACTACTACACCAGCAAAAGACATCAAATACTATTCAAAAAAATTTTGGAGGCTGTTTTTTTATACCCTTGTCGGCATTTTTCTCTTCTTCCTATTTGCCTCATGGGGATTGTTTGGCGCAATGCCTTCGTTTGAAGATTTAGAAAATCCCGAATCGAATTTGGCCACTGAAATTATTTCGTCTGATGGAGTAACTTTAGGTAAATTTTACAACGAAAATAGAACTGCTATCAAATTTAAAGATTTACCCAAATCATTAGTCGATGCGCTTGTTTCTACTGAAGATGAACGTTTTTACGAACATTCGGGTATCGATGCGCGACGTACTTTTGGCGCAGCAGTACAATTAGGAAGAGACGGCGGTGCCAGTACCATCACACAACAATTGGCTAAAAATTTATTTCATGGCGAAGGGTCAAAATTTTTACCTTTTCGTATCGTTCAAAAAGCCAAAGAATGGATCATCGCCATTCGACTAGAACGACAATATACCAAACAAGAAATCATCGCTTTGTACTTTAATCAAGTCGATTTTGTAAACGGTGCAGTGGGAATTCGGTCAGCATCTAAAGTGTATTTCAATAAAGAACCACGCGATTTAAAAGTAGAAGAAAGTGCCTTAATTGTGGGCATGCTAACCAATCCATCGCGTTTCAATCCGAACCGTTTTCCAGAAAGAGCCATCAAAAGACGCAACATCGTTTTGGGGCAATTGGTGCGAAACAATCATATCGAAGAATCGGCACGTCAACTGTTGGCTAACAAACCGCTAAAACTCGATTTTCATCCCGAAAGTCACCTTGACGGAACCGCTACCTATTTCAGAGAATACCTTCGCGATTACATGAAAAATTGGGTAAAAGACCACAAAAAACCCGATGGTGAAGAATATGACATTTATGGCGACGGATTAAAAATTTACGTAACTCTTGATTCGAAAATTCAAGAACATGCTGAAGAAGCTGTTCAAGCCCACATCAAAAACCTACAAGAAGAATTTTTTATACAACAAAAAGGAAATAAAAACGCTCCTTTTTTAAGCATTACCGAAGCCGAAACCAAGAAAATCTTCGACAAGGCGATGAAAAATTCTGAAAGATGGCGCATCCTAAAGGACATGGATAAAACCGACGAAGAAATTATAGCGTCGTTCAAAGTCAAAACCAAAATGACGGTGTTTACCTGGAAAGGCGAACGCGATACCGTCATGACACCAATGGATTCTATAAGGTATTACAAGCATTTTCTGCAAGCGGGTGTGATGGCAATGGAACCGCAAACCGGACAAATAAAAGCCTGGGTGGGCGGCATTAATTACAAATATTTTCAATACGATCACGTTGGTCAAGGCGCGCGTCAAGTAGGTTCAACCTTCAAACCGTTTGTTTACGCTACCGCTATCGAACAATTGGGGTATTCGCCTTGCGACACTTTTGTTGACGGTCCGTTTATCATTCGAAAAGGAAGACACCATGTAACCGAAGATTGGGAACCGAGAAATTCGGACCAAAAATACCGCGGGATGGTCACTTTGCAATCGGCTCTCGCCAATTCAATCAACACGATTTCTGCTAAATTAATTGATAAAACCGGACCTGAAGCAGTGGTAGAAATGACACATAAATTAGGCGTAACTTCTGAAATTCCGGTGCAACCTTCTATAGCACTTGGTGCTGTAGATATTACCGTTCACGATATGGTGGCGGCATACAGCACCTTTGCCAATCAAGGTGTTTACATCAAACCTCAATTTATTTCTCGAATCGAAGACAAAAACGGTGCAATCATCTATGAACCTACAATAGAATCACATGATGTGTTGAGCAAAGATGTGGCGTTTGCAGTAATCAAATTACTCGAAGGTGTCACACAAACCGGCTCTGGTGTTCGTTTGCGTACCGAAGGTGGAGGAAGTGGCGATAACCGCTGGACAGGTTATCCGTATGTATTTAAAAATCCTATCGCCGGAAAAACCGGAACTACACAAAACCAATCTGATGGTTGGTTTATGGGAATGGTTCCCAATTTAGTAACTGGCGTTTGGGTGGGTTGCGAAGATCGATCGGCGCGTTTTAAAGGCATAACCTATGGTCAAGGTGCTACGGCGGCTCTACCAATTTGGGGGTATTTCATGAAAAAATGTTACGAAGATAAAGACTTGCTCATATCCAAAGATCCTTTTGAAGTGCCTGAAAATAACAGTATTAAAGTCGATTGTTATTATCCAAAAGCAGCGGTTGTTCCCGATTCGACAACAGTTGAAGAACAAGATATTCAAGAATTTGAACAGTAATTTTTAAAAGCTAATCCTGCTATTCGCTACAATCTGTCATTGCAAGGCAAGTAGTAATCTCATGACGATTATCTAACGCAATGTCAGGATTTCCGCTACTATCAGGGCTAGAACCTCTCAATAATCAAAAACGTATTGCACAGCTATGATCAATAAAAAAGTAAATTCTGTAAAAGAAGCACTTGCCGGAATAGAAGACAACATGACTATTATGTTGGGTGGTTTCGGACTTTGTGGTATTCCAGAAAATAGCATCGCCGAATTGGTGTCTAAAAAACCCAAAAACCTCACGTGCATTTCAAACAATGCTGGTGTCGATGATTTCGGTCTCGGATTGTTGCTCCAACAAAAACAAATCAAAAAAATGGTGTCTTCTTACGTTGGTGAAAATGCCGAGTTCGAACGCCAAATGCTTTCGGGCGAATTGGAAGTAGAACTCATTCCGCAAGGCACATTAGCCGAACGTTGTCGTGCAGCACAAGCCGGAATTCCCGCTTTTTTTACACCAGCTGGCTTCGGAACCGAAGTAGCCATCGGAAAAGAAACCCGCGAATTCAATGGTAAAATGCACGTCATGGAACAGGCGTTTAAAGCCGATTTTGCCATTGTAAAAGCATGGAAAGGCGACGAAGCCGGTAACCTAATATTTAAAGGAACAGCCCGAAATTTTAATCCGTGTATGTGTGGTGCTGCAAAAATCACCATCGCGGAAGTGGAAGAACTAGTGCCTGTTGGAAGTTTAGATCCGAATGAAATACATATTCCGGGAATATTGGTAAGCCGAATCTTCCAAGGAGAGAAATACGAGAAAAGAATTGAGCAGAGAACCGTTCGCAAAATATTTTGAAAATTCATTAATTTGAAGATGAGAAACGACAAAGACAATTTAATAGTAAATTTAAGTTTTGAATTTGCTTTAAAAATTATTGCTTACGTTGAAGAAATTCGTAAAACAAATCGTTTTGAAATGGCTTCACAAATTTTCAGAAGCGGAACATCAATAGGAGCCAACATTAGAGAAGCTCAAAATGCTGAAAGTAAAGCAGATTTTATTCATAAATTCAAAATCGCAGCTAAAGAAGCAGATGAAGTTCAATATTGGTTAAACTTATGTAAAGAATCAGAATTTTATCCCAATCCAAGTGAAGAGCTTCATAAGGAAATACAATCTATAAATTTGATTTTATCAAAAATTATTTCTTCGAGTAAGAAGACTTAATTTGTAAATCATCAAATTTTCAAATCATCAAATTATGTTAGATAAAAATCAAATTGCACAGCGTATCGCAAAAGAGTTACAACACAACTATTATGTGAATCTGGGAATTGGCATTCCGACCTTAGTCGCAAATTACATTCCGGAGGGAATTGACGTCGAATTTCAAAGTGAAAACGGTGTGCTCGGTATGGGTCCGTTTCCCTTTGAAGGCGAAGAAGATGCCGATTTAATCAATGCCGGAAAACAAACGATTACTACCTTACCTGGAGCGAGTTTTTTTGATTCGGCTTTTAGTTTCGGAATGATTCGCGGACAACATGTTGACTTAACTATTCTCGGCGCAATGGAAGTGTCTGAAAATGGCGACATCGCCAATTGGAAAATTCCAGGTAAAATGGTCAAAGGAATGGGCGGCGCGATGGATTTGGTAGCTTCTGCCGAAAACATTATCGTAGCCATGATGCACGTTAATAAAGCAGGCGAAAGTAAAATACTAAAAAAATGCAGCTTGCCTTTAACAGGTGTGGCTTGTGTTAAAAAAGTGGTAACCGAATTGGCCGTTTTGGAAATTACACCCAACGGATTCAAGCTTTTAGAACGTGCTCCTGGTGTTTCGGTCGAAGATATTATTGCTGCTACAGAAGCGCAATTGATTATTGAAGGTGAAATTCCGGAGATGCAACTCGATTAAATAGTTGTATAAAAAATTGAAAAGCACAAAATTCAGATGGAGTTTTGTGCTTTTTAATTACTTTTTTAAATAGTCTAACAATACTTCTGAGGCATTTCCAAACGTTGGAAATTGTTCTACCAAACTTACTACTCTTTTCTTATTCAATTTATAAGTCAAATCAAATTCGGTCGTAAACAATATGGCTGACAAAAACGGATTGTTGATGAACTCCAACAACCTCGGAAAAGCTGAATCAATCGAATGGATTTCGACAATTTCTTCCTTTTGAAATTTGAATTTCAACTCCAATTGCAAATCATTTTCTTCGAGCACTGGACGAACATAAATGTTCATCAATTCAGTGTTTCCAATGGTTTTGGCTAAGGTTAGTTTCGCAAAAGTGCCATCGGCCAAACTTATTTTGACTTTTTCGTAGAACTCGTTAAATGTTTCTGTGAAGACCATAATTTTTTTTAAACACGAATTTCACAAATGTACACGAATTATATCGGCTTACTAATTACACAAAAACAAATTAGTGAAATAAATGTGCAAACACATTTTCGTGAAAATTTGTGAAATTCGTGTAACCTTCAAATTATAAATTAGCAAAGAAATCGTTTCCTTTATCGTCGGTAATGATAAATGCTGGGAAATCTTTTACCGTAATTTTTCGAACGGCTTCCATTCCCAATTCTTCAAAATCAACCACCTCCACTTTCAAAATATTATCCTGAGCCAAGATTGCTGCTGGTCCACCAACAGAACCCAAATAAAACCCGCCATATTTATTACACGCTTCCATCACTTCTTTGGTTCGGTTTCCTTTGGCAAGCATAATCATGCTTCCACCCTCTTTTTGAAATTCGTCAACATACACGTCCATTCGTCCCGCTGTTGTTGGTCCGAAACTTCCCGACGGCATTCCATCTGGAGTTTTTGCTGGACCAGCGTAATATACGGGATGATTTTTAAAATATTCTGGCATGGGTTTTCCGGCATCCAATAGTTCTTTGATTTTGGCATGGGCAATATCTCTCGCAACGATTAAAGTTCCGTTCAATTTCAATCGCGTTTTAATTGGATACTTCGATAATTCGGCTAAAATTTCCGCCATCGGACGGTTCAAATCGATTTCGACTGGTGCTTCCAAATGCGGCGGCGTTGCAGGTAAAAATTGCTTTGGATTCACTTCAAGTTGTTCGACAAAAATTCCGTCTTTCGTGATTTTACCTTTGATGTTTCGATCAGCAGAACACGAAACACCCAATCCAACCGGACAGGAGGCTGCGTGGCGTGGCAAACGAATTACACGCACATCATGAGCAAAATATTTTCCTCCAAATTGCGCTCCAATAGCACTTTCTTGGCAATATTTTAGTACTTTTTTCTCCCATTCCAAATCGCGAAACGCTTGTCCCGACATGTTTCCAGAAGTAGGTAAATTATCAAAATAACCGGCAGACGCCTTTTTTACGGCAGACAAATTCGCTTCGGCAGATGTACCTCCAATGACCAAAGCCAAATGATACGGCGGACAAGCAGACGTTCCTAAATCTTTGATTTTATCCCGTACAAATTCTTCCATTGCTTTATCGTTCAACAGTGATTTTGTTTTTTGGTACAGAAAAGTTTTATTGGCCGAACCGCCTCCTTTGGCTAAAAATAAAAACTCATACGAATTGCCTTTTTTAGCATAAATATCGATTTGTGCCGGTAAGTTGGAACCCGAATTTTTTTCTTCAAACATCGATATCGGAACAATTTGCGAATACCTTAAGTTTTTCATTTGGTAGGTATTGAAAATCCCTTTGGATAGCCATTCGGCATCATCGGCTCCGGTGTATACGTTTTCGCCTTTTTTGGCCATAACGATTGCGGTTCCAGTATCTTGACAAGACGGCAACTGACCTTCAACGGCAACGACAGCATTTTGCAATAAATTGTACGCTACAAATCGGTCGTTATCGGTTGCTTCAGGATCGTTTAGAATGTTGTTTAGCTTTTGCAAATGTACCGTTCGCAACATAAATGACACGTCGTTCATAGCTTCTTGTGCTAACAATTCAATGCCTTTTGGATCGATGGTGAGAATTTCTCTATCGCCCAACTGTTCGACTTTTACGTAATCAGAAGTGAGTTTTTTGTAGTGCGTATCGTCTTTTAAAATGGGATACGGATCTTGGTATAGGAAGTCCATTTTCTTTTCAATTTTGAAGCGTAAAGTTAAGTAATGTATATTGATTGAAGAATTAATTATTTGCTAAATTGATGTTGGTAAATTTGTAGTGAATTAATGCAGAAAAGTATACTACTTTAAAAGATTCTTATATTTGAAAAAAAATAAATTATTAAAAGTAAATGCTCGATTTTAATACTTCATTACTATTAAAAATAATTTCATCTCTATTTTTTCTCGTTTCTGGAATAGCATGGAAGAAAATATTAATCAATGGTAAAAAAAATTACCATTATATTTTCTACAGAGTTATTGCTACATTATTTTTATTTTTATTAATTAAGTTTTATTTTCAATATAATGAAATTGAAAACTTAAATAAAGTAATTTCAGTTATTACTTTTAAAGATTGGATAGTATGTATTTCTATTTGCCTTTTTAGCTTTTGGGGACTTTATTTTTATACAGAAGCATTGCAAAATGGACGATTAAGTTTTATTGCTCCTCTAAACGGAATTTCTTATCTTTTTACAATTGTTACTTCGGTATTAATTTTCAACGAATCATTAAGTGCTCCTAAATATATAGCACTTTCATTGATATTAATAGGTCTATTTCTTCAGCAAAAAGATAAATTAGTTGACTTTAAAGTTTCCAAAGAATTATTTTTAACTTTATTATTTAGTATGATTTGGGGAATATCCTTTGTGTTGTATTTAATTCCAATAAAAAAATTTGGAATTCTTGATTTTAGTATAATACTCGAATTATGTGTTTTTGTTTCGTGTGTTGGATTACTTATGTTTAATGAAAAAAAAGTAATTCCTCCAAAATTAAATAAGAACAATCTATTGCTTTGTTTATTTATGGGTTTTCTTGTGGCTGGAGGAAGTTTGTTGAGTAATTTTACTTTAACTCAACTTCCTGTCAGTTTAAATATACTTATTGGGCTTTTATTTGAACTCATAGTTTTAGCGGTTGGACTTAAGTTTTTTAGAGAAAAACTGAACAGCAAAGATTGGTTACTGATAGTGTTGGCAACGATAGGAGGATTTCTATTGCTATTTTAAATTAGTTTGCAAAGATTTATACACTGTATTGATTCGATCTTTAAAATTCAAATCAAAGTAGTCGGGCTTTATTTGTTTGAATACTACAATAGCTTCTTCTTTCCTATTCTTATTAACCAATGCAAAAGCATAATACACTTTTAATTGGTTGAAATTCAATTCTGCCCAATAACCCAAAATGGCGGTGTTTTTTGCAGCATTTTGCTCAACAAGTGTTATGATTTTTTCAAAAGCGCTGCTCAAAGTTTTAATGGAAAAGCCAACATTGTTGAATTTACAAATGCAACTGCAAAATTTACAGTCCCTAGTGGTAAAACTTGGATAATACAAAATATATTTTCGGACATAGAAACAAAGTTTAAAGTAAAAGATAGTTGGAATAATGGGGAACTGAATCATTGCTCAGTTTATGTTTTTATTAAAAGTATAAATGGTATTATTAAAACAGATTTAACTTCTGAACAATATAGCAAGAGAATTAATAATACTAGTGATTTCCATCCTATTTATCTTCCTGAAAACACTACTATTGAGTTTCTAATTGTCTATAATGATAGTAGTACTAAAACTATTAAAAACTTCGCCGGCAGTGCCACTTTAAATTATATTGAAATTTCAAATTAAAAAATCTTAAACATATGAAAAAAATAATTTTACTATTAAGTTTAGCATTATCATTAAATGCATATTCTCAAAAACTTGTAAAAGAGTATTATGACTGGGCTAAAACTAAAATTAAGAGACAATACTACACAGATGCATATGGAACATTGAATGGTTCTTATAAAGCCTATTCTGAATACGGTGGAATAATGAAACAAGGGCAATGTAAAAATGATGGTCCCATTGGAAAATGGTTAGAAAATTATGACAACGGTAAACTACACTATATAAAATATTACGATACCCCAGGAACCTATGACTTTCAAGTCCAAGATGGTAAAGTAATTTCATATTATGAAGACGGTAAAACTATTAAATATGAAAGAAATTTTAAAAAATTGGAACTCCACGGTGTTTGGAAAGTATATGATGAAAACGGGAATTTAATAGAAGAAGATAATTATATAAATGGCGAGAGTGAAAAAAGAAGAATAAGGATAGAAGCTGAAATTCTTGAATATGATCGAAGAAAGAAGGATGAAAAAGAAAAAGAGGATGCGCAAAATTATAAGAACTATATTACATATGGAGAAAGTTCTTTAGTAAAAAAGGATTATGATGAAGCAAAAAAGCAATTTACTTTAGCTTCTGATCTAGCAAATAACGAACAATATCCTAAAGATAAAATAAATGAAATTAATGAGCTAATTGAAAAAAAAGCTCAAGCAAAAGTCAAATTTGATGCGCAAGTTATTAAAATCGATACATTGTTTAATAAGTTTAAAAGTCTGTATGTTTTAAATAAACAAAGTTTTTGGGTCGACCCCGTAACTCTTGAACGACTTGTAAGAGAAACATATCCTAAAGGAGAGTATTTGTATAAAAAATCAAGCGAGATCTTAAATGTCTTATTAACTGATTACAAAGTTGTTTTGGATGGAGAAACTGAAATTATGAAAGGAAATAACATTATATCAATTCTCGATAAAATGATTGCTTTGGCCGATACTAATACTAAGGAATTAGAGAAGCAGATTAAGAAAACAGAATCAGATGAAGATGTAAAAATTATACTAGGATTTTAAGAAACTTATTGAAAAAAAAATATTTCAATAAATTCATATCAAATAAAGTTTATTGTTTAAACAAAAAAAGATGTTTATAAACATCCTTTTTTTCTTTATGAGTAGAAGTACGCACTTAATAATTTAATTTGTTATCAACCATAATGTTTCACTGCGTATCCTCTTTTAATATCGGATACGGATCTTGATATATAAAGTCCATTGTGAAATATTTTTGAAGTGTAAAGTTACGGATAACCTGCAAGGTTTCCAAAACCTTGTAGGTTTGTTTATTTTAGTTTTAACATTTATTCACACAAGGGTAAAAAAAGAAGCATTTTGTGTTTATTATTCAAATGTAAAATTTTCTGATAAAAAATCATTTCTAAAATTATGACAGAAGATAAAATTGTCAACGTTATCAAAGTAACTCAAAACTTCAGATCTCGCTAATTTAGTTTGATTAGTGCAAATAATCGATTGAAATGAAGAAAACTTATAAGTTTTGTAATCTATATTTAAGTGATGTTTAGGATTGAGATGGATATATTGAATAATGTTTCTTAAGTAAATTTCATCTTGAATTTTTATCCTTTTAAAATGTTTTTCGAATAAACTCCCTGTTCTGTTGTTTTGTTTATTAAAAGCCTTTGCATAAGAATTAAAAAAATTTGAAAATGCTTGAGTTACTTCCTTTTCATCATCAACTAATTTGATAAGAAAATGGAAATGATTATCCATTAAACAATAAGCAAAAACTTTTATTTTATCATTTAAATGTTTTGAAAGTAATTTTAGAAAATAGGATTTATTATCATCGGATATAAAAATATTTTCACTATTTATTCCTCTATTATAAATGTGGTAGAAATGATCTCTTTCTAAAACTTCTAATTTCATAGACTTTCATTTATACCTACAAGGTTTTGGAAACCTTGCAGGAAAACACTAAAAAAACCAACCCGCCACAAAAATTGCAGTAATCACACAAATTACATCTACTAAAAGCATTGTCCCTAAAGCATATCGAGTGTTTTTTATATTAAGCGAACCAAAATAAACTGCAATTACATAAAACGTACTTTCGGCACTGCATTGAAAAATACTACTCAATCTTCCTGTCATTGAATCGGCGCCAAAAGTATTCATCGAATCAATTAAAAATCCGCGTGAGCCTGCAGAACTAAAAGGCCTAAGCATTGCTACTGGAAGCGCGTCGGTAATTTCTTTGCTTACGCCCATATTGGAAAATCCAAATGCAATCCAGTTACTTATAATTTCAAATAGTCCACTATTTCTGAACAACGAAATAGCCACTAACATTCCTAAAACATAAGGAAAAATAGTGACTCCAGTTTTAACTCCGTTGTTTGCTCCAACCACAAATGCTTCATAAACGGTGGTGTTTGCTTCTGTAAATTTCTTTTCTTTTACGAACGATAATATCAATGTGAACACAATTATTACAACCAAAATCAAAGCAGAAAGATTAGACGTAAAATAATTTTTACCAATTAAATCCAAATGATTTACATACATCAACAAACCAATAATTGCACCTATCAACCCCATTAATCCTGCAACCAAAGACGCACTTTTGAAGTTAATTTTTTGTTTAATTCCTACAATTAAAAACGCAGCAATGGTTCCAATAAAAGAGGTAATTATGCAAGGCAACATCACATCAGCTGGATTTGACGAACCAGCAGCGGCGCGATATCCAATAATTGAAGTTGCTATAAGTGTAAGTCCAGAGGCATGTAGACACATGAACATGATTTGTGCATCACTAGCTTTATCCTTTTCTGGATTTATTTCTTGCAAACTCTCCATGGCTTTTAATCCAAATGGTGTTGCTGCCGAGTCTAATCCAAGAAAATTAGCAGCAAAATTTAGCGTCATGTACGAAATTGAAGGATGATTTTTTGGAATACTTGGAAATACTTTTACAAAAACTGGGCTTAATATTTTCGCCAATTTTTGTGATGCACCTGATATAATTAAAAGTTCCATCAGTCCACAGAAAAAGGCCAAATAGGCCATAAGTGGCAAAATCAAATCGAGCAGAGTGTTTTTGCAGGTAGGTAAAAGTCCATCTGATTTTTGTTTTCCACTATAAATTTTTACAACTTTATTAGAAAAAACATAAGTAGAATCAATGTTCAAAGTATCACGATTGATGACCATTGTTTTATCTGGAGCCTTTTCGATACTATCTTTTATAAAAGCAGGTACATCTTGTAGGTATTTTTCAGAAATTAAAATAGGATCGTCTTTTTTCCCGTTTAAAACATAATCAATAGTATAACTTTTGCCTATAAATAAACTGAATACCACAAAAACGATAGAAGAAATAAAAATAGCCAGCCAAAATCTACTTAATACCATACTTTGTTATTTTTTGTAAATGTAGCATTTATCGCTTTTGAATTAAAAAAAATATTTGTTTGAAAACTATTTATTTAATGTATTCGTAAATTTATAAAGACTACTGATTACACTATATTTATAGGAGTAGCAACCAATTGTTTATAGTATAAGATTAAACAATTTATAAACTTTAAACTAATATTCAATAAAAATGAAAATAATTAGGTGATGATTTATATATTTGACAATTATTTTAACTGAAAAACTATTAATTTACTTATTTAAATGAAAAATTCTTACTTATTATCGTTGCTTTTTATTCTTTTTGGAATAACGGCTTACAGCCAAACTCCAGATGATGTAAAGAAAATTGTAGCCAACTATGATTTGAACAAACTAAAGGAAAAAGAAATCCTTTACAGAAAAAAAGCTCAAATTGAAAAGCAAAAAGCTGAAGCGGCTGCTAGAATAAATAATTGGCCGATAGTGATTGAGGGTGAAAATGGAACGCGATCAGAATTAATGAAATTAACTCCTGATGGATATCCAATGTATTACACAACAGATAATATTGCTGCCGCACGATCTACAAGAACAAACTTTTTACATTCTGGTGGAGGCATGAATTTAAACCTAGAAGGTCAGGGAATGACTGTTCGTGTATGGGATGGTGGTCGAGTAAGAGAATCACACAATGCTTTTGGGGGTCGTGTTGAAGTTGTTGATGATCCTTCTGGAACTTTAAGCGGACATGCAACACACGTTACGGGTACTATGATTTCGGGTACGGCCGCTATAAAAGGAATGGCTCCACAAGCTTTAGGTCGCACATTCAATTGGACAGATGATGAAAGTGAAGCAACTGCAGAAGCACAAGCAGGTATGTTAATCTCTAATCATTCCTATGGAGTTCCTTTATCCGGCACTGGTGGTCCTTTAGCGCCTTGGATAGTTGGTGCTTACATTTACGATTCTGCACTTTGGGATGAAGTTGTGTATCTCGCTCCTTATTATCTTCCTGTACTTTCTGCAGGAAACGATGGAAACAGCACCGCCAATGCAAATCCTCTTGCCTTTGGACGTGATAAGTTAACAACCAATAAAACGTGTAAAAACAATTTAGTAGTTGCCAACGCTAATGATGCAACAGTTGATGCTAGCGGAAATTTAACAAGTGTTACTATAAATTCTAGTAGTAGTCAAGGGCCAACTGATGATTTAAGAATAAAACCAGATATCACTGGAAATGGTACAAATGTAACATCAACAAATAGTACAAGCAACACAGCCACAACAAGTTTGACTGGTACATCAATGTCATCTCCTAATGTGGCTGGAACACTTATTTTATTGCAACAACATTATAAAAATTTAACCAACAGTTTCATGCTTGCCTCAACACTAAAAGGTTTGGCATGTCATACTGCAGACGACGCGGGACAAACTGGTCCGGATCCGGTATTTGGTTGGGGGTTATTAAATGCAAAAAAAGCTGTTGAAACATTAAATAGTAACGGTTTATCTTCATGGGTTTCTGAGGAAAAGATAGCACAAGGTGGTAGTTTTTCTATGAACGTAAATGCTTCAGGAACAACTCCTCTAATTGCCTCAATTACTTGGACTGACGTTCCTGGAGTTCCAAATGGTGGTGGATTAGGAGAAAATGATCCTACTCGTGCATTGGTTAATGATTTGGACATACGTATTACAAGAAACAGTACTACTTTTTTCCCTTGGAAATTAGAGGATGCTATTGGAGATGCCATTAGAAGTTCTGATAATAATGTAGATAATGTGGAGCAAGTAAAAATTGATACGCCAGCTGCAGGAAATTATACGATTACTGTAACTCATAAAGGAAATTTAGTAAGTGGAAGTCAAAAATATTCATTAGTAATTACGGGTATCAACTCTGCATTTGCTTTAAACTCTAGTACCGATAATTTAATAGTTTGTGCCAATCAAAATGCAATTTATAATTTTAATTATACACAAACAGGCGGCGGAACAACCAATTTTTCAGCTGTAGGTTTGCCAGCAGGAGCCACGGCAACATTTACTCCATCTTCACGCAGTACCAACGGAACTGTAACTATGACCATTTCAAACTTAACAAGTATACAACCGGGTGAATATTCAGTTGGAATTGTAGGAAATAATGGTACAGAAACTGAAACTAGATACAAATTACTAACCGTATACAATGGTGTTTTTCAAAATGCTGTATTAAATAATCCAACAAACGGACAGACTGGTTTGTCTACTTCAACAGTATTAAAATGGCAAGCTCAAACCAATGCCGAGACATACAATGTTCAAGTATCTTTAACTCCTTCTTTTACCGTTTTATATGCAAACGACTTAGTAACGACCAATCAATATAATGTTGGAGGTTTAGCCCAGCAAACAAGATACTATTGGAGAGTCATTCCGACTAACCGATGTGGTACTGGTACTATTGGAGATGCAGCCATATTCTCATTTGATACTGGAATATTAATTTGTGACCAAACATTTACTGCGACTGATTTTTCTGATGCTTCTATTGCTTCTGTTGCGAACTCAACAGCTAGCGTTCCGTTAACAATAACAGGAGGATACATTATTGGTGATATTAATGTAAATATCAATCTAACTCACACCTACGTTCAAGATATGACCATTTCATTAGAAGGTCCACCTGAGATTGGCAGTCCAATTATCATTTTATTACAAGAGCCTTGTGGTGATAACGATAATATAAATTGTACTATGGATGATGAAGGAGGATTCCCAGCGTGTTCAGGAAATCCTTCTATTTCAGGAAGCATTGCTCCATTCCAATCATTAAGTGCGTTAAATGCATTACCAGCTGACGGAACGTGGATTTTGCGTATTAATGATCCATATAATGGTGATGGTGGAACAGTAAACTTGTTTAGCATTAATATGTGTAGAGTTATGAATGCCTTATCTGTAAACGACAATACTGCTTTGGTCAATACTAGTGTGTATCCAAATCCTACTAACGGAACAGTGAATGTTAGTATCCCAAATATTTCGGAAAAAACAACAATCACTTTATTTGATTTACAAGGAAGAACAATTCTTTCACAAGAAACCGATCAAATCAATTCTGCTTTTACCATCGATAATCTTCAAGATGGAGTGTATTTAGTAACTATCCAAAATAGTACTGGTTCCATTTCTAAAAAGATTGTACTACGTAAATAGTTTTTAAGAAACCAAAACAAAAAGGAGGTCGATATGACCTCCTTTTTTTATATGTGAATAATTTCATCTGCAATTAATAACTCTTCTTTTCTATACCGAAGAAACACTTGTGCCACTGCAATGACATCTTTTTCGCAGTAGGTTACGATTCGGTCAATGTCTTTTTCAACATAAAAAACGTGTGCCACTTGACTTCCATCGATATCATCTTTTGAGGTCGGAATTCCGAGAATTTTAGTCAACAATTTCAAGGAAGTAAAGTGTTTGTAATCGCCAAATTTCCATAATTCTAAAGTATCCAAATGTGGTATTTCCCATGGTTTTTTTCCAAACAAATTGAGTTTACTTGGCAGTGCAATTTGATTGATAATCATACGTCGTGCAATAAACGGAAAATCAAATTCCTTAGCATTGTGTCCACATAATAAATGCTGCGGTCCGTTGAAATGATTGGCAAGCAAATTATTAAAATCGGTCAAAATCTTTTTCTCCTCACCAAAAAAAGACGTTACTCTAAAATTCCGAATGTCGCCTTTAGAGACAAAATAGCCGACAGAAATACAGACAATTTTTCCAAACTCAGCCCAAATTCCGGCACGTTCATAAAAATCTTCAGGAGTGAATTCGTCTTTTCGTTGGTATTGGGTTTTGAGTTCCCACAAGTGTTGTAGGTCTTCATCCAGATTCTGAAAGTTGTCTTGTTCTGGAACGGTTTCTATGTCAAGAAACAAAATGTGATCTAATCGAAGTTTTTCAATCATAATACTAATTTTAGATGGCGTTGATTAATAATTTAACTGGCTTACAATTACGAAATTAAGTAATTTGTTCGTTACTTTTAAAAAAAATTAAAATAACGTTTGTTGTTGACATGGACTTTCGTGTTCTAACAACCATTTTTTGCCATCAACCATCTGCGTAGCCTGTCAACGAACCGTTAGTTCCGATGACGCGGTGTCACGGAATTACTTTCCACAATGGTTTTTACCATTGGCGGAAGTGACAGCTCTAATGGCTTTTACATTGCCTAATTTTTTTGATAAATCGAAATACGACATGGTTTTCCCAAAGGGAATCGTGCACATTTCCTGCCAAAATTTTTGCTGAAAATCGGTGCCTTTTGGGTTGATTTTAAATCGAAATCGTTTCGCTTTCCATCGAAGCATTCATTGAGTTGGGCAGTCGGTTTTCTTAAATTTTCAGGAACTATTGAAGAAATGGCACCAGTTTGCATAATTAAAATAACGGCTACGCCTTTTTCATCTCCAGAGATTATAGCAATGCCAATTGGTGTAGCAAAATCGGCAATATTCATATTAACGATGCATTATGTCTTTAGAATAGGCGCTTTGGATGAGCTGTTTATGGATATCGAGAGGAACATCGGGACCACACGCATTTTGATTTTGACCATTTATGTAAGTATCCCTATAACGCTCTAATTGTCTAGCATCTTTATGCCAACTGAAGTTTTTTGGATTTAAATTAATCGTTTGTGCATTTGGAGCGTCGTTCCATGTTATTTTGCCTAAGATTTGAATGGTATAAAAAACCTTCGTAGTTGTCTCTTCCTTATTAAACAATGAAGGACTAACCTCGTTTTTAAGCGAACTAAAATTAGATTTCGTTTGCGAAAAGGCGCTAGAAATAAACAATAGTAAAAGCAAAGAAAAAGTTGTTGTCTTCATACTTTATTTGATTTATATAGAAATAGTAATTTTAAGTTTTAAAAAAAGAAGTCTTTATTTTGAATGACTCAAAATGTACATTTCCAACGACTCTAACTCAGCATCTAACATCGTTTTGGTGATTTGCAAATTGATTTTCATCGTTTCATACAGTGTTTCATCAACCAACGGTTGGGCTTCTTCCTTTAAAAATGCTACCAAATCACCATTTTTTTCTTTGTAAATTTTGGCAGTTTCTTGCAAACTCGGACCGACTACTTTTTGGTCAACTTTGTGACAGGCAATGCAATTGTTGCTTTCAAAAAGTTCCTGTCCTTTTTCGATAGTAGCGACTTCAGCTGCAGTATCATTAGATTTTTTTGCCTCTCTTGTACTACAACTGAAGGTAAAAATGGCGACGAAGAGAATGTAAGATACTTTTTTCATTGGTATTGGTATTGTTGTTACTGCATTCCTAGCCCAGATTGTAACGGAAATCCTTTTTATTTTTGCTGCCAAAAATAAAAAGATTGCAGTGAAAAGCTGGAAACAGCTGCAAATAAATTTAAGAAATCAATTTCACTACATCTTTGGCGAAATAGCTCGCAATCAAATCGGCTCCTGCTCTTTTTATCGCAGTAACTTGCTCCATCATCACGGCATCATGATCAATCCAACCGCGTTCGGCTGCGGCTTTAATCATGCAATATTCACCCGAAACTTGGTAGACAGCCACAGGAACTTCACTCATGTTTTTAATTTCACGCACGATATCCAAATAGGCAATTCCGGGTTTTACCATCACAATATCGGCGCCTTCTTCTATGTCCATTCGGGTTTCGCGAAGGGCTTCCAATCGATTGTGGTAATCCATTTGGTAGGTCTTTTTGTTTTTTGGGATGTTTTGTAAATCGACCGGTGCACTGTCTAAAGCATCGCGAAACGGACCGTAATGTGCAGAGGCGTATTTGGCAGAATAGGCTAAAATTCCGGTATTGGTAAAGCCTTCGTCTTCTAACGTTTTCCGTATTTCTAAAATTCGACCGTCCATCATGTCGCTTGGCGCCACAATATCGGCTCCGGCTTGCGCATGTGACACACTCATTTGGGCCAAAAACAAAGCGGTTGCATCGTTTACAATTTGACCGTTTTCGATAATACCGTCGTGCCCATAAATCGAATACGGGTCGAGTGCTACATCCGTCATGACAATCATTTCGGGACATGCATTTTTTACGGTTTTGATGGCGCGTTGCATCAATCCGTTTGGATTTAGTGCTTCGGTACCTTTGTTGTCTTTTAGGTTATCGGGCACTTTTACGAAAAGCAACACCGATTTTAATCCGAGTTTCCACAGTTCTTTGACTTCTTTGTCGAGGTTGTCAAGACTGAGACGAAAATAGTTTTGCATGGATGGAATTTCATCGCGAACGCCTTTTCCTTCTACAACAAAAAGCGGCACAATAAAGTCGTTGGGCGAAAGAATGGTTTCGCGCACTAGAGAACGAATACTTTCGTTGGTGCGTAATCGTCGGTTTCTTCTAAGTGGGAACATGTTTTTTTGTTTATTACCATTTAGATATTAAGAAAAATTAGGCCTAAATGCTCCTTAATTTCTTAATGGTATGATTAATTTATATCCAATCTTTTGGTTTTTCTAATACTTGAATTAGTTTTTCTTCATCACTTCCCGCCTCTGGATGATGATCATACACCCATTGCACGTGTGGTGGCAAACTCATCAAAATGCTTTCAATGCGACCGTTGGTTTTGAGTCCGAATAAAGTGCCTTTATCATGCACTAAGTTGAATTCGACATACCGACCGCGGCGAATTTCTTGCCAGGTTTTTTGTTCCGATGCATAGGGTAAATCTTTTCTCTTTTCTACAATGGGAACATAGGCTTCAAGGAAACCATTGCCGACTTCGGTTACAAAATGGCACCAATCTTGCATAGACATTGCATCGGTAGCTTTGCAATAATCGAAGAACAATCCTCCGATGCCTCGAGCTTCGTTACGATGAGCGTTCCAAAAATACGCATCACATTGTTTTTTAAATTTGAGATAAAACTCGGGATTATGTTTGTCACACACTGTTTTACACGTTTGGTGAAAATGTTTCGCATCTTCTTCAAAAAGATAATACGGAGTCAAATCTTGTCCGCCACCAAACCATGAATTGATGACATTTCCAATGTCATCATACATTTCGAAATACCGCCAATTGGCATGAACGGTGGGCACCATTGGACTTTTAGGATGAATGACCAAACTCAATCCACAGGCAAAAAAATCAGCTTCTCCCACGTGGAACATTTTTTGCATAGCTTCGGGCAATTGGCCATGAACAGCCGAAATATTAACGCCGCCTTTTTCAAAAACGTTTCCGTTTTCTATGACTCGTGTTCGTCCGCCGCCGCCTTCAGGGCGAGTCCAAATGTCTTCATGAAATTTGGCAACGCCATCAACCTCTTCTAATTTAGAAGTAATTTGATCTTGTAGTTGAAGTATGTATTGGTAGAATTTATCTTTCATTTTTTGAGTTGCTGAATTACTGAGTTTGATATCTCAGATACTCGGTCGCTATTGATTATATTCTTTAACTGCTTCAATAAATGCCTTCGCGTGATCAACAGGAATATTAGGTAAAATTCCGTGTCCTAAATTTACAATATAATTGTCCTTCCCAAATTCGTCTATCATTTGATGTGCCATTTTTTTGATGGTTGGAATAGGAGACAGCAATCGACTCGGATCGAAATTTCCTTGTAAAGTGATTTTTCCACCTGTCAAATAACGAGCATTTCTAGCCGAACATGTCCAATCCACTCCCAATGCTGAGGCTTTACTTTTAGCCATGTCGCCAAGAGCAAACCAACATCCTTTTCCGAAGACAATTACTTTGGTATCATCAGCCAAGGCCTCAACAATTTGATTGATGTATTGCCATGAAAATTCGTTGTAATCTACTGGCGATAACATGCCTCCCCAGGAATCAAAAATTTGAATGGCGTTGCAACCTGCTTTTACTTTTTCTTTCAAATATAAAATAGTGGTATCGGTAATTTTTTGTAACAACGTGTGCGCAGCAACTGGATTTGAGAAGCAAAATCCTTTGGCTGTATCGAAACTTTTTGATCCTTTTCCTTCTACAACATAACAAAAAATAGTCCATGGTGAACCGGCGAAACCAATCAATGGCACCTCATCGTTCAACATTTGTTTGGTTAATTTAATCGCGTCAAAAACATAGCCTAAAGTTTCATTCACATCGGGAACAATGACTTGATTGACGTGTTCCATGGTGCGAATTGGATTCGGAATAATCGGTCCGAGATTGTCTTTTAATTCTACATGAATTCCCATCGCGCGTGGCACCACCAAAATATCAGAGAATAAAATCGCTGCATCGGGATGTACAATTCGGATCGGTTGCACTGTAATTTCGGCTGCTAATTCGGGCGTTTCACAACGCGTAAAAAAATCGTATTTGTCGCGCAAGGCTCTGAATTCGGGTAAATAACGTCCTGCTTGACGCATCATCCAAACAGGAGGACGTTCTACGGTTTCGTTGTTTAAGGCTCTTAAAAATAGGTCGTTTTTAATCATATCTTTTTTATTTAAACCTTTCTGTTGTTTTACACCTGCCAGGTCTTGTTTTAATTATAATATTCTATCACTTCAGCAATTACATTCTCTATTGATGGTGATTCTGCAATTACAATGTTTTTTACTTTTTTATTTTGTAAGGCTTCTGCTGAGGTTTCGCCGATGCAGAAACAGGTTTCGTGTTTTATAGTATTGTTTTTTAAATAACTTTCGACTGCTGATGGACTGAAAAATAAAATGCCATCGGCTTTCGTTTGTATTTTGTGAGAGGTGCTGTTGGTTTCATACACTTCTATTTCGTTAAAAATAATTCCGTTTTTATGTAACGTATTGGGCAAAATATCTTTACGTAAATTACCACAAAAGAAAGTAAACGTTTCATCGGCATAAATGAGCGAAATTATTTCGGCTAAATCGGAAGCATAATCGGTATAAACAGCTACTTCCGATCCGTTTTCTTCTAAAAATTCTTTGGTTTTGATTCCGACACAAAATACATTTTTACCTTGTAACTCGCCACATTTTGGATGCTGTAAAACACTTTGAACGGCGTTTTGACTGGTAAAAATTAGGTTTTGATTGACATTGACTAGTTCAAAATTTTTGATTTTTATTTCGATAAAATCCTTGTCAAATACCGTAATATTGGCATCTAATAAAAGTTGCTTTTGATTTGGTAAAAGCTTTTTGGTGGATACTATGTTACTGGTTGTTGCCACGAATTATTTTTTTAAATCGATTTTAATTTGTTGCATCAATTGCATTCCTCCGTTTTGTAGTATTTCAATTGCAGCGTTGAAACCTAGTTTTTTCCATTCTGAAATATCAACTTTTTTTTCAATATCTAATTTTTGTTTTCCATTAATCGATAGTAAAACACCTTTAAAATCGATGGTGTCTTCCTTTTCATTATAGGTAGCAATGGCACCGATGGGCGCAGTACATCCGCCTTCGAGCGTTTTCAAAAATTGTCTTTCGATGTAGGTGCAAATTTCAGTTTCAATATGATTGAGTTGCGATAAAGCATCTAATGTAAAGTTATCATCTGCCATGGCAACAACAACCATAGCGCCTTGTGCTGGCGCTGGAATCATCCAATCGAGATTGATAAAACTTTCTGGTTTCAGGTTCAAACGCTCCAATCCTGCTGCTGCAAAAACAGCTCCGTTCCAAGTGTTGTCTTGTAATTTTTGCAATCGTGTATTGACATTCCCTCGCAAATCGACCACTTTATGATTTGGATATTTGTTCCACCATTGTGCTTGTCGACGCAAACTTCCAGTTGCAATGGTGGCATTACTTTTTAGAAAATCTAGGTTGCCTTTGTGGACTAAGATATCCAACACATTGGCGCGTACTAAAACGGCGGCTTGCGCAATTCCGATTGGCAAAGCGGTGGGAACATCTTTCATTGAATGAACCGCAATATCTACCTCTCCATTTATCATGGCGATGTCGAGTGTTTTGGTAAAAATTCCAGTGATTCCGAGTTCGTATAAAGGTTTATCGAGAATGATATCGCCTTGTGATTTTACAGCTACGATGGTTGTTTTAAAACCCAAATCGTGTAACTGCTTTTGAACGGTGTGTGCTTGCCAAAGTGCTAATTCACTGTCACGAGTTCCTATACGTATTGTTTTTTCAGCCACGTTATTTTATTTTTACACGAATTTCACAAATTTTCACAAATTATTTATTTTGTGTAATTCAATCAATCACACGAATTCGTTTTAATTCGTGTAATTCGTATCTTTCTTTTTAAAAAAATGATTTTTCTTGTTCCAACTGAAACACTTTTTCAATCCATTCAATACCTTCGTCCATGGATTCGCCTTCTTTTAGATGATTAACGAAATGGTTGGTGATTTTTTGAATGATTCTATTGCTAATTAACTCGGCTTGTTGTTCGTCAAAATTAGACATTTTTTTACGTTGAAAATTCAATTCACCGTCTTTAATAGAATTCAATTTTTCTTTCAACGCTTGAATGGTCGGAGCAAATTTTCTGTTTTTGGTCCACGCTATAAACTCTGCCTTAATTTCATCAATTATAGCTTCGGCAGCCGGAATATGAAGTTTACGGTTTTCCAATGTTTCGTCTGTCATTTGTGATAAATGATCCAAGTGAATCAATGTCACGCCTTCGATGTCTTTTACATTTTCGTGAACGTTTTTTGGAATGGATAAATCCAAAATTAACAACGGTTTTTTCAGGTTCAAAATTGCTTTGTCAATGGTAGGATTTTGCGCTCCTGTTGCCACAACCACAACGTCTGCTTTTTGCAATTCGAGTTGTAAATCGGCGTAATCTTTTACAACTACATCCAATTTTTGAGCCAATCGTTCGGCTTTATCTTTGGTTCTGTTGATCAAGGTAATTTGTTCGTGTTTGGTGTGTTTGACTAAATTTTCGCAGGTATTTCTTCCAATTTTTCCGGTTCCGAAAAGTAAAATGTTTTTGTTCGAAATGTCTTGAACATTACGAATGATGTATTGTACGGATGCAAAAGAAACCGAAGTGGCTCCTGAAGAAATATCGGTTTCGGTTTTGATTTTTTTACTCGCTTGAATAACCGAATTGACCAATCGCTCCATAAAGGAATTGACCAATCCGTTCGATTTGCTTTCGTTAAACGCTATTTTTATTTGGCTAATGATTTCAAAATCACCCAAAATCTGACTGTCTAAACCCGTTCCCACGCGAAACATGTGGTTGATGGCTTCTTGATTTTTATAGATATAAGCTACTTCTTGAAATTCTTCAACGCTACCTTTACTGTTCTCACAAAGTAATTTGATTAATTGATAGGGATGTTGTGCAAAACCGTAAATCTCAGTCCTATTACAGGTAGAGGTAACAATCAAAGATTCTATTCCTTCGGCTTCGGCTTGTATCAGCAACGTTGCTTTTGCTGTAGCGTCTAAACTAAACTTACCTCGTATTGCTGCGTCTGCTTTTTTATAACTTAAACCTAGGACATAAAAAGTAGGGTGTTTCGACATATTAAAATTTTCCATAAGTTACTTTGCGTAAAAGTTGAACAAAATTATTACTATCCTTTTCATAAAAACAACGCTAGAGGGACTTTTTGTATCGCTCTACGAATTTTTAAAACAAAATCGACTTTATAGCGTTATTTATTCTAAATTTGCACTAGAATCAAGTCTTTACAATTTATTATGTAGATTAATTCTAAATAAGATTGGATGTTGGTTTCCAAATCATATACGAAAAAATGTCGCTATGGGTTCTCAAGAAGTTATAACAATCGAAAATGATTTTACCTTAATTCGTTTTCAAAACGACAGAAATGAAAATTTTCACGTGAAAAGGCACGTAAATCAAGGGCTTATACAATTTCACTTTGGCATCAAAGGAAAAGCAAAATTTGTGTTCAATGAAGGAAATTATGCCTTAGAATTGAAAGATGAAAAGTCATTATTGTTTTACAATCCACAAAAAGAATTGCCTTTAAATTTAGAATTGGCTCCCAATACGTGGGTGATTTCAGTAATTATTTCCATTCAAAAGTTTCACGGTTTGTTTTCTAATGAAGCCGACCATATTCCGTTCTTGAGTGATGAAAACAAAGACAAAAAGTATTACAAAGAAGGCGATATCAGTCCGTCGATGGCTATCGTACTCAGTCAACTTTTTCATTACAATTTAAATCCGTCTATTAAAAACCTCTATTATAAAGGTAAAGGCTATGAATTATTGAGCTTGTATTTCAATCGTTCAGAAGATCAAAATGCAGAGCAATGTCCGTTTTTAATTGACGAAGACAACGTGATGAAAATTAAAAAAGCCAAAGAAATCATGATTGCCAATATGGCGGAACCGCCGGGTTTGGAAGATCTTTCGGAACAAGTGGGCTTGAGTTTGAAAAAACTAAAAATGGGTTTCAAACAAATTTATGGCGATACGGTGTACGGATTTTTATTCGACTACAAAATGGATTACGCGCGGCAATTGCTCGACAGCGGTTCATATAATGTAAACGAAGTGGGCTTAAAAATTGGCTACAGCACCGGAAGTCACTTTATTGCGGCCTTTAAAAAGAAATTTGCAACAACACCAAAAAAATACTTGATGAATTTGAATCAGAATGGTTAAAATTAAAATCCATTTTCATTCGATTACGTATATCAAACAACAACTAATTAATTGTTAATCTAAAAACTCAAAAAGTAAGAATACTTACTTTTATCAAAATTAAAATTGCAACAAATGAAAGGAGTATTACTGGTAAATTTAGGCTCGCCCGAAAGTCCAACCCCAAAAGATGTTAAGCCTTATTTAGATGAATTTTTAATGGACAAATACGTCATCGACGTACCGTTTTTATTGCGTGCATTATTGGTTCGTGGCATTATTTTGCAAACGCGTCCAAAAAAATCAGCGGCAGCGTATGCCCGAATATGGTGGGACGAAGGTTCGCCACTAGTTGTAATTTCGCAACGCATGCAGAAAAAAGTACAAGCACAAGTAGACATTCCAGTAGCTTTAGCGATGCGTTACGGAACGATGACCATCTTAAAAGGATTGCAAGAATTGCACGATAAAGGCGTGAAAGAAGTGATGCTTTTTCCTTTGTATCCGCAACATGCAATGGCTTCGACCACAACTATTGTAGTTTTGGCTGAAGAACTGCGTCAGAAACATTTTCCAGAAATGAAATTTACCAATGTGCCTGCTTTTTACAACAAAGAAGGCTACATCAAAGCGTTGGCGAATTCGATAAAAGCACATTTAGACACTTTCGAATACGATCATTTGTTATTTTCGTATCACGGTATTCCGAAACGTCATATTCGTAAAACCGACATCACCAAATCACATTGTGCCATTGATGGATCTTGCTGCAACACGCCTTCACCGGCGCACGAATTTTGTTACCGTCATCAATGTTATGAAACGACAAAGCAAGTAGTAAAATACCTCGGAATTCCAGAAGGCAAATACAGTCAAACGTTTCAGTCGCGATTGGCAGGCGACAAATGGTTAACCCCATATACGGATGTTGAAATCAACAAAATGCCAGCAAAAGGTATTAAGAAATTGGCTGTGGTGACTCCTGCTTTTGTTTCTGATTGTCTAGAAACCTTAGAAGAAATCGCGATGGAAGCCAACGAAGAATTTTTGCACCATGGTGGAGAAGAATTTATGGCGATTCCGTGTATGAATGATGGCGATGAGTGGTGTGCAACCGTTGCCCATTGGATAAAAGATTGGAAGAAAGAAGAAAGAAAATAGAGCAAAGAAAAAAAGACTTTTGATGGAACTTTACAACTACATAAAATCGCTTCACCTCATCTTTGTAATCACTTGGTTTGCAGGTTTGTTTTATATTGTACGGTTGTTTGTGTACCAAATTGAAGCCAACGAAAAACCTTCACCTGAAAGAGAAATTCTGCAAAAACAATACAAAATAATGACCTACCGTTTGTGGTATATCATTACTTGGCCAAGCTCGATTTTAGCCAGTATTTTTGCTTTTTGGCTGTTGTTTTTTACCGAAATGGGCAAAGCGTGGATACAAATGCCATGGATGCATGTTAAACTTGGCTTTGTTTTTGTACTTTATTTGTACCAATTCAAATGCCATCAGATCTACAACCAATTGCAAAAAGACGAAGTGAAGTACAGCTCAAACTTTATGCGATTGTGGAATGAAGTCGCCACCATTATACTATTTGCCGTTGTTTTTTTAGTCATTTTAAAAAATGCATTCAACTGGATCTATGGTGTCATTGGTATTGTTTTATTTTCGTTACTTTTAATGACTGGATTTAAAATTTACAAAAAAATAAGAGCAAAAAACAAATCGTAAGTGTTCAAAAACTTCAAAATATCGATGCTTTCATTGCGAATCAGGATTTTCCTTTCGATGATTGTATTGATATTAATTGCCTCGGTTTTGATGGCGTCCATTTCGATTATTCAATTTAAAAACGAAGCCAAAGAATACCATCAAGAACGTCTCGATCGGAAAGAAAACGCGATAAAAGAACACATTAATTATGTGCTATCAAACACCACTTATCCGCTAACACAAAACAATTTACCTTATATTTTTAAAGATAAAATTCACGAACTGGCCGACATTCATAACTTGGATATCAATATTTACAGTTTGAATGGGAAATTGCTAAAATCGTCTAAAGGATCTTTTTCTATTGATACGGTTTCGCCTGCCATTCCGAAATACATCATCAAACTTGTGCAATCGTCAATCGAAAAACGCTACGTTGATATAAAAAGTATTGATGGAATAAAAAACCGTTCGTCGTTCAGTCAGATTAAAGACGATAAATTCAAACCCTTAGGGATATTGAACATTCCGTATGTAGAAGATGATGGGTTTTATGAAGAAGAACTCCAAAATTTCTTAATCAAATTAAGTCAAGTCTATTCGTTCATGTTGGTCATTGCGTTTGGTTTAGCGTATTTTTTAGCGAGTTACATCACCAAATCACTGAAAACCATTTCCGACAAAATCAATGAGACAAGTCTGAATCAAAAAAACGAAAAAATTGTCATCGAAGCCAACAGCCGCGAAATCAATTCGCTTATTTCTGCTTACAATAAAATGGTGGATAAATTGGAAGAAAGTGCTGTAATGTTAGCACAATCAGAGCGTGAACAAGCATGGCGCGAAATGGCAAAACAAGTGGCGCACGAAATTAAAAATCCGCTTACTCCAATGCGTTTAACCGTGCAAAGTTTTCAAAGAAAATTTGATGCGAACGATCCCAATCTGAATCAAAAACTCAACGATTATTCGAAAACACTCATTCAGCAAATTGATACGATGAGTGCTGTGGCTTCGGCATTTTCGAACTTTGCTTCGATGCCGGCGCAACAAAATGAAAACTTAAATGTGGTCGATGTGGTCGAACTAGCATTGGATATCTTTAATGAAGATTTTGTTGTTTTTGAAAGTAAAAAAGAAGAAATTATTGCCAAATTAGATCGAACACAATTGATTCGAATTATCACCAATTTGGTTAAAAATGCGATTCAATCCATCCCCGAAAACCAAACGGAAAAATCAGTTGTAGTTACGGTTAAAGAAGAAAATAACGACGTATATATCATTGTAAAAGACAACGGAACTGGCATCGAATTTGACAATCGAGAGTATATTTTCGAACCTAAATTCACCACTAAAAATAGCGGCATGGGGTTGGGATTGGGAATTATCAAAAATATTATCGAAAATTACAAAGGAACTATTACTTTTGAAACCGAACTCGGAGTTGGAACCACTTTTACGGTTTTGCTACCGATAATTGAAAAATAAACAGCCACAAATTATACGAACAAATCTTTCGTTGTAATTCGTGTAAAACTCATAAAATCATGAACTTAGAAAACATTATCGTTACAGAAGACAATGGAATCGGGCAAATTACCATCAATCGTCCGTCAAAATTAAATGCATTGAATGTAGCTACTATTCAAGAATTGCACGATGCCTTTGAAAACTTGGATGGAAATTCAGAAATAAGAGTCATTATTCTAACTGGTGAAGGCGAGAAAGCCTTTGTTGCTGGCGCTGATATTTCAGAATTTGCGCATTTTTCTGTTGAAGAAGGCTCGCAATTGGCACAACAAGGTCAAGAGTTATTGTTTGATTTTGTAGAAAATTTACGAACGCCAGTTATTGCTGCCGTGAATGGTTTTGCGCTCGGTGGCGGATTGGAATTGGCGATGTCATGTCACTTCCGAATTGCTTCTGACAATGCTAAAATGGGTTTACCCGAAGTGTCGCTTGGCGTGATTCCTGGGTATGGCGGAACACAACGTTTGCCACAATTGGTAGGAAAAGGCAGGGCGATGGAAATGATTATGACCGCTGGAATGATCGACGCAGCAACCGCAAAATCCTATGGATTAGTAAATCATGTAGTGCCTCAGAACGAACTTTTAGAATTCGCCAAAGGCATTGCTTCAAAAATTATGCGCAATTCTCCAGTAGCTATTGGTCAGGCGATAAAAGCCGTAAATGCCAATTTTAAAGAAGGTGTAGATGGCTATAAAACTGAAATCAAATCGTTTGGAAAGTGCTTCGGAACAGAAGATTTCAAAGAAGGAACCACTGCTTTTTTAGAAAAAAGAAAAGCCGATTTTAAAGGAAATTAAATTAGCTAGCAGTTGGTAGTTATTGCGATAACTGAACACTGAATACTATTTCAAGCCATTCCATTCGGCATAAAACTGCTCCAGAAAAACTTCCATAAAACGATGTCTTTCTTGGGCAATTTTTTGGCCCGTTTCCGTATTCATCTTAGCTGCCAAAAGCAACAATTTTTCGTAAAAATGATTGAGTGTTGGTGCTTCGCTCTTTTTATATTCTTCTTTATTCATGTTCAGATTGGGAAGAATTTCAGGATTGTAAAGGGTACGATTTTTAAATCCGCCATAGTTAAATGTCCGCGCAATTCCGATGGCTCCCAAAGCATCTAAACGGTCGGCATCTTGTACAATTTCTAATTCTTTAGAGTGGAATTTTTTTTCAAAATTTCCGCCTTTGAAAGAAATGTTTTCGATAATGGCAATGACATGTGTAATTGTTTCCTCTAATGCATTTTGACTTTCCAAAAAAGTTTTGGCTGTTTTTGGTCCGACACTTTCATCGCCATCGTGAAATTTACTATCGGCAATATCATGTAGCAAAGCGCCCAACTTTACTACAGTCAAATCACACTCCTCTCCATCTGCAATTAACAGTGCGTTTTTATACACGCGTTCCATATGAAACCAATCGTGGCCACCTTCGGCGTCTTTAAGTTTTTCTTTTACAAAAGCGATAGTGTTTTCTATTAATGTCATGTTTGTCGGATTAAAAAATCCTCTCTTTTCAGAAAGGATTTAAGTCTATATTCGCTTTACTCTTTTATCTCACCAAAGCAGGTTCTACCCATTTAAAAATTTTCGTCTCATCGGGCAACACCATTCTTTCGGAGATTTTTGCCATACGAGCTGGTAATTTCATCAGATAATCGCGTGCTTTTTCAGCTTCATCGGTTAGATTTACGATTTTATCGATCTCCCATTTTTCGACTAATTTTTGTAAAATGTCAACATAATCAGCCGCTGTATAGACTCCTATTTTTTGAGCCGAATTAGAAAATTCTTCAAAAGCAGTACTTATTTTTTCACCCGATTCTCTTAAAAAATGTGCGGGCATCGTAATTTTTTGCTTCATCATGTATTGAAAGGAGAGCATCATTTCACTTGGGTCAACCTTAAAAATTTGGTTCACAAATTCACTGTACGCATGATGGTGACGCATTTCGTCTCCGGCAATTAATTTGCAAATTTTGGATAGTTTTTTATCGCCATAATTTTTAGCCAATTGCGAAACACGGTTGTGTGAAATGTACGTCGCCAATTCTTGAAAGCTAGTGTACACAAAATTTTTGTAGGGATCTTTACCAGTGCCAATATCAAAACCATCCGCAATAAGATGTTGTGTGGTCATTTCTATTTCGCGCATGTTTACACGACCGGATAAATACAAATACTTATTCAATAAATCGCCGTGACGATTTTCTTCTGCTGTCCAATGACGCACCCATTTTGACCACCCATTTCTGCCTTCGTTGTCTACACCTTCGACTTCCATAAGCCAAGATTCGTAGGTTGGCAAAGCTTCTTCAGTTATGGTATCGCCTACAAGAACTACCCAAAAATCGTAGGGTAAATCTTTGGCAATTTCGCGCAACTCTTTTACTTCTTCAAAAAAAGTTTCCTTTTCTGAATTCGGAAGCAAATCCGAAGGTTGCCAAATTTTTTCGACCGGAATTAAAAATTGGTCTACAAAACTGTCTACGTTTTTCTCTAGGTATTGCATTACTTCTAGACGAATATTTTTTAATGACATCTTACTTATGTATTGACTGCGTTATTGTTTTTTCTATTTTAATCATCAATTCTTCAAAAGGATAGTCTTTTATTGTTATCGGTTCGTGAACAAGAAACTCCACTCGGTTGCCCAATCCCATGGGAAACAATCCGAATTTGACCATCTTCCAAGAATTATTAATCGATATCGGAACAACGACTGCTGATGGAGCGTATTTGCAAAGTATTTTTATTCCGTTTTCTGAAAACCGTTTCGGTGTTCCGTCTTTGCTGCGTGTTCCTTCCGGGAAAATTACCGCCGATCGTTGGTGCTTTTCGATGTATTGCCCCAACTCCTTTATAGCCGAAATGGCTTGTTTGGGATCTTTTCTATCTATGAGAACGGAGCCGCCATGTCTTAAATTGTAGGAAACACTCGGTATGCCTCTTCCCAATTCTTTCTTACTGACAAATTTAGCATGAAATCGGCGCAAATGCCATATAATTCCAATAATATCGTACATGCTTTGGTGGTTGGCTACAAAAATAACAGGAACTTTATTAGGAATATAATTTATATTTCGAAATTGAAACCAAGTACCTATGAGCAACGAACATTTTTCGAGACAAAAATTCAAATAATCGACACTTTTTTTGTGCGCTTGGTATCCGAAAAAATTGAAACAAATCCACTGGATTGGATGAAAAAAAATCAAACAACCAACAAAACAAAAGTAATATACCACCGAAATGGGATAGGATATAAGCTTTTCCATGGAGTAAAAAATGTTTACAAAGTTACTGAATAATTTTTGGGTTACAATTGTTTAAAACTCATTTTTACAAACTCATTTTACATCAAAAAAATAGTTAATTTTACCAAATTAATAGCCACTAAATCTAGTAAAGATGAGTACAGAAAAAGAAGCCAAATTAAAAGCATTACAATTAACGCTTGACAAATTAGACAAAACGTACGGTAAAGGAACCGTAATGAAAATGGGAGACAAAGCCGTTGAAGAAGTAGAAACTATTTCTTCTGGTTCGCTTGGTCTTGACTTAGCTTTGGGTGTAAATGGATATCCAAAAGGAAGAGTAATCGAAATTTACGGTCCAGAATCATCTGGAAAAACAACCTTAACCTTACATGCTATCGCCGAAGCTCAAAAAGCGGGTGGTATTGCTGCTTTTATTGATGCCGAACATGCCTTTGACAGAAATTATGCAGAAAAGTTAGGCGTTGATATTGAAAATTTAATTATTTCTCAACCTGATAACGGGGAACAAGCGTTAGAAATTGCCGAAAATTTAATTCGTTCAGGCGCCATTGATATTGTGGTTATTGACTCGGTAGCTGCTTTGACTCCAAAAAGTGAAATTGAAGGTGAAATGGGTGATTCTAAAATGGGATTACACGCACGTTTAATGTCACAAGCTTTAAGAAAATTAACAGGAACCATCAGCAAAACCAATTGTACGGTTTTTTTCATCAACCAACTAAGAGAAAAAATTGGTGTGATGTTCGGAAATCCAGAAACAACAACAGGAGGAAACGCGTTGAAATTTTATGCTTCGATTCGTTTGGACATTCGTCGTTCCTCTCAAATTAAAGACGGTGAAAATGTTATAGGTAACAGAACCAAAGTTAAAGTGGTTAAAAACAAAGTAGCTCCGCCTTTCAAAACTGCCGAATTCGATATTATGTATGGTGAAGGTGTTTCGAAAACAGGAGAAATTTTAGATTTAGCTGTGGAGTTTGAAATTATCAAAAAAGCGGGCTCATGGTTCAGTTATGGAGATACAAAACTTGGACAAGGTAGAGATGGCGTAAAAGTCTTAATAAAAGATAATCCAGAATTGGCCGATGAACTCGAACTAAAAATTAAAGACGTTATTAAATCCAATAACGAATAAAAAATAAAAAATCCGCAATGACGGATTTTTTTTGCATTACAACGCAACCTTTTTATAAAATAAGTATCTAACAAAATATTAAACAGTCTAATAATGAAAAAAATGCTTTTATTTATTGCATTGGGTTTGTTTCTCAACGCATGCGACATTGGAGGTAATGACAATACTGACTATGTTCTTAATATAGTTCCGTTAAGTGACGTGACAATGCCTACTGCTTTTGCAAAGGACAGTATTACAAATATTCCCCTGAAATACATTCGCCCTACAACCTGTCATTTTTTTGACAGTTTTTATTATGAAAAAGTCAATTTTGAGAGAACCGTTGCTATTTATTGTGCACAATCCCTTCAAGGAAATTGTGAAGCTGATAATGTGACTGCTGTAGAGGTTAATTTACCTTTTAAGCCCACTGAATTAGGTGTATACCGTTTTAAATTTTTGATAGGTCAAGATGTCAACAACGTTCCTCAATTTCTTGAATTTGATGCTACAGTAGATCATTAAAAAATAACCTTTTGAGTATAGAACAACTCATAAATGATTGTAAAAAAAATGACATAAAAGCGCAGGAACAATTGTATAGAGACTATGCGCCAAAATTGTTTTCTGTATGCTTAAAATATTCTCGTAACTATACGGAGGCACAAGATAATTTACAAGATGGGTTTTTGTTGATTTTTGAAAAATTACGCTTATACTCGTTTAAAGGTTCCTTTGATGGATGGTTAAAAAGAGTAATGATTAACCACATATTACAATTGTACCGAAAAGAAACTTTTTTAAGATTGGTCAATGAAGAAGTTACAGAAGCTGAAGAAATTGAAATTGAAGAAGAGGCCGTTCCTTTAGAATACTTAATGAAGATTATACAAGAATTGCCTGATAGGTATCGATTGGTTTTTAATTTATTTGCCATTGATGGTTATTCACATCAAGAAATAGCCGAAATGTTAAATATCAATATTGGCACCTCAAAATCAAACTTATCTAGAGCACGAATGATTTTGAAAGAAAAAATAGAACATAATATGGGGAACTCAACAATTCCCTCTGTAAAATGAGTGAAAGAAAGAATATAGATCGTTTTTTTAAAGATCATTTGGAAGACTATGAAGTTGCTCCACCAGAATTGGCGTGGAAAAACATTGAAGCTCAATTGAGTGAAAAGAAAAAGAAACGAAGAGTCATTCCGTTTTGGTGGAAAGTCTCTGGAGTTGCCGCTATTTTATTTTTAGGCTTTGGATTGCTTACTACTGTTTTTAATAACAGTCCTAATAATCCAAATACAACTGTAAATCAACAAAATACAATACGTACTAAGAACAAAATACCTGATACTTTAAAATCATTTGATACAAAAAATAAAGAAAGTATTGCCTCCGATGTAAACACCGTTACAAAATTGAACATTACCAAAACGGAAACTCCTAGGACTTCAATTAAAAAAAATACAACCAATACTCATCGTTCAGGTAACGCGTTACAGCATAAAACAATAGTTTCGGTTTCCAACAATAGAAAGAGAATATCCAATTATGATAAAAAACAATCAACATTGACAGAGTTTAAATCGGATACAAAAACGTCTATTGCAACAAACACAACCAACACGAGTTACGATACAAAAAACAATACCTTCACCGAAGATAAAACGGCGGGTACTATTAAACCAGTAACTGCATCTGACGCTATTATATCTAAAACGATTATTCAAACAAACGCTGATAAAACATCCGATAATGCAATCACAAATAGTGATAAAAACAACATCAATAATAATCGTATAACAAATCCTGCTTTTCTTGAAAACACAGATAAAAAAATAGTCGAAATTAAAAAGATAGATTCAACTAAAATGGCGAATATTGAACCTAATGCGTTGGAAGAATTGCTCAATGAAAAAGAAAAGAAAATTGTTAAAGAACAAAAATTAAATAGGTGGCAAGTTACGCCAAACATTGCCCCTATTTATTTTAGTTCGATGTCTAACGGCTCACCATTAGACGAAAAATTAGCAGCCAACGAAAAAGTATATGGAGCCAATTATAGCTATGGTTTAGGCGTTAATTATGCGGTAAATAAAAAGTTACATATTCGATCTGGTGTTAACACTTTTTCGGCCGATTATGATACTAAAGGTATTATATTTTATCAAAATACGAGCGCAAGTAGAATGCAAAATGTAACTCCCAATTTACAAGGTTCGTTAATTCAAATTGATCCTTTAAATAATGTCACACCAAGTTTTGGCAGAATTATAGAAGATAAATTTGAAGGCACTTTAAACCAACGTATGTCCTATATCGAAGTGCCTTTTGAAGCTTCCTATAAAATCCTTTCCAAAAAATTTGGAATTGATTTGATAGGCGGAATGAGTACTTTATTTTTAAACGATAACGATGTGTTTTTAAAAACACCTGGTTTTACCATGAAAATCGGAGAAGCAAATAATTTGAATAAAGTACATTTTAGCACCAATATTGGCTTGGGTTTAAAATACTCGTTTTTAAAACGATTTGATGCTCGAGTTGAGCCTTTGTTTAAATACCAAATCAACACGTATTCCTCAGGAGCAGGCGATTTCAAGCCTTATGTGTTTGGAGTATATTCAGGAATTAGTTATCATTTTTAATTAGGTTAGATTGTTTAAAGTTAATTATGTAGTGTTATTGCTTTCGAGTAATAACGGAAAAGAGTGCTTTAGTTAAGCACTCTTTTTTATTTATTATAGTGTTCTAATTGTTCTAAAATAATCGCTCTAACTTCGTCACTTACGATTTTTTTATCTTCTAAAGTTTTTCCTTCCGTACTAACAAAACGATGCATTTTAGCGCGCATTTTTCCGGGACTTCCACTCAAAAAAGTATACGACATCCTTTTTTTATTATCTGGAAAAGTTAATGGAACTATCGGTATTTGATGTTCTATCGCCAATCGAAAAGCACCATCTTTAAACTCGTCAAGCAAAATAGACTCATCAGGCACTCCTCCTTCTGGAAAAATACAAATACTCAATCCTTGATGCAATCGTTTTTGTGCTCTTGCAAAAACCTCCATTCGGCTTTTTGAACTGCTTCGATCGACTAATATGCACGTACGTTTATAGAAAAATCCGAACAACGGAATCTTAGCCAACTCTTTTTTTCCCACAAATACAAACGGATTTTTGACCGTCACCAACATCAACATAATATCGGTCATCGAAGTATGATTGGCTACAAACATGTAACTGTTTCCAGGAACTATTTCTTGTTCTCTTTCAATCGTATAATAAAATCCGGAACCAAACAAAACGCCTTTTGCCCAAATTCGAGCCAACGTAAAAAACATTGGATAAAATTTTTCAGAAAGTATCGAAATAATAAGTAACGGAAATAAAATTACTATTATTACACCCATCACCACGTAAAACCAAACCCGCCAAAGTATCCAAAAAATAATTTTAACTGCTCTCATAGCATCAAAAATAATTGAATTTTTATGAAATTTTGTGAAATTCGTGTTTAACTTTGTTTTTTACTCCAACTTGCGGACTTTGCGAAAATCTTTGCGAACTTTGCGGTAAATTTTTATTAAATAATGGCAAAAATTCTCACTGGTATTCAAAGCACAGGCACTCCTCATTTAGGCAATTTATTAGGCGCAATTCTACCTGCAATCGCATTATCTGAAAAAGAAACAAACCAATCGTTTCTTTTTATAGCCGATTTGCATTCGATTACACAAATAAAAAACGGAGAGGAACTTAGAAACAATACTTACAGCACTGCAGCAGTATGGTTAGCGTGTGGATTGGATGTCAATAAAGTACTTTTTTACCGTCAATCAGATGTGCCTCAAACCGCCGAATTGTCTTGGTATTTGAGCTGTTTTTTTCCGTTTCAACGCTTAACATTAGCACATTCTTTTAAAGACAAATCCGACCGTTTGGAAGATGTCAACGCTGGTTTGTTTTCGTATCCGATGCTAATGGCTGCAGATATTTTGTTGTACGACGCCGAATTTGTTCCGGTAGGAAAAGACCAATTGCAACACATTGAAATCACTCGTGATGTCGCTTCCCGTTTCAATCATCAAATGGGTGAAACGTTTGTGTTGCCCGAACCGATTATTCAACAAGAAACCATGTATGTACCTGGAACAGATGGTGGTAAAATGAGTAAATCGCGTGGCAATATCATCAATATCTTTTTAGACGATAAAGCGCTTCGCAAACAAATTATGAGCATAGAAAGTGACAGCACGCCTTTGGAAGAACCTAAAAACCCTGACACTTGCAACATTTTTGGCATTTATAAATTGGTTGCCAATGAAGCACAAATTGCCGAAATGCGTCAAAATTATCTCGGAGGAAATTACGGTTACGGTCATGCCAAACAAGCCCTTTTTGAACTGCTTTGTGATACATTCAAAACGGAAAGAGAAAAATACAATTACTATATGAATCATCTAGAAGAAGTTGACACTCTGCTGCAACAAGGCGCGGCAAAAGCAAATGCGATTGCTGATGGTGTTTTGGGAAGAGTGAGAGAAAAATTGGGGTTCGTAAAAAACACGTAATTATACGTGTATTCAATTAACTTATTTAAGCTAGGTTTGAAAATAATTTGTTCTAAATGAGAATCGTATTATAAACCAACTTTTTATGAAAAACTTTTTAAAAAAAATCGTCACCTATTTTATACTAATAATTACTTTCTTTTTTTCTGGATGTGAGTAAGATCTATACGAAGAAAACATACAACAAAACCGGAGAAATATTGAGATAGAAACACTAACAGGAGTGAAAGCACAAGCCGTAACAAATAAATTATCTAGGATATTGAATAGAAATAATATTTTTACGAATTTAAATCCTACTGAAAACAGGTCTCTAAGAGTTTCAAATACTATTGGTGTCATTAAGTATGATGAAATCAGGCAAGTTATTGATACTTTGGGAAAAATAAACTACACTTTTAGGGTTGAACATTCAGAAAGCGATTATAAAACTTTCTTTAATTTAATTCTTCAAGAAAAAGAGGGATACAGTTCTGTTAAACTTTTAAAATATGTAATGACAGAAGAGTTTGCTCAATTATATAATCAAAATTTAAAATTAGATAATTTCCGAGGAATAGTTAGTTCAGAAGTAATAGTAAGTGACATGCCTTGTAATTGATTTACTATGAAATACTGTCCATACATCTTAACTGTTATAATCCTTCTGACATCATGTGTTTCAACTCAAAATGATGCAAAGTCACTATTAGTCGTAAAAAATGATAATCTCAGCAATGATGAAATAGACATTATTAATGATTTTTTAAATGAAGAGTTAACGAAAGAAATATACAATAGTTATAAAGATTTTGAAATTGTCTTGATTAAAGAGGCGTTAGCAAAAAAAAAATCGTTCGATACTTACCTGTATTCATATGAAGAGCATAAATCAATTGACAAGATTCACAAGCGAGGTGACATTCAAAACATGTATTTTTTAGATAGTCTTCAAATTGTTAAAATCAAAAACGAAATAATTAATGAGCCACAATATCATTGGAAAGTTCAAGATTTTAAGAGACCTATCAGTTTGTTGAAATTTGAAGATTTAAGAAAGATAATAAATACAAACGCATACAGTATTCTTACAAAAAAATTAATAATATATATATATCGAAGCCCCTGATTATAGATTCAGAAAACGCATTTATAAGTTTTGAAATAGGTAATGGACAACTTGGATTTTCTTCTATTAACCATTTTTCTGTTCTCGTAAAAAAAATAAATGAAAAATGGACTGAAAAAACCGTTTATTACGATGGTGTTTATTACTAAAATCATAATTTCAAACCGCCTCAAACAATTTCCCTGGCAACGGTCGAAGCACCCCTTTCAATTCCATATTCAATAAAATAGATGAAATTTTAAAAATAGGAAAATCACATTCAATGGCAATGATATCTAGCAATTGTTTTCCGTTTTGTAATAAATAATCATAAATTTTTTGTTCGTCGGGTTCTAACGAAATAAACAATTGTTTTTGAATTACCTTGTCGTTGGTTAGCGAAGAAGTCAATTCCCAATTCAAAATATACAACACATCGGCAGCCGAAGTCAACAAATGCGCACGTTGCGTTTTGATTAACGAATTACAACCTTGACTTAATTTATCTGAGGTTCTGCCTGGAACTGCAAACACATCGCGATTGTAGTCATTGGCTAAGTTTGCCGTGATGAGCGAACCTCCTTTTTCAGCACTTTCAATTACGATGGTCGCTTCAGCAATTCCAGCAACAATTCGGTTGCGTTTGACAAAATTTTCTTTTTCGGGACTGGAATCACTCCAAAACTCAGTCATAAATCCGCCATTCTGCTCCATTTTAGCAATGTACTTTTTATGATTTTTGGGATAAATCTGATTCATTCCGTGTGCTAAAACTCCAATAGTTTGCAAATTGTGGTCCATTGCAGCCTGATGTGCAACAATATCAACGCCATAAGCAAATCCGCTCACGATAATGGGATTAAGTGGCGCTAAATCTTCGATCAATTTTTTGCAAAATTCGGTGCCATACGACGTTATTTGTCGTGTGCCTACAATGCTGATTATTTTGCGTGTATTCCAATGAATGTTTCCAGTATAGAACAATAAAACCGGACCGTCAATGCAGTGTTTTAAGCGTTCTGGATAGTTATCGTCTTGGTAAAAACAAACTTGAATGTTGTTGCTTTTGATGTAATCGAATTCGGCTGCTGCTTTTTCAAAAACCGATTTGTCTTTTAATTTTTTGAGAAGCTGCTGACCAATTCCGTCAATAGAAGTCAGTTTTGAAGCTTTAATTTGGAAAATGGTTTGTGCGTTTCCAAAGTGATTGAGGAGTTTTTTTGCGATGATATCGCCTACTCCATCGACCTTTAGCAAGGCCAAAAGGTGCAATAATTCGGTATCGTTCATTAAAATCTGGCTGTATGGTTTGTATAAAATAGTGAAAATCAAAAGTAAGCAGATTTTTTAAATTTGTTAACAAAGTTTGTTCATAAAATTTTGGTATCCGTATTAATTATATAAATTTGTGATTATGAAGATGGACTACTACATTTCGCAATTATTGTATCGTTACCAATGTGTAACGGTTCCGGGTTTTGGTGCTTTTTTGACCGAAATTCAATCGGCGCAATTGCATGAAAATTCGCATTCGTTTTATCCCCCAAAAAAATTGGTGTCGTTTAACGCGCATGTAAAAAACAACGACGGTTTGTTGGCCAATCACATTGCGCAATCAGAAAAAATGTCTTACGAAGTCGCTGTGGCTGTTATCGAAAGTCAAGTAGCAACATGGAAAAACAAATTGCATGATTTTGGTGCGATTGCTTTAAAAAATGTGGGGGAAATTGCAGTCAATGCTGAACAAAATTTGGTGTTTACACCTTATGACCAGGTTAATTATTTAACGTCTTCCTTCGGATTGACCTCTTATGTATCACCATCGGTGAAACGCGAAGCGGTGCCACAAGAAGTGGAAATTGTTTCAGAAAAAGCACCCATTCAATTTATACCAGAAAAAAGAAGTTCAGCTCCTTTTATCAAGTATGCTGCGATTTTTATTTTAGGCGCTGGATTGCTTGGAACAGGTGGTTATTTTGGCAACGAATATTACCAAAACAAAATTCAACAAGAGACTTTAGCGGTGCAAACGAAAGTGCAAAAGCAAGTCGAACAAAAAATACAAGAAGCTACTTTTTTTATATCGAATCCGTTGCCATCAGTAACGTTAACGGTTTCGGAAGGAAAAATGCCGTACCATGTGGTTGCAGGTGCGTTTCGTTCGGAGAACAATGCGATTCGTGCTTATAATGCACTTATTCGATTGGGTTATCCTGCACGACGTGTGGAACAAAATAAAAATGGTTTGTATCCAGTAGTATATGGCAGTTACTCATCATATACCGAAGCACAAAAGCAAATGGATAGTATTCAAAAAAAACACAATAAAGAAGCGTGGTTGCTGATTCAGGAATTATAAAATTACAAACGTCTTATGAAAATAGGGCGTTTTTTTAGCCCCGACAGAAAGCGGTATCCTTTTTTGTTTTGACGGAGCTTGCGAAGAAAAAAACAAAAAAGATAAAGCGGATGGCGGGAAATAGCTTCTAAAAAATAAATACCTTTGTACCCAAGCCGATAAGGGCGAACTGAATAACCTGAGCGCAGCGAACAAAGTGCCAGCTAAATAAAAAAACTATGACTCCGAAACATCCTATTGATTCGTTAACGATATTGACCGATTTGGTTTTACCAAGCGAAACCAATCCTTTGAACAACTTATTTGGTGGTGAATTGCTAGCGAGAATGGACCGTGCAGCGAGTATTTCGGCTCGACGTCATTCGCGACGTATTACCGTTACGGCTTCGGTAAATCACGTGGCGTTTAACCGATCGATTCCGTTGGGAAGCGTGGTTACTGTGGAGGCAAAAGTTTCTCGTGCATTTCGTACTTCGATGGAGATTTTTTTGGATGTGTGGATTGAAGATCGTGAATCGGGTATTCGTTCGAAAGCTAACGAAGCGATTTATACTTTTGTCGCTGTTGACGAATCGGGTAATCCGGTAGAAGTCCCACAAATTGATCCGCAAACCGAAGAAGAAAAAATGCGTTACGAAGCTGCTTTGCGACGCAAACAATTGAGTTTGGTGTTGGCAGGAAAAATGAATCCACACGATGCTACCGAACTAAAAGCCTTATTTACGTAAGGACTTTTTTTTTACTTTTTCGAAAATTTTACATTTTTCAGTTCATCATTTGTGGTTATTTGTAAAATGTAATTTCCTGATTTTAAATTATCTAATGGAATAGCAACGTGATTTTGTCCTGCATTTTCAAGCGTGATAGTTGGTTTTATAACCTCTTGACCAAGCAAATTTACAATTCTGTATTGTGCACTATTAGCGCCATTAAATGCAACATTTAAAACAGCTGTTGCAGGATTTGGATAAACCACTACTGTCGTATTTTCTTCAAAAGTTTGATTGTTTAATGTGCTCACTATAATTGTATTTGAAGTGTCGGAACATGTGCCTTCAGTGACAATACAATAATAGTTTCCATTGGTTGATGGAGTATAATTTTGAGCAGTAGCTAATGGGATTAATACCCCATTTAAGTACCATTGATACGTTTGGTATGTTGCAATTGTTGACAATACACCTGAAGTTTCCGAAATGGTTACATCTGGCTTTATAACCGTAACAAATGACAACGTATTGGAATTGTTTGTAATACCAATTTCATCTTGAATGGTGCCATATTTACAATCGATATCTGCCGGACTACTTAATGTTCCGGGTATAACAGTAGAAGTTCCGGTAAGGGTGTTATTAAATTTATTGAGTTTATTATTTCCCCAGGAAGTAACGTAATAATTACCGCAACTGTCTTTTGTAATTCCGTCGCAATTGCTTAATGTAGTAGCCAAAACCGTAGTTACTACGAATGTAGTTAAATCGATAGCCATAATCGAAGCATTGGCTCCCCAAGTTACATAAAGACAACGGTTGTTAGCGCCTTCATATAAGATTCCGTTGGGTGTTTTTGCAAGACCAGTTGCAATATTGGTAAAAGTTCCTGCTGCTGTGTCAATTTTAATGATGCGTTTAGCAGAAAAATCGGTTGCGTATAAAAAATTAGTGCCGTCACTCGTTAATCCATTTAAAAAAGTAGCGCCCACATTTAAAGTAAAAACACTTGCGCCAGTGGTTAAATTATATCCTCTAATAGTACTTCCAGAGCAAGCGTAAAGCACATTTCCTAAAATTTCTATTCCGTAAGGACCAGACGGAATTCCGGAGACAAAAGAACTCAGAGCGCCTGATGTGCTTCTTGCAATAATGGTTCCGTTTCCAGTATTGCCAATTAACCAACGATTGTTAGTTTCATCCCATTCGATACTTTCAGGACCATTTAATGTTTGTGCGTAAGAAGTTATGCTTAAAAAAGCAAGGCAAATTAGTAGTGTTTTTTTCATAGTTTAGATTTTACATTCTGCTGATCCATGTTTGTGGATTGGCGTAGGTTGTATTTTGAGAAATTAAAAATTTTAGAACGGTTTTTCCCTCGCCATTAGTTCGAATTTTACCCAACACTTGTTTAGTAGAAACTTTATCCCCTGCACTAACATTTACAGAACTCAAGTTTTGATACACCGTAAAATAATCTCCGTGTTGCACACAAACGGCTTTGTTTAAAGGTGAAATAACAATTACCTTGGTAACTTCTCCGTTGTAAATAGCACGTGCATTGGCGCCTGCATCGGTGGTAATTTCGACACCGCTATTGTGAATCACTAAGGACTTATAAACGGGATGCGCTTGGTTTCCATATCCTAACGATACAAAACCTTTTTCTACTGGCCACGGTAATTGCCCCTTATTAGCTCTAAAACTGTTAGCTAATAATTGGCCTTCAGGTGTAAGTACGATTTTGGTAGCCGATTCAACTTTTTTGATTTCTGCGGCTGTGGTTGTTTTTGGATTGGCTTTGGCGTTGGCGGCAGCCGTTTTACGGTTGGCTTCGGCAATCGCGTCACGAATTAATTTCTGAATTTGACCATCAATCCGTTTGGTTTCTTGCTGTTTCTTTTTGATTTCGCCAGCAATCTGTTTTTTGCTTTTCTTTAAACTGTTGGCGATTTTTTCTTGCTCGAGTTTTTCTTTTTCGAGATCTTGTTTTTGCTTTTCTTGTTCTACAATTAGCTTTTGTTTTTCGGTTTTCTGTCCGCTTAATTTGACGTTGTAATCGGTTAGTGATTCCGTTTTTTCTTTAATCTCCTCGCCTTGCATTTTTCGATAACTCGAATATTGCTTCATGTATTGCATACGTTTGTAGGCTTGCAGGAAATTTTCGGAAGACAAAATAAACATGGCGCGACTTTGTGTCGATCGGCTTTTGTAAGATTTGACAATCATTTCAGCGTAATCGTTTTTAAGAACAACTAAATCCTTTTTTAAGTGATTAATTTGAATTTGATTGATGTACATGTCGTTGCTTAACAACTTGGCTTGTTTTTCGGTAGTTGCAATTAATTTTTGCTTCAAACCAATTTTATCTTTTTGAATCTGCAGTAGCTTTACCGCTGATTTCTCTTGCTTTTTTACATTTTGCAGTAGCATTTCTTTTTCACGAATTTCTTCCTGAAGTTTGGCTTTCTTTTGTTCTAATTCTTCTTGACTTTGTTGGCTAAAAGCAAAAAATGAGATACAAACGAGTAAAAAGGTATACAGTATTTTTTGCATGGTTTTATAACTTTTCTATAACGATTCTCTCAAATCCTTCAGGCACACTGTAAGGAAATGAAAGTTCTTCATTGAAGGAAACATTTTTATAATCGATGTTGATATTGGTTTTTTTATCTTTCTGAAAGGCGTCAATACTAAAAGTCAAAGGTAAAATCATTTGGTCGTATTGTTTGTATTCGGGATACAAAATTTGAACAGATCTATCGGCATTTAGTTGGTTGATTTCTTGTTGTTTTAGCAAGAAATTATCCGCCTCAAAAAAGAACGCTTTTTGTGTTGCAGTGTCTCGATTGTTGTCTAATTTATACAACTTATCAATAATCGTTACCCTAAATTTTGACTTCGTTAAGTCGTCTATGGCTTTTCCTAACAATAAGTTTTGTACTTTTTGATAATCCAAATCGGTACCGAGCCATTGACTTAACAATTCGTAATCTCCTTCGAAAAACTTTTGGTTTATTTTATCGTAATACTTGACTTCAGTTGGTGTTATTAACGCTTTGGCCATGGTAATTCCGAGGAATCGAACACTGACTAAAATGATTTCGTTTTTCTTAATTCTAATTTCTGTTGTTACATTTTGTGATTGTCTGTCGTCTTTGTATTTGGCATTCGCTTTAATATATAATGTAGAAAAGTCGTTTTTATTGTTGTAATGGTTTTCGATGACTTTCTCGGCCGACAACGATTTGTTTGCACTTCCTTCGATTAAAGTGGCTTTCGACTTACACGAAGCGAAAATTAAAATCAGAGCAAAACAGATGTATTTTTTCATAACTGAACGCGTGTCAATGTATTATTGTTTTGTTTTTTTTAGCAATTCATTGGCTTTTGAAAAATAAAAATCTTTCTTTTTTGCATCGCCCAAACCATTATACGCTTCGCCCAATTGAATGGTTAAATTGATTTCCAAAGTAATATCATCTACAACATTGTCCAATCCCAATTCGAGGTCATTTTTTGCTTTCTTGTAATTTTGCAATTGATTGTAACCCAATCCTGAATAATAAAAAAATTGCGGTTGTGATGGAAACAATTGCATCCATTGATCGGAAGTTTCAACTAGTTTATCAAAAGCAGCGATTTCGGTTAACGCTTGCAATAATAAAATAGCAGTTTCATAATCGTCATTGGACGATTTCAAATGCATTTCATAATATTTTATGGCGCTGTTCCATTCTTTTTTAGTGGCATAAAATTTACCCAACTCTTTGGCTACTTTCACTTCTTTATCATCTGCAAAATAGCTAATTGCTTTGTCTAAATCGACGTCGTATTTCGGATTGTTTTTACTAAAAATAAGAAATTCGTTAAAAATGCGATGTTTTATTTTTCTGTCAATTTTGGAACTTGCTAAAACGGTATTCATCGATTTAACAGCCTTATCGCCGTCATTAGTATTAATGTGGAATTTAAATAAGCTGACTTGTGCCCAATCGGAAGTTGGAATTTCGGTTTCTAATTTTTTAGCGATTTCCATGGCTTTTTCTTCTTGATTACTTTGCGAATACATGTAAATCAAGGCGATATAGTTCGACTCTTCTTTAGGGTTTTTTCTAATTTGATCTAACAAATTATTCTTTTCTGGACCTTGATATTTAGCATCTTGCAGAATTTCGGCTTTGTATAATTCTCTTTTTTCTGATTTGCCTATGGTTTCATTAAGTTCGTTTATCAAATCCAAAGCCTTATCAAATTGTTGGGTGTTCATGTACAGTGACACCAAATCTTCTTTATAATCGGTTTTGAATTCGACCAGCTTTTGAACAATTATAATGGCTTGATTAAAATTACGCGTTTCATAGCACACATCGTACATCCCTACCCAATACCAACGGTTTTTAGAGTCTATTTTTGTGGCCTTTTCAAAATTGTCATAGGCTTCTTTGTGCTTTTTTAGAGATAAATAATTTTTTCCCAATTCGAAAAAAAGTAATGGATTATTGGGTTGCAACGTAAGACATTTTTCAATAGACTCGACTGCCTTATCGTAGTTTTCCATTCCTTTTTGTTTTAAAGATTCATAAAAATAATTTTGAAATTCATCGGTGTCTAAGGCGACGTCTTCGGGTTCTGTTTGTGCCCAAAGCGTAATTGGAAGGCTAAGCCATCCTAATAAAACCAATGCTACTATTTTCTTTTTCATTTATTTTTATTCTAAAACCGAATAATCTCCGATACTGATATTGGTAAAATTTCCGTCAAAATTGGCATGATTACCTATCATGGCGTTGTTTAAACTCGCGTTTTTAATATGTACATGGGTTTGGACTAAACTATTTTTTATAGTACTGTTAACGATATGACATCCTTTTCCTAAAGATACATTCGGACCAACAGTAGCGTTGATTAATACAACATTTTCTCCGATAAAACAAGGCGGAATGATTGTTGCATTTTCTAATTTCACATCTTCTGAAACTAAATTTTCGCCATCAGCATGCAAAAATCCTAGCATTCTGTTGTTGGTGTCGACAGTAACTTCTTTGTTTCCGCAATCCATCCACTCGTCGACTTTACCCGGTACAAATTTCATGCCTTTTGACATCATTTGTTTAATTCCGTCGTTTATTTGATATTCACCACCATGAATGATGTTATTATCCAATACCGATTGCAATTCGTCTTTTAAAACGGCTATGTCTTTAAAATAATAGATGCCAATTACTGCGAGGTCGGAAACAAATTCCATTGGTTTTTCTACCAATTCGACAATTTCATTGGCTTCGTTCAATTTTACCACACCAAAAGCTTCTGGTTGTTCGACTTGTTTTACCCAAATAACGCTGTCAGCTGTGGTATCCAAATCAAAATCGGCACGAATTAAAGTATCTGCATAAGCGATAACCGCCGAACCATTCAAGGAATCTTTGGCACACATAATCGCATGTCCAGTACCTAACGCTTCATTTTGGTAATATATTGTTCCTTTCGCCCCTAATTTTTGGGCAATCGCAATTAAATCTTCTTCGACTTTTTTGCCAAAACTTTCGTGAATGATAAAAGCTACTTCTTCTATCTCTTGATTTAATACTCCAGCAATATCTTCAACCAATCGGTGAACAATTGGTTTTCCTGCAATTGGGATTAAGGGTTTTGGAATCGTTAATGTGTGCGGACGAAGACGTGAACCTCGACCTGCCATTGGGACTATTATTTTCATGTTTTTTTGTTTGTTTTTACTGTTGACTGATTACTGACAACTATTTTACTCCTGTACTACCAAATCCACCTTCACCACGAGAAGTTTCTGACAATTCTTGTACTTCGATCCATTCGGCGCGTTCGTGTTTGGCGATGATTAATTGAGCAATTCGTTCGCCGTTTTCGATGACAAAATCTTCATTTGATAAATTTACTAAAATTACACCAATTTCGCCACGATAATCTGCATCGACTGTTCCGGGTGAATTTAAAACCGTAATTCCTTTTTTGGCAGCTAATCCACTACGTGGACGAACTTGTGCTTCATATCCGATTGGCAGTTCGATAAACAAACCTGTTTTAACAATGGTGCGTTCGAGCGTTTTTATTGTGATGGATTCGGTAAGATTGGCTCGTAAATCCATTCCCGCCGAAGCTATCGTTTCGTAATTTGGTAAATTATGTTGCGACTTGTTGATGATTTTGATGGTCATTAGTTTGCTTTTCTTTTGATGATTCGTGTTAAGGTTTCTTTTTCGTTGTGATAGATAAAATATAAAAATGCTGAAAGTAAAATGATTTTTATGAAATACGTTTCTCTAACGTAAGGAATATAAAAAGATATTGCCGAAAACACTATGGTTAGTATGAGATAACTAAAAATCTTATTCATATCATACGGAATCGGGTAACTTTTTTGTCCCATTTTGTATGATATAATCATCATGCTTGCGTACGCGACAATGGTTGCAATTGCGGAACCGTAATAACTGTATTTTGGAATCAATAGTACATTCAACCCTAATGTTATTGCTGCTCCAAAAATAGATATGTACGCTCCGATTTTAGTTTTATCAATCAATTTGTACCAAACCGACAAATTGGTATAAATGCCTAGGAAAAAATTAGCCAACACTATCAGCGGCACCACTTTTATTGCGTCCCAATAGGAGGCATTTGGCACCAAAGGTTGTTTTAATAAATCGATAAAAGCAATAACAAACAAACAAATAAACGAACCAAAAATCACGAAATATTTGGTGATAATAGCATAGGTTTGCGGTGCATTTTTATGGGAAGCATGGCTGAAAAAAAACGGTTCAATTCCCAATGTATACGCAGTTCGGAACAATACCATAAACATTCCGATTTTATAGCATGCAGCATACGCTCCGATATCCGATTTAGACACATGCATCCAATCTAAAAGAATTTTGTCAAAATGTTCGTTGATGGCAAAAGCAATTCCAGCAATGAGAATTGGAAAACCGTAGTGCATCATTTTCTTCCAGAGTTGGTAATCAAACTTCCATTTGATATTGAGATAGTTCGGAATTAAAATGACAAACGTGAGCAAACTCGCCACTAAATTGGCAACAAAAATATAGCCCACTTGAAAATTTTCGAAATAAATAGAATTCCAAAACCCAGCCTGATTTTGATTGGCTAATTGAGGTAAAAAAGCCAAAAAGAAAACGGTAAGCAACAAATTTACGGTTACATTTCCAACCTTAATAATGGCATATTTCAATGGTTTTCTTTCGGCTCTTAATTTTGAAAAAGGAATAATCGCCAACGAATCTAACGTTAAAATCCAAATGGTATAGGTGATGTATTCGACACTGATATTCGACCAATGGGAAAGTGTTTTTCTGAACAATAAAGAAAGGACTAAAAACCCTATCGACGACCAAAATAATGTGATTGTTGAAGTGGATATAACACGTTTTTTATTGTCTTCAGTATTGTAAAATCGGAAGAAAGCGGTTTCCATTCCGTACGATAAAATGACATTAAAGAAAACCAAATAAGAGAAAATAATAGCTACATCTCCCATTTCGCTTTTGTCTTTCAAGTAATACACATACAACGGATTGAGAATAAAACTGATGATTCTCGGTAACACTGTTGCCAGTCCGTAAATTAAGGTTTGCTTGAAAAGGTTTTTATATAAACTCAAAGTGATGCTTTAAATAGTAGCAAAAATAACTAATTTCTTGGTTTTGAGGATGGATAATAAAAATAAAAAAAAGAGCCAACTAATGTCGGCTCTTAACTCTTCTTTATAATTTTAATTAACCTTTAAGAGCCTCTGCTCCACCAACGATTTCAAGGATTTCATTGGTAATTGCAGCTTGACGTGCTTTGTTATAGGTTAATTTCAATTGATCTCTTAAATCGGTTGCGTTATCAGTTGCTTTGTGCATTGCTGTCATACGTGCACCGTGCTCTGAAGCAAACGAGTCACGAATGGATTTGTACAATTGGGTTTTTAACGATTTTGGAATCAACGTTAAGATAATTTCTTCTTTTGATGGTTCGAAGATATAATCTACATTGGCAACAGGCGTATCGGATTTGATGGGTGCCAAAGGCAAAAACTGTTCTGTTTGTACAATTTGAGTTGCGGCGTTTTTGAATTGATTGTATACAATTTCAATTTTATCGTACTCGCCAGAAGTAAATTTATCTGTTAAAATTTGTGCAATCTCTGCTACAGTATCAAAAGTTAAATTATCAAAAACTTCACTTTTGTTTCCGGCAATTGAACACGTTTTAGACAAGGCATCATTTCCTTTTTTTCCAATGGCAAAAACATCGACTTGTGCTCCAACATAAGAATCGGCAATCCATTTAGATTGTTTGATAACATTCGAATTGAATGCACCGCACAAACCTCTGTTAGAAGTTATAGCAACAATTAAGACTTTTTTAATTTCTCTTTGTGTTGTATAATTTCCACCTACTTCACCATCAAGAGTTGCGCTTAAACTTTGCAATAATTCGGTTAATTTTTCGGCATAAGGCCGCATTGCTGTAATGGCGTCTTGTGCCTTTTTCAACTTTGCAGCAGAAACCATTTTCATCGCAGAAGTAATCTGCATCGTTGATGAAACGGATGTAATTCTATTACGGATTTCCTTTAAGTTTGCCATTTGTTTTATTTTGAATTATAAATTTTGAATTATAAATTTATGGAGGCCATTTAATATTTATAATTCAAAATTTAAAATAATTTTAATTGTATTTCGCTGATACTTCTTTAGCTGCTTTTTCAATAACATCAGTAATGTTATCATCTAATTTACCTGCTTTTAAAGCGTCTAGAGTATCTCTGTGCTTTGTGTTCATGTAAAGAATGAAATCTTTTTCAAACTCTTTCACTTTACCAACTGGAACACTTCGTAGCAAGTTTTTAGAACCTGCATAAATAATAGCTACTTGATCTTCAACAGTGTATGGAGAGTTCAAGCCTTGTTTCAAGATTTCAACGTTTCTTTTTCCTTTTTCAATTACATTTAAAGTAACTGCATCCAAATCAGAACCAAATTTTGCAAAGGCTTCCAATTCACGGAATTGTGCTTGATCTAATTTTAAAGTTCCAGCCACTTTTTTCATCGATTTAATTTGTGCGTTACCACCCACACGAGATACCGAAATACCAACGTTAATCGCTGGACGAACTCCAGAGTTAAACAAATCTCCATCCAAGAAAATCTGTCCGTCTGTAATCGAAATTACGTTAGTTGGAATATAAGCAGAAACGTCACCTGCTTGCGTTTCGATAATTGGTAAAGCAGTCAACGATCCACCACCTTTAACAATTCCTTTTAATGAATCTGGCAAGTCGTTCATGTCTTTTGCAATTCCGTCATCGGCAATTACTTTACACGCTCTTTCTAATAAACGGGAGTGAAGGTAAAAAACGTCTCCAGGATATGCTTCACGACCCGGTGGTCTTCTTAACAAAAGAGACACTTCACGGTAGGCTACGGCTTGTTTTGATAAATCATCATAAACGATTAATGCTGGACGACCTGAATCACGGAAATATTCTCCGATTGCAGCTCCTGCCATTGGTGCATATACTTGCATTGGTGCTGGGTCAGAAGCGTTAGCGGCTACAATTACGGTGTACGCCATAGCGCCTTTTTCTTCTAGCATTTTTGCAATTCCAGCTACTGTCGATGCTTTTTGTCCGATAGCCACATAGATACAAAATACTGGTTTCCCTGCATCATAAAATTCTTTTTGATTTAAGATAGTGTCAATACAAACAGTAGATTTACCCGTTTGACGGTCACCAATCACCAATTCACGTTGACCACGACCGACTGGAATCATAGCGTCTACTGCTTTGATACCGGTTTGTAATGGCTCGGTTACTGGTTGACGGAAAATAACTCCTGGAGCTTTTCTTTCTAATGGCATATCAAAAAGTTCGCCTCCAATTGGTCCTTTACCATCGATTGGTTCTCCTAATGTATTCACTACACGACCAACGATTTGTTCTCCTACTTTTAAAGAGGCAATACGTTGTGTTCTTTTTACTGTTGAGCCTTCTCTGATTCCGGTTGATGGACCTAAAAGTACCACCCCGACATTATCTTCTTCAAGGTTCAATACGATGGCTTCCAATCCGTTGTCGAATTGTACTAACTCACCATATTGAGCGTTTGATAACCCGTAAACACGAGCAATACCATCACCTACTTGAAGTACGGTTCCAACTTCTTCTAACGATGCACCTGATTCAAAACCAGATAATTGTTTTTTCAATATTGCTGATATTTCAGCCGGTTTAATTTCTGCCATTTTGATATATCTTTAATGGTATATTAATTACTAAACTCACGTTTTAATTCTTGCAATCTATTTGCAACAGATGCATTGTATTGTTGGTCACCTATTCGAAGGATAAATCCTCCTATAATGGATGGGTCAACGGTATTTTCAATAGTTATTTTTTTGTTTGAAAATGTAGCAATTTTCGCCATGATTTTTGCTTCTAAATCGGCATCCATAGGGATTGCTGTGGTTACTTTTGCCAATTCAACGCCATTCATTTGATCAAACAATTGTTTGTAATTGTTGGCGATGCCTTCTAAAATTTCAAATCTTTTGTTTACAAATAGTAAGTGAAAAAGACTTTTGGTTACTGGATTAACAGCTGCAAAAACTTCTAATAAAGCATTTTCTTTTACATCAACACTAATAGTAGGATTTTGAATAAAACCATTCAATTCTTGATTACCATTAACAGTTGATGCAACTAAAATCATGTCGTCATTTACTTGAACTGAAGCATTTTTTGAAATGGCCAAATCAAGGATGGCTTTTGCATATCGAATCGCTGCTCTATTTCCTATCATAACGATTAATTTAATTTAGCCTCGCCCAACATTTTCTCAACTAATTTAGTTTGAGAATCTTTGTTAGATAATTCGTCTCTTAATACTTTTTCTGCGATTTCTAATGATAAAGAAGAAACTTGATTTTTCAATTCGGCCATCGCAGCATTTTTTTCGCTTTCGATAGCAACTTTCGCTTGCGCAATCATTTTTTCTCCAGAAAGTTGTGCTTCCGATTTGGCATCGTTAATCATTTTATCTTTGATTTCACGTGCTTCTTTCATCATAGCATCTCGTTCTGCTCTAGCTTTGGCTAACAATTTCTCGTTATCTGATTTTAGATTTTGCATATCTTTTTTTGCATTTTCAGCAGATAACAAAGCGTTTTTGATTCCTTCTTCTCTTTCGTTTACGGCATCCAAAATTGGTTTCCAAGCAAATTTTCTGAGTATAAATAATAAGAATAAAAAAGTAAGTACTGACCAAAATATTAGTCCAAGTCCGGGTGTTACTAAATCCATTTCTTTATGTTTTTTTAATTAATTTAAAAGATACAGTAGCAACCAACCGTTACTACTGTATTTCTTGTTTTTCTTTCTTGGATTATCCTTGCAACAACGCAACAACAACACCAAATAAAGCTACCGCTTCAACGAAAGCTGCTAAGATAAGCGCAGAAGATTGAATCTTTCCGTGCATTTCTGGTTGACGAGACATAGCTTCCATTGCTGAACCACCAATCTTACCAATACCAACACCAGCTCCAATAGCTGCTAAACCAGCTCCGATAGCTGCAATTCCAGTAATAGTCATAATATAAAATTTAAATTAATTAATGATGCTCTTCTTCTGTTGCCATACCAAAATAAAGGGCTGACAAAATTGTAAATATGTATGCTTGTATTGCTGTTACAACAATTTCGATTACTGTAATAAATAATGAAAACGCTACAGATACCGGTGCAACTGCAATACTTTTGAAAATAAAAATTAGTGACATCAATGCCAAAATGATAATGTGACCAGCTGTAATGTTGGCAAATAATCGAATCATTAAGGAAATTGGTTTGGTAAAGATTCCAATTAATTCAATTGGCATCAAAAATATTTTCATAGGAATAGGAACTCCAGGCATCCAAAAGATGTGTTTCCAATAATTCTTGTTTCCACTAAAAGTAGTTATAATAAATGTGAACGTCGCTAAAACCAATGTAAATGCAATATTACCACTTAAATTGGCTCCATTGAGAATTGGAATCAATCCGAAAATATTGTTAATCCAAATAAAGAAGAAAACGGTCAATAAATAAGGCATGTACCTTTTGTATCTTTTTTCTCCAATCATTGGTCGTGCAATTTCATCTCTTACAAATAAAATTAAAGGCTCCACAAATCCAGCAATTCCTAATGATTTTTGATAATCTTTGTTTTTGTATTTTCGTGCAGAAGCTATAAATAGTACCAAAAGCACTAGTACAGAAACCCACATCATAAATACGTTTCTAGTTATAGAAAAATCATAAGGTGTTGACGCATTAACTGGATGATGCTTATCATCTAGATTTAACTTCGTTTCACCAGCATTTAACTGATAAATTTTTTCATGAAGTTTAACGTATTTATATCCGTTTTTTTCAACAATATGACTTCCTGAATCATCATGGTGAAACTCACCCGAACTAAACACGGTAAGGTTTTTATCATAAAGTATTATGGGCAACGACAATGAAATTGGTTTTCCATTCCAATCTAGTATGTGAAACTCATGCGCATCCTTAACGTGATGCATGATCATTTCCTTGGCGTCAAATTTTTCGCCTTCAGACGCTTCTTTTGAATCAGATGCATGTCCAAGTGATGATATAAGTATAAAGATTATTGAATAAACGGCTCTTGTAAGGTTGCTTAATTTCATTTTTTAAATTTATTTATACCCTTCTTTAAATTTTGTGCAAATGTACATAGTTTAAAGCAAAATGTCAAAAATATTTTTGCTTTAATTTTTTAAATATTTCTAAATTGTACTTTTATTACTTACTTCTGTTTCTGAAGTAGTTTGCTGATGGAATAAACTTCGAAAGTAAGATAGATGAAATACGGTATAAAAAAATTAAAAACATCATAGTTTCTATTCTTCATATCGGAGAGGAAAACTGGGAGTAAAAAAACAACCACAAGAAGCATCTTTAGCATTGTGAAAAAAATGAAAAGATTGAAAACGCTCAGATAACCCTGAAATTGTTTATAACTTATAATGAGGATAATTACCGTTGTAACTAAAAAATGAAAAAGATATATCTTGAATAATGCCACAATAAGCAATACATTTGGAAGCACATTAAAGAAGACTGTGTGGTGTATAAAATACAAAATAAAAGTAATTAAAATACTTTGTATCACTACCTGAATTTGTGTTTTTAAAAATGCTTTCATTGATTTTCTTTTTCCTCTTTTGCCATGGCAAGTATTCGTTTTATTACATAAAATATGGCAATAAGTACAGAGGATAATGAAAAAATAATAGTAAATAAATCGTTTTTGTTTGGATACTTTTCATCCAATTTGACTCCAACAAAAGTTCCTAATCCAATAATGATAAACATTTGTATTCCGATACTGGAATATCGTGCATACTCAGCCATTGGTTTTTTGTTATTTTCATTTGACATGAATCAAGTTGTCTTTTCTTCTGCAGCTTGTCCGTTACTTGAAATAGATTTATGAGATGATCTCATTATGCACGTTGCGCTGAATTCGGCTCCTGGTTCGACAGCAAGTTTTCCGCAAATTACTTCGCCATGAATAACCGCTTTTGCTTTGATGTTTAAAATTTCAGCAACTTGTATTTTGCCTTCAAATTTGCCTTCAATATCAGCATTTTTGCAGACAATATCTCCTTTAACACTTCCAGCCGGGCCGATAACTATTTTTCCTTTAGATTGAAAGTTGCCTATTAAATGGCCATCTAAACGAAAGTCTGCAGGCGAAACAATGTGCCCATTTATAGTTGTTCCTTCAACTATTCTGTTGGTTTTGCCTAAAAGATCGGTGTACGATTTTGGTTTATTATCAAACATAACTACCCTCTTTTAGTTGGCGGTGCTGAAGGAGATGACAAACTCTTAGGTGAAGATTCAGAATCTGGCGGATTGTTATTCTTTGATGCTTTGATGCTTTCCTCTTCCGACTGTTCTTGTATTTCTTCTTGTTTTAGCTGCTGTAAAACAGGTTTAGGATCTTCTTTCGGAATAACAATTTCTGGTTTTTGTTTTGGTTCAAATGTTGGTCCACTTCCTAAAACATACTCATCCAAATTTTTAAAAACCTGAACTATTTTATAATTTTCACTAGATATAACAACCGAAACATCTTGAATTTTGTATTCTTTATACTCTTTCAGAACTTGTGCTATTCCTTTGGCAGTATCTTCATTGTTGATACCGTGAATAAGAATAAGGTTTCTTTCTTTAGTATAAATATCAGTTGAAACAGTTAATTTGTCGACAGACCGCTCTTTAATAAATTTGGTTAATTTGTCAAGTAATGGTTTGGATTCTTTTTCGTCAAGTGATTTGGGCTGGTAAATGATTTTCCAGCTTGTTGGTGGCGCATCATTAAAATACAACGCTTCCAATTGCGGAATTCTATTAGTAATGAATTTTTCTGTGTCTTTACCTTCTGCAGAATTTGGATACGATAAAGCAACAAAATTTAAGGCCTTTTTATATTCTGTTAAACCATATAATTTTCCAATTAAGTTGGCTTTCAACAATTCGTATTTTGAAAGCATTTCTTCACCTGTAAATTGAACAATAGCTATATCAGTTTGTACAAGTGTTTCACGATAATTGCCTTTTTCATATTCTCTATACAATTTATTGTAGGCTTCCTCTGGTGTCCCTAATCCTAGATTGATGGCATTATTACTCAATAACTGCGCATATCTTGAATCGGGATATTGAGCTATAATATTGTTTTTCATTTCCTCTGCCTTTACAGGATCGATAATTTGATAAATTTTATACAAATTATACATCGAAGGAAGAACAAGCCGCTCTTCTGGATTGTATTCAAATAGTTTTTCAAGTTTAGCGGCAGCTCGTGGGTACTCCTTAAATTTTTCTTTATATATCACACCCAATTGATAATAAGCAAAATTTCTTTCTTTGGCGATACTATCTAATACTGATTGATTGGTTGGAAGTCGATTCAAGTAAAAAGAAGTGGTATATCTTTGGTCGATTTCGTCTGCCTTCGCTGAACTGTTTTCATCCTCATTACTGTCGTTTTTGTTTTCTTCATCAGACAATCGCCAATTGGCTCCATGCGCTCTTTTGCCCCATTTTGATATAAAATCTTTTTTACCAAGAGCTACTGTAGTTGCATTATAGAAATAAAAATCTCCAGGCTTTGAGGTGAAAGCAACATTACTTGAGTTTGATGATGAAAGACTTTGCTCTTTGGATGTAGCATAGGATTCTGAAGCAACATTGCTTTTTCCGCTTGAACTTTCTGCGCCATCTTTGTTCGATTGGTTTTGAGCATTTGCTTGTTCTTTTTCTAGACGTTTCTTCAAAATTTCATCTTCTTTTTTTAATTTTTCAATAAAAGAAGCATAATAGTTTTCTCTATCTTTTTCTGACATTGCAGTAATCTTCAATATACTATCTCCTGTTTGAGCAATCGCTTCGTATTTGATAACATCTTCAAGATTTTCTCTTTTCTTTTGAATTAATTTAAACTCTCTCGTTCTTGGTTTAAGATTGGTTAATGTGCTATCAAAGTATTTTCCTGCGGTTACATATTTGGCTTTATTAAACGAAATATCGGCTAAATTTCGATAATTAGACGCAACTAAATACGGATCATTGGACTTCGCTTTTAAAGAAGTGTTATAGTATTTTTGAGCCACATCGTATTTCTTATTCTTGTCGTAAAACAAAGCCATTTCATGATTTAAAACATCTAGAAACGGACGATTATCTCTGTCTTTCAAAAACCCCTTATATTTTTTTATAAAAGCCAATGTGTCACCATTTTCAAAATCAAATTGTTTCGATTGTCTAATATGAGCGTGAATTACATATTGACGCGCCGATTTGCGCTTCATATCAACAATGTTTTGATACGCCACATACGCACTGTCTTTATAACCTAAGTCTTCGTATAGCTGTCCCAAAATAAAATTGTAACGCGCTTCTTCTTCGTTTTCTTTTGTGAATTCTCTAGCCAATTTTAACTTGGCAATAGCGCTATCTTTTTCTTTTAAATTTAAAAAAGCTTGCGCTAGAGTAGCATTGGCATCGGCAAAAATTTGGTCTTTAAATTTAATTTCTTTTAGCAGTTTTCTGAGATTGGTAACAGCTAAAGCGTCGTTTTCAAGACGCATGTTGGTTTTTTCTCTCCAAATTTTTACCTCATAAATCTTATCACTATTTGGATATTTGTAGAGCACATAATTGAAAGCTTCTAGTGCAGGAACAAAACGTTGGTCGTAATATCGAGACTTTCCTAACATTAAATGCGCTTCGTCCATTTGAGGGTTTTTTTCGCCACCATCTATATTCATTGAATGCTTTTGGATGGATTTTGTGGCTTTATCTTCCGCTCTTTCAAAATTGGCGTTCTTTTTTTGACCTGGTAAAATTGCCTCTTTAGAAACTTGCATGCGCTCAACGGGTAAAAGTTCCCAATAATTATCGTTGTAACCCGATTTTAAATCGGTAATGCCTTTATCAAGAGCTATTCCACCATTGTAAAGAATGTTGTATTTGGTGCTTAACGCATGAGAATTTCTAGAAACAAAAGTGTTTCTTTTAGTGGAACATGCCACTAAAAAAAGGAAGAATACTCCTAGTAAAAGGTGTTTAAAGGTAGCGGTTTTCAAAGTAAAAACGTTTTATTCATTAACTACTAAAAGTTGATTTTAGTATAATTGACTGGTAAAAATACGTTTCTTTTTGATATAGTGAAATAAATAGTGATTTTTTTGCGAGAGATTTAGCTTTGCTGGGTTCGGCTTCGCCTAGGGTGATAGCAAGAGGAAACCCGAGACTAAAGGTCGAACTGTATGGAGCTATAGCGGAATAAAAGCCCGGTGGGCTTCAGGTATTTCCATTTGGAGGACAAAAGTGACGTTTTATTGAAGCGTCGCGTGAGGGATGGAAGCAAGCTACCGTGTAGCGCAAACTGCCCGACACCGATGGATAAAAACAAGTTAACCAACGTAGTTTTTACCAATCGGGTGCACGCCATTGTTTTATTTTAAACCGCAAAAAAGCTTTCCAATTCCTTTAATGTTTCAGGAGATGTTTGGATGTCTTTCACGATTTCACCCTTATTTAACGCCACAATTCGGTTGCAAACCTCAACAGTGTGCGCCAAATCGTGCGACGAAACCAATACGGTAACATTTGGATTGTCAGACAATTCTTTGATTATTTTTTTCAATCGGTTGACTGTTGTTGGGTCTAAATTGGCGAACGGCTCATCGAGAATAACCACTTCTGGATTTCCAATTAAAGTGGCAATAATACCGACTTTTTTCATGTTTCCTTTGGATAAATCGCGCAAGTATTTTTTGCTTTTTAAGATTTCCCCATTAAAAAATTCCACGTGTTTGGCTAACAGCGCATCGACATCGGCTTTATTTTGCCCACGTAAATCGCCAATGAAATAAAAATATTCTTCGGCTGTTAAATACCCTATTAAAAAACTCTCATCGATAAAAGCCGAAGTAAATGGTTTCCACTCTTCTCTAGTGTTAACTTGTACATTTTTATTTTTGATAAAGCCTGTAGAAGGCTGAATCAAATCCAATAGTAAACTAAAAAAAGTAGTCTTTCCCGCGCCATTGTTTCCGACCAAACCGAAGCTTTGTCCTTGGGGAATTTCAAGATTATTAATATTCAAAACGGTAACTCCATTGGTATATGTTTTGGATAAGTTGTTGACTTGTATCATTGTGAATAGGGTTTAACTGTTAATTTAGTTACTTGATTGTTTGAAATCGCCAATTAATTTTTTTGTTTGTAAGCTGCGATAGTGGCGTATTTCTCGGTTTTGTAGATTTTTTCAATCTTAGAAAACATGTAGTTTCTGAAAGCAAAACCTAAAATTCCAGCACCAGCCACAAAAACCAATCCGATATTGGGTGAAAACACATAATAACCCAACGCATACAAAAGCATCGGAATACCTAATTTTGGAATTGCAATTAGCATGGTTTTTATATTAAACGCTTGCGTGTCGCCAAATGCTCCTTTACCCGTTGTTAAATCGATAGGTGTTTTTACATAAGCACCGCCAAGCATTACCAAATGCGAGTTGACTCCGATGTTGAAAATTGCACCCACTACAATTAACAAGTAGGTATGTACTCCAAAAAATAAATAAAACGAAGCCAAAATGGTTGAAATTACAGTGGCGATAACCATCAACCACCATTTCGATTTGATGTATTCTTTGTAAGGAATGTTTTGACTCATCATTAACTGATAATACGCACTATCCCAACTCGGAATGAATTGTCCGAAAGTAAATAAAAAACCACCTGAAACAAATATCCCAGCAAAGACCTGCATGGCTGGATTTTGATACGACTCAATAGCTTGTGTAAAAAAAAGCAATCCATAAAAAATAAAGATGACGCTCATTATTACAGTTGTTCTGGAGCGTTTGTTTCTTTTTAATAAACGAATGTCGTTTTTAAGAAACGTGCCTAAAGTTCCAAATTGATTTAACCAAGTATAATTTTCAGTTTTAGCAATCTCGCTTTTCTTGGCCAACCCTTCGTCTAAATTTAGATTACTTTTAAAATATACGAAGGCGAAATAATACAATCCGACTACCGCAAGAATTGGAAGTAAAAACACATAACTCATCTCATACATTCCTTGAAAAAAAGGTTGTGTAAAAACTGTAATGTCGAAAACTTTATAATATTGCGCCAATCCCAATCCGCCAACGATACCTAGTACAGAATAAAAAACGCTGTTTTTATTGTTGATTAAAACATTGATAAAATTGTTGGCATAAATTAGAGCAGCTATTCCTATGTTCCATAAAATTACTTTCAGCGGATCATATCCATTCACTAACAACGCAATTGAAAACGGAACAAAGAAAAAGGCATGTAGCCAATTAAAAAAAGATAAAACTGTTTTCCCCAATGTAAAATGAACTATGACGTTCTTTTTTATAGGTAAAGTCAATAACGGTTTAATGTTCAAAACGGGCATTTTTTGGAAAAAATAACGCACGACCAAATCGATTACTAAATAATAAATCAGGTACTTACAAACCGTAGAAAGTGGTTCTAAATGAAGCTCCTCTTTAATAATGTAAAATGCGCCTACGCCCAATAAGACATAAATGACCATGAAATAAACGGCTAAAAATCCCATTAAAATTTTTATCCCGATAGTCATTCCGACACCAGCCGATCTGAATAACGCTTTCCATTCGAGAGTAATAAAATGTTTGAACATAATGGGTTGGTTTTGGTTTTCGAATTAGTTCTTAAAAGTGCTCATTTGTTACAGTTTTTTAAAACTTTTCATTCTTCATAACTTCCCAGTATTTCTTACCTTTGTCAAAAATAGTCACAATGTCATCATTTTATAAATTACAAATTAAAGAAGTAAAACGCGAAACGGCTCAAGCTATTTCTGTCGTTTTTAATGTTCCAAACGAATTAAAAGCAGCCTACGACTTTGTTGCTGGACAGTATATTAATTTAAAATTAACACTTGACGGAAAAGAAATTCGTAGAGCATACTCAATATGTTCGGCTCCCGAAAGTGGAGAACTTCGCATCGCGATAAAATCGGTCAAAAACGGACACTTTTCAAAATTTGCCAACGAAAATTTAAAAATTGGCGATTTGATTGAAGTGGGACAACCTGAAGGAAAATTCACTTTCGAACCACATGCTGACCGTCAAAAAAATTACGCAGCTTTCGTTGCTGGAAGTGGTATCACACCCGTAATGTCAATTTTGAAATCGGTTTTGAAAAACGAAAAAGACAGCACTTTTGTATTGGTTTACGGAAACAAAACTCCCGAAGACACAATATTTCATAAAGAATTACACGATTTGCAATTGCAGTATGTGGGACGCTTTTTTGTGCAGTTTGTTTACAGTCAGGCAAAAATCGAAAACGAACTTTTTGGACGCATCGAAAAATCGATAATTAATTTTGTGTTGAACAACAAACACAAAGAAAAAGAATTCGACAAGTTTTATTTGTGTGGCCCAGAAGAGATGATCAATTTGGTTTCGGCTGTTTTGAAAGAGTATAATGTGGCGGATAAAAATATCAAATTCGAATTGTTTTCGACTTCAGTAGTTGAAAATACAGAAGCCGTATCGCACGTGGGTCATACCAAAGTAACTGTTTTAATTGATGGAGAAGAAGCCACTTTTGAAATGAGTCAGAAACAAACGCTATTGGAAGCAGCTTTAAAACAAGGACTAGATGCGCCATATTCTTGTCAAGGGGGTATTTGCAGTAGTTGTTTGGCACGAATTACATCAGGAACTGCCGAAATGAAGAAGAATTCTATCCTAACCGATGGCGAAATCGCCGAAGGATTAATATTGACATGTCAAGCGCATCCTACTTCCGCTGAAATTGTGGTGGATTATGATGATGTGTAAAAAACTTTGATGTTAGAACTTGGAAGTTAGATTTTTATCTACCAATGAAATGATACTTTCAACAGAAATGGTTCGCATCGCATCTTCATAACCTGCGACTTTTTTATTTCCATAAATGGATGTTGGTAATAACGGAAACTGTTCTCTATCGGAAACCAAACAATTTTCAATAGGCTGATGAAATGGTGCAAATCCTGCAAAAGGATGTGTTGCTCCCCAAAGTGTAATGGTTTTTACGCCCAACATAGCAGCAATATGAGCATTGCCCGAATCCATAGAAAGCATCACATCTAAATTTGAAATGAGTTGCAATTCAGTTGCAAACGACAATTTTCCGGGAATGACTGTCACATTAGAATGTGTTTTTGAAAATACATTCAATAAATCAATTTCGGCTGTAGCACCAAAAAGGAAGATTTTAAGGGTAGCGTTTGATGCCAATTCGTCAATTACTTTTTGCATTAAATCTGCTGGATATGCTTTGGTATCACGTTGTGCGAAAGGTGCAATACCGATCCAATTGTGGTTTTCTTTTTTGCCTGTGATTGTTACAATTTGTTGCGATAAAATTGTTTTTGCAGGAAAGATAGGTTTCGATACATCTATAGTAAATCCAAGTTGCTTAAATGTTGCAATATGTCTTTCTACCATTGGTTTTAAAGGTGTAAAGACTTTTTTTACGCTACGCGTCAGGGCTTTCTTTTCAGCTCTTCCTTTGTCGGTAAACACTGCTTTTTTTCCGCTCAAGGCAAACAACGTTCGGACGACTTTAGAACGCATTACGTTGTGTAAATCGGCAATCGCATCTATATCCAACTTTTTTAAATCGGAATACAAACGCAATAACCCCAAAAACCCTTTGTGTCTTCCTTTGACATCGACTGCAAAAAAAGTCACATTTGGAATTCCAGTAAAAAAAGGTTGAAAAAAAGCACGCGATACGAACGTGATTTTTACATCGGGATGTTGTTGCACAAACGCCCTAATAACAGGAACTGTCATTGCTACGTCGCCAATGGCAGAGAGTCTAATTACGGCGGTATGTTGGACTTCTTTGGACAATGTTTGCTTTTTTAAAAACATCAAGGTATTAAGAAAAACTAAGACAAATCTTAATGAAACTTAATACCTTAATAGTAGAAACTTTTTTGTTTTATTATTTCTTATTCTGGTACAAAACCGGATTCAAATCGTCGTCATTATACATCTTCATTTGTTTGTACACTTTCATGAATTTGTCTCCGTTTTCAATATCGGTCAATAAATCATCGATAGCAGTCGACAAATCGGTGCGTTGCTCTAACAACACGTTTAATTTTTCTTTGCATTTATCACGGTGTTCTTGAGAAGCTTCGCCACGAGTCGCTTCTTCGTTCATATGATAAATTTTTAACGCTAAAATTGACAGTCTGTCTAAGGTCCATGCGGGAGATTCAGAATTGATTTTTGCCGATGGTTTTACATCAACATGTGCGTATTTCTGAAGAAAATAACTATCGATATATTCTACCATATCAGTACGCTCTTGATTGGACGCATCGATTTTTCTTTTCAAGGTTAATGCCGCAACTGGATCAATATTGGGATCGCGAATAATATCTTCATAATGCCATTGCACGGTGTCAATCCAGTTTTTAAAATACAATAAATGTTCGATTTTGTCTTTCGGATACGGATTGGTAATGGGTTGGTTTACATTGTCGTAAACGTGATAATCCTTGATACTTTGTTCAAATATAGAATAGGCAAATTTTGAAAACATAATGGTATAATTTTTTTACAAAGATAGTTTTTATACTTTTAAACCTGAAACTGAAACCTGAAACTTTATGACCTTGCATTATATTTCTGAAAACAATAGCATTCTCAATCATTTCCTGGCACAAATTCGCGATGTGACCATTCAAAAAGACAGCATGCGGTTTCGAAAAAACATCGAACGTATTGGCGAAATTATGGCGTATGAATTAAGCAAAACGTTACAATATAAAGCTATTGATGTGACAACACCACTCGGAATTAAACACACTACAACGCTGGCTGACTCGGTGGTTTTGTGCTCGATACTTCGTGCAGGTTTGGCTTTGCATACGGGTTTTATGACTATTTTTGATGATGCTGAAAACGGATTTGTATCGGCCTATCGCCATCACCCAAATAATGATGCCTTTTTTGAAATTTTGGTCGAATACCAAGCCGCTCCTTCGTTCGAAAATAAAAATCTCATTTTAATTGATCCGATGTTGGCAACAGGACAATCGATAGTTGCCGTTTTGAATAAATTGCATTTGGAACAAAAGCCGAAAGAAATTCACATTGCTGTTGTTATTGCAGCACCTGAGGGTATTACCTATTTAGAAGAAAATCTTCCGGCTAATTGCCATCTTTGGGTAGCGGCTTTGGATGAAAAGTTGAATGAGAAAAACTACATCATCCCTGGACTAGGTGATGCAGGTGATTTGGCTTATGGAAGCAAATTATAAAAACTGTTCCTCGTTACGAACTAAAGTTCGTGTACCTAAAGCCCACCGGGCTTCCTCCTCTTAATATCAAATGGAAGCAAGTTATAATTGCGAAAAAAAGCAGAAAAAAGATGCAATCAAACAACCACCTAGCACTATTTCATTTCGCAGTTTGGATTGTGAATATTCTATTGAATTGGTTGCCATAACAGCTAAGGGGAAAAACGTAAAAATCAAAATGTAACTGCTTTTATTGGAAGAAAGTATGAAAATGGCGGTTCCGATTAAAAAAGCAAACACCATTTTTTTATAAGATGCTTGAAGATTTAATGGTTTGCTAGTTAAAGAAACCATAGCAGTAAAAACGAAAAAGACAACAAAAACACTAAAAATAGACAATGCTAAATTTTGATATGTAGAAGTAAAATAATCTATTTTGAAATCCATTTGAATAGTGTTGAGATAGTTTGCAATTATCGATTGATTGACCAATAAAGCATAAAAAACAAAAAACACTGCGGTAGTAAAAAGTGCTACAAAAGGAAGCAACCAATTTCTATAATCACGTGAAACGTGAAAAAGTATTGAAATGTAAACCAATAGAATAAATAGTACGGCCCAAAAATGAAACAAACTGGCGACAAATATCCATAATGAAGCATCAAATATCTTTTCTTTGGGTGCTTTTAATGTTTGTAACGATACCAATCTTCGCAACGCCAAAAGAATAAAAAAATTAGATACTATTAAATTGGTGTTTTTTAAAACAGTAGGGAAAAACAACAACAAAACAAAGAAAAACAACAAAGTATAACTACTGTTTTTAGTCAGAATGTTTTTTTTAACTATAAAATTACAAAGAAATAAAGATGCTATTAATAGTACTATTGTGAGTATAACTTGAATGCTATTGGCCAATAAATCAGTCCATTTTGTTTGTTGAACTTGGTATAAAAAAAAGAAGAATAACACTAAAACAACCACCAAAGAATAATTTATTGGCGTAGATTTTTTAAAAATAGTTGTTATCATGAGGATATTTTATACTTTTGTGGATGTAAATATAATACTTATTTAAAATGAAAGCATTTTTCGAAGGAATACAAACACTTTTTGTAGATTTTTTATTTAAACCTTTAGATTGGTTGCGCAGTTTAGAATTAGACAACTGGTGGTTGGCTAATATTTTTAGTTGGATTGCCATCGCTATTTGTATGTATTACACAGTATATTGGTGCTTGCAACTACAAAAACACCAAGATAACGGAGAAGAAAACCAAGATACTACGGCACATTCATTTTTAAAGTAAATCGTTCCCAATATCTTTTCTAAAATACATCGTATCAAAATGTAACTTGTTTATGTTTTGATACGATTTTTTTATAGCTTCTTGAAAAGTAGCTCCAAAAGAAGTAACAGCCAACACTCGACCTCCATTGCTGACAATATTTCCGTTCTCTAATTTTGTTCCAGCGTGAAACACTATAGAATCCTCAACGTGTTCAAATCCGGTTATGGTTTTTCCTTTTTCATATTCTTCGGGATAACCTCCAGAAACCATCATGATTGTAGCGGCGCTTCGCTCATCAATTTCTAAAGTAATTTGATCCAGCTTTTGATTACCAACTGCTTGAAACAACTCGACCAAATCGGTCTTAATTCGAGGCATAACCACTTCGGTTTCAGGATCGCCCATTCTGACGTTATATTCAATAACAATTGGTTCGCCTTTCACATTGATTAATCCAATAAAAACAAATCCTTTGTATTCAATATTGTCTTTTTGAAGTCCGGCTATGGTTGGTTGTACAATTCGAGTTTCGATCTTTTCTAATAAAACAGCATCCGCAAATGGAACTGGCGAAACGGCTCCCATTCCTCCCGTATTCAAACCTGTATCTCCCTCGCCAATTCGTTTGTAATCTTTGGCTGTGGGTAAAATTTTATAATTTTTACCATCGGTCAACACAAAACAACTTAATTCGATTCCGTCCAAAAATTCTTCAATAACCACTTTTGCACTTGCTTGTCCGAACTTAGCATTGACCAACATATCGCGCAATTCTACTTTTGCTTCGGTTAAATCGTGCAGAATTACTACGCCTTTTCCTGCTGCCAAACCGTCTGCTTTTAAAACATAAGGAGGTTGTAATGTTTCAAGAAAAGCACAACCTTCTTCTACTGTTTCCGTTGTAAAACTGTCGTACGCCGCGGTGGGAATATTGTGTTTAACAAGAAACTCCTTGGCAAATTCTTTACTTCCTTCTAATTGAGCTCCAATTTTTGAAGGACCAATTACAGGAATATGTTGCATTGCTTTATCATTTTTGAAAAAATCATAGATTCCTAAAACCAAAGGGTCTTCGGGGCCAACAACGACCATTCCTACTCCTTTTTTTAAACAAAAATCTTTAACTGCATCAAAGTCAGTTGGACTAATCGCAACGTTTGTAGCAATTGAATGTGTTCCGGCATTTCCAGGAGCAACAAATAGTTGTGTGCATTTAGAACTTTGTAGCATTTTCCATGCAAGTGCATGTTCTCTTCCGCCAGAACCAAGAAGTAAAATTGTCATTGTTTTTTCTATTTGAATTGCAAAAATAAATTTTTTTATTCTAAATTAATGATAAAGAGAGTATTTGTACAAATACTTTGTTTAAATTTGAAATAAATTTTAAAACAAAAAATATGAAAAAATTATTACTTTCTTTATTGTGCATTATTACTTATTCTTCATTAAGTGCTCAATGGACAGAACAAGCAACAGGCTTTATCGCTCCTTCAAGAGGATTGGATGAAATACAAATTGTTGATGCTAATGTTGTTTGGGCTACAGCCTATGACGGATTGGTTACTACAAATGTGGTACAAGAATTTACAAAAACCACAAATGGCGGAACAACCTGGACTCCTGGTATTATTAATGTTGGTGACCCTACGTTGGGAATTAACAATATTTGTCCAATAAGCGGAACAACTGCTTGGGTAAGTGCCGTTAATGGAACATCAGGACTTGGAAGTGTTATCTATAAAACTTCTGACGGTGGATTAACATGGGCTCAACAAAATCCTTTAGGATTCTCTGTTGCCGGTACTTCTTTTGTTAATTTTGTTCATTTTTTTGATGCCAATATTGGTTTTGCTGCTGGTGACCCTTTAAATGGTGAATTTGAAATTTATACTTCAGCCGATGGTGGTGATACATGGACATTAGTTCCAGCTGCCAATATCCCAGCCCCACAAAGTGGAGAATACGGATATAACAATGGTAATATTGCTATCGGTTCTACTATCTGGATGCCTACAAATAGAGGGAGAATTTTAAAATCAACGGATATGGGTATGACTTGGACAGTTTCTCAGGCGCCGCTTACCGATTTTGGTGGTACAGCTCAAAGCGGACGATTAGCATTTAGCGATGCTAATAATGGTTGTTTATTGAAAACTGTTGGTACAACCTACACCTATTATACCACTACAAACGGTGGTGTGACTTGGTCGGCAGCAACTCCTTTTTCAGGCACACGCAGAATCCTAAATTATATTCCTGGAACAACTTCAATTGTTGCAACATCACAAGCTGCTCCGGTTGGAACATCGTTTAGTAACAATAACGGAACTACTTGGACAGATCTAGAGCCAGGCGGAGTTACACAAAGAGGTGTAACTGATTTTTTAAATGCTTCAACAGGATGGGCTGCTGGTTTTAATACTAACGCCACAACTGGAGGAATATATAGATTAGCTACTCCTTTAAGCAATGCAGATTTCGAAACTTCTTCTAAATTTAAAGTATACCCAAATCCTGCCAACAATACGGTTACAATTGGTGTTACCGGAATTGAATCTTATAAATTAATTGTTACCGATTTAATGGGTAAAGTGGTTTTAGAAAAATCATTCTTTGGCATCGAAAACACCGTTGATATTTCTGCGCTTTCAAGTGGAGCTTACTTCTTTACTTTAAATGTCGACAACAAATCACAAACTGTAAAAATTATCAAGAATTAATTCTAAATAAATAGTATTTTTAGGGCTGACATTTGTTGGCCCTTTTTTGATTAAATATGCTGCAACTTTTCCAATTTTCACTTCGTTTAAATGGTTTCCCGCTAAAGGAAGCAGCAACCGAATTTCTAAAAATTCAAGCCTTTACTGGTTCCGATTTTGAAAATCATGTACAGTTAAAAAAAGAAGAAATTGTTGCCTATCATTTAAAAAACAATAGGCATTATATTCATTTTGTTGGAAAATCATTACATAAAAGTTGGGAAGAACTTCCAATAATGACCAAAGCAACATTTCAAAAAACATTACAAGAAAGGTTATCAGATGGATTTTCTATAAAAAACACCTATGTTAATAAAACTTCCGGATCAAGTGGCGATCCATTTATTTTTGCCAAAGATAAATTTTGTCATGCGTTAACATGGAGTAACATCATGCATCGTTTTGGTTGGTTTGACATCGATTTTAATCGCTCGTTGCAAGCTCGATTTTATGGCATTCCATTAGATTTTATTGGTAACTCAAAAGAACGTATAAAAGACTTCCTAAGCAATCGGTATCGGTTTACTATTTTTGACTTATCGGATGCGGTTTTGGAGAAAATTTTAAAAAAATTTCAATACAAAAAGTTTGATTACATAAATGGATATACTAGTTCAGTTGTTTTATTTGCTAAATTTTTACAGGGAAAAAACATCGTTTTAAAATCCGTTTGTCCTACTTTAAAATGTTGCATCGTCACCTCAGAGATGTTGTTTGAAGACAATAAGGCTGTAATGGAAACCTATTTTGGTGTTCCAATAATTAATGAATATGGTGCATCCGAATTGGATGTGATTGCTTTTCAAAATCCAGCTGGTGATTGGCAAGTAAATTCGGAAACCTTATATGTTGAAATTGTAGACGATGATAATACGGTTTTGCCTTACGGAAAAGAAGGTCGAATTGTAATTACTTCTTTTTACAACAAAGCACATCCTTTTATTCGGTATGACATTGGCGATATTGGAATTTTGGACGAAAAAAGTACGCTCAAAAAACCAATTCTAAAAAAATTAATTGGGCGAACCAATGATATCGCTATTCTACCAAGTGGGAAAAAATCACCCGGTTTGACTTTCTATTATGTCACTAAAAGCATCATTGAAGACGATGGAAATGTAAAAGAATTTGTCATTATACAATCGAAAATCGATACATTTGAAATAGAATATGTAAGCCAAACCGCCTTAACCGAAAGTCAAATTGTTACCATTGAAAAAGCCATTACCGCTTATTTAGAAAGTGGTTTAAACTTTACCTTTACTCGAAAAGCAACATTGCAAAGAAGCAAAAGTGGAAAGTTAAAACAATTTATTTCGTTAGTAAAATAAGATACTCAAACAACCATGAAAATCACCATAATAGCTGGCGCACGTCCCAATTTTATAAAAATTGCGCCCATTATCAAAGCAATTAAAAAAAAACAATCGGAAGGAGCAACTATTTCCTATCGACTGGTTCATACCGGTCAACATTACGATAAAAACCTGAGCGGTACATTTTTTGAAGAGTTACATATTCCGCATCCCAATGTGAATTTGGGAGTCAAAAGTGGCTCACAAGCCGAACAAACGGCTGCCATTATGATTGCCTTTGAAAAGGAATTAATTGAAAATCCGTGTGATTTGGTTTTGGTAGTTGGCGACGTTAATTCGACTATGGCTTGTGCCATTGTTGCCAAGAAAATGAATGTAAAAGTTACACATGTTGAAGCCGGAATTCGATCGGGCGACATGACCATGCCAGAAGAAATCAATCGAATTGTTACTGATAGTATTACCGATTACTTCTTTACAACATCCACTTGGGCAAGTGAAAATTTATTGAAATATGGCGCGGTTCCTTCTTCTATTCATTTTGTGGGTAATGTAATGATTGACACATTATATCAGAATTTGAATCGAATTTTGGCACCCGCTTTTTGGAAAGATTATGCTTTAGAAAAAAATAATTATATCGTTTTGACATTGCACCGGCCTTCTAATGTTGATGAAGAACATTCGCTACTACTTTTACTTAAAGGAATCGATAGTATGGTAGGTAATAAAAAGGTAATTTTTCCAATTCATCCTAGGACCAAAGCAGTTTTAAATAAAAATACTACACATTTAAAAAACATATTTTTTGTAGAACCACAAGGGTATTTAAATTTTATGTATTTGATACAAAATAGTTTTGCAGTTATCACGGATTCGGGTGGGATTTCGGAAGAAACAACCGTTTTGGGAATTCCATGTTTTACGATGAGAACAACCACTGAAAGACCCGAAACAGTAGAAATTGGGACCAATAAATTAGTCGGAATTACTATTGAAAATTTAACCACAGAATTTACTAAATTTTTAGAAAAAGGAATGTCAAAAAAAGGAATTCCTGAACTTTGGGACGGCAAAGCCTCTGAGCGAATTATCGAAATACTACTTTCAAAATAATGAAAGATATCCTAATCATATCCAATTATTATCCGCCCGAAAAAGGTGCTGCTGCGAACAGAATTGAACAAATGGCATTGCAATTGAAACAAAATAATTATAACGTATCAATTGTTTGTCCGTTAGCCAATTATCCAACGGGAGCGTTATTTCCCGAATATAAAAACAAATTTTCGGTTACAGAAAATCGGGAGGGTATAACTATAAAAAGACTTTGGATTTTTCCTAGCGTAAGCAAAAATAAATTGATTAGAATTATCGCTATTTTATCTTTTTCACTGAGTTTATTTTTCTATTTGCTAATTAAAAAAACGCCTCATAAAGTTGTTGTGCAGTCGCCGCCATTATTGCTGTCGTTTATTGCAGTCTTTATGCTCTCATTAAAAAATAAAAAGATTATCCTGAATGTTTCCGATTTGTGGCCGTTAGCTGCTATTGAATTGAATGCAATATCAAAAGACTCCTTTTCGCATAAATTTTCATTATTTTTAGAATGTTACATTTATAAAAAAGCGACAGTAATTTTAGGACAATCCCATGAGATTATAGCGCACATCTTGATACTTTTTCCGGAAAAAAAATGCTACTTATATCGCAATTTTCCTAATCATATTGGAGATAAAATAGCATTAGAAACAAAACCTGACAGAATTATTAAACTTTTTTATGCTGGCCTTTTAGGCGTAGCTCAAGGCGTTTTAGAATTGTGTGAAAAAACCAATTTAGATCATTCCAATATTGAACTTCACCTATTTGGTGACGGAGCAGAAAAAAAACAAATTGAAACATTGATTTTATCTACCAAAACAAAATCCATCCATTTTCATGGTATGATGGATCGAAACGATTTACTAAAAAAACTCTATTCCTTTGACGTCGCTATAGTTCCCTTAAAAACCAGAATATATGGCTCAGTACCTTCTAAAATTTTCGAATACAGTTCCTTAGGATTACCGATTTTATATTTTGGAGGCGGTGAAGGTGAAACTATTGTGACCGAAAATAATTTAGGTTGGGTGGCCGAAGTAGGAAATTATTATGAATTAAATTCGGTGATTTCACTAATTTCAAAAACAGACAAATCAATTTTAGAAACAATGAAAAATACAATATATAAAACAGCTAAGATTAATTTTGATTTAAACCGACAAGTTAGAGACTTGATTGCAAAAGAAGTTTTTTAATAGGCTTTATCTTCTCCTCTGATGGTATTAATTACCGTCAAAAAAACAATTTTAATATCCAACAATAATGACCAATTTTCGAGATAAAATATGTCGTATTTTACTCGGTTGATGATGTCCGACTCTATTTCCACTTCGCCTCTATATCCATTGGTTTGCGCCAAACCTGTAATGCCCGGCTTAATGAAATGACGCACCATAAATTTATCAATCCGTTTAGCATACATTTCTGTATGACTTACCATGTGTGGTCGTGGTCCAACAACCGACATATCGCCGAGGAAAACATTGAAAAATTGTGGCAATTCATCGATACTGGTTTTTCTGATAAATCGTCCAATTTTAGTAATTCGTGGGTCGTTTTTTGACACTTGTTCTAAATCGGCAATGTCATTCAAAGTCATCGATCTGAATTTATAACAATCAAATTCATGATAATTCAATCCGTTACGGCGTTGTTTAAAAAACACCGGTCCTTTGGATTCTAATTTTATCAAAATAGCTAAAATTGGTGTAAGCCACGATAAAAACCCAACGATAACAAGTGTTGAAAACAAGATGTCGAAAGTTCTCTTCATGATTTGATTAGCGGTAATGTCTAACGGAATATTTCGCAAAGAAACAATTGGAATGTACCCGTAATAATCTAATTTTAAATTTCTTGAAGTGACTTCTTTTTCGTCAGGTAAGAACTTTAACGTTTTTAAATTATTGTCTGTAAAGTCTATTATTGCATTAACATCCGTGTTGGATAAGTCGGATAAAGCACCGTAAATTTCATCAATATTATTAGCCAAAACAAAATCGAAACACTCTTGTATTTGTTGTTTTTTGGCTGTTTTTAAATCAAAAGATGTAACAAGTTTATAGCCGTAATTTGGATTTTCATTAAAAAAATCGATGAGGTGCGAGGTGTTTTTTTCTTCCCCAATAATAACTACTCTTCTAAAATTTCCGCCAAAAACGACTCTAAATCTTCGTAAAAAATAATACACAAAAAGTTTACCCGAAGCAATAGCAATCATAGCTATAGTTACAAACTTTACAATTAACGAGGGTTCAGAAAATTTTAAAAAATAACCAATATAGGCAAAGTTTACAATGGTAAAAACAATGTATTGTTTTATAATTTTACTTAATATTTCGATCACTTTTGTAAAACGATACACTTCATAAAAACTTACATTCCATGAAATGACAACCCATGAAAAGGACACAAAAAGATGGTAATAAAACCCTGTTAAAGAGTTTGTCAATAAGAAATAGGCAAGGAAATTAATAATAATTAAATCCAGCAAATAGGAAAAGGGCCTGATATAAACGGAAAATCTTCCTGTGTGTCTTTGCACTTTAAAAAATGTATTTTGAAAAGTCTTTATGTTCTTCTTTTAGTAATTCTTCCGATGACAATGATTGGAAATACGCATAGGTAATTTTCATTCCTTCTTGTCGCGACACTTTAGCTTCCCAGCCTAAAATACTTTTGGCTTTGGTAATGTCGGGTTGACGTTGTAATGGATCATTAATTGGCAATGGATGGTATGCTATTTTTTGTTTAGTTCCGGTAAGATTAATAATTTCTTCTGCAAAATCTTTGATGGTTATTTCATCAGGGTTACCAATATTTACTGGATAAACATAATCCGAATGCAACAATCTGAAAATGCCTTCCACTTGGTCGTCTACATAACAAAAAGAACGCGTTTGCATTCCGTCACCAAAAATAGTTAAATCTTCGCCTCGCAAAGCCTGACCGATAAAAGCTGGAATAACGCGGCCGTCGTTCAATCGCATTCGTGGCCCATACGTATTGAATATTCTAACGATACGCGTTTCTACACCATGAAAAGTGTGATACGCCATAGTTATAGATTCTTGAAACCGTTTGGCTTCATCATAAACACCTCGCGGACCGATAGTATTTACGTTTCCATAATATTCTTCTGTTTGTGGATGTACTAAAGGATCTCCGTACACTTCTGATGTAGAAGCGATAAGAATTCGCGCCTTTTTTACTCGGGCTAATCCCAAAAGATTGTGTGTTCCAAGTGAACCCACTTTTAAGGTTTGAATTGGAATTTTTAAATAATCAATCGGACTTGCGGGTGAGGCAAAATGTAAAATATAATCTAATTTACCCGGAACATGAATAAATTTAGTTATGTCGTGGTGGTAAAATTCGAAATTTTCAAGTTTAAATAAATGTGCGATATTTTTTAAATCTCCAGTAATGAGATTGTCCATTCCAATTACAAAATAACCTTCTTTTATAAATCGGTCACAAAGATGCGAACCTAGAAATCCTGCAGCACCGGTGATTAAAATTCTTTTCATATGTGGCTTTCTATTGTTTTTTATTGGTCAAATGTGATTGCTTCTCCAATTCGCAAGTTCGGGTCGCATATCATAATTGGTATTTGCGACCAAATCAAAGTTGTGCTCATTTCATAATTGTTCTGCATTGGGGTTTTCTGTGGCTGGATTTATTAAATTAAAGATACAATAAATTGTTATAAAAAATACAATTCCGCGTTGTCTACAGAAAAACGATTCTGACAAAAATAGAATTATCATTGAAATGGCAAAAGCAATGTGTAGAAAATCTTTTTGTTTCCATGCCTTGATATGGTTTACATGCAGCATGGCGAGTAAAAGTAAAAAGCCAAAAAAGCCCAACTCAGAAAACGTTTGTACATATTGATTGTGGAAGTTAAAATCTCCATAACCTCGGTATAAGTTATGCTCAACTTCTTTTTCTCTAATTTTTTCTTGAGAAGCTTCCAGACCAAAACCTTTAAAAAATATAGGGTTTTCTTGGAGCATTTCTCCAAAAATGCGAATTTGATATATCCGTACGGCTGTTCCTGGGAAAAAATGATTTTGTTGAAATGTATCCACTTCCCAAGCTTGTTTTAAACTAACGTTGTACACTTTTTCGTCTTGGTTTCCTATTTTTTTATTTACCGTATTGTCGATAAAGGCCGTTTCGTATTCAAGTAAAAACCGCTCTTTAACTTCTTTTACAAAAAACAAAGAGAACACTAAAAAGGAAGTAACAGCTAACAATGTAGTCAATTTTACACTTTTCGGAATGGGTGCAAAAAAAGAATAATAGCAAATAATCAAAATAAAATCGATGGTAATAATGCTTTTGGATGACAATAAAAACACCAAAACAATCAAAATGGCTAAGGCCAACTTATCGATGAGCGTTCGGGTTTGTAACGAAATAAAATAAAAGACCCCAAAGGAAGCAAAAACCGAAACATAAATTGCATTCAATTGTGCAGTGACCAATTCGTGATAGAAAAAAACACCCGAATTTTCAGTTGCGATATAGCGAATCGTGGCATTAACTAAATAATACACTCCGAAAAGAGCCATGCTCATACTGAAAAATCTAAAAATTTTATACGCTTCTACCCTACTTAATTTTGGAATAAATAAAAAGGCAATTGGGATAAATAGAAAAGGAAGTTCTTTTTGTAATCCATTCATTGTCAAATTATAAGCGCGTGTCCAAAACAAAGACAACACCATTAAAACATAAAATAATATCGGAAGAATTAAAAACTTGTTAAAGATAATTTTATTCTTTTTGGCATGAAAAAGAGCCACAACAACATAGGTAATAATTGCAATACTTACAAAAATTGTTTTTAAAGGAATGGTGATTAAAATGGCTGCGAGAAGGTAAATAAAAACAGAGGGATTTTTAAAAAAATCAATTGTTTTTGGCCATGCATGCTTTAAAAAGTTGTAAATATTTGTCATTTATTGTATTCCAATTGTATTCGTTCGCAATAGCATTTACGTTATTTTGAATGAGTTGCAAGTTATCATTTTTTTTGATTTTTGAAAGTAATTTTTGCACTTCTTCTGCATTTAAAAAATAATACGCATTATCATTTAAAATGGCTTGATTGAATTCGTTTTTGTGCGCAATAATCAGCGCGCTTGATGCCATAGCCTCTAACAACGACGGATTGGTTCCACCTACTGAATGTCCGTGAAAATACAAATTTGAAAAATACCTCAAATTGTCTAAATGCTCCAAGTTGTAAATGGCGCCTAAAAAGCGAATGTTTGGATGCGTTTTGAATTTTTCCTTCAAATACGTTCCAAAGGTTGTGTTGTGATTTCCAATAACAAGCATTGGTGTAGTGTCATTGCTCAAAACCACACCGTTCAAAATAGTTTCAATATTGTTTTCGGGTTCTAAACGCGCCAAAATCATATTGAATTGGTGTTTTTTAAGTTGATACGCTTCTAAAATAGTTTCGTCGGGTTGGAGAAATAAAGTGGCGCCATACGCAATATAGGTTGACTCTTTTTGGTATTTCTTTTTCAAATAACTTTGAATACCTATTGAATCCGCAATCAAATAATCGCTGCTTTTCACGGCTAATTGTTCAGCATACAAAAGTACTTTTTGCACCATTTTGGAATATTTTGTACGCTTCCACTCTAAACCATCCATATTGGTTATGATTAATGGCTTTTTTGGGAGTAACCAATGCCAAACAGAACTGCTGGTGTAACCCAATTGTAGAATAATGTCGAAGTGATGCTTTCGTAAATCTAAAATACAATTCAAATCATAAATAAACTGACCTGCTGTTCCAATTTTATATTCGGGATCGTATTTGTGGATTATATTTACCCCTTTGTAAGTAGTTTGTAAATACGGATGATTATGAGTATTGTATACATAAACTTCGTGCCCATTCTCGGCAAGATACACCGAAAAATACTCGGCAAACTGTTCAAATCCTCCGTAATGATTAGGAATTCCTCGTGTTCCTAGAATGGCTATTTTCATTAAATCCTGCTGCTTTTGAACGCCAAAAATACGGGTATTATTGGAGTTTTTTGGTATACTTTTGAAAAAAACTTTTGCTTTACAAAAAGTATAAATAAAGATTATGATAAGATTGGAGTTTTATGACTTTAATCCGTTTTTTATTGGAGTTTTATTTCTATTTTTGCTTTATAAATTTTTTAAAATTATGATCAAATTTGATTTTTTAGAGCAAAATTTAGATGCCTTACGTCTTCAATATTTAACGGCGCAACCGTTTCCGCATTTGATAATTGATGGATTTTGTGACGAAGAAAAACTAACTAGAGCTTACGATGCCATTCCGGAATTGGAAAATAAAAGTCGTGATTATGCTTTTGCCAACAACAAATTTGAAAAGTCTAATTATAAAGTTTTATGTCCTGAGTTAGACGATTTGTATAACGACTTATCCTCGGAACGATTCAATAAAATACTAACACACATTACTTCCAAAGAAGTTTTTGTAGACCCAAAAAATCACGGCGGTGGTTTACACCAAGGAAAAAAGAACAGTTTCTTGGACATGCATTTGGATTTTAACTACCATCCGATGAATAAAAATTGGTACCGTGAGTTAAACTTACTTTTGTATTTAAATAAAGATTGGAAACAAGAATACAAAGGGCAACTGAAAATAAATGATTTACGAACAGGTAAAGAAGCCTCGCTTGATGTTCCTTTCAACCGATTGATTGTACAACAATGCGGGCCTCATACGTTGCATGGTTATGATATGACGAGTTTTCCAGAAGGAAGATACCGAACCTCAATTGCTACCTACGCCTATCAAATTCACAACCGTTTAATTGAACAACCTCGAACAACCGATTGGTTTCCGAAAGAGGATGCTTCATTTATGAAAAAACAATTTGCCAAAAATTTCAACTTTTTAGTGCAAACCAAAAATAAGTTTTTTGGTAGTGGAACAGCAAAAAATCAGTAGATTTTAATTTAAAAATTGTCCGACAACTTCGTCAATAGTAGCTATTGGTGGTAATGAAATCATCAATGCTAATTTTTTAGTGCTTCCAGAAAGGGTTACAATTTCATCTTTACGAACAAATTTTGGATTAATTTGAAGTGATGGATTATGTCCTGTTTTGTTAGAAAATGTAGCGATTATTTCTTTTAAAGAGTGGGTTTTACCCGAAGCAATGTTTACAATCTCAGAACGTACAGAGGACTTCATTAATTGAAAATAGATGTCAACTACATAGGCAATCGAGTTGTATTCTCTATACACCTCAATGTTCCCCAACTCTAGAATAGGTTCTTTGTTTATAAAAGTCTTAGCTATTTTAGGAACTACAAATTGCTCTCCATGACCGGGAGCGGTGTAGTTGAAAGGTCTTGTTATTAGTATGGGTAACGCATTGAAATAGGTTTTGGCCATTAACTCCATCGCTAATTTACTTATTCCGTAATGATTTATCGGACATGGAACTAACGATTCGTCTAAAACGGTTGCCGTTTGGTTGCCATAAACTGTGGCACTACTAGCCAAAATAATTTTTTTAATTTGGTTTTTTATCGGCAAACAGCTTTCTAAAAGATTTTGTGTTCCAATTACATTTACATTGTAAATCTCAGTGGCATCTTGGTGTTGTACAAAAGAAATAGCGGCCAAATGAAAAACATAATTCGGCTGGATTTCAAGTAGTGCTTCCTTTAATGCATCACTATTATTGATATCGCATTGAATGATATTGTTGGACGGATTGCTGATGGTATTCGATAATCCAAAAACAATATAGCCGTTCGTTTCTAAGTGTTTTTTTAAGTATTCTCCTGTAAATCCATTACTTCCTGTAATGAGTACTTTATTAGAAAGAGAATCCATTTTTATTTCTTTTAATATCGGTTTCTACCATGTTGGCACAAAGTGAGGCCAAGGTGGTTTTAGCTTCCCAATTTAAAAGCTCTTTTGCTTTAGAAGCATCGCCAATGAGTAATTCTACTTCAGCTGGACGATAAAAAACGGGGTTGACTTCGACTAATAATTTTCCTGAGGTCGAGCAGTAGGCTTTTTCATTTTCCTCTTTTCCTTTCCATTCAATTTGAATGTCGATATTTTTAAACGATAATTCGACAAAATCCCTAACTGATTGCGTTTGATTGGTTGCTAAAACAAAAGTTTCTGGAGTTTTATATTGCAGCATTTTATACATGCCTTCTACATATTCTTTTGCATAACCCCAATCTCTTTGGGCATTCAAGTTTCCGAGTTCTATTTTTTCTTGTTTTCCAAGATGTATTTTTGCTACGCTATCGGTAATCTTTCGAGTAACGAATTCACGCCCTCTGAAAGGCGATTCGTGATTGAATAAGATACCGCTTACGCCAAAAATATCATAACTCTCACGGTAATTGATAGTAGCCCAATGTGCAAATAACTTTGAAAATCCATAAGGACTACGAGGATAAAAAGGAGTGTTTTCTGTTTGAGGAACTTCTTGCACTTTTCCAAACATTTCCGAAGTTGAAGCTTGGTAAAATTTTATTTTTGGATTTACAATTCGAATGGCTTCCAAAATATGCAAGGCACCAAGTCCGGTAGTTTGGGCCGTGTAAATTGGCTGGTCAAAAGAAACGCCAACAAAACTTTGTGCCGCTAAATTGTAAAATTCATCCGGTTGGATTTTTTCAATCATTCGAATGTTACTCGATTGATCGTTCAAGTCGTATTCTATTAGTTGTAAATTTTCGTGATTTGAAATGCCTAACTCTTCTATTCTCCAAAAATTCATCGAACTGGATCTTCGGTAAGTGCCAAAAACTTTATACCCTTTTTCTAAAAGAAGTTGCGCCAAATAGGCTCCGTCTTGTCCAGTAATTCCTGTAATTATAGCCTTTTTCATTATTGCTTTTACCTATTTATAACTGTTTTTTCTTTTCTAATTGGTGTTGTATTGCTTAACGATGTCTAGAAATTCGATACTTGCAGCCTTCCAATTGAATTTGTTGGCTACGAAATTAGCCAATTCTTTTTGTCTATTAAAATCTAAATGAGACAACTTGCTACTTATTTTGTTTTTAATATCGTCAAGATCTAGCGGATTGATAAAATCATTTCCAAAAAAATCGAATTCTGCCATAGAAGTAGTATTCGAACAAAGTGTTGGTACTTGTGCAGCAACCGATTCTAAGGGCGGCAAACCAAATCCTTCTGCAATAGACGGATATACTGATAATCGGGCGACTCGCAATAAAGTTAGCATGCTTTTGAAATCAACTTTATTCAAAAAAACTACTTTGTTTTGTATTTCTTGACTGCTATTTTGTAATAAATCATCAAAATTGACATCGTGAAAAGTAACATCGCCTATAAATACCAACTGATACTTTTGATACAATTGTAAATCAATAAAGGCTTTTAGCAAACGGAAATGATTTTTTCGTGGCTCGTGTCTCGATATGAAAATAATATAATCGTTGAAGCCATATTTATCGGTCACTTCTTTTCGCAACTGCTCTTTGTTATAGGTTTCAAAAAAAACAGGTTCAACTCCATATACCATTACATGAACGTTATCGATATGAAAATGGTGTTGTAATCTTTCTTTAGAATAGTGTGATCCTGTAACTACAATGTCTGATTTTTTGGCACTGTAACCATACAATAGTTTGTTTTTTAAACTGTTAAGCTTTGGAAAATACGCTTGAAAATCCAAAAATAAAACATCGTGTGTAGAAACGATATACTTGCAGTTTTTTACAGGAGGAACGATGTATTGAAAGTGAGCAAAATCTATTTTATACTTTTTAATAATCCGAGGGCAATCAATTAACAAACGGTAAAATTTGCTTTTGGATTGGTATTGTATATAGTGTATGTTGATTGCTTTTCCGAAAACACTTTCTAGGTTAGCCACATCACTAGCTGCAAAATAAAAATCGATGCTCTTATCTTTAATTAATTCTAAATACAATCCTTGAATGTACGTTCGGGTGCCTTGAAAACCGTAGTCAAATACGTGGCAATCAACAAATAGTTTCATTTGAGTCATTATTCTGTAGTGCTTTGAAGTTGGTTTTGTCGAAGTGTAAGCTCTTTATAGCAAAGTAAAAAACCAATAATTACCGATTTATTATCTAATTTTAAAAATAATCCTAAAAGCACCCAGTTGGCAACAATTAGGAAAAATGCAGTACCTACTAAAAGTAAATTGATTTGTTTGACACTTTCTAAATCAGATTTTTTTTGTCGGAACAAACTGAATAAAAAATAAATTAAAAAAAATACCCCTACCAAACCTGATTTTAAAAAAACGGTCATGTACGCATTGTGTAATATGGGTTCGTATCGCACGAATGTTTCGTCGTTGGTCCACATTTTTCGTCCTATATCAATAGATGAACCCAAACCTTTTCCGAATAAAATACCACTTGTTCCTTCGAGTGATACTTGTTTAACGGCAATAATGTTTTCATAAGACCTGTAATTGTCATTAAAATCCTGCCAGTCGTCTTTATCAATCTTGGTTTTAAAAGGCTCAATTGGCGCATTTTTTATTTTATACAACATGGCTTCTAATCCTTTGCCATTTCGTTTGGGATTCGTATTGTACACCATAGCATAACCTACTGAAAGTACAACGACGGTTACAAGAAAAACCCGAATAGCCTTTTTATTAAAGCTCAAATAGCCTTTCATCGCAACCACCAGAATTCCGTATTGAATAAAATTAGTTCTTGACAGATACAAAAAACTCGACAAACCAATCACGATGAGTAATAACCAAAATCTTTTCCTAGTCAACTCAATTTTAAGTTGTTTATGGAATTGAACTAGAATTAAAGCATACACTTCAAAATCGCTAAAATAACCTGCTAAATGGCGCAGCACGTGCATTTGTGTTATTCTATGAAAAACAATGTTATATCCCAAAATACCGAAATGAATTAAGGCAATAGCAAAACCAGTATAAATAATTGTTTTATAAGGTTGACAGTTGTACGAATTGCACAATTGATAGCCCACTATGAATCCGATGATGGGTTTAATGAGGTACGTAATGTCTCGTATGGCGTTATAGATTGTATGTTCGTAAAAGAAAAAGGAGACAAATGCAATGGATAGGATAAAAAAGTGAGGTATAACATAACGCAAAAGCGTTAACGAATATTTTTTCTTAACGGTAAGTCCGATAGCAAGAATCCAAACGGCAAAAGTAAGTTCGTAAATATTAATATACGTAACCCCAATACAGAGTGCAAAGAGAACTTGATAAGGAAAATCTTTGGTGACCGTTAACTTCATTGCACTTTAATTGCCGCGGTTTTTTTGTTTTTCATCAAAGTAATAGCATACAAAGTTATGATAATAAGCTCAATTATAATAATAGAAATAAAAGCTCCTTTTAAACCGGATAGTTTCGTCAATACAATTAATACTATAAAATTTAAAACCGTAGAAAAAATAGTAAAAAGGATGTAAATCGTATTCAAATTAAAGGCAAACATCAATTGTCGTAGCGGTAGTGAAATGGATACCAACAACGGAATGAACAGTGCTAATCTAAAATAATCGGTCATTGTAGGAATGTCATCCGAATTGATTTTAAAATAACTCAAAATAAGTGGTGCGAAATAATAAAAACCACTCATTATAAACACTAATAGCATAAAATTAAACCCGTTATACTGTTTCCATACTTTGAGTCCGTTGTTGAAATTTTTGTCCAATTCGAAACAAATGTTGGCATATACGAAATAGAAAAACATGTTCAGATACGTTTTGAAAATAGAAATGATTTGGTCGATGACTCTAAATTGTCCAGCCATTAAATCACCTCCTAAATAACTGATAAGAATGATAGGAAAAAATTGATACAACGATAAAAAAAGTTGTGATACACTAAAACTAAATTCCTCTTTTATAATTTGCAATGCCTCTTGCAAATTGGCTTTTTTAAACGAAAAATTATAGTGTTTCATAAGCCAATACAGCCCAAAACTATTGGCTATAATGGCTCCTATACCCAAAAATAAGTTCGCCAAAATAAAGTCTTCTTTTTGGGTAATAAACACAAAAACTAAGACCAAATAAATTACTTTTGAAAGCACGTTGACCAACGAAATCCATTTGAAATTTTCGACGCCTTGAAAAAACCACGCCGGGTTAATCAATTGACCGATTACAATGGTCAAACTTAAAAAAAACAGCGCTTTGTCGTTGTATAAATAAGGAACTATAAGAATGGACAAAGACATTACTACAAAAATCAAACAAAACAACAGCAACTTGGAAAGGTAGATGGAGTTGAATTTAGTTTCTAAAATACTAGGGTTCTCTCTGTTGATGGAAATTTCTTTTACTCCATTGATGTACGAACCATAATCGATAATGCCGTTTAAAATTAACGCTACCGACATGCCTACTCCTACTTTTCCAACTGCTTCAATTCCGCATTTGTGAATCAAGTAAGGAAGCACAACAAGTGGACTCAAGATGTTGATGGCTTGTCCGAAACCGTAAATAAAAAAATCCTTTATTTTCTTTTTGTTAAAAATACTCATTTAGATAAAGGGTTTGTTTTATGGTGTTCTAAAAAACGTAAGACCTATGGTTTTATTTTTGCTTTACATAAAAGCTGTTCATATCGTCAAAAGATTTTGATTTTAGAAACGGATTGATGATAAAAAATCCTGCGTAAAGTAAGTGCTTTGCGTATCTAAATTTTAAAATTGAAGTGCCTAGAAATCCTATTTTCTTTTTAGTTAAAATATGCACATTCATGGCGTTATGATAATGAAGACCGAATTTTTTAGCCATTACTTTAAAGGATTCTTTCGAATGAAAGGCAATGTGTTGTCCGTGTTCGGAGCCATAATACCACCAATCTTTATGAGCGGGCGCTTTGTGAGCAATTAAATCGGTAGAAAGCACGATGGTGTCTGTAAATTGTAACATTTTCTCCACCTCTTCCAGTGGAAATTCAAAATGTTCAAAACTTTCAAAAGTAGTTACGAGTTCGTATTTTTTATCCAAAGTGCCTTCAAAACCACGGGCCAATTCGTTTTTGGTATACGGATCATGCCAATAATAATCAAAACCGATGTCGCGCATTTGTCGGGTAAAAACGCCCAATCCTCCAGCATAATCTAAAAAAACACCTTTTGAATTAAAAAACAAAGTGATTAAAGTCGTAGTGATTTTTGACATTCGCTCACTTCTAAACATGACTCCCGTATCGGACAAGTTCATTGAGCTAACGTAGGCTTCTTCTAACCAATACGGCTTTTCGGTTTGACCAAAACCACAGGTGGTGCATTGATAATAAGTTACATCGTATTTATACAAAACCGTTGCGTTAAAAATTTTAGTGGTTTCGTTTTGACAAATTTTACAATTCATTTCTTTTTCTGACAATTTTGCCCAAATATAAGTATAATACTATTTAAGGAGGCAACTATTTTTTGTGTTTTGGGTAAAATAAAAAAGCCATAAACGACAAGTTGCTGTTTATGGCCTTTTATGTATTTATATCAACTACTTTATAAGTAAATCGATTTGCTTTTTCAATCCTTCTGCTGAAACAAAAACTGGGTCATAATTACCCTCTTTTGAAGTTACAGGCGTTACTTTAGCATTCTCAGCATCTACTTTTACCAGCTCGTTTGAGTAAAAATAAGTAAAGAAGTCTTTTCCTTTTACTTCGAAAGTTTTCCCTAAGTAATCAATTTTGAAGCTGTTTACCGTTATATCTTTTTGGTTTTTATTCGTGCCAAAATCCAATCGTAAGAAATTTGGCAAAACGTCTTCAGGTAAGTTAAAAACAATATCCTGAGGCTGATCGCTTCCTTTAAATTCTATAAAAAATGAATTTTTTTCTTCAAAAGTTGCACCTTCAACATCTTTGTAAAAAATTTGAAAACTATCATCTTCAGTAACAATGGCATTTAAAGTTACCGAAAAAGTGTTCTTGTTCACAACGGGTTGTTCTGAAGTTGTTAAGGTTTCAGATTCTTTTTTATCTTCATTTTTACATGAAATAAAAAAAACAGCTAAAAGTAGGCTCGTGAGTAGTATTCGTGATTTCATTATTATTATTTTTTGGCAAAGCTAATTTTTTTTTACTTATTTATAAAATAAACTGTATTTAAATGTGTTTATTGGCTTTTTTGTTTTAAAATTTACCTTTAAACTAATACCTTACTTGTGTTGAAGAATTTTTTTAAGTATTCATGATAAAAATGAATCGATTACTTATTCTATTCTAAATTAATAATTTTATCAAGTTCTTTTTTTTAAACTATCTTCCCAAAATGCCACTTCGATTCCCAACTCGCTTTTTATCTTACTCTTATCCAAAACACTATAACTTGGTCTTTTGGCTGGTGTTGGATAACTGGATGTTGGAACTGGAAGTAAATTTATTCTAATATTGTTTACTTCAAATATTTTTTTTGCAAAATCATACCATGAACACTGCCCTTCGTTGCTGAAATTGTAAATGCCAAAGTTGGAAGTTGGAAGTTGGAAGTTGGAAGTAATTATTTTTAACAAGACTTCAGCTAAATCAACAGCGGTAGTTGGTGTTCCTATTTGATCGTTTACCACTGATAAAGTGTCTCTTTCGGATGCCAAACGCAACATGGTTTTCATGAAATTATTTGCGAATTGCGAATACACCCATGAGGTACGAATGATAAAGTAGTTCTCAAATGTTTCTTGAATCGCTTTTTCGCCATCTAGTTTGGTTTGTCCGTAAATGCCTGTTGGATTGGGTGCATCTTCCTCAGTATAAGGTGTTTTTTTACTTCCGTCGAAAACAAAATCGGTAGAAACATGTAGTAAAATGGTGTTGTTTTCTTTACAAACGGCTGCCAAATTTTGAGCTCCAACTACATTAATAAGTTGTGCTTTTTCGGGTTCGCTTTCGGCTTTGTCAACGGCGGTGTACGCCGCAGCATTGATGCAATAGTTCGGATTGTGTTTCGAAAAAACAGCTTGACAATTGTCTTTTTTAGTGATGTCTAAATCGGATGACGAACAAAAAACAAAGTGGAGTTCGGGATAATTACTTGCAATAAACTGCAGTGCTTGTCCTAATTGTCCGTTGGCTCCTGTTACTACAACTACCATACTTTTTTGGCGTTAGCTAAATTGGGAAGGACTTGATCCTTTTCTGAAATAATCAATTTATCGAGTTCAAATTGCCAATCGATATTGATGTTTGGATCGTTATACATGATACCTCCCTCACTTTCTTTATTGTAGAAATTATCGCATTTGTAGAAAAAAGTAGCGGTGTCACTCAACACTAAAAAACCGTGGGCAAATCCTTTGGGTACAAAAAACTGATTTTGCTTTTCTGCCGAAAGAATAACGGCTTCGTATTGTCCGTAAGTAGCTGAATCTGGACGAATATCAACCGCTACATCCAACACTTCGCCATCTAAAACCCGAACTAATTTTGATTGAGCATGTTCACCAGTTTGATAATGCAAACCTCTTAAAACCCCTTTTGTTGAAAACGATTGATTGTCTTGCACAAAATGAACGTGCTGACCAATACCGTTTTGGAAGGTATTTTCGTTGAAACTTTCCATAAAATACCCACGTTCGTCTTTGAAAATTTTAGGTTCCAAAATGAAACAACCTTTGAGTTTGGTTTCGATAAAATTCATTTTTTACTTTTAAATACGTTTTGAAAAAAAGAGAATAGATGATAGATAAAAGACTTACTATATCTTTAATTAAAAACTTCTATTTTCTTTATTCTATTTTCTTATTCTTCTAATAAAGCCATTAAATGAGTTCCGTAGCCGCTTTTTAATAAAGGCTCCGCTAATTTTTTTAATTGGGCTGCATCAATAAATCCCATACGGTACGCTGCTTCTTCGATAGCGCCAATTTTTAATCCTTGGCGCTCTTCGATAACCTGAACAAATTGTCCGGCTTGCATGAGCGACTGAAACGTTCCGGTGTCTAACCAAGCCGTTCCGCGATCTAAAATACTCACCTTTAACTTGCCTCTTTTTAAATATTCTTTGTTGATGTCGGTAATTTCGAGTTCCCCTCTGTGGCTTGGTTTGATATTAGCAGCAACTTCGATAATCGAATTGTCATAAAAATAAATGCCAGGAACAGCGTAATTTGATTTGGGTTGCGTTGGTTTTTCTTCGATAGAAAGTACGTTGCCTTCTTTATCAAAATCAACCACACCGTAGCGTTCTGGATCGTGTACATGATAAGCATAAATAATTCCGCCATCCGGATTGCTATTGGCTTGCAACAATTCGGCCAAACCGGTTCCGTAAAAGATGTTATCGCCTAAAATTAAAGCTGCTTTGTCGTTTCCAACAAAATCCTTTCCAATGATAAAAGCTTCGGCTAATCCGTTAGGATGTTCTTGAACAGCGTATTCAAAACGACAACCAAATTTTTTACCATCGCCCAAAAGTTGCTGAAATAATGGCAAATCATGAGGCGTAGAGATGATTAATATTTCACTAATTCCGGCCCACATTAATGTAGACAACGGATAATAAATCATGGGCTTATCATAAATAGGCATCAACTGCTTGCTAACTGCTAAAGTTAACGGATGCAAACGTGTTCCTGAGCCTCCGGCTAAAATTATTCCTTTCATAAAAATTATGCTTTAGATTTTGCCAATTGTCTTTTGTAAAAAGAGATGAAAAAAGAAATAGCGACAAATAATAATAAGAATACCATAGGCAGAACCAATTTCATTTTTCCAACTATTCCTTTATTATTTTTTATATTGATGGTGGTGCTACTGTCTTTGATGATTTTATCAATATTAACCAATTCAATTCGTTTATTTCCTTGTTCTGTATTCAAAAAATCTTTTGTTTTAATAACGTCATCAAGTTGGGTACTTTCATTATAATAAACCAATTTGTCACTATTTTGAGCGCCATTTACTTTTTTAGAAAAACTATTCAAAACACCATTTATTTGTGCAATTATGGTATCGTTTTCTGCCATTTTTATTTTAATATTATTCGCATATTCTTTTTGAATTTTAATAAAGTGATCTGAATTGTTTAAATAATCTAAAATTGGTTTCACTGTGCTTTCTGTATCAGTAAGTTTTGATGTTGAAAACGAGATATTATGATACGTATAATTCTTACTAGTAAGAGGATCGACAACTATTTTATTCAAATCGCCATCTTCTCCAAGCAATTTAATAAATTCAAAATTTACAGGATTACTTCCTATAAAACGATAGATATCGGCTATTGGTTCTATTTCTATTTTTCTAAATTTTTTCGGATTTTTAATGCCCACCACATTCTTTAAAAAAAGCGTGTCTCCTTCGTTCACTTTTGAATTAATCAGGTCAATTTTAGCATACAAATAATCTGTAGATGAAAAATTAGGCGTTACGATAATTTGATGATCGTAGTTTTTAGTGTTTTTATCCAAATAAACACCTAGACCAACTCCTATAACAAACAAAACTCCAAGTACAATTATGTTTCTTTTTACAAAAAGAATACCGCTAAAAATCAAGGCGAATATACTTTCAATAAAAGCGGTAAACTTTTTTGAAATTTGTGACAAATCAATTTCTTGATTTTCATTACTTTGAGGTGTTGTGCTCATGTGGTTTAGTTAAAGTTAAAAATTTGTTCTAATATCTTAATCGTAATTAAATAGGTTGGTTTTACTCCCGTTGTTCCTAATCCGCCCGAAGCCAATGTGCTTCCGGTTTCTAACGGATTATCCGATGCATAATACGCATATCGTACCTTTACATTTGGATTGATGCTTTTTCTAATTTTAGATGCTGATTGAATCGCTTTTTGATAATAAGCGCCTTCCATTTCGAGACCGATCACTCCCCAAGTCGACTCGTGAAAAAATTTCAATAAATCCTTATTCTGAAGTGACGTTCCTAAAACGGTGATCATCGGTCCCGCAAAAACCGGAATCTCATTTCCTTCAAACATTTCAGCTTTTAACTCGTTTTCAAAGAAATAATTATCGGCTGTTCCTTCGTTGATATGGGCATTCGGAATCATAATATCGCCTTTTCCGCCTTCTAAAATTCCAGCTTTACCCATAATCGAAACCGATTCTACATTGATTAATGTTTTCGTTTTTCCTTCTTTGTACGGTTTTAATAATTCGTCTATGGTTTCATAGGCTTGTTCGCCAAAGGCATAATCCATCACAATAATAACCGGATTGTCTTTTCCTTTTTTAGTGTTTGGAAAGGCCGATTTTACCCAATCAATCTTAGCCGTATCAAAAATTTGAACGTCGATATTGGTTCCTGATTCGTCGGGTAATGAAATCATTCCGTGCTTTATAGCAAATGCTGCTACTTTATCTCGAACATCGTGCGCACCTTGCTTGCTCAATTCTTCGAAAATGTAAAAATCCGATTTGCCTTTGAACTTCTCTTTTAAAACATGCGTAGCGAAAATCGAATTCATCACACTGTGCATGTTAGCACTGATGATATGAATAGGTCGTCCGAGTAAGTTGTTGTTTTTTAAAACTTCTTTGATGTTGTTGGCCCAAATTTCACCGTGAATGTGATGCCCAAGGCGCTCACGTAAAATCGGACTAAACGTTATAGTTCTTTTAGTCGTGTCGACGACTTCTTCAATGGCTAATTTTCCCAACCAATAAATAAGATGCAAAAACCGATCGGGTTTTTCAGCAGTTCCAAAAGCATCGTAAATGTCTAAAACCTCAACAAAGGTTCTTCCTAACACATTGGCGGCATGCGAAATCGCCTTTTCTTTTTCTACTTGTGAGAGTTTCTTGGTTTGTAAAGCCGCTTGTTCTAGTTTTTGCCAATCGCGCGATATTCTGCCCTCATCATCAATTAAAACGCGGTCTTTAATTTTGTGTGATTCGATAAAAATAAAAGTCAAATGCGTTAAAATATCGTAAATGTCAGAACGTCCACGGGTGATTTCAACATTCATTTGCTCTTCGTCAATTCGGTAGCAATTTCGTCTTCGTTTGGGTGGAACAATCGCCTTAAAATGGGATTTCGAATAGCCTTCATCAGACGTTAAATTGATGTAACGACATTCTTCAATACCAACTGGTAAACGTTCTATAACATAGAGCAATCCGTTTAATTCTACTTTTTCTTCGGCAATACTGCCGTAAATTTCTGGTCGAAGCTCTAATAATGCTTCTCGCAATGTTTCTCCAGAAACACCCATTGGTTTGTAAAAACCTCTGTTAAATAAATGCCTCATGGTAATGTACAATCGTTCGATAGCTGCCGACGATTCTTGCGCCCTAGAACGCGAAATGTTTTTAATTTCCTTCATTAAATTTTGTTTTCTAACCCGCAAAGGTAAGAAAATTTGCTTTTAGTTAGACAGGATTAGGTTTATCGCTGGCATCATTACGTTATTGTACCAGGGTTTGTCGGTTTTATCGGTCTGAAATATTTTTTTTCGTTTCCATTTTCCACCTGAATAATCAAATGAATGTTCCTCTTTTGAATAATTGACCACTAATGAAGGAGCGTAATATTCATTTCGTACACGTTTTTTCGTTTGAATGTCTTTGTACTCAAATACATATTTGTTTTCTTCAATAATCAACCATTCCAAACCAATTACAATCCCTTTTTCGGGGAATTTCAAGTTGTATTTAGAAATGTCGATTTCATTTTTCTTCATTCCTTTTCCAACCGTTACAATCAAATCCTCGGTTAAAATATCGTTGGTTGGAAGTGTATCGTTGAATTCAAACAATCTGATTTTTAGTTTTGCGCCTTTTTTTTCACTGTCTGAAAAGAAGATGATTTTTTTTATGTAAGGTGTATCAGAATACTCGGAATTGTATTCAAATAATTTTCCGTAAATCCAAGGTTTATCACCTGATAACTGTTTGTGATGTATTTTTTTGGCATCGCCAATTTCTAGTTCTTTGTCTTGTTTTCTTTTTGTAGCCGCCACTTCATCCAATTGATACACCGCTTCTTGTAGCATTACTTTTTCGTTTTCTTTCACAACCGTTCTTTTGATTTCAAACCCAACAGATGAAAAAATAACGGTTTTGCTTGTTGCTATATTGATTTGGAAAGCGCCATTTTCATCAGAAGTTGTGCCAACATTTTCATTTTCTACCCAAATATTTACATACGGAATAGGCGCTCCTTTTGAATTAACCACAACTCCTTTTATTTGAGCTGAGACCAACGTACAACAAAATAGAAAAAAACTAAGTAACCCTTTCATTAGTTAGATAAAATTAAATTAATCGATGGTTCGTAAATGGTTATTTTCTCCGAACTCGAACTGTTGGTTTTGGATTGTCTGTTCCATTTTCCTCCTGAAAAGGTGTATAAAAAATCCCTTTCCACACGATTGTATAATACAAACGGATAATAGGTAATTTGAGTACTTGTTTTGTTGGTAACCGGATTGGTTTTGACTTTTTCGAATTTGTTTTTTTCGATGATAAGTTTTTCAAAACCAACGAAAATTCCGTTTTTTGGTATTTGTAAATTAAAATCGGAAACATCATATAAATTGGTAATCGTTCCTTTTCTTACGGAAACAAGTAAGTCTTTGGTTAGCAATTCTTCGCCTGGATACCCTTTGGCATCAACGCTGTAAAAATGAACTCGAATCGTAGCGTTTTCAATTCGGCTATCGGTGTAAATGGTAACATTTTTAATGTAACGTATTTTTTTATACGAAGGCAAAAACGGAAAATACTTCACGTCTATTCGAGGTCCGTTATCAAAAGCTTGACAAATCGTATTGTTGGTTTTTCCGATTTCGATTTGGCGTGTTCCTAAACTTTTTGAAATCACCACTTCGTCAAGTTGAATGTCGGTTGGATTTAATTTTACAACGGATGCATTCGAAACGTTTACGGCTTTCTTTTTAAATCCTATGGCTGAAAAAAGAAGTTTCTTGCTGTTTTCGTTGGTGTAAATGATAAATGAACCGTCTTCTTCAGAAGTAGTTCCTATGTTTTGATTTTCCGACCAAATACTTACAAACGGAATCGGTTTTCCTGAAATGCTGTCTTTTACAACACCTTTTATTTGAGCAGAAACACTAGAGCCTATCAAAAAAAGCAACATCCAAAGTCTTTTTTCTATCATTTTTTTTCTATTCTCTTTTTAAAAAATCGACAATTTTCCTATCATTCGACAATCGTGGTAATTTATTTTGTCCGCCCAATTTTCCTATTGATTTCATATACTCTTGGAATCCGTTTTTGGCTACTTTGGTGATTTTTAACGTTTGCAACACTTTGCCTACAATCAAATCATCGTAATACACATTTTGTTGGCGCATCGCGTTGTCAATGAGTAACGCAAATTCGTCAAGATTATTGGGTTCTCCCGAAGTTTCGGAATCAAATTCAACAAACCATTCGTGATATGGCAAACCTGTTGTTGGAGCAATTTGAGGCGCTACTGTAAATTCATTCACGCGAACACTACTGTTTTCCATCGCTTCTTTCAAGGCGCATTCGACTTCTTTACCAATCACATGTTCGCCAAATGCTGAAATGTAATGTTTGATGCGTCCAGAAACGATAACGCGATAGGGTTGTAAACTGGTAAATTGGATGGTATCTCCAATATTGTAAGCCCAAAGTCCAGCGTTGGTCGAAATAATCAACACATAATTGACACCCAATTCGACTTCACCAATGGTATACCGTTTTGGATTTTGTGTAAAAAATTCGTCCGATTTTACAAATTCATAAAAAATACCCGAATTCAAAAGCAGCAACATGCCTTTGTCTTTTTGCGAGTCTTGGTACGCAAAAAACCCTTCTGAAGCCGGAAACAGTTCAATCGAATCGACTTTTCGTCCGATAAGGTTTTCAAACTTGGCGCGATACGGTTCAAAATTTACGCCACCGTAAATAAATAAATTGAAGTTTTTAAACAATTCGCCTACTGGCTTATTGGCTTTTTGCTGTAATTTTTCAAAATACATTTGCACCCACGACGGAATGCCTGAAATTATCGACATGTCTTCGTGAAAAGTTTCTTCCACGATGGCGTAGACTTTGGTTTCCCAGTCTTCAATGCAATTGGTTTCCCAAGATGGCATGCGGTTTTTTTGGAGGTATTTCGGAACAAAATGTGCTACAATGCCAGAAAGTCGTCCGAGTTTAATGCCGTTTTTTTCTTCTAAAATGGGACTTCCTTGTAAAAAAATCATTTTCCCATCTACAAAATCGGCTTTACCTGTTTCGTGAATGTAACTTAAAATAGCATTTCGCGCGGCTTGAATATGAAAAGGCATTGACGCTGCGGTAAGCGGAATGTATTTAGCACCCGATGTGGTTCCGGATGTTTTGGCAAAATACAAGGGTTTTCCTTTCCACAGTATGTTTTCTTCACCTTTTACCACGCGATCAACATACGGTCGCAATTCTTCGTAATCGCGAATCGGAACGTGTTGCGCAAAATCGGCAAACGTTTTAATTGAAGCAAAATAATGGTCGGTTCCAAACTGTGTAGTTTCCGCTTGACGGATCAAATCATTAAACACTTTTTGCTGTGTCGCAACAGGATTGGACGCCCATTTTTGCGTTTTTTTATGGATTGTAGCGGCAAAAAATTTGGCAGCAATTGATTTTACTGACATTGTACTTTGTTATTTTTTAGATTTTTTAGCTTCTGATTGGATACGTTTTTCTTCGGCTTCGACTTCTTTTCGAAGTTGTAATTCTTCGTTAGAAGGCGCTACTTGTTCAGGTTTAATCACTTCGATGTCGGAAGCAAGAATGGAATCTTTATTGACTTTTTCGTAATCAAGTTCGCCTTTTAAAACTTTAATGATGGCTTTTTGGTAAGCTTCATTTTTTTTCAAAGCATTGGAAAGGGAATCCGATTTTAATGCCAATTCTGTAGCTTCTTTTCTCAATTTTGTAGACGCATATCCCGGAATGTATTCGCGCAACGGTGTAAATGCGATGATAAAAGTGGTTACAAAAATAATCGATATGGCACCAATTGTGGCTACTACAAAAACGTTCATTAAGGTAAGTCGGAGCGAAAAAATTTCTTCAAAAGTGTCTTCATTCAAAATCACCAGACGGTTTTTTGTGAATAATTTTTTTTTAATTATTTGCCTTTTGAGTCGCTTTTTAGACATACTTATTGATTGTTTTACAAATATAGAAAAATATGTTTGGTTATCTTTTATATCTCTCTTTAAGGTTGCTAACTATAAATAATTGAAAGAAAAATAAATCTATTCTATTTTCTTTTTACCTTTGTAGTAGTATTTTATTAAAAATCGGCGAAAGTCAAAAATTTTATATATTATGGGAAGAATGGGAGCAACAGAATGGATTGTTATCGGTGTTGTGATTTTACTGCTTTTTGGAGGGAAAAAAATTCCGGAACTTATGAAAGGGTTAGGTTCTGGTGTTAAAGAATTCAAGAATGCAGCTAAAGGCGAAGACCAACCAGCTGATTCTAAAAGTGAAGAAACTAAATAGTTTTTAATTTTAAATTTCAAACCCCAAAATTCCAATTATAAAATCGGAATTTGGGGGTTTTTTTGCCTATTATTTTCACAAAATATCAAAAACTTTTAAATTATAATTCGACGTTATTCCTTTCTTATTTTAAAATAAAACAAATAAAAATTTGTTTTATGTAAATAATTTTTAATTTTGTTAAAAATTTATTTAACTTTATTAAAATGAAACTTCCTGTTATTTGTCCAAGTTGTGAAAATTCACTTTTGGTTAGTCAAATGAAATGTACTTCTTGTGAAACAGAAGTCAACGGAAAATATGATTTGCCTTTTTACTTTAAATTATCGAGAGAAGAACAAGATTTTATACTCGATTTCTTTCTTTCAAGCGGAAGTATAAAAGAAATGGCAAAACAAGCCGGAAACTCCTATCCAACGATGAGGAATAAGATGGATGATCTTATTGAAAAAATTAATCATTTAAAAACGCTATAGCGCTATGAATTGGCAAATTATTTTAAATCCGATTAGAAGATTTTCTGCAAAACAGCTTCTGACATTTGGAATTACTTCAACAATAGTTGGAAGTTTAATTGCTTCAATTATTGACGTTACTTTCGACGGTTTAATTGACGTGCATCTACATCCTGAAATGACTTTTCTTACTTCTTTAAAAGAAAATAGTATTTTAGTTGCTATAATCACGCTTTTACTTTTCGTATTTGGAAAAATTATAAATACAAAAACGCGTTTTATTGATATTCTCAACTGTTGCCTTTTGTTTAGAATTCCATTTTATGTTTCGGCATTATTGACTTCAATTCCTTTAATGAAAAATGTTGAAGAAGAAGTCATAAAAAACATCAATTCGCTTGATAAAATAAATCTTCAACTTACTGATTTAATAGGTATACTTATTCTTTCTGTCTTATTAATTATACTATTAATTTATGCCATAATACTATTATTCAACGGTTTTAAAACTGCTACAAATGCAAAAAAACCGTCCACTTTAGTGTATTTGGAATCATAATTCTATTTGCTGAAATCATTTCAAAATTTATCTTATCATCACTATAAACTACACTACACATGAAAACAACTTTATTTATTATTATCAGTTATTTTTATTTTTCTTCATTATTTGGACAAGAAATCGTTGGTTCTTGGGTAGGCGAATTAGATATTCCTGGAGCAAAACTGCCCCTCGTTTTTAACATAAAACCAAACGGAAACGAGATTGTTGTAACGATGGATAGTCCGATGCAAGGTGTAAAAGACATTCCAATTACAAAAGCAACTTTTGATAAAAACGAGCTTGCTTTAACGTCGTCAAATATGCAATTTCAATACAAAGGTGCTTTAAAATCAGACGAAATTGAAGGATCTTTCAGTCAAGGTCAAATGAGTTTACCGCTGGTTTTAAAACGAAAAAAAGACGGCGAATCTATCTTAAAAAGACCACAAACACCAATAGCGCCATTTGATTATAAAATTGAAGAGGTGACTTTTGAAAATCCTACAGATAAAAACACTTTAACTGGAACGTTAACAACACCAAACAACAAAAAAGAATTTCCGATTGTTATCTTAATTACAGGTTCTGGACAACAAAACAGAGATTCTGAAATTTTTGGTCATAAATCTTTTTGGGTAATTGCCGATGATTTTACAAAAAAAGGAATTGGCGTTCTTAGAATTGATGATCGAGGAATTGGAGGTTCAAATGGATTAACAGAAAATTTGACCACTCAAAATTTTGCTTCAGATAGTAATTCAGCTGTCGAATTTTTGGCAAAAAAAGGATATAAAAACATTGGATTAGTTGGTCATAGTGAAGGCGGAATTATAGCTCCGATGGTAGCTTCACAAAACAAAAAAGTAAAATTTATTGTTTCTATGGCTGGTCCTGGAATTCCGATTGATGAATTGCTTTTTCTACAATCAAATGCCATTGCAAAACTCAGCGGAGCAACAGAAGCAGAATTAAAATCTAGCGGAATATTGAACCGAAAAATATATAGCGTCTTGAAAAATTTCAGTGAAACTGATTTGAAAAATGGCATTAAAGAAATTCTTTCGGAAGAAATGAAAAAGCTTCCTGTTGATCAACAACCAAACGAAAAAGAAATGCAAAAATTAATAAACGAAGAAAGTAAAAAAATTACCTCTCCGTGGTTTATCTATTTTATAAAGTTAAATCCCGACGACTATTGGAATAAATTGAAAATTCCTGTTTTAGCAATCAATGGAACGCTTGACATACAAGTCGTCTCAGAAGAAAATCTCAACGGAATTAAATCGTCATTGGAAAAAGCAAATAACAAGCAGTTTGAAATTGTAGCGTTTTCAAACCTAAATCATCTTTTTCAGGAAGCAAAAATTGGTTCTGTAGAAGAATATGGTCAATTAGAACAAACCATTGCTCCAGCCGTTTTAGATAAAATGAGTTCTTGGATTTTGAAAAGATAAATTAAAAAGCTCAACTGATTTTGGGCTTTTTTTATAGTATCATCGTCAACTGAATTCGCTTTCTGTTTTCATCGACTTCCACTACTTTTACTTGCACGTGTTGGTGCAATTTTACTACTTCATTTACGTCGGAAACATAGCCGGATTTGAGTTGTGAAATATGAACCAAGCCGCTTTCTTTAATTCCGATGTCAACAAAACAGCCAAAAGCGGTAATGTTGTTAACAATTCCGGGTAAAATCATACCTGTTTTTACATTCTTTATAGAAGTTACATTTGGATCAAATTCGAAAACTCTGGCTGATTTTCTTGGATCTAATCCTGGTTTTTGAAGTTCTTTTACAATGTCTTTTAAACTCAAAATTCCAATTTCGGGGGTGAGATAATGCTCTAATTGTATTTGGTCAATCTTTTCTTTATTGGCGATTAATTCATTCACACCTATTTTTAAATCTTTTGCCATATTTTCGACAATCGGATAGGCTTCAGGGTGCACTGCCGAATTGTCTAGCGGATTTTTACCATTTTGAATTCGCACAAACGCGGCGGCTTGTTGGTAGGCTTTTTCTCCCAATCGTGGGACTTTTTTGATTTGTTTTCTATCGGCAAACGGACCATTTTCTGAACGATACGCTACGATATTTTCGGCCATTTTTTCGCCAATTCCCGATACATAACGCAACAACGACTTACTCGCTGTATTGATATTAATTCCAACCGAATTCACACAACGCACTACTACGGTATCGAGTTCTTCCTTTAATTTGGTTTGATCTACATCGTGTTGGTATTGTCCGACACCGATTGATTTGGCATCAATTTTAACCAATTCTGCCAACGGATCGGCCAAACGTCTTCCAATAGAAACCGAACCACGAACGGTCACATCAAAATTTGGGAATTCGTCGCGTGCAATTTTAGAGGCTGAATATACTGAAGCTCCGGCTTCTGAAACTACAAAAACCTGAACCGGCTTGTCAAAAGCAATTTTTTTAATGAAGAATTCTGTTTCGCGACTTGCGGTTCCGTTTCCGATAGAAATAGCTTCGATGTTATAGGCATTCACCATCGAACGTATTTTCTTCATCGCCATAGCGCTTTCGTTTTGTGGTTGATGCGGATAAATGGTTTCGTTGTAAAGCAAATCGCCTTTTTCATCCAAACACACTACTTTACAACCACTACGAAAACCTGGATCAATGGCTAAAATGCGTTTTTCTCCCAAAGGTAGCGCGAGCAATAATTGACTCAAATTGTTGGCGAAAACAGCGATGGCTTTCGTATCTGCTTTGGCTTTCGCTTCTTGTAAAGTTTCGTTAGATATTGCTGGTTCTAATAGGCGTTTATAACTGTCTTTGATGGCTAATTCGAGATGCGTTTTGGCTTCGGAACGGGAGTTTTTAATGGTGTTTTCTTCTATAAAAGTAAGCGCTTCTTCTTTTTCAATTTCAACATTTAGTTTCACAAATCCTTCTGTTTCGGCGCGCAACATCGCTAATAATCGGTGTGATGGCGCTTTTGAAATGGGTTCTGACCAATCGAAATACTGCGAAAATTTTTGAGCCGCTTCATCGTCTTTTTTTGTTTTAGAAACTTTAGTAGTTATGATTCCATTGCGTTGAAATATTCGACGTATATTTTTTCGGATGTAGGTATTTTCATTGATCCATTCGGCAATAATATCGCGGGCACCTTGAAGCGCTTCGTCTTCATTAACAATATTTTTATTTAGGTATTGAGAAGCAACAAAATCGATGTCGTCATTGTTTTGTGCCATGATGAGTTTGGCTAAAGGTTCCAATCCGTTTTCGCGGGCGATATCGGCCTTGGTTTTTTTCTTCTTTTTGTAAGGAAGATAAAGGTCTTCAATTTCTTGTAAATCGAAACTGTCTTTGATTTTTTTAGCCAATTCAAATGTTAACTGGCCCTGTTCTTCTATGGTTTTTAATATGCTTTCTTTACGTTTAACAATTTCGTCGAATTGTTTAGAAAGTTTGGCAATTTGTTCAATACTTACTTCGTCTAGATTACCTGTTTGGTCTTTCCGGTAACGTGAAATAAACGGAATGGTACAATCTTCTGATAGTAATTTTAATGTCGCTTCTATGTTTTTTGGCTTTGTATTTACTTGGCTTTGAATGAATTGAATTTGTGTCATATAACTGTCGAAGATGTGATTTATTTGATTTTTAAACGGAATGTTCTTAGTTAAAACATTTTTTTAGTTTGTCATTACTGAAGAATAGATGTGAAATCCTATTTCAAAATACATCCAACCTATTGGAATATTGAGTAACATTAATAGTAAAGTTTGAGTAATCTTATTTTTTAATTTACTTTTTTCTATTAAATGAATGAGTAATTGAGTGAAAAAATAACCATTAACAATAAAAGCGCTGATAACAAAAAACAAAGAAAAATATATAATCGTATTATAGTTGGACAAATAATAAATAAACAAAATGAGTGAACCCACTAAAAAACTTGCTATAGCTGTTTTTTTTCCATAGGAAATAAGTTGTTCTACACTAAAAGAAGAGAAGGCATCCAATATATTAACAATTTATTTTTTCAACTCTATTTTCATGTCTTCCGCCTTCAAAAGCTGTATTTAAAAACGTATCCACCATTTCAATAGCTTGTTGAATAGAGGTAAAACGAGCGGGAATACTAATAATATTGGAGTTGTTGTGTTGACGTGCTAAACTAGCAATTTCTTTGGTCCAACACAAAGCTGCCCGAATACCTTGATGTTTGTTGGCCGTCATCGCAATTCCGTTTCCAGAGCCACAAATTATGATACCAAAATCGGCCTTTTTACTTTCTACATCAAGCGCAACAGGATGACCAAAATCCGGATAATCCACACTATTAAAAGTATCGGTTCCGTAATTTTTAATTTCATGTCCTTGTGATTCTAAATGCGCCACAATAGCTAATTTATAATCTGGTCCTGCGTGGTCATTTCCGATGGCAATTTTCATAATGCTAATTTTGAATTTTATAGTTACAAATTTATACAAACTTTTGGTTAAATCGTTTTGATTTTAGCTGTTTTATAAGTAGTTGATTTTAAAATGGAAAACTTTTATTTTGTTTACATTTATTTTACAATTGGCTATTAATCAATGGTTTTAATGTATAAAATTTGTTAAAATATTTGAATGTTAATAGTTTTTTGTAATTCATTGATATTCAATTAACCTTAAATTAACATTAATTGTTAACAAGTTTGGATAGATTTTTAGAAGTTTTTCTTGGTTGTATGTAAATAAATTGTAATCAAAAATAGTAATTTAAAAACCTAATTTAGTTTGACTATTTTTTAGAAAAGTTATCACTATAAAAAAGTAGTTTGTTAACATATTTTCTACACAAAGTTATTTACAAAACTTATTTATTTTTGGTTGTGAACAACTGTTGATTAAAATCAAATAAGGCTTCAAAATGAGCGTTTTATTTTTGTATTGCGATGTTGATAAATTGGTATAAATAACTATAACTTTATAATTCAAACAATCCTTAAAAACTTATTGTACTAATTAACACACTATAATAAGCATTATAAATTAATTTAAATTTAAAATTTCTTTTTGTTGCTTTTAATAGATGTTGACAACTTTTATTTTTTTAAAGAATAGAATATAGATTATACAATTTTTAAATTAGAATCCAAAGTATCCAAAATCTCCTGAACGATTTCATTATCGTTGGGATGTATTTTTAATTTAATGCCGCCATACGCTATACTTGCAAAAGGATCAATAGAAATAAGTGTTTCATTTTCAAATAAATGAATAATGCCTTTATTTTCTAAAACCGATTTTAAAACAATAATTTCAGTGTGCGAATTAAAAATAGCAATCGTTATAAATTCATTCATTTTTTTTTGATAAAGATAACTAAATGTTAGATTTCTATTAAAACTCTCAACTTATAACTTATAACTTATAACTATTTCGTAATTTTCAACATTAATAGACAATGAACAATGAGTAAGAAACATTACAAACCCGGAAAAAGTACCAAAACGTTTTCCGAAAAGATTTTTAAAATACTTTCTAAAAATGAAAATAAACCATTCAATTACAAACAAATAGCTGCTATTTTAGAATTAGATGATACCAAAAGTAGAAACGAAATAATCAAAGATTTAAAAATATTAGCAGCACAAAAATTAATTATTGAAACCGAACCCGGTTCGTATTTGGTTAAAGCATCAAGTCAAAAATACTACGAAGGAAAAATTGACATGACCACTAGAAAAACCGGTTATTTTGTTTGCGACGAATTAGAAAATGACGTTTTTGTACCTTTTACTAATTTGAATCACGCTTTAGATGGCGATACTGTAAAAGCTTATGTTTACGACAGACGAAGCTCCCGAAAACCCGAAGCTGAAGTATTAGAAATAGTAGAAAGAGCTAAATTAGAATTTGTTGGAGTAATTTCAATTCAAAAGAATTTCGGATTTGTAACCACTACCAATGCGAAAATGTACACCGATATTTTTATTCCAAAAAATAAGTTAGGCGAAGCGCAACACGGAGAAGTGGTATTAGTAAAGATGGAAGATTGGCCGCAAAAAGCCGATTCCCCTTTTGGTTCGGTAATTAAAGTTCTAGGAAAACCAGGCGAACACAATACCGAAATTCACGCCATTTTAGCAGAATATGGTTTGCCTTATGATTTTCCGATTGAAGTGGAAACGTATGCTAATAAAATAGATACTTCGATTACTCCAGAAGAAATAAAAAAACGGCGCGACATGCGAAAGGTGTTAACGTTTACCATCGATCCAAAAGATGCTAAAGATTTTGATGATGCGCTGTCGTTTCAAGTATTGGAAAACGGAAATTATGAAATTGGTGTTCACATTGCAGATGTTTCGCACTATTTAGTAGAAGGAACTATTTTAGATGATGAGGCGTATAACCGTGCAACGTCGGTCTATTTAGTGGATAGAGTAGTACCTATGTTACCAGAAGTGTTGTCTAATTTTGCTTGTTCGTTACGACCAAATGAAGAAAAATATACGTTTTCTACCATATTCGAATTAACGCCAAAAGCTGAAGTAGTTAATCAATGGTTTGGAAGAACAGTCATTTATTCGGATCAACGTTTTTCATATGAAGAAGCACAACAAATCATTGAAAGTAGGTCGAATGTAATTCCGGCTGAAATTTCGTTAACCGGAAAAGAATACAAAGTATCTGATGACATTGTTTTTGCTACGTTGAAACAAGACGAATTGGCTAAAATTCTACGAAGAAAACGAATGGCAAATGGTGCTATTTCGTTTGATAAAGTCGAAGTAAAATTCAATTTAAATCAAGAGTCGGAACCTGTTGGCGTGTACTTTAAAATTTCTAAAGATGCCAATCATTTGATTGAAGAATTCATGCTTTTAGCCAACAGAAAAGTGGCCGAATTTATTGGTAAACAAAAGAAAACGTTTATTTACAGAATTCACGACGAACCCAACGAAGATAAGTTGTTTGCAATGCAAGCGTTGATTTTGAAGTTTGGTTATAAAATAGATTTACGTGAAAAGAAAAATATTTCCAAATCGCTCAACCAATTGATGGAAGATGTGAACGGAAAAAAAGAGCAAAATTTAATTGATACGTTGGCGATTCGAACCATGAGTAAAGCCAAATATTCTACTGATAATATTGGTCATTACGGTTTGGCGTTTGATTATTACAGTCATTTTACTTCGCCAATTCGACGTTATCCAGATGTAATGGTGCACCGATTGTTGCAATTTTATTTGGATGGAGGAAAAAGTGCCAGCGAAGATGCGTTTGAAGAAAAATGTGTACATTCGAGTGAAATGGAATATTTAGCTGCACAAGCCGAACGCGATTCGGTTAAATACATGCAAGTTAAATACATGCAAGATCACAAAGATCAGGAGTTTTTGGGTGTTATTTCGGGTGTTACCGAATGGGGAATTTATGTTGAAATTATCGAAAACAAATGTGAAGGTATGTGTAGAATTCGCGAAATTAAAGACGATTATTACACTTTTGATGACAAACAATATGCTTTAGTTGGCGAAATAACTAAGAGTTTATTACAATTAGGAGACGAAGTTTTTGTTAAAGTAAAGAATGCTGATTTGGTTAAAAAACAATTGGATTTTCACTTTATAAGAAAAAACCAATAACTACGTAAATATGAAAAAATTAATTTATAGTATATTTTTTATAAGTTCATCAGCATTCTCTCAACGGGAAGTTACTGTTGCAAACTTTACTAAAATTACGTCTTTTGATCAAATTGAAGTTTTTTTAGTAAAAACGGAAGGAAATCCGAAAGTAGTTTTAAACGGTGCTGGTTCAGAAGATGTAGAAGTAGTTGAAAAAAATTTCGAATTAAAAATACGTATGCCGTTACTCAAATTTCTCAAAGGCGATAACGTTACAGCAACTGTTTATTATGTAACACCAATTGCACAATTCGAAGCGAATGAAGGTTCTCGGTTAGCATCGAGTGACGAATTTATTGGAAAAAGTCTACGGTTGATTGCAAAAGAGGGATCAGAAATAAAGTTGAAAATAATTACCGACAAACTTAATGTTAGAGTAACCAACGGCTCTTCAATTTCCCTTTCAGGAAGAGCTAAAAATCAAGACGTTATCACAAATACGGGTGGTACATATGATGGAAGTAAATTAAAAACAATTCAAACAACAATCGCTTCAAATACTGGAGGAAATACGTCTATTAACGCAAGCGATTTTGTCAATGCTACTATTTTTGCTGGAGGCATAATTTCTATACATGGAAATCCAAAAAAAACAACTCAAAAAATTACTGCAGGCGGAAAAATTGAAGAAGTAAAATAGAATTTTTTTTAGTTTTTAAATATAAAATTTTAAATTGCAGTTCAATTCGGATTAACTAACCTATATGCTCAACGATATTATTACAGCCATTCCACTCGGATTCTTCCTCAGTTTTATGATTGGTCCTGTTTTTTTTGTTTTACTCGAAACAAGTGTCGTTAAAGGATTTAGAGCTGCGATGATGCTCGATTTTGGAGTTGTTTTAGCGGATATTGTGTTTATTATTGTCGCTTATTTTAGCAGTTACCGTTTAATCGAAAGTTTAAAAGACGAACCTTCATTGTTTATTTTTGGCGGATTGATAATGGTAACTTATGGTATTATCACTTTTGTTCAAACAAAAAAAGCCTCTAAAAATATCGATTTGGTAGACCCAACTGAACTAGCTAAAAACAATTACTTTAGTTTGTTTATGAAAGGGTTCTTCTTAAATTTTATCAATATTGGAGTTCTTGGATTTTGGTTGGCAGTACTACTAACTGTTGGGCCACAATTAGAATTAAAAGCGTCTCGAATGATTGTTTTTTTTACTACTTTAATTCTTTCCTATCTAGTTACTGACGTTTTTAAAATATTGTTAGCTAAACAGTTACGAAATCAACTCAACCCTAAAAACATTCTCTTGATAAAAAAAACCATCAGTGTTCTACTTATTATTTCTGGATTGGTTTTACTCTCTCAAGGCTGGTTTCCTAAAGAAAAACAAATTGTGAATTCGGCTTTTGAAAATTTAGAGAAGCGAGAGTAATTCACTTTTATTGCCATTCCGAAGTACGAATAATCTCATCAAATATTTCTTTTTGTAATTCTGAGATTACTCGTTCTTCGGAATGACAACCATTAAAAAGAGACTCATATTGTTCTCTTTAAGAAGGTTCACTTCAAGGAACAACGTCCAGATTCGAAAACTACTTTACTTAATTTTTCAGATTCTTCCTTCGTCAGAATGACAACCATAAAAAAAAGAGACACATTACTGTATCTCTTTTTGAGGCATCGTCCGGATTCGAACCGGAGTAGGAGCTTTTGCAGAGCCCAGCCTAGCCACTCGGCCACGACGCCAATTTATTTAATCGGATTGCAAATATAGTAAAAAGTTTAAAAGCCAAAAGCCAAAACCCAAAAAGTTTCATTTTTCACATTTTGTTCGCTACATCATCAGCTTAAATTTAATTTCTGAATTCTTCCATTTCTACTGTAACCGCTTCAACATCACCGCCAATAGGAGGATTTAATTTTGAAACACCCAATACAATTCGGGAAACCGCTGGAATTTCCTTAAAAATTCGGTTTATAATTCGGCTTGCTACGTGTTCTAATAACTTCGAACGGATGCCCATTTCTTCTTCAACAATTTGGTTTAAAAGGACATAATCTACGGTATCTTTTAATTCGTCGGTTTGTGCCGACTTTCGTAAATCGGTTTTGATTTCAAGATCAACCCGATAATCAGAGCCTATTTTTGATTCTTCTTCTAGACAACCGTGATAGGAGAAAGTGCGAATGTTTTGTAGTTTAATGGTTCCCATTGATGTTAATTTGTGGATTTGGTAATTTGTTTATTCGTGGTTTGCTACTATTTTCAATATAACCAAATTATCGAATAACCAAATCACAAACATTTATTTATCTTTGCTAAAATTACAAAATTAATATGTCAACAGAAGAGAAGTCTTTAAATTTTATCGAGCAAATCATAGAAGAAGATTTGAAAAACGGTTTGTCAAAAGAGAAGTTGCGTTTTCGTTTTCCGCCCGAACCTAATGGGTATTTACACGTAGGTCATGCTAGTGCTATTTGTCTGAATTTTGGATTAGGAATCGATTACCAAGCGCCTGTAAATTTACGTTTTGATGATACCAATCCAGCCAAAGAAGAACAAGAATATGTTGACGCTATTAAAAGAGATATCGAATGGTTGGGCTATACGTGGTCGCATGAATGTTATGCGTCTGATTATTTTCAGCAGTTGTATGATTGGGCTGTAGAATTCATCAAAAAAGGAAAAGCCTATGTCGATAGCCAATCGTCGGAAGACATGGCAAAACAAAAAGGAACTCCAACTTCTTCAGGAACGGATTCTCCTTATAGAAATCGCTCTATTGAAGAGAATTTAGATTTGTTTGAGCGAATGAAAAATGGCGAATTTCCAAATGGAACACATATTCTTCGTGCTAAAATAAGTATGAATGCTAACAATATGTTGATGCGCGACCCTATTATGTATCGAATTTTGCATTCACACCATCATCGAACAGGAAACGATTGGTGTATTTATCCAATGTACGATTGGGCTCATGGCGAAAGCGATTATTTAGAGCAAATTTCACATTCGTTTTGTACACTCGAATTTTTACCTCACCGTGAACTGTACGATTGGTTTTTAAATCAAGTGTATGATAGTTCAAAAGTGCGTCCGAAGCAACGAGAATTTGCGCGTAGAAACCTTTCTCACACTGTAGTTTCCAAAAGAAAATTATTGCAATTAGTAGAAGAAAATCACGTAACAGGTTGGGACGATCCACGAATGAGTACAATTTCAGGAATGAGACGACGAGGTTATACACCAACAGCGATTCGGAATTTTGCCAACACTATCGGAATTGCCAAACGCACCAATTTAATCGATGTTTCATTACTAGAATTTTGTGTGCGTGAAGATTTGAACAAAATTGCACCCCGTGTCATGGCGGTTTTAAACCCGGTGAAGTTGGTAATCACGAATTATCCAGAAGGAAAAGTAGAAGAATTAGAAGCCGAGAACAATCCAGAAGAGGAAGTGATGACGTTTCGAAAAGTCCCTTTTTCAAAGGAATTGTACATCGAAAGAGAGGATTTTCAAGAAGAAGCCAACAAGAAATTTTTCCGTTTGACATTAGGAACCGAAGTCCGTTTGAAAAACGCCTATATCATTAAAGGAGAAAGCGTTATAAAAGATTCCGATGGAAATATCACCGAAATTCACTGTACGTATGATGAAGATTCTCGCAGTGGAAGTGGTTCTGAAGCCTCGCAACGAAAAGTAAAAGGAACCATTCATTGGGTTTCTATTCTGCACGCAGTTGAAGCCGAAGTACGTATTTACGATCGTTTGTTTTCGCATGAAAGTCCGGACGGAAATAAAGAAATCGATTTTAAAGAATTTATCAATCCGAATTCATTGGAAGTAATTACAGGATATGTTGAACCAAGTTTGCAATCGGTAAAAAATTTAGATCATTTTCAATTTCAACGTTTGGGTTATTTTTGTGTAGATAAAGATTCTTCGGGACAAAAATTAGTTTTTAACAAAACCGTTGGTTTGCGAGATAGTTGGGCAAAAGTGGAAAGTAAAGAGTAAATCTTAAATAGATTTTATATATAAAAGCCGACAAAAACGTCGGCTTTTTTTTTTAAATTTTTCCTTATCAAAGCGAAAGCAACGATTAGGAATGACTATTAAAAACAACTTTCATATCTTGATTTTGCGAGGGTTTTTCTTTTTCTTTAGGTTGTTCGCGGTTTTAAAAAGATGTTGTTTTATAGAGCTTCATTTCGCTTTTTTTAGTTTCAATTTATAAAAAAGAGCTTACTCTCGTAAACTCTTTTAAATCGTGTTATAAATTATACTTCGTCTTGTGGATTTGATGTGTCTGACGGATTATAATCGGTCGATGTGTGGTCTATTTTTTTCTTAGGTCTCTTAGGTTGGTTTTTCATAGTTTCACCAATTTGGTTGCTAGCAGAAAAGCTTGCCACCATGTTATTTAACATATCACTTCCAGCCTGTGGAGAATTTGGTAGTAAAATCAAGTTCGAATTCGTATCGGCGCCAATAGCTTGGAGCGTATCATAATGTTGGGTTACTACAATTAAAGCAGAAGCTTCTTGCGAATTAATTCCAACCGAGTTTAAGACTTCAACACTTTCCACCAAACCGCGAGCAATTTCTCTTCGTTGGTCGGCAATACCTTGCCCTTGTAATTTTTTACTTTCTGCTTCTGCTTTTGCTTTAGCAACAATTCGTATACGCTGTGCTTCACTTTCAAATTCGGCAGCTGTTTTTTCTCTATCAGCAGCATTAATCCTATTCATAGCATTTTTAACTTGTAAATCAGGATCAATATCAGTTACTAAAGTATTTATAATATCATATCCATATGTCGACATGGCTTCGTTCAATTCGCGTTTTACAGCAATTGCAATGTCGTCTTTGCGTTCGAAAACATCGTCCAAAATTAATTTCGGAACTTCGGCACGTACTACGTCAAAAACATAAGCTGTAATTTGATCGTGCGGATATTCTAATTTATAAAAAGCTTCATAAACTTTATCTTGAATTACGTTAAATTGTACCGACACTTTCATTTTGATAAACACGTTATCTTTAGTTTTGGTTTCAATAATAACATCCAATTGTTGAATTCTAAGATTTACTCTTCCAGCGACTCTATCAATGATAGGGATTTTAAGTTGTAAACCAGAGTTTCTAATGCTTGTAAACTTTCCAAAACGTTCAATAACAACAGCGGTTTGTTGTTTTACTGTAAAAAATGACGAAAAAAGAATTATCAATCCGAAGACGACAATGATAATGAGAAAAACATCCATTAGATTAAATTTAAATTGTTAATACGCTAGTTATACGATAAAAATGTATGTTTGTTACAAATTACAATTTTAATAATGAAGAATCTTTTTTTTGCCCTAAGCCTTTTATTTATATCTTTTATTTCTACTGCTCAATACCAAGAAAAAGATGGCAATCGAATCGGAATTACAGTGGGTGTTTCTCAAACTACTCTCAACACGTCTAATTTTACAGCACAACCCGGAATAGGTTGGAATGGTGGTTTGTCGGTTCGAGGAAATTATTACAACAATTGGAGCATGATTTTCGGAATGCAATTTTTCGAGAACAATTTTAAAATTGGAACGCTTACTCCAACCGCTCAAAAGGCTGATGTAAAGTACAGTTTATCAGGAGCTCAACTGCGATTGTTGTTGAGTTATAACGTTGTAAAAAATCATGTGTCAATTGATTTCGGTCCCGTTTTGCAAGTCAATGGCGATCTTAAAATCGATACCAAAGAAGAAAACAACATCATATCGGGAACGACTTTGAAAGCGAACCAAATTTTGGAAGTCAGTAAAATTAATGGGAATTTGTATGGCGGAATTTCAGCCGGAAACCGACGTCTACGCGCCATTGTTTTTTATCAATATGGTTTTACCAATGTGTTGAATAAATTGAACAGTCAAGAAGAACTCACTTTACATAACGGTAACAAAACGTTCAAAGGAAACTTAGGAACTTTAAGCGGTCAGATTTTGTTTAATCTCTAAATATAAGTATATATGAAAAGAATTTTTTTAAGTGTTGCATTATTATCGGCATTGTATGCGGGCGCACAAACAACTATTGTAGAGGAAAAATTTGAGAAAGATAATATACCACTAGATTATGATTTTCTTGTGAAAGAAAATAAAATTGTCATTGAAAAAGGCAAATATTCCGGAATGTCGACAAACAAGATGATTACCAATCTCGTAAGTTATGATGCATCAGGGAAAAAGGAAGTAGTGTTTGAAAACGACGAAGTGATGAAAGTTATTTCTTCGCCGTCAGACAAAACCTTGAAAGTTACACAATATGAAGCTATGAGCTATCAGGGAAAAAAATACAAATTCATTTCCAGCGGAAAATCAACGCCACTTTTCAACATGAGCGAGAGCCTTAGTAATTTTAATGATGTATACGAATTTGGATTTGTAAACCAAAAAGGGGAGAGGGAAATCGATTTTGAAAAAGACGAATTGGTGTTGAGCCGTACCACTATCGCCACTAGAAAAAACGAAAAATTTACGTTGCCAAAACAAGATATTACAAAATAGAAAGGCGACAACTTTTATGTTTCGAGCAGAAGGGATGTAAGTTTCAATGTAAGGAACGTATCGAATGACGAATTCGAAATCATTACCAAATCCATCAATAAGGAATGTACCGTAAATACTATATACAGAACCGTTTTTGATTTTAACGGCAAAAAACTAAGGGAGCATTCCTACGTTATAGATGTGGCGCCTTATTCACTGGTTTCGTCCCTTAATGAAGGAGGCAGGATTGGCTTTCCGCCAATTGCCAACGCTAAAAACATTGCTTTTTTGGATGATTTGTCAGTGAATAATTTTATAGTTGACAAAGATCAAAACGTGTACTTCTAAGGATTGTTGGGAAAAGAAGGCAAAAAAGATGCCCTCTACGCAACAATAAGAGGATGTTATGTTGTAAAATTTGACAGTAAGGGCAACAAAGTTTGGCAGTACATTAAAAAAGTGGAAGACAAGGTTTTGGAAGATATTGATAATAAGGTAAATATCAGCACTTGGTTGACAGAAAATGACGATAAGCTGAACTTCAAGATGTCCTCCTTTAAAAACGAACAGATTGTAGTTACCGCGGATATTGATAAAAAAACTGGAAATGAATTGAAATTCATCAAACAGGACTTCAAGGTCAAATGGGAATTCAATATGATGAGCGGACCAAGGGATTTCATTCAGGAGAGTTTTACCAACAAAAATATAGGCAAAAACCGTCTTTTTGATTACGAAGGAATCGTAGCGGTCGAAAACAACAAAGCTTTCTCAGATTACATCAAGAGTATTCCAAGTAAGGGAAAAATATTTTTCAGCACTTATTCAATGAACGGTAAATTATGGCTTACTGAAAGCGACAATAAAACCTATTACAAGGTAACCGTCTTTTAAAATAAAGTCCCGAATTAATCGGGACTTTTTTATAAAGTAGCAATCGCTTTTTCCAAACGTTTAACAGTTTCCTCTTTTCCAATCATTTCCACAATTTCATAAAGGTGCGGTCCTTTTAAAGCGCCAACTAAACTCAATCGAAAAGGCTGCATTACTTTCCCCATTCCAATTTCGTTTTGCGTCATCCAATCTTTTATAATGATTTCGATGTTTCCCGAAGTAAAATCATCAATGGCATTCAAAATACCTATCAAATTGCGCATCAATTGTGGCGTATCTTCTTTCCAATTTTTCGATGCTTTTTCATCATAAGATATTGGAGCCACAAAGAAATAATCGGATAACTCCCAAAAATCTGAAACAAAATTAGCACGTTCTTTTATCAATGAAACGATTCGAACTAAAGTGGTATAATCAATAGCAATTCCTTTTTTATATAAAATAGGAGCGAAGTCTTTAGCCAAATCGTCATCACTTTGCTTTTGCAAATACTGATGGTTGAACCATTTGTTTTTTTCCGGATCGAATTTGGCTCCGGCTTTATGAACTCTATTTAAATCGAATTTTTCAACCAATTCTTCCAAAGAAAATAATTCCTGTTCGGTGCCATCATTCCAACCCAACAAAGCTAAAAAGTTAATCACCGCTTCTGGAAAAAATCCTTTTTCACGATAACCTGGTGAAACGCCTTCTTCCGTTTCCCATTGCAATGGAAATACAGGAAAACCCATTTTATCGCCATCGCGTTTGGATAATTTTCCGTTACCGATAGGTTTTAAAATTAACGGCAAATGCGCAAATTGAGGCGCTTCCCAACCAAAAGCTTTGTACAGCAAACAATGCAATGGCATCGATGGCAACCATTCTTCACCGCGAATTACGTGCGAGGTTTCCATCAAATGATCGTCGACAATATTCGCCAAATGATAGGTCGGCATGCCATCACTTTTAAACAAAACTTTATCGTCTAATAAATTAGTGGCAAATTGAATATCGCCACGAATACTATCATGCAAATGCAAGGTTTCGTTAACAGGTGTTTTAAATCGGATTACGTAATCGTCGCCATTTGCAATTCTTTTTGCAACTTCTTCCTTAGAAATAACCAATGATGTGTTCCGTTTTTCGCGATTGCTCCAATTGTAAATGAAGGTTTTTCCTACCGATTCGTATTGTTTTCTTAAAATATCCAATTCTTCAGCCGAATCAAAAGCATAATACGCCCAACCCGAAGCAATCAATTGATCGGCATATTGCTTATACAAATGTTTGCGTTCGCTTTGTCGATACGGACCAAATTTTTCATTTTTTCCAACCGTTTCGTCAGGTGCAATTCCGAGCCAATTTAAAGCTTCCATAATGTATTCTTCAGCTCCATAAACAAAGCGATTTTGATCGGTATCTTCAACACGTAAGTAAAAAACACCATTGTTTTTCTTCGCAAAAAGGTAATTAAATAGTGCGGTTCTAACCCCACCAATATGAAGAGGTCCGGTCGGACTGGGTGCAAAACGCACGCGAATTTGTTTCGACATTTGTTGTATTTTTTAATTCAATTTTAGGCTACGAAAGCGAAATTATGGCGCAAAGATAAGTAAGGACCGAGCGTTAGAAAAATGTTCAGTGAACATTTTTAGCGATGGGGCCAGACGGCGCGTTGGCCAATAAGTAGATTCCTGATTTAAGAGCACTTAAAGCATTAGTAAAGATTTAACTTTTATCCTAACTATAAATTTGTATTTTTATCGGTCATAAACACACGAGCAGTTTTTTGCGAACTGACCGAAGGTAAACGATCAACAATTTTGGAAAAAGCAAATGTGATTTACTATAAACTCGAGCAGTTTATTAAAAAGTATTATACCAATGAATTAGTACGTGGAACAATTTTCTTCGTAGGACTTGGATTGTTGTATTTTATATTTACGCTTTTTGTAGAATATTTTTTATGGTTGAAACCGATGGCGCGAACCCTGCTGTTTTGGACATTCATATCCGTAGAGCTTTTCTTGTTATTGCGTTTTATTTTGTTTCCGATTTTTAAATTATTTAAGTTACAGAAAGGAATTGATTTTGATGATGCTTCTAAAATTATTGGAAACCATTTTAGCGAAGTAGGCGACAAGCTAACCAATTTTCTACAGCTTTCTAACGATAAAAACAAATCCGAATTATTGTTGGCTTCCATCGACCAAAAGGCCAATTCTTTGCAGCCGATTCCGTTTGGGAATGCTATCAATTTTAAAAAGAACACCAAATATTTGCCTTTGGCGGTGATTCCAATTTTGTTCTTCTTGTTTTTCTTAGTTTCTGGAAAAAGTGATATCCTATCCCAAAGTTTAAATCGTGTGGTTAACTACAAACAACAGTTTTTGCCGCCAGCACCTTTTGAATTTCAAATGGTCAATCAAAATTTACAAACCGAACAGAATCAAGATTTTCTTCTAAAAGTGAAAACCGTTGGAAAAGTCGTTCCAGAAAATGCAATGATTTTCATAGGGGACGAAAGTTATTTTATGGAAAGTACCAAAGCGGGTGAGTTTGAATTTGTGATTCCAAAACCAAAAGCCAACATCGAATTTCACCTTGAAGCAAATTCAGTGGAATCGAATGAATATGAACTTTCTGTAGTCACCGTTCCCTCTATCGCTAATTTTCAAATGGTGTTGAACTACCCAAGCTATTTAAATAAAAAAAGCGAGGTGGTTAAAGGAACTGGAAATGCTATAATTCCAGAAGGAACGAAAGTTACATGGCTTATGAATACGCTGGCTACACAAAAAGTAGATTGGTTTGACGCTAATTCTAAGTACGCTTTTACCAAAAAAGAAAATCAGTTTTTTTTATCTAAAAATATCATTCAAAATACCGAATATCAAATTGTTACGTCCAATACTAAAGTACAGAATTACGAAAAACTCAATTATAACATCTCTGTAGTCAAAGACCAATTTCCAACCATCAATGTCAATAATGCACCTGACACATTAAAAGTGGCAAAGAACATTGTTTTAGGTCAGGTTGCGGATGATTACGGATTGTCGAGATTGCAAATTGTGTATTATCCAAAAGACAAACCCAACGAAGCCAAGCGAGGAAATATAAGCGTTAAAAGAGAAATTTATGATCGCTTTGTCTTTGCATTTCCAAGCAATTTACCTATTCAAGAGGGTGTGAATTACGAATACTATTTTGAAGTTTTTGACAACGATGCACCTCATGGCTATAAAAGTTCAAAATCAGCTACATTTTCCCACAGAGAGTCCACAGAAGTAGAAAAAGAAGACGAGTTGATGCAACAGCAAAACGATAATATTAATTCATTAGAAAAATCATTAAAAGCACAAGAGAAGCAGCAAAGCGAAATGGACAAGTTGCAAAAAATGGGCAAGGAAAAAGAAACCTTAGAATTTAAAGAACAACAAAAAGTCAATGATTTTTTGCAACGTCAGAAAAAGCAAGATGAAATGATGAAGGAGTTTGCCGAGAAGATGAAAGAAAATCTCGACAAGGTAAAAACCGATAAAAAAGACGAACTCAAAGAATTGCTCAAAGATCGACTCGAAAAAGCCGATAAAGATTTTGAAAAAAACAAAAAATTACTTGACGAATTAAAGGAACTGAATGATAAAATCAGTAAAGAAGAGTTGTTTGAAAAGATGGAAAAATTCAAACAAAACAGCAAAAATCAATCGAAGACTTTAGAGCAATTGGTCGAATTGACTAAGAAATATTATGTAGAGAAAAAAGCGGAACAAATCGCCGATAAATTAGAAAAGTTAGCTGAAAAGCAAGACAAACTTTCGGAGGATGAAAAAGGTAATTCTGCTGATAAACAAGAAGAAATCAACAAAGAGTTTGATAAAATCCAGGAAGAGCTAAAGGAACTTTCCAAAGAAAACAAAGAGCTCAAAGCTCCAGTTGAATTACCCGATACTGCTCCTAAAGAGAAAAGTATTGATGAAGACATGAAAAATGCTTCTGATCAATTGCAAAAGCAACAGAAAGACAAAGCCAAACCAAAACAAAAAAGCGCAGCCAAGAAAATGCAGCAAATGAGCCAAGACATGATGGAAGGCATGCAACAAAGCGAAGAGGAACAAATGGAAGAAGATATTGCGATGTTACGTCAAATATTAGACAATTTGTTAGCGTATTCGTTTTCACAAGAAGATGTTATGAAACAATTCAAAGGACTTAAAAGAGGTTCGCCGTCATTTAATAAAAATTTGAAGACTCAACAAGATTTAAAACAACAATTCAAACATGTTGATGACAGTTTGTTTGCCATGTCATTGCGCAATCCTAAAATTGCCGAAGACGTAACTAAAGAAATAAGTAACGTCCAATACAATGTTGACAAAGCCATAGAAACACTTGCAGACGCCAACGTTTCTAAAGGAACATCACACCAACAATTTGCAGTTTCATCGGCTAATTTATTAGCCGATATGTTAGCCGATACACTCAATAACATGCAAATGTCGATGTCGATGCCCGGCGCAGGAAAACCAAAACCAGGCCAAGGACAAAGCGATATGCAATTACCAGACATCATCAAAAAACAAGAAGTACTTGCTGATAAAATGAAAAAAGGAATGAAGCCTGGACAAAAACCTGGTGATGGTAAAGATGGTAAAGAAGGCGAGAAAGAAGTCGGAAAAGAAGGTCAGGGTAAAGATGGAAAAGACGGTAAAGAAGGCAAGGACGGAAAAGAAGGCAAAGGCAAAGAATCGGGTAAGCAAGGGAAAGACGGAAAAGGAAATAACGGTCAAGGTACAGGCAATGGTGGACAAGGAAAAGATGGTGAAAATGGAGAAGACGGTGAAGGTGATGCCAAAGCTATTATGGAAATTTACAAAGAACAACAACAATTGCGGGAAGCACTCCAAAACGAATTGAACAAAAAGGGATTGGGCGGAAACGGTCAAAATGCGCTTGATCAAATGAAACAATTCGAAAAACAATTACTAAATAAAGGTTTTAATAACGAATCTTTACAGCGTATTCTAAACATTAAGTACGAATTGCTAAAACTCGAAAAAGCGTTGCAACAACAAGGCGAAGAAAAGAAACGCCAATCCGAAACCAACAAGAAAGAATTTAACAACACGACCAATGCACTACCACAGCGTTTGCAGGATTATATCAATAGTATTGAAATATTAAACCGACAAACCTTACCTTTGCGCTCCAATTACAACCAAAAGGTGCAAGAATATTTCAAAAAAGATGATTAGTTATACATACGAAACCGACTTTCAACTCGATAATGAACCGCTTTTTTCTGATTGGATATCTAAGGTTATTTTATCCGAAAACAAAAAAGAAGGCGATATTAATTATATCTTTTGTGATGACGCGTTTATCTTAAACATCAATAAGCAATACCTTGATCATGACTACTATACCGACATTATTAGTTTTGACTATTCTGTAGGAAACGAATTACACGGAGATATTTTTGTTTCCGTAGAAAGAGTGATAGAGAACGCCGAAGATTTCAACGTAACTTTCGACGAAGAATTGAAAAGAGTCATCATTCACGGCATTCTGCATTACTGTGGTTATAAGGACAAATCAGAAGACGAAGAAATTCTAATGAGAAATAAAGAAGACGAAAAAATCAAATTGTTCCACGTGAAACAATAAGATGATTTGAAGCAAATAGCTTGGACTTTCTTGGTTTCGTATTTCCCGCTTTTGTTTCAATTTTTTCAAAAAAAAGGTTTGAAAAAGATTTTCACGCAATCGGGCCTGCCTGACGGCAGACAGGGCTATCAGAGAAACCATTTGAATATAGCTCAGCGTTCCACGTGGAACAAACAATTAAACAGATAATAGATTCAGAAATCTAATGTCTACAATCTAATATTTACAATGTTTAATACATACGATGTTATAGTAGTAGGGGCAGGACACGCAGGATGCGAAGCTGCAGCAGCGTCAGCCAATTTAGGCTGCTCTACATTATTGGTAACAATGAGTTTGCAAAATATTGCACAAATGTCATGTAATCCAGCTATGGGCGGAATCGCAAAAGGACAAATTGTACGCGAAATTGATGCTATGGGCGGGTATTCCGGAATCATATCCGATAAAACCGCGGTGCAATTCAAAATGCTCAACAAGTCAAAAGGTCCAGCCATGTGGTCACCTCGTGTTCAAAGTGACCGAATGCGTTTTGCAGAAGAATGGCGCTTGATGTTAGAGCGAACGCCCAATCTCGATTTCTATCAAGAAATGGTCAAAGGTCTACTTATTAAAAATAATAAAGTGGAAGGAATTGTGACTTCTTTGGGTATCGAAATCAAAGCTAAATCGGTCGTTTTAACCAATGGTACTTTTCTTAATGGTTTAATCCATATTGGAGATAAACAATTCGGTGGAGGACGAGCAGGCGAAAGTGCTGCTTTTGGGATCACCGAAGAGTTGGTTAACGTAGGTTTTGAATCGGGCCGAATGAAAACAGGAACACCACCAAGAGTTGATGGTCGATCGTTGGATTATTCCAAAATGCGTGAAGAATTAGGTGATGTAAAACCAGACAAGTTCTCTTATTCAGACGAAACGAAACCGTTAACTAAGCAAAAACCGTGTCACATGACCTATACTTCGTTAGAGGTTCATGATATTTTACGTGAAGGATTTGATCGCTCGCCAATGTTTAACGGTCGCATAAAAAGTATCGGCCCACGTTATTGTCCGTCTATCGAAGATAAAATCAACCGCTTTGCCGATAAAGAAAGACACCAATTGTTTGTTGAACCTGAAGGCTGGGATACAGTCGAAGTATATGTCAATGGTTTCTCCACATCGCTTCCTGAAGACATTCAATTTAAAGCTTTACGATCGGTAGCCGGATTTGAAAATGTAAAATTTTTCCGTCCTGGTTATGCCATCGAATACGATTATTTTCCGCCAACGCAATTGAAACATACATTAGAGACGAAGTTGGTTGAAGGTTTGTATTTTGCCGGACAAATTAATGGAACAACTGGCTATGAAGAAGCTGCTTCTCAAGGAATGATGGCCGGAATCAATGCTGCACTCAAAGTAAAAGAAGAAGAACCAATGATTTTAAAGCGTGACGAAGCGTATATTGGCGTTCTTATCGACGATTTAATTACTAAAGGAACCGAAGAACCGTATCGTATGTTTACGTCTCGTGCTGAATATAGAACGCTTTTACGACAAGATAATGCCGATTCACGACTTACACCAAAAGCTCATGCAATTGGTTTGGCTTCAGAAGAACGTTTGCGCAGAATGGAGAAAAAGTTTGCTGCGAGTGATGCGATGGTACAGTTTTTTAAAGAAACGAGTGTCACAATGGCAGAAGCAAATCCGATATTAGTAGCAAAAGAAAGCGCGTTAATGGATCAATCGGACAAAATGTTTAAAGTCTTCTCACGTCCACAAATTGATTTGGATGACTTCTTAAAGTTTGAAAAAGTAGCGAGTTATGTGTCCGAAAATAATCTTGATAGGGAGATTTTAGAGCAAGCCGAAATTCAAGTGAAATACTCAGGCTATATAGAAAAGGAACGAAATAATGCTGATAAATTGACCCGATTGGAAGATGTGAAAATTCCAGAAAACTTCGATTATCATAAAATCAAATCCATGTCAATCGAAGCCAAACAAAAATTAAGCAAGATTCGTCCCGTAACCATTTCACAAGCATCTCGTATTAGCGGTGTTTCGCCAAGCGATATTTCAGTATTGTTAATTTATATGGGTAGGTAAACGTTCCACGTGAAACGAATCTTGCCAAAGCCTTCAAATAAAGAGAATTTAATGAATATTTCAAATACAAAACCTTTTCTGAAAGTAAAAGATTATTCCGTTTCAGGAGAAACATTTCAGTTGCTTCATGATGCCGAATTGGATATGTTGATTACGCATCCACAACCGTCTTTAGATACATTACCAAGTTATTACGAAAGCAACGATTACATTTCCCACACTGATGGAAACCGTTCGCTTTTTGAAAAAATGTATCAATTTGTAAAAGGGATTGCTTTAAAAAACAAATTAAGATTATTAAATTTCCATTCACAAAAAGGTCGAATTTTAGACATCGGAGCCGGAGTTGGCGATTTTTTAGCCGTAGCCAAAAATGACGGTTGGGAAACTGTTGGTATCGAACCAAGCGAAAAAGCAAAGGAAATTGCAATTAAAAAAGGAGTGCCTTTTGTAGAAAACCTTGTGGCCTTAGAAAACAATTCTTTCGATGTGATTACCATGTGGCATGTGTTAGAACATGTTCCCAATCTAGAACATCAAATAGCCGAATTGAAACGATTACTAAAACCATCAGGAACGATACTCGTAGCAGTACCTAATTTTAATTCGTATGATGCCAACTATTACGGAAAGTTTTGGGCAGCATTTGATGTGCCAATTCACTTGTGGCATTTTTCAAAAACAGCCATTGAAATACTATTCGCTAAAGAAAATTTGAAATTAGTAAAAGTGCTTCCAATGAAATTTGATAGTTTTTATGTCAGTCTTCTTTCCGAAAAGTACAAATCCGGAAAAATGAATTATATCAAAGCATTTTTCATTGGTTTGAAATCGAATCGCTATGGAAGCAAAAATTTAGAATATTCTTCACACATTTACGTAATAAAAAACATCTAAAATCGATACAAAGCGCAAGCTTGTTCAAAATTAACAACAGCTATGCCTAGTGTTGAGAATTATTAGAAAGTGTCTAAAAACGCCTTATTTTAATCCAATGTCAATAATTAAATCTTATTAAAATATCAAAAGTATAGAGATAACTTATAATTAAAGAAATGGTAAATTTTAAACCAATCATCTTTCATAAATAAAAAATTGTATACTTTTGGCACCCGAGACTTTTGAGTCGAATTTAAAAGAAAGAAAATTTAGAAAATTAAAAAATCAGCATGAAAAAAGCACTATTCATTTTAGCAATTGCAACAACGATAATTTCTTGCAACAAAACAACAGAGACAAAAGAATTTAAAACAGCTTACATTGATACTTCTAAACTAATGGAAGAAAGCACCGAAGCAAAAGATATCGAGGCAAAATACAAAGGCAAAGCTGCAGAAATGGACAATAAATTAAAATCTGAAGCAGGAAAATTAGAGTCTGAAATGAAAAATTTCAAACAAAATGCCATGGCCAACGGTCAGGCCTGGGCACAACAAAAAGGAGCCGAATTGCAACAAAGAGATCAAGAATTACGCTACGCGCAACAAGGAATGTTGCAACAATTGCAAGGAGAAAGCGGAGTAGAAATGGATAGTTTGGTAAAAAAATATAAAACTATCTTTAAAGAGTACGGTAAAGAAAAAGGTTACGATTATATCTACGGAACAGGCGAAGCGGCTACGGTTTTGTATGCTAAAGACAGTTATGATATCACTAAAGAATTGACCAAATTGGTTAACAATAAGTATAAATCAGAAGGAAAAAAAGAAGAAAAAAAATAACTTTTTTTCGAATAAATCCTACCAACGCCTTTCTATTAGAAAGGCGTTTTTTTTTAAACGAGTCTTTGTATATTGATTAACAATGTTTTAATTTTGTTTTTTTAATTACACGCCATGGAAAACGTTACCGCCGAAGCCAATTATGTACTTCAATTCATCAATCAAACCAACCGTTCTATTTTCCTTACCGGAAAAGCAGGAACAGGTAAAACCACACTTCTTAAAAAAATAATCCAAACTACTCACAAAAATACGGTAGTGGTGGCACCTACGGGAATTGCAGCTCTAAATGCAGGTGGCGTTACAATTCATTCCATGTTTCAACTGCCTTTTGGAGGATTCATTCCGGCGTTTAATGTCAACGCACATGTTACTGATAGCGTCAAATTTGAAACCAAAGATACGTTGCGTAGGCATTTTAGAATGAGCGGTTTAAAGAAAGCTGTCATTCGAAACATGGAGTTGCTCATCATCGACGAAGTCAGTATGCTCCGTTCTGATTTGCTTGATGCCATCGATTATATGATGCAATCCGTTCGTAAAAAAAGCCAACCTTTTGGCGGCGTTCAAGTGCTTTATATTGGTGATTTATTGCAATTGCCGCCCGTTATCCGAGAGGAAGAATGGCGAACATTGCGGAATTATTACAAGGGAAAATTTTTCTTTCATTCGAATGTTGTACAACAAAATCCACCCATATATATCGAGTTATCAAAGATTTTCCGTCAAACAGACGAACAATTTATTTCCATCTTAAACAATTTACGGAACAATCAAATTTCGAATAATGATGTACTGGTTTTGAATCAGTTTGTGCAACCCAATTTCGATTTAAAAGCCAATAAAGGATACATCACTTTAACCACGCACAATGCAAAAGCTGATAGCATCAATGTGCAATCACTTGCTGATTTAGAAGGTAAAATAACGAATAACAAAGCAGAAATTGTGGGCGATTTTCCCGATAAAATTTATCCAGTTGAAGAAAATCTACAGCTCAAAATCGGTGCTCAAATTATGTTTATTAAAAACGATTTGTCGCAGGATAAAAATTATTTCAACGGAAAAATGGGCGTGGTAAAATCGCTATCCGAAGCCGAAATAATTGTACATTTTCCCGATGAAAATAAAACGATTGAAGTCGAAAAGTACGAATGGCAAAACATTCGCTATTCGATCAACGAAAACACCAAAGAAATTGACGAAGAAGTGCTGGGAACTTTTGTACATTATCCTATAAAATTAGCGTGGGCGATTACGGTTCACAAAAGCCAAGGATTAACGTTTGATAAGGCTGCGCTCGATGTTTCACAAGTGTTTCTTCCCGGACAAGCGTATGTTGCCTTGTCGCGTTTGCGATCATTAAACGGATTGGTATTACTTTCTCCTTTGCGGATGAACGGCATTTCCAATGATCAAGATGTGATGCAATATGCCGAAAATAAAACGTCCGAAGGCGATTTAGCGCACAAATTAGAAAATGACACGAAAGATTTTATTCACAATTACCTAAAATCAAGTTTTGATTGGGTGGATTTGGCGCAACAATGGCGCAATCACCAATTCAGTTACAATGAAAAATCAGAAATCTCTGAAAAAACTAAACACTCCAATTGGGCAAAAGCACAAGCTTTAGAAATGGATAAATTAATCGAACCGTCACAAAAATTTATTTCACAATTGAACAAAATTTTTGCACAAACTTTTGATTTACAATTTGTTTCAGAACGCATGCAAGCGGCTTATACTTATTTTATTCAACCGATGGACAATTTGGTTCATGAAATTTTATGGAAGCTCGAGGAAGTACAACGCATCAAAAAAGTAAAAGCCTTTTATGACGAATTATTGGTTTTAGAAGAACTACAAGTCAAAGCGGTTTTACAAATGATGAAAGCCAAATTGTTAATTGAAACCATCGTTAACGGTGACGTTATTTCTAAAGAAAATTTAACATCGGAAGCCATAAAAAACTATAAAGCAAAAAAACTCGAAACCATTCGAGCTACATTTAAAAATTTGCATGTCACGTTAATTGAAGATGAGGAAGAAGTAAACCGTTACGCAAAAAAACAAAAATCAAAAGAACCCAAAAAAAATACCGTTCAAGAAACCTACGAACTCTGGCAACAACGCAATTCCATCAAAGAAATAGCAAGCCTAAGAAAATTAACACCACAAACCATTAGCAATCATTTAGCCAAATTAATCGAAACCGAAACCATCAGTATCTCTGATGTGTTACCTGAAGATAAGATTGCCGAATTGACCATAATTTTCAAAGGATTTAAAGGCGATACGGCGGGCGAATTAAAAGAAAAATACGGCAATCAATTCACTTGGGACGAACTGAAATTGTTCAAAGCGAGTTTGTAATTAACTCAACCAAAAAACTCCTAAAACCGCTGGAACAAAATAAATGGCAATGGTTCGAGCACCATCGTAATCTTTAGCCAATCGTTGTCCGAAAAGCATAAAAAGCAACGAAATACAAGAGAAAACAGCACCATAAAAGCCAAACATGCGACCGCCGTTAATGTACAATTCTACAATTCCGGATAGCGATAAGATTCCAGCAATCAATTCCAAAACCACTAAAATTCCGGTAGCCAACGGCACTTGATTTTTTAAGATGGTTTTTTCAAAGTGCGGTTTCAACCAAGCCATATTATCGTTCCAATAAAAGATTTTATTGTGTGCCGACATGATAAAAGTGAGTGCCAAAAAAGCCAAAACCAAAGCAGTATTGTTCATAGCGTTATTTTTTATGAATTAAACGGGTTAATTTTATGGATAAATCGGTCAAAATTATTTTTGCATTTCCGTTGCGTTCAATATGATAAATCGCATCAGAAAGCGAAGTGAAAATCTCTGTAATATTATTTCCAGTTACGAAAGGCGCAAAGTTTTCGAGTTTGAATTTTTCATCAACGGGTTCCATGTACACCAGTTTTTTAGCTTCATAATTGAGTAACAAACCTTGACGGAACATATCAATACAATAATTTAAAAATTTCTTTTGTGCCTCGCGACCTAATCCCGCAATTTGCTCGCTCCAACGAATTAAATCCTCAATTGCTGCGGCATTTCCTTTAGCTCTAAACGCAGCTCTTACCCAAACTAAAAACCATTCCTCAAAAGGCAAATCATCGGTGTCGTTGTGCAATAAATGCAAGGCTTTGTTGTAATTGCCTTGTGCTTGATGTGCAATTTTATACGCCGTTTTATCATCAACACCTTCGTTAAAAAGCAAGGCTTCACTAATCGTTTTTTCGGGCAAACCTTTAAAATGCAATACCTGACAACGCGAGCGAATGGTTTGAATAATGTCTTCTTCATTTTCAGAAATCAAAATAAAAACCGTTTTTTCATTCGGTTCTTCCAATAATTTCAAGAGTTTATTCGACGCGGCGATGTTAATTTTATCCGCCATCCAAACAATCATCACTTTATAACCGCCTTCGTGTGATTTTAACGAAAGCGATTTTACAATTTCATTCGCATCTTCCACACGAATTTCGCCTTGTTTGTTAGCCACGCCTAATAATTTATACCAATCAAACAAACTACCATAAGGTGTTTCGCTAACAAATTGGCGCCATTCTTTGATAAAATCCAAACTTTTCGGTTTGGTTTTGACGCCCTCTGTAGTTACGGATGGATATACAAAATGCAAATCAGGATGCGATAAATGGTCGAATTTTAAATTACACGAAGTGTTTTCTCCTGAATTTTCGTTACCCACATTTCCACAAACGATATATTGAGCATATGCAATTGCAATGGCTAAAGTGCCACTTCCTTCGGAACCAATGAACAATTGTGCATGCGGAATTCTCCCATTGCTCGCACTGGTTGTTAAATGATTTTTGATGTGATCTTGTCCTAAAATTTCTGAAAACTGCATGAAGCAAATATAAAATAAATACCGTGATTGCGCCTAAAAATGGTCGGAAAGATGCTTAAATAAAGCTCAATTTTTGGCTGATTTTTTTAGAAAAAAACAAAAACCTATCTTTGCAACGTCAATAAAACAAACACAACAACAATGAAAACAATCTCAGATTTCAATTTTAGCAACAAAAAAGCACTGATTCGAGTTGATTTTAATGTACCCCTGGACGAAAATTTTAAGGTTACCGATGCCAATAGAATCGAAGCTGCAAAACCAACGATTGATGCTATTTTGGCCGATGGCGGAAGTGTGATTTTGATGTCGCATTTAGGTCGACCAAAAGGAAAAGAAGACAAGTATTCACTTAAACATATTGTAGCAACAACGTCAGAAATATTGGGCGTAGATGTGCTTTTTGCAGCCGATTGCAAAGGCGAAATCGCTCAAACTGCTTCTCAAAATTTAAAACCAGGACAAGTTTTATTACTTGAAAACCTTCGTTTTTACCCAGAAGAAGAATCGGGTGATTTGGCATTTGCAAAAGAATTGACTTTATTAGGCAATATATACGTTAACGACGCCTTCGGAACGGCACACAGAGCACATGCATCAACCACTATAATTGCCCAATTTTTTCCAGATCATAAATGTTTCGGATTGCTTTTGGCTAAAGAAATCGAAAGCTTAAATCGCGTGTTGAAAAATTCTGAAAAACCTGTTACTGCAATTCTTGGAGGCTCGAAAGTGTCATCTAAAATTACAGTTATCGAAAATATTTTAGACAAAGTAGATCACATGATAATTGGAGGCGGAATGACGTTTACCTTTATCAAAGCCTTGGGTGGAAAAATTGGAAACTCTATTTGCGAAGACGATAAAATGGACTTGGCGCTCGAAATTTTACACCAAGCGAAACTGAAAAACGTTCACATTCACATTCCGGTTGACGTAGTAGCGGCGAATGCTTTTTCAAATGATGCTGACACTCAAGTTGTGGATGTTCGTGAAATTCCTGATGGTTGGCAAGGGTTGGATGCTGGTCCAAAATCGTTAGATAGCTTTAAGAAGATCATCATGGAATCTAAAACCATTCTTTGGAACGGTCCGTTAGGTGTTTTTGAATTAGAAAAATTCGCTCACGGAACCATAACTCTTGGCGAATACATTGCTGAATCGACTAAAAATGGCTGTTTTTCACTTGTTGGCGGTGGCGATTCGGTGGCTGCTGTGAAACAATTTGGATTAGAAAATAAGATGAGTTATGTTTCTACTGGAGGCGGCGCCATGCTTGAAATGTTAGAAGGAAAAGTTTTACCTGGCATTGCTGCAATTTTAGATTAAGAAGCACTTTTAACACTATTTAAACAACATTTTTCATTTAAACGCGTTATGTTTGCATTATTCTAGCGTAAATGCCTGAATAATAATTTAGTAAAAAAATTATGAGAATAAAAAATAAAATCACTCTCGCACTCTTAGTTGCAATTTCCCCGTTGTATGCGCAAGAAACACCGACGAATGACGTTGCTACACTTAAACAAGAACCCAAAATATCATTCTTAGATTCTATCAAAAAAACATTCGTTAAAGACGAAATTGCCATGTGTATTGATAGTCTTTGGATGAAAGAATTGACCAATTTGGATGGATATAATGAAATGATTTCAGACATTAAAAGTGTCAATGTTGATGAAAAAGTAGATTTTGAATTACCAACAGAATTGCTAAAAGAAAGACTTAAACGACTCGACGAAAAATCACCGTTCAACATCGAATACAATATTGGTTTAGAAAATGTAATCAAATCATTTTTGAAGAACAGAAAAAAAGGATTTGAGCGATTAATGGGAATATCACAGTTTTATTTCCCGATTTTTGAAGAAGAATTAGCCAAAAAGAACATTCCCCTTGAAATCAAATATTTAGCTGTGGTTGAGTCGGCTTTGAACCCAAAAGCAGTTTCTAAAATGGGAGCAACAGGTTTGTGGCAGTTCATGTATCAAACCGGTAAACAATACGGAATCAATATTGATACTTATATTGACGAAAGGAGCGATCCTATTATCGCAAGTAATGCCGCAGCGCAATACATGACCAATATGTTTGGCATTTTTGGCGATTGGGATTTGGTTTTGGCATCGTACAATTCAGGTCCAGGAAATGTTGCTAAAGCAATTCGACGCTCAGGCGGACAACAGAATTACTGGAATATCCGTAAAAATCTTCCAAAAGAAACGCAAGGATATTTGCCTGCTTTTTTAGCTACAATGTACATTTTTGAATACCATAAAGAGCACGGAATTAAACCAAATAAAGCCATTGCAAATCATTTTGCTACCGATACAATTGGTATTAAAAAGCACCTAACATTCAAACAAATTTCTGATTTATTAGATATTTCAGAATCCGAATTGCAATTTTTTAATCCTTCTTATAAACGAAATGAAATTCCGTCGATTGCCGGGAAAATCAATTATTTACGATTGCCGAAAGATAAGATTGCCATATTTACTTCCAATGAAGATAAAGTATATGCCTATGCGGATTATATTGAAAGTAAAAGAGAAAAACCATACGAAAGATTGGCTTTTGTACGACAAAATGATTCTACAAATACTTCGTATGTAGCGAGTGATTTTGTAAGTCGTACCAAATATCACAAGGTGCGTCGTGGAGATAACTTAAGTGAAATATCCAACAAATATGGCGTAACGGTTGCTGAGCTAAAAAAATGGAATGGTTTAAGAAGCAATAAAGCACCACTTGGTAGAAATTTAAAAATAGTTGCCACCGAGAAGATTGCCTATAGAGATAAAAATGCATCGGTTAAAGATACAGTAGCCAAAACTATCGAAAGCACACAAATAGCAAATGCTGATTCGAAATTGGATAAAAAATTCACCTCTGAAAAAGTAGTGACTTACAAAGATGTAACTAAAACTTACAAAGTAAAAAGCGGCGATAATATTAGTGAAATTGCCTCAAAACACGATGTTACAGTAGCGGATATAAAAAAATGGAACAAGTTGAAAAGCAACAACATCTTACTTGGTTCGAATTTAAAGATCATCAAAAACGAAAGAGTTGTTGCCACAGTCAAGAAAGAAATAAAAACGCCTACTTTGGATAAAACAGATGTAATTGCTGTAAATGAGCCAAAATCTGTAAAATCTGACAAGAGCAAAGTTGAAGAAACTAATGACACTTCTTCTAAACATGAAGGATATTACGTAGTGCAAAAAGGCGATAATTTAAGTTCAATCGCAAAGTCGCACGATGTTACAGTTCAACAATTGAAAGATTGGAATAATTTAATGGATACTAATGTTAAACTAGGTACTCAAATTATTATTTCAAATCAACCGGTATCTGATACTATTGATCAAGTTGCTCAAACGAAACCTATCGAACACGTTGTTGGAAAAGGTGAGTTTTTGGGAGCAATTGCCAGAAAATACAATACAACAATTAATGATTTGTTAGAATGGAACTCGCTTTCAGACACCAATATCAAAGAAGGCGAAAAATTAATTGTGGGTAAAGAAGAAATTGCCACAACAACTCCAAAATCTAAAAAAGCAAAAAACAGCGATTACGCGATGTCTCAAAAACAAAAAGACAAAATGTACTCAGTTCAAAGAGGCGATTCATTGTTTAGCATTTCAAAAAAGTTTCCTGGGGTAACCATTTCAGATATTAAAAAATGGAACAACATTAAAGGAGAAAGCATTCAACCCGGAATGAAATTAAAAATTAGTGGATAATACAAAAATCTTCAATAAATTTGGGTTTTATTTTATTATGAATAAAACCCATTTTTTATTGGTATCAGTCCTAAGCTTTTTAAGCTTGCTGGTATCATGCACCCAAAAAAAACCATCAAGCGCCTCCGAATCGTTAACCAAGATGAATGCTGTTTCCGTAATCATCGATGACCAGTTATGGAACGGAGAAGTAGGTGATTCACTTCGAAATAAATTTGCCTCTCCTGTTTTAGGACTACAAGATGAGGAGCCTATTTTTACATTAAATCAATATCCAGGAAAATTATTAGAAGGATTTATGACCAACAGTCGCAATATTATTGTGATTAAAAAGGAGTCAAAAAGCAAGTTTTACATCAAAGAAGACGAATACGTTACCCCACAACTTGCCGTTCATATTTCTGGGTCAAGCGTTCAAGAATTATTAGACAGTATTGAAAAAAATGCACCAAAGATTATACAAGAAATTAAAGCTTCAGAAATCAAAGTTTTTCAAAGTCAGATTACCAATGATAAATTACTTACGGATAAAATAAAATCAAGATTTAATGTTATACTGAGCATCCCTTCTAAATATAAAATAGTAGTTCAAGGGAAAAGGTTTGTTTGGTTAAAAAAAGAAATTACAAGCGGTAATTTAAGTTTGCTCGTATACCAAGTTCCAATAAACACCAATAAAGACACTACCAACTTTGCAAAAAGCGTTGTAAAATGGAGAGATTCAATCGGCAGAAGGTACATCCGAGGAAGCAAACCCAGAACCAATATGATTACAGAATCCGCTTTTTCTCCTTTTTTTTCAAAAGCTATTGTTTCTGGAAAAACCGTATATGAAACGAAAGGAACTTGGGATTTAAAAAACGATTTCATGTCGGGACCATTCATTAACTTCGCTTTTGTAGATACCAAAAACAATCGGATTTTAATTTTAGAAGGTTTTTGTTATGCGCCTTCGAAAGAAAAAAGAGATTTAATGTTAGAATTGGAAGCCATAATAAAATCTGTTCAATTTTTTACAACAACAAAGTAGATGCAAAATATTAAATGGAAAATAAAGCGATTTGAAGCACTTTCCCTTGTCGAGTTGTATTCGGTGTTGCAATTAAGAAGCGAAGTCTTTGTAGTGGAGCAAAATTGCGTTTATCAAGACATTGATGGAAAAGATGAAAAAGCCCTTCACTTAATTGGAGAATACGAAGGAAAAACAATTGCCTATGCTCGATTGTTTCAACCCAATGATTATTTTGAAAATGCATCTATTGGAAGGGTAATTGTCAAAGCAAGTCACCGGCATCTGAAAGCGGGACATGGGTTGATGAGAGAAGCAATTCAAGCTGTTGAAACCAAATTCGGTGTACATCAAATTACAATCTCAGCTCAATTGTATTTGCAGCAATTTTACGAAAGTCACGGATTTGTGACCACAAGTGATACGTATTTGGAAGACGACATTCCACATATTGAAATGAAACGTGGTAATTAAATCTTAGTTATTACCAACTCTACTCGACGGTCATACTCACCGCCTTTTCCTAGCGGAACCGTGTTTCCATAACCTTTGAAAGTCATTCTGTTTTTCTGAATCTTTCGGAAGATTAAATATTTGTACACAGATTGCGCTCTGTTATTTGATAATTGACGTTTTTTGGTGTCTTTATCGATAGCTTCTTTTTGGTAAGGAGGAGTGCAACAGACATGTCCTTGAATTTCAAACTGAATGTTTTTGTATCGGTGCAGTAATAAAGCAACTTTATCCAATTCTGATTTGGATTTAAAATTTAATTTACTACTACCTCTTTCAAATAAAATAGTATCAAGATAAATGTGATCACCTACAATATGGTTTTTTTGTACAGAGTGATAAAATCCTGGGATTTCAATTTTTGGTAAAGGTTTTAAATTTAATACAATATCGACACGACGGTTTTTAGAACGTTTTTCGGGCAGATTTTCTATAATATCATCATCTATTAAAATCCGGCCTTTTCCTTCAATAGTAACAATAATTTTGCTTTTTATACCGCCGTTAATCAATTTATTTTGAATAGCCGAAGCTCTGTTTACAGACAATTTATAGTTGTAAGCTTCCTTTCCAATATCGTCAGTATAACCAAAAATTTGAATGGTTTCAATTCGGGTTGAATCGGTGGTTTTAATAAAATCCACTACTTCTTTAGCTTGCTTTTCATCTAAAGAAAATTTGTCAAACTCAAAGTATACAGAGTGCACTACTTCTTCTTGTGCGTGGAGAAGACCGAATATAAATAGCGGAAATATCTTTAAAAATCGAAACATTATATTTTTAGTATTTTATTATAGTCGGTTCTATTGGATAATAACAATACGGCTTTCGAAATTTCCGCATTATTTTTGGTGTAAAATTGGTACAAACCTTCTTTGTATTGGTATCTTTTTATTAATTCATCTTGGATAAGCTTTTTAATTTCCTTTTGATTTTTGTCTAACAAAATTTCTTCACTTTTTTGCAACGCTACTACCAATTGATCATATTCTTTGCTGATTGTTTTGTCAATTTCTTCCTTTTTTGCTTTTTCCAAAGTGGTTTTTAATGCCAATTCGGTTTCGGTGTCAAAGCTTAATTTTTCTTTTTTCAAATAGGCTTTAAATTCAGCAAAATCAGTATCAGAAACGGTTGGAATTTTATCGCCTAATGATTGATTTTTGAAATAATAAAGCGTAGCGAAATTAAATATTCCGTCATTTTTTTGAAGCGCTTGTGCAATCGGACTTGTTTTGGTTTCTTCCATTTCTACATCAGGTAAAATACCACCACCATCAAAAACAGTTCTGCCTTTTTTAGTTTTGAAGGCATTGTATTTTGTAACGTCATTTCGAATTGCCTTCCCATCTTTGTCTTTTTTAGCGTAATCTAAAGCTTGGATACATCTTCCAGAAGGAGTGTAATACCTTGAAATGGTTACTTTTACTTGTGTCCCATACGTCATATCAAACGGACGTTGCACCAATCCTTTTCCAAAACTTCGACTTCCTAAAACTACAGCTCTGTCTAAATCTTGAAGCGCACCTGCCACGATTTCAGAGGCCGAAGCACTTTTTCCATCTACAATTATCACTAAAGGAATTTCAAGGTCAATCGCTTCGCGAGTAGTTTTATAGGTATTGTTGTGTTTTTCGTTTTTAGATTTTGTAGTTACAATTGTTTCACCTTTGGGAACAAAAAGATTACAAACATTAACAGCTTCATTAAGTAAACCGCCTGGATTTCCTCTTAAATCGAGAATAATTTGTTCGGCTCCCTCAGCTTTAAGCTTTTCTAACGCTTCTTTGGTTTCTTGAGTGGTTTTACGGTTGAATGCTGAAAGAACGATATATCCTGTTTTAGCATCAATTTTTGAAAAGAAAGGAACTGCTTTTACCTCGACCTCATCCAAAACAAGTTGTGTGCTAAGTGTTTTTCCTTGTCGAATGTATTTGATGTCGATTTTTGTGTTTTTTGCACCTTTTAATAATTGTGAAGCATCTTCTTTATAATCGGCCAGAAGCACATCGCCTATTTGTGTTATCGCATCTCCCGCTTTAAGTCCCGCTTTGTCAGCAGGAAAACTTTTATATGGCTCTCTAATAACTAACACTTCATCTTTACGCGTTACTAAGGCACCAATACCCGTATATTCTCCGGTATTGTTAATTTTAAATTTAACTACATCTTGTTCATTAAAGTAATTGGTATACGGATCTAAATCGGCCAACATGCTTTTAATGGCTTTGTCCATTATATCGGCTGGGGCAATTTCGTCAACATAATTTTGATTTACAGTTTTGAAGAGTGTAGTAAAAATTTCGATTTGTTTAGCAATTTCAAAGAAGTCATCTTTAAAACTCACTCCAACAAATAAAAAGCCACTTGCAATAACAGGAAGTATATATCTTTTTTTAACAAATGAAAATAGTTTCATAGTTTTTTGTAGGTTTTTGTAATTTAGTGAAATTCAGTCCAAATATATAGGATTATCAATAATAAACAACTTTTTTAGCAATTCCTTATGAAGGATAACGCAAATCGCCAAGTCTTATTTTTCAACTTCAACGGTTTTTATAAATTTCTCAAAAAGTTGGATGGTTTTTTCGTTTATTTCATGAAAAGACAAACGTTCTTTGGTTTGATAAAAAAAGAGAATGGCGAAACTTCTGTCTGTGTTTTCAAGTAAGATGTGTTTGTTATGCCGGTAACATTCGCGTAAAACTCTTTTAAAATAATTGCGATCAACAGCGTGTTTGAAGTTTTTTTTAGAAACCGAAACACCTATTTTTATTGGTTTATTATCGTCGAATGGGGTTTCGATATATACCAATCGCAACGGAAATTTAGCCACCGATTTTCCTTCTGTAAAAAGTAAATCAATGATTTTTCTGCTTTTGAGTTTTTCGTCTTTTGGATAAGAAAAATCCACGTATTTTATTTTGGGTTGTAAATATTGTAGACAAATTTTACTTCCGAATAATTGATGTAAAACTGCATTCGATTCGATTCTTTTTTCTTTGTTATTACAAAAACGGTAGCTTTTGAACCATTATTGTCAATACATTCAAAAGGCACAATTCTGGTGGTTTCGTCTTCGGTTTTTTCGCCATAAGCCAAAATCGTAAAAACTTGAATTTCGGGAGAATTCACAACGATTCTGTTTTTTTTAGCATCAATAGAAATGACCAAATCTGCTTTTACAAAATCAGACCATTCATTCCATTTGCCTTTTTCGTTTTTTTCAGTAATGCTAACACTACTCGTTTTAAACGTTAGCGTTTGCGCGGCACTATTTTGCAGTCCAAAAGATAAAAAAAACAAAAATAAGAGTGATGAATATAGTTTCATAATGTAAAAGATAAATTCCGAATGGTAAAACTACAAATTCTATTCCAAAAGAGAAACAATAGTTAGAATACGTTTTATAAGCGCTTATATTGTAGGATTGGGATTCCAAAAAAAAAGAAGCCCTAAAGCTTCTTTTTGTTATTTTATTTCATACGTATTGTTGTCACTTTTCACGTCGGCCATTAATCCGCTTGGGTCAAGTGTGACTTTTCGAACAGTCGTTTTTGATTTCGGAATTTCAAAGAAATAATTCGGATTACCCCAAGCCCAGTCTTTTAAAACGGTTCTTTTAATTTCTGGTATTGGATTTTCTTTCTCGAAACTCATCATGCGTAGCGGAATGTAAAATGATTCTTTTGAACCATCAGTATAGTCTACTAAAATTTCTATTGGCATTGGCATTCTACCGATTCTTTCTAACGAAATTACTGTTCTTTGCCCGCCATCGGTCGCACCTTCTACTGTTGTGATACTATAATCAATGGTGTTGGTCGTTTGCGTCCAATCGGTTAAATACCAATCTAAATTGGCTCCCGAAACGCGCTCTGCTGTACGTTTAATGTCGTTGGGGGTTGGATGTTTGAATTGAAATTCGCTGTAAAAACGCTTCACGGTTTTCATCACATTTTCTTTTCCGATAAGGTAGATCAATTGCGTTAAAAAAAGTTCCCCTTTGCTGTACGATGCAATGCTATAACTTCGGTTTTCGTCAAATCGATCCGCATGTGTAGACAATGGTTGTTCTTTTCCTGAATTGGCTAAACTCACATATCCTTTATAAGCGCCGGCAAATGGATTTACGACTTTTTTTTCAGCCAAATGATTAACGCCTAAATCTTCTATGAATGAAGTGAATCCTTCGTCCATCCATCCGTGTTTACTTTCGTTAGTTGCTAAAACGTGTTGAAACCATGAATGTCCCATTTCATGTGCAATAAGTCCGACCATTCCGTCTATATTGCCTTCGCCTAAAATTAACGTACACATGGCATATTCCATTCCGCCATCGCCACCTTGAATTACCGAATATTGTTGGTATGGATATTTTCCCACAATTGAATTGAAATAACGCATTGTTTCAACCGTTTTTGGTTGTGCATTTTTCCAATTATCAATGATTTTTGGATTGTTTTTATACAAAAAGTGTAAGGTCGTTCCGAAGTCGGTTTTGACCACATCGTGAAGGTACTCTTTATCGGCAGCCCAAGTAAAATCATGGACCATAGGTGCAACAAAATGCCAAGTGAGTGTCTTTTGTTTTTTCGGAATTTTTACCACAACATTTGAATCCTGGTAGTTGTATCCGATATCGTTGCCGTTTTGTAAATAGCCAGTTCCGCCTAAAATGTAGTCTTTGTCAATAGTAATTTTTACATCAAAATTTCCCCAAACACCATGAAATTCACGTGCGATATACGGATCGGCGTGCCAACCTTCGAAATCAAATTCGGCCATTTTTGGATACCATTGCGACATCGAAAGTGCAATACCTTCTTTGTTGTTTCTTCCGGAACGCCGTATTTGAACAGGCACTTGTCCTTCAAAATCAAGTGTAAAAGTGGTTGATTTTCCAGGTAAAATGGGTTTTGAAAGCGTAACTTCTAAGATTGTTTCTACTTCTTTTGCTGTGATTGGAATTCCGTCTTGCTTGAAATTGGCGATGTGCAAATAGCCCATTTCATTGGGTTGCAATTTGGCAATGCGACTTTCTTTACTTTCTTTATCGCCTATTTTTACTTTATCAACCATTCGACCGTCTGGATCTTTTATGCTTTGTAGTCGCATATCCATTTCGCTTCCAGGTTGAAAGGCATTGTTGTACAAATGATAAAAAACTTTACGTAAGGTATCGTTCGAATTGTTGGTATACAAGAGCGTTTGTTTTCCTTGGTATTGATAGGTTTTTACGTCCATCGAAACTTCCATTTTATAATCCGCTTTTTGTTGCCAATAGGAAGATGTTTGAGAAAAAGCAGCGATACAACCAAAGCTTAAAAACGAAAACAACATGATTTTTTTCATCTGTGAAAGGAACCTGAATTACTAAAAATTTATTTTTTTGACATTTGCTCTGCCATAAGTAAAGCGTTGTAAGCGTTTACAATTTTTCCAGAAACGCAAGTGTTGGCAAAAGGCATATTTGTTTTTTGCTCCCCAACCGCTACAGTCGCAGAAATAGGCGTTCCCGAATCCATGATGATTTTCTTTACTTGCGCGGCTGTTAAACTTGGATAATATGAACGTACTAAAGCAGCCACTCCAGCAGCATTAGGTGACGCCATTGATGTTCCTTGTAAATAACGGTATTTGCTATTCGGAACGGTTGCGTATATTTCGTTTCCAGGTGAAAAAATATCCACATTTACGTTTCCGTAATTGGAAAATGCTGCAATAATGTTGCTACCGTATTCTTTATTTAAAGCACCAATAGAAAGGAAATTGTTGGCAAATTCAACGTTGTTTTTTTCGTCAGAAGGAAAATTTGGTTCGCTGTCGATATTTTTACCATCATTACCAGAAGCGTGAACAATTAATACGTCTTTACTTGCAGCATATTTGATAGCATCCCAAACCCATTCTTTCTGAGGAGAATAGTCTTTTCCGAAACTCCCGTTGATTACTTTTGCGCCATTATCAACGGCGTAACGAATAGCTAAAGCAATATCTTTGTCGTACTCATCGCCATTAGGCACAGCTCTCACCGCCATAATTTCAACATTGTTTGCAACACCGTCGCCTCCTTTTTGGTTGCCTCTAACTTGTGCCACGATTCCGGCAACGTGTGTTCCGTGTAAAGCGTCTTCTACGTTTGGACCTTTTACATTTCCGTTTCCGTATTTTTTGTCGTTGATGTCGTTTGGATTATCACCTACTGGCTTTCTTCCATCAAAATTGACGTTGAGGTTGTAGTTTAACATTCCATACACTTGATCGATATATTCTTTGATTTCTGCTTGAAAATTAGGTCCAGCTTGAGATGCTACACTCATCATAATCATTTTACTTTTATTTAATTCGGCGTCAGTTGTAGTAATCTTCTTTAATTCGTCTACTGTATATATTTCCTTTTTCAAATGTGTACGAATGTCTTTGTCAGCTTTAGAAAGCATATCAACTGTTGGTTTTTGCTGATTCATCTCTGCTAATTTTGCCTCCAATTCAGCTTTAGCGCTTTTATAAATGGCTGAACCATCATCGCCTTTTTTTACGATACGTGTCAATTCTAAGTTTTCATCATTTGAATCGCCAAGAAAATTCCAGCCGTGGACATCATCTATAAAACCGTTGTTGTCGTCATCTTTGTTGTTACCAGCAATTTCTTTTTTGTTGGTCCAGATTTTTTCTTTTAAATCTTCATGATCAATATCGACACCTGAATCAATAATTCCTACAATAACTTTGATACCTTTTTTTCCTTTCAAAAGTTCAGCATACGCTTTGTCGACACTCATTCCTGGAATGGTATCTTTCACTAAATCAAGGTGACTCCAACGCTTTAAATCGTCTTCTTTAATAGGAGAAGTTTTTAATGGGTTTTTGTCAATGTTAGACGGATTTGTGCCCACCATTGGGGCAAGTTTTGGACTACAACTAGACAATGCAATTGCAAATACTGCTGAAATGAAAAAAGGTTTGTTGAATTTCATTTTTAAATAATTTAAAATTGGGTTAAATGTATTTTGTTTTGATTTAAGTTTGAAGAGCATTAACATTAGATTAAGATATCATTACATTGAAACACTTCCTTCAATCGCACCCCTTTTTCGGTATTTTCAACGGTTATGATTTGGTTGTGTGCATCGTGTTCGAGCATCAAATAATAGTTTTTATCTGCGGCAGCATGCATGAATTTGGTTTTTTCATCTAGCGTTAAAAGCGGTCTCGTGTCATATCCCATTACATACGGAATCGGAATATGACCTGCTGTAGCCAACAAATCGCCACAAAAAACAATGGTTTTGTCTTGGTATTGAATGTGCGGAATCATTTGTTTTTCGGTGTGACCATCAGCATAAAAAATAGCAAAACCCAATTCGTCAGAAAAGCTAAAATCACCCTCAGGACGGTTGATAAAATACAGTTGTCCGCTTTCTTGCATCGGAATCAAATTCTCGTGTAAAAACGATGCTCTTTCTCGTGCATTGGGTTGAGTAGCCCATTTCCAGTGGTTTTCATTCGTCCAATATTTGGCATTTTTAAAGGCGACTTCATATCCTGTTTTGCCAGCGTTCCAATTTACGCTTCCACCACAGTGGTCAAAATGCAAATGCGTCATAAAAACATCGGTAATGTCCTCGCGATGAAATCCGTATTTTGCTAAAGATTTATCTAACGAATGACTTCCCCAAAGCGAATAATAGCTAAAAAACTTCTCCGACTGTTTGTTGCCCATTCCGGTATCAATTAAAATTAATCGGTTGCCATTTTCAATTAGAAGACAACGCGCTGCAATGTCTATCAAATTGTTTTCGTCGGCTGGGTTGGTGCGGTTCCACAAGGTTTTTGGCACTACGCCAAACATTGCACCGCCGTCGAGCTTAAAATTTCCAGCTTCTATTGGGTATAATTTCATGATTATTTGAGAATTAAAAGAGTTGCAATTTAATAAAATGATGAGTGAAATAACGCCGAAATCAATTTTTTCTATTTTATTATTCGTTATAAAAATGTTATCATTTGCAGAAAAAATAGATAATTGTACTAACTTTGCGGTTAATTTAGACAAAATCAAAATAAGCTATGATCAAAGTTTCTGATACAGCAAGTAAAAAAATTATCGACATGATGAATGACGATGGTTTTGACGCTTCCAAAGATTACGTTCGAGTTGGCGTAAAAAGTGGTGGTTGCTCGGGTTTGTCATACGAATTAAAATTCGACAAAGAATTGGGTGAAAACGATAAAGTTTTTGAAGATAATCACGTGAAAATCGCCGTTGAAAAAAAATCGTTCTTGTATTTAGCCGGAACCATTTTAGAATTTTCGGGCGGATTGAACGGAAAAGGATTTGTTTTTAACAATCCGAATGCGTCAAGAACATGTGGATGTGGAGAATCATTTTCGCTATAAAAATAAACAAACAAAATGTCAAAATATACCGAAGACGATTTAAAAATTGAACTCGAAAATAAAGAGTACGAATACGGATTTTACACCAATTTAGAATCGGAGACGTTTCCGATTGGTTTAAACGAAGATATCGTTCGAGCTATTTCGTTGAAAAAAGAAGAACCACAATGGATGACCGATTGGCGTATCGAAGCGTTTCGTGCTTGGCAAGAAATGACCGAACTTGATTGGGCAAATGTACATTATGAAAAACCCGATTTTCAAGCTATTTCGTATTATTCAGCTCCTAAAAAAGCCGATCCCAACAAAACCTTAGACGACGTTGATCCCGATTTGTTAGAGATGTACAAAAAATTGGGCATCTCTATCGACGAACAAAAAATGATGAATAATGTTGCCATGGATATTGTTGTCGATTCGGTTTCTGTAGCCACAACGTTCAAAAAAACATTAGCCGAAAAAGGAATCATTTTTATGAGTATTTCTGAAGCGATTCGCGAACATCCCGAGTTGGTTCAGAAACATTTAGGAACGGTTGTCCCACAAAGAGATAATTTTTATGCCGCATTAAATTCGGCCGTTTTCTCCGATGGAAGTTTTTGTTACATTCCGAAAGGGGTTCGTTGTCCAATGGAATTATCAACGTATTTCCGAATCAATCAAGCTGGAACAGGTCAGTTTGAGCGCACACTTTTGATTGCTGATGAAGGCAGTTATGTGTCGTATCTAGAAGGTTGTACAGCGCCAAGCCGCGATGAGAACCAGTTGCACGCAGCCGTGGTCGAATTAATTGCGTTAGATAATGCCGAGATCAAATATTCTACCGTACAAAATTGGTATCCAGGAAACGCAGCAGGAAAAGGCGGTGTTTTTAACTTTGTTACCAAAAGAGGAATTTGCGAAAAAAATGCAAAAATCTCATGGACGCAAGTAGAAACAGGTTCTGCAATTACTTGGAAATATCCTTCTGTAATTTTAAAAGGAGATAACTCAATTGGCGAATTTTATTCGATTGCCGTTACCAACAATTTTCAACAAGCTGACACCGGAACTAAAATGGTGCATTTGGGTAAAAACACCAAATCGACTATTATTTCCAAAGGAATTTCGGCAGGAAAATCTCAAAACAGTTATCGTGGTTTGGTACGAATTAGCGCCAATGCCACTAACGCTCGTAATTTTTCACAATGTGATTCTTTGTTAATGGGAAATAATTGTGGGGCACATACATTTCCATATATCGAAAGTAAAAATTCAACCGCCAAAATCGAACACGAGGCTACGACGTCAAAAATCGGTGAAGACCAAGTTTTTTATTGCAACCAACGTGGCATCCCAACAGAAAAAGCCATCGCGTTAATCGTAAACGGTTTCAGTAAAGAAGTGTTGAATAAATTACCAATGGAATTTGCTGTTGAAGCTCAAAAACTACTCGAAATTTCGTTAGAAGGTTCCGTAGGATAATTTGAAAATGAGGTAATTTGAAAATTTGAAATAGCCGCTAAAGAAATTGAAGAAACAATCTATTGGTTGGCGCTTTGTAAGTTTTCAGAAAGTTATCCAAACGCAGATGTCTTAACAGAACAAATATGTACCATTTAAAGAATAGTTAACAAAATAATAATAACATCAAAACAAAAATGATTTGAAAAATAAAGATAGTTTGACTATGAAGTGAAAACTCATTTACAAATTTCCAAATTTTCAAATTTCCAAATTAATTATGTTACAGATAAAAAATCTACACGCTTCGGTAGAAGACAAAGAAATATTAAAAGGCATTAATCTTCAAATAAATGCTGGAGAAGTTCACGCCATTATGGGTCCAAATGGTGCCGGAAAAAGCACGCTTGCTTCTATCATTGCAGGAAATGAAAAGTATGAAGTTTCAGAAGGTGAAATCCTTTTAGAAGGCGAAGATATTGCAGAGTTAGCTCCGGAAGAAAGAGCACACAAAGGCGTTTTCTTATCGTTCCAATATCCAGTAGAAATCCCGGGTGTTTCGGTAACCAATTTCATGAAAACGGCCATCAACGAAAGCAGAAAAGCCAACGGAAAAGAAGAAATGCCCGCCAACGAAATGCTGAAATTAATCCGCGAAAAATCAGAATTACTCGAAATTGACCGCAAGTTTTTATCGCGTTCGTTGAACGAAGGTTTTTCTGGTGGAGAAAAGAAGCGTAACGAGATTTTCCAAATGGCGATGTTAGAACCTAAAATTGCTATTCTAGATGAAACCGATTCGGGTTTAGATATCGATGCACTTCGCATTGTAGCCAACGGCGTGAACAAATTGAAAAACGAAAACAACGCGGTGTTAGTCATTACGCACTACCAACGTTTGTTAGATTATATCATTCCCGATTTTGTTCACGTTTTAATGGACGGAAAAATCGTAAAATCGGGCGGAAAAGAGCTTGCTTACGAGTTGGAAGAAAAAGGATATGATTGGATTAAAAGTGAGTTAGTTTAACTCAATAGTGTCATGCTGACCAAGGAAGCACCTCATTATGAGATTCCTCGTTCCTCGTAATGACAAAAGCAAACACAAACATGGATTTAAAAGAAAAATTAGTAGCATCCTTCATGGCTTTCGAAGAACAAATCGATGTTCATTCAGCGCTTCATGATGTGCGTACATCGGCTATAAAAAACTTTGAAAACAAAGGTTTTCCTTCTAAAAAAGAGGAAGCGTGGAAATACACGTCGCTGAATACTATCCTCAAAAATGAGTATTCGGTATTTCCAAAACACGAAAATGCGGTCGAATTAGCCGACGTTCGAAAATACTTTTTACACGAAATTGATACGTATAAAGTGATTTTTGTAGACGGAAAATTCTCTTCCTTTTTATCATCAACGACACACGACGGATTGGATGTTTGCCTTATGTCGTCTGCATTGACCAAACCTAAATACAAGATGGCCATCGATGAATACTTCAATAAAATCGCCAGTAAAGAAGAGAGTTTAACAACCTTAAATACGGCTTTCGCAAACGAAGGAGCGTACATCAACATTCCGAAAAGTAAAGTAGTTGAAAAGCCAATCGAAATAATTTATTTTTCTACCGGAAAAGAAGATGCTTTGATGGTGCAACCTCGAAATTTAGTAGTTGTAGGCGAAAATGCACACGTTCAAATTATTGAAAGACATCAAAGTTTGAATGAAAACCCAGTGTTGACAAATTCGGTTACCGAAATTTTTGCGCAAAAACGCGCGATTGTTGATTATTACAAAGTTCAAAACGATTTACAATCGTCCAACCTGATTGACAATACATACATCTCTCAAAAACAAGAAAGTAGAGTTTCGGTGCATACTTTTTCTTTTGGTGGAAACATCACTCGAAACAACTTAAATTTCTACCATTTTGGTGAACGCATCGATTCGACTTTAAAAGGAATTACCATTATTGGCGACAAACAACACGTAGATCATTATACTTTGGTGAACCACGCAACGCCCAATTGCGAAAGCCATCAGAACTACAAAACCATTTTGTCAGGAAGCTCGACAGGTGTTTTCAATGGAAAAATTTACGTCGAAAAAGAAGCCCAAAAAACCGATGCTTTTCAACAAAATAACAACATTTTGCTAGGTGATAAAGCCACAATAAACGCCAAACCACAATTGGAAATTTTTGCCGATGATGTAAAATGTTCGCACGGTTGCACTATAGGTCAATTGGATGAAACTGCGATGTTTTATATGCAAAGCCGCGGAATTCCAAAGAAAGAAGCTAAAGCTTTATTGATGTATGCGTTTTCAAATACTGTAATAGAAAGCATTAAAATACCCGAATTGAAACAACGGATTACTAAAATTATTGCTACTAAATTGGGCGTTAATTTGGGGTTTGATTTGTAGATTTTAACCACAAAGACACTAAAAACTCATTAAGAGCACAAGGGTTTTTACTTTTGTGCTCTTTACGGTTTTTACTTTGTGCCCTTTGCGGTTAGACTAGAAACAATGCCACCTAACAACCCATTAAAATCAAATTCAGGATCTTCTTTCAATCCCATGCGAACAATGACCAAATCGTGACTTGGGAAAACCGCTACCATTTGCCCTTGGTATCCACTGGCATAAAACATGTCTTTTGGAGCATCAGGAAATCGCTTGCCAGCGTTGAGCCAAAATTGAGCGCCGTAATTTCCGTTTGATGTATTGGTCGGTGTAGCCACATAGCTTGACCAAGTTTCATCAAAGAGTTGTTCGCCATTCCAATTGCCTTTGTGCAAGTAGAGCAATCCAAATTTTGCCCAATCTCTTGTAGTTGCCCAGCTATACGATGATCCCACAAAATTGCCAGCCATATCTGTTTCTACAATCATAGAGTTCATGCCAATTTTATCAATCAAAGCCGAATACCAAAAATCCAGATATTCTTGGTGCGTTTTAAATTGTTTTCTGAGAATTCCACTTAACAAATTAGTCGTTCCCGAAGAGTAATTCCAAGTGTTATTAGGTTTTCCAACAAATGGCTTGTCAATTTGAGATTGGGTCATGTCTTCAGCAATAAATAGCATTTTTGTTACATCCGAAATCTTTCCATAATCTTCTTCCCATTCCAAACCCGAATTCATGTGCAACAAATCGTTAATCGTAATTTTAGCACGTTCGTCGTTCTTCCATTCGGCAATTGGCGCAGGTTTCATGATGTCGATTTTGCCTTGTTTTTGCAGTATTCCGAAGTAGGTTGCCGTTATACTTTTGGTCATCGACCAACCTAAAATTCGAGAGTTTTTGGTAAAATCATCAACGTATTTTTCGGCGATGATTTTGTCTTTATAGATAACGATTACCGATCGTGTTCGTTTATTTTTTATACCTTTTTTATCAAAAGCATTAGTAACAGCAGTATTTAATTTGTCATAATCAATAGTTGCAAAAACAGTGTCCATGCCATTCGGCAGGCAGGCTTTTGGTTCCTTATTTCCATAAGGAAAAGGCAAGTTGTTTTTAATAAAATTTCTTTTTGGAACTTCATACGGTTTCGAAACATCGAAATCATCATTGATTAATGTTGCTCCTAATCCTTGGCGGTAAATTGCTTTTCGTTCTTTTAATCCGTAAACAGACGATGTAGAAAATCGACCATTTTCCTTAATTTCATTAGTAGCCCAATCGACTTTGTCAATGTCGTTGTCGCCTTGTTGAATGGTTTCCAAACTTCGATTATCCAAAAAATGTCCTGAAGCCACACTTTTAGATGCAAAACCCGAAATTAAATCGAGTTGCGGATAGATGACAATTCGTAAATAAACAAAAACTACTAAAAGCAGAAGGACGAAGATTTTGAAGAATTTTTTCACAGTACTAATTTTTATGCAATTTATAAAATTAGAACTAGGTAAGAAAAATATGTCTGTTTAAGTTTAGCTTTTTTAAATTCTTACATAGGAATCAGAATTAAATAACATCAAAATATTACTATTTGTTTAACAATTAACGACTCGATTTTAGCTACTTTTGTATTTAGAAAAATTCTAAATAAACAATGCTAGACATTCAGAAAATACGTGCCGATTTCCCGATTCTTTCGCAAAAAGTCAACGGCAAACCCTTGGTATATTTCGATAATGGCGCTACATCGCAAAAACCCCAAGTGGTGATTGATGCGATTGCCAATTATTACAAAACGATTAATGCCAATATACATCGTGGTGTTCATACTTTAAGTCAATTGGCAACGGATGCTTATGAAGTGTCACGTGGTAAAATTCAGCATCACATTAACGCTAAACATTCGCACGAAGTAATTTTTACCTCAGGCACGACACACGCTATTAATGTTGTGGCAAACGGGTTTGCATCGCTGCTAAAAGTTGGTGATGAGGTTTTGGTTTCTGCATTGGAACACCACAGCAATATTGTGCCGTGGCAGATGTTGTGTGAAAAAACGGGCGCGACTTTAAAGGTCATTCCGATGAATGATAAAGGTGAGTTAATCTTGTCGAAATACGATAAATTACTATCAGATAAAACGAAAATTGTAACCGTAAATCATATCTCAAATGCGTTAGGAACCATTAATCCAATTGAAATAATGATTGAAAAAGCGCATCAAGTAGGTGCGGCGGTTTTAATTGACGGTGCACAAGCAGTTCCGCATTTAAAGCCCGATGTTCAAGCGTTAGATTGTGATTTTTATGTTTTTTCTGGTCATAAAATTTGTGGTCCAACAGGAGTTGGAATTTTATATGGCAAAGAGGCTTGGCTCCAAAAATTACCACCGTATCAAGGAGGCGGCGAAATGATTGCAACGGTTTCGTTTGAAAAAACTACGTATGCTGATTTGCCGCACAAATTTGAAGCAGGAACACCCAATATTGAAGGCGGAATTGTACTCGGAACTGCGATTGATTATTTGAATCAAATTGGTTTTGAAAACATTGCTGCATACGAAAACGAATTGTTAACCTATGCCACGTCAAAATTACTTGAAATAGAAGGGGTAAAAATCTTCGGTACTGCCTCTGATAAAACGTCTGTAATTTCGTTCAACATTGAGGGCATTCATCCGTATGACATTGGCACGATTATCGATAAATTAGGAATAGCAGTACGAACCGGACATCATTGTGCGCAACCGATTATGGATTTCTTTAACATTCCTGGAACGATACGAGCCAGTTTTGCTTTTTACAATACCAAAGAAGAAATTGATATCTTTGTCGAAGCCGTCAAAAAAGCCCAAATGATGTTGTCTTAAATTATAGAAATTATGAACAAAATGTATTTAGTATTTTCAATCGTTTTTGTCTTTGCAAGTTGCAATTGTCAGAAGAAAGCCATAGAGACCAGTACTTCTGAAAAAGTTGCCTTATTCAATCAGAACCAATTACCGATGTTAGAGTATGTTGCCAATACAAGAGGATTTTATCAAAGAATAACCATCCAAAATCAAATGGCGACAGTTTCTAATGACAGAAATGGCGCGGATAAAGGAGAAGTTATAAAAATTTCAGATGCTGATATGAAAGCATTAACTACAGCGATTCAAGAGCTACAATTAGAAGATTTGGCAAAATTTAAAGACCCAACACAAAAACGTTTTTATGACGGTGCTGCAATAGCTAATCTGAAAGTAACTGTTGGAGAAAGGATATATCAAACAGTCGATTTTGATCACGAATTTCCACCAACTGAAATCGAAAAGTTGGTCAACAAAATAGTTTCATTCGGCAAAAAGGAACCATGAAAATCAAAGCAATACAAGACGAAATAGTGGATGAGTTTTCGATGTTTGACGATTGGATGCAACGTTATGAATACATCATTGATTTGGGAAAAGCATTGCCTTTAATTGACGAAAAGTTCAAAACCGAAGAAAACATCATCAAAGGATGTCAATCGAAAGTTTGGGTGCATGGCGATAAAATAGATGACAAAATTATATTCACAGCCGATAGTGATGCCATTTTAACCAAAGGAATAATTGCGATTTTAATTCGCGCTTTTTCCAATCAAAAAGCGGCTGACATTTTAGAAGCGAACACCGATTTTATTGATGAAATTGGTTTAAAAGAGCATTTGTCACCAACACGAGCTAACGGTTTGGTTTCGATGGTAAAAGAAATAAAAATGTACGCGTTGGCATTTAGTTCTAAAAGTTAAAAGATGAAATCACTAATAAATTTATTTTGTATTTTATCTTTTTCTATTAGTCATTCCCAAATTAGTTTTGATAAAATGCCCAAGAATGCTAAAGAAATTCATTTCGTGTATGATAAAAAATCAAAATATTTAATAGAGGAAACTGGTGTATATGGTGATTCTATTTTGTTTGCAATAGATTTCCCAAAATTGAAAACAACAATTAAAAAAAATCCAAAAGACGCAACACAAGAACTTCATTTTATTTCGTTTAAAAATATGAATAAAGAGGAACAGCGATTTTTATCAAGTTCAATATACCATTCTAATGAAAAAATTGTCGCAAAACATTACATACCAAGTAAAACGACTGTTTTTTATGTGACCAGAAACGATGAAGAAACGAAGTTAGTTTTTAAAAAATATTTCCATCAATCTTATCCTAAATTTGAGTACCGTCAGGAGTTTAACTATGTTACACGAATAGAAAGAAGACAGTTTCCAAATGTGAATTATGTTTTAAAATTTGAAGAAATTGAAAAGACAATTACTACTGATGACGAAATACTAGGTTCTTACACAGAAGAAATTAAAGGCATACAATACACAAATAGTCTTTTAATGAATGCTAATTTATCTAAATATATAACACCAATTGTTTTTACAAATAGTAAATTTGGTGTTGAAAAATTAGAAAGTATTCGAGAAATAATTCAATTAAAATCAGTTACTTACAAATAAAAAATAGATTTACCCTAGGTTTAATAAAGGTTAAAAAGTTGGCTCAAAAAATAAAATATGGAAGAATTTAAAGACGATATCAATTTAGGAGAAAACGTAGTAAAAGTGTTAAAAGGAATTTACGACCCCGAAATTCCAGTCGATATTTACGAACTCGGTTTGATTTATGATGTAATGATCAACGAAGACAACGAAGTAAAAGTTTTAATGACGTTAACCTCGCCCAACTGTCCCGTTGCCGAAACATTGCCACGAGAAGTAGAAGAAAAAGTAGCAAAATTAGACGCTGTTAAATCGTGTGAAGTTGAAATCACATTTGATCCACCTTGGAGCAAAGATTTAATGAGTGAAGAAGCGAAGTTAGAATTAGGAATGCTTTAAATTAGTATTCAGTTGGCAGTCATAGTCGGCAGTTTTGTCACTGAACACTGAACACTGATTAATGAACACTGATACGATGGATGAAATCATAAATAAAGTCGCCAATTCTGCACTCGAAGTTTTCGATTTGGAAGACTTTTATCCAGTAGGAGTCCGAACTCAAATCGACCTTTCTCAATGGCTCTATGAAGGCTTCTTGTTAAAGGAAAAAGACTTTCGAGAAGCTTTAAAAAATCACGATTGGTCGCAGTATCAAGATCAATTAGTAGTAATTCATTGCGCTACAGACGCAATACTTCCGGCTTGGGCAAGTATTTTGGTCACGGTTCATTTGGCTCCTTATGCAAAAAAAATCATCCTCGGAAAATCATCCGAAATGGATGCCATTTTATATCATGAATTACTTTCCAATCTTGATTATTCTAAATATAAAGACAAACCCGTTATTTTAAAAGGATGTTCTAAAAAACCTGTTCCAGAAAGTGCTTATATTTTTGCAGTGCAACAACTTCAAAAAGTGGCTAAAAGCATTATGTATGGAGAGGCGTGTTCGGCTGTTCCGTTGTACAAAAAAGCAAAGTAATTCACAATCAACAACTTGTTTTTTTATAAATTTTTGGATGCATCAAATGTATTGTTATCTTTGCCTCCTAATTTTAAAAAGATAAACAAATGAAGAAATTTTTACAAACAATTTTTGCCTTGTTTTTCCTTACGGGAATTTTTGCGCAAGACAATGAAAAAACAGGTTTAGAAAAAGCTAAAAAAGCCTCTGAAAGAGCCATTGACACTACAAAATTAGGATGGAAACGCACTGGAAATTTCGTGTTTCTTTTGAATCAATCGGCCTTTAATAACGAATGGCTTGGCGGAGGAACGTCAAATATTGCAGGTAATATCGGATTGAATTACGATTACAATTATTCGTCTGTAACATCGGTTTGGGACAATAAATTAATTGTTGCTTATGGTTTGACGAAATTGAAAGGTCAAGAGATGACAAAATCGGACGACCGATTTGAATTTACGTCCCTTTACGGAAAAAAAACGGGCAACAGCAATTGGTATTATTCGGCTTTTTTGAATTTTAGAACACAAATGGATTCGGGTTTTGCTCCAGCTACGGGTGTAAAGATATCCCATTTTTTCTCGCCTGCCTACCTTCAAGCTGGACCTGGAATGTTGTGGAAAAAAAGCGATAATCTAAAAGTTAATATTGCTCCAGCAACATCCAGAGTTATTTTTGTTCACAGCGAATTTACCGAAGGTTTGCCAGAAGGCGTTTCTTATTTTGGTGTTGAAGGTAATAAAACTACTCGATTTGAATTTGGTGCTGCTGTAAATGTCTATTACAAGGCGACTTTAATGACCAATGTAACAATGGAAAATATTTTGAATTTGTATTCCAATTATTTGGATAAACCGCAAAACGTAGACATCGATTATCAGATGAATTTGGTTATGAAAGTCAACAAATACATGTCGGCAAACATCGCATTTCAAGCTATTTACGATGACAACGCTATTAAAGCGGTTCAGGTGAGACAAGTGTTTGGCTTGGGCTTAAATTATAATTTCTAAACAAGAAAGTAAAAAAATAAAAAAGCCCTTTAGCATTTCTGAAGGGCTTTTTTATTGTCTTATTCTTCTTTTTCTAAGGCATCTTTATAATCGGGATACAAAAATTTGTTGTATGGAAAGCGCGTGATGTGAATTTCTCTCACATTTTCATAAACTTTTTCTCTAAATTCTTCGAAATTTTCTTTTTCGGTAGCCGAGATAAACAGTGCATTCTTTTCCCCAACGTTGTGCATCCAAGTGGCTTTCCATTCGTCCAAGGTATAGTGTTTAGTCGTTCTTTCGGTAATTAAATCATCCTCATCAATAGTCAAATGTTTGAAAGCATCAATTTTATTGAACACCATAATCGTGGGTTTGTCGGTGCATTTGATGTCGGCTAAAATTTGATTCACCGAAGCAATATGGTCTTCAAAATCAGGATGCGAAATATCGACAACGTGCAAAAGTAAATCGGCTTCTCGAACTTCATCTAAAGTACTTTTGAACGATTCGATTAATTGTGTTGGAAGTTTGCGAATAAATCCAACCGTATCAGAAAGTAAAAACGGTAAATTTTTAATCACCACTTTTCTAACAGTGGTGTCAAGCGTAGCAAATAATTTATTTTCCACAAAAACGTCGCTTTTCCCAACGGCATTCATTAACGTCGATTTTCCAACATTGGTATAGCCTACCAACGCCACGCGAACCATGGCGCCACGATTGCCTCTTTGGACTGACATTTGTTTGTCTATGGTTTTAATTTTATCTTTAAGTAACGCAATTCGGTCACGAACAATACGACGGTCAGTTTCAATTTCGGTTTCACCTGGTCCACGCAGACCGATTCCTCCTTTTTGACGCTCTAAGTGAGTCCACATTCCAGAAAGTCTTGGGAGTAAATATTGGCATTGGGCTAATTCAACTTGTGTTCTAGCATAGGATGTTTCAGCTCTTTGAGCGAAAATATCTAAAATAAGATTGGTTCTGTCAAGGACTTTACAATCAATTAATTTGGAGATGTTTTTTTGTTGCGATGGCGATAATTCATCATCGAAAATAATGGTCGAAATGGCATGTTCTTTAACATACAAATGAATTTCGTCCATTTTTCCCGTTCCTAAAAAAGTTTTTGGATTGGGTCGTTCCATTTTTTGCCAAAAACGTTTAACGACTTCACCTCCGGCAGTGAAAGTGAGAAATTCTAACTCTTCAAGGTATTCAATTAGTTTTTCTTCACTTTGGTTTTGAGTTACAATTCCTACAATGATTGTCCGTTCAAAATTTGTTTTTTCTATTTCTAACATATAAGATCAATATGGAACAAAATTAAACAATAGCGAGCAATTGATGATTTTATTTTCAACAAAAGCAAAGTAAAAAAAGGAAAACGTTGTTAAAAATTTCAATTTCCTCACTTTTTTCATAAAATTTGTTAAATTTGGAAGCTAGAACTTAATCAAACAAAAATCAAACAAACAAAAATTACTAATAATGAAGAAAATTACACTACTTTTTTTTGCACTTTTTCTTTCCTTTTCAGTTTACAGTCAGTTTCCCAATCCAGGAATAGAAGGATTTGAAAATACTGCAGGTCCAGAAGCGATTCCATCGACTATTTGGAACTTAGGGACAGGAGTTACTGGAAACCAATGGGCTGTTTTTGACAATGGG
>CANLLR010000001.1 GCA_947491985.1 Flavobacteriaceae bacterium | reverse complement strand
AATTGGCAGGATGGCTAGCCAATGTTACCTGTACGACACCGCCAGCATGTCAACAACCAACAGCTTTGGCTAGTAGTGCAGTACTTTCGAACACTGCAACACTTTCTTGGGCAAACGTTGGAGCCGCAACAGCATGGCAAGTTATTGCATTACCGTGTACTGCTCCAGCTCCAAATGCTAGTACAACAGGTTGGACGACAGTACCTGGACCAGCAACTACACATACTTTTACAGGTTTAAGTGCAAACACATGTTATAACTTATACGTACGAGGCGATTGTAGTTCAACATCCAATGGTGTAAGTTTATGGTCGGGACCTATTTCGATTACTACACAAGTAGCCCCACCTATTTGTGGCGGAAACTTTATTGATACTGGAGGACCAACAGGAAATTATCCAAACAATTCGAATTCAACAGTTACTATCTGTCCGACTGTTCCAGGCGAACAAGTAACCGTAACGTTTACCTCATTCAATACGGAGGCACAATTTGATGGATTGTATGTATATAATGGAAATGCCGTAACCCCAGCAGCTTTATTGCCTAGTACGAATGGTGTAGGATTCGGACCTTTAACAATTGCGGGAGCGTATTGGGGTAATTTGACAGGAGGTAATTTACCAGGACCTTTCACATCATCGGCACCAAATGGCTGTTTAACGTTTGTATTTTTGAGTGATGGATCAGCTCAAAATCCAGGATGGTCGGCCAACATATCTTGTGCCCCACCACCAACATGTGCTAAGCCAATTAATTTAACAGCAACTGTTACAGGAACTACAACAGCAACATTAAACTGGGTACAACCTGCTAATCCAGGAGGAGGAACTGCTACTCAATGGTTAGTAGTTGTTCAGCCAGCAGGTGGACCAGCACCATTACCTGGAGCAGGAGTACTAGTTTCAGGTACGCCTACTTATTTAGCGTCTAGTTTAATTCCAAATACAAACTATGAATTTTATGTTCAAGCTGTTTGTTCATCAACTGATTCAAGTCCATGGGGTGGTCCTAGAACATTTTTTATGGCATCAAGCTGTACTAGTTCTCAGCCATTTTGTGGAGATATAGGATTAACATATCCAAACACAACAGGTCAACCAAGTTATGGTAATATTGGATGTCTGGGAACCACTCCTAATCCAGCATGGTATTTTATGCAGGTTAACCAATCAGGGAATCTAAATTTCCAGATTGCTCAGACAAATGGAACAGGTGGTGGAATTGATGTTGATTTTATATGTTGGGGACCTTTTACACCAGCGCAATATGCAACTTTATGTAGTAACTTATTTGATTTTCCTGATGGGAATACAGGAGTGCCAAATAACGTAGTTGCTTGTAGTTATTCTGCAGCACCAATTGAAAACTTTGTCATTCCAAACGCGGTTACAGGTAATTATTACATGGTATTGATTACAAATTTTAGTAATCAAGCAGGAACAGTTACTTTTAATCAAACAGGAGGTAATGGAAACACCAATTGTGCTCTTGTTTGTAGTGTTTCTTTGGGTCCAGACGTTGTACTTTGTCAAGGAGCATCACATACTATAACTGCAACAACGCAAGGAGCTACAGGGTATGCTTGGTTTTTAAATGGATCAACAACACCAATCCCTGGTCAAACAGGTTCAACTTTAGTAGTTACCCAAACGGGAAATTATACATGTACAATCACATGTGGGTTAAATACATCTAGTGATACGGTTTTGGTTACTTTTACAACACCAACTGTTCCAACATTTAGCTTACCTTCTACAGTTTGTCAAGGTTTGCAAGCGCCAATTTTACCAACCTCGTCAACCAATTTACCAACGTCCATTTCAGGAACATGGAGTCCGGCTACTGTTGATACTTCAACTCTAGGAATGACTACATATACGTTTACACCTACTTCAGGACAATGTGCAAGTGTATTTACTTTTGATATAACAATTGTGCCTGGATCTGTTACGCCTACTTTTAACCCGATTCCAAATATTTGTCAAGGCTTGCCTGCTGTAGCTTTACCAGCTGCCTCAGCAGACATACCAGCAATCACAGGAACATGGAGTCCAGCTACCATTACTACATCAACTTTAGGAACAACAACCTACACTTTTACACCCTCAATTGGACAATGTGCTACAACAGCTACTTTGTCAGTAACTATTGATGCACCTTCTATTGTTCCAACATTTAATGCAATCCCAAATATTTGTCAAGGGTTACCTGTACCAGTTTTACCTGCATCATCAACGAATGGCACCCCAATTACAGGTAGTTGGAATCCTAGTACAATTGACTCGTCAGTTGTTGGCTCGGTGGTTTATACGTTTACACCAAACGCTGGGCAATGTGCTACAACAGCTACTTTGTCAATAACTATTGATGCACCTTCTATCGTTCCAACATTTAATGCAATACCAAATATTTGTCAAGGGTTACCTGTACCAGTTTTACCTGCATCATCAACGAATGGCACCCCAATTACGGGTAGTTGGAGTCCTAGTACAATTGACTCGTCAGTTGTTGGCTCGGTGGTTTATACGTTTACACCAAACGTTGGACAATGTGCTACAACAGCTACTTTGACCGTAACTATTGATACTCCTTTTATTGTTCCAACATTTAATGCAATACCAAATATTTGTCAAGGGTTACCTGTACCAGTTTTACCTGCATCATCAACGAATGGCACTCCAATTACAGGTAGTTGGAGTCCTAGTACAATTGACTCGTCAGTTGTTGGCTCGGTGGTTTATACGTTTACACCTAACACTGGGCAATGTGCAACTACAGCTACTTTGACCGTAACTATTGATACTCCTTCTATTGTTCCAACATTTAGCGCGATACCAAATGTTTGTCAAGGATTACCTGCACCGGCTTTGCCATCTGCATCTACAAATGGCACCCCAATTACAGGTAGTTGGAGTCCGAGTACTATTGATTCCTCAGTAGTAGGCCCAGTTACTTATACATTTACACCAGCTGCAGGACAATGTGCTACAACGACAACACTTATGGTTACTATTGTTGCACCAGGAATTGTGCCAACTTTTAATCAAATTTCAGCACTATGTCAAAATGATACGGCACCAACTTTCCCTAGTTCGTCTTCAAACTCAACACCAATAACTGGAGTTTGGAGTCCGGCAACCATTAATACTTCAGTTGTAGGCCCTGTTACTTATACCTTTACACCTGATGCCGGACAATGTGCAGTAAGTACTACCATGACTGTTACAGTGCTTGCGCCAACAATAGCAACTTTTAATCAAATAGCGGCTATTTGTCAAGGAGGAAATGCACCAGTATTGCCAACTTCATCTACAAATGGAACACCTATTATAGGAGCGTGGAGCCCAACTACAATTAGTACTGCAAATGCCGGAACGACTGTATATACATTTACTCCAAATTCGGGTCAATGCGCATTGGGAACTACCATGTCAATTACCATTAATGCGGTTCCAGTAATAGCACCTGTAAACGCTGTCATTAATGTGTGTGATAGCTATACCTTACCACAAATATTTGTTGGAAATTATTTTACATCTCCAAATGGAGTTGGTCCGATAACAAACTTAATACTTACGTCAAGTCAATTGGTTTATATTTATGCAGAAAGTGGGACTACTCCAAATTGTACAGATCAAGAATCTTTCCAGGTTAATATAACACCATCTCCAGTTTTTGAAATAACTGGTGGATGTAATGGTTCTTCTTATGTTTTAGAAGTTATTAATACTAATTTCAATGCAAGCGGTGCTACATACAGTTGGTCTGGTCCTTCGGGAGCAATATCAAACGACAGCCCAATATTGACTGTAACAACAGCGGGTCTTTATACCTGTGTAATTTCTATTTCTAATGGAACAAATCCTTGTACAGAAACGCAAGTTTTTGATGCAACTGCAAGTGCTGTCAATTGTCAGATTGCTCAAGGAATTTCTCCAAATGGTGATGGATTAAATGATACGTTTGATTTAGCAGGATTTAATGTGGCTAAATTAAGTATCTTCAACCGTTATGGAAAAACTGTATATTCAAGAGGCGATTATGTAAATGAATGGGGTGGACAATCTGATGCTGGGAACGAATTACCTGACGGAACGTACTATTATGTAATAGAACGTAATGATGGTGGAGATACTAGAACAGGTTGGATATACATAAACAGAGAAATTAGATAAACCAAAACAAAAGATAGTAATGATAAATTTCAAAAACATGAAAAAATTATATTTCTTAGCTGTTCTTACTTTAATATCATGTATTGATGTAAGTGCACAACAGGACCCACATTATACCCAATATATGTATAACCTTAGTGTTATCAATCCGGCCTACGCTGGTTCTAAAGAGAATTTATCTATGGGACTTTTATATAGAAAGCAATGGGTTGAAATACAAGACGCACCTACTACAGGAACCTTTTTTGCACATTCACCTGTTGGGAAGAATGTTGGAATTGGACTTTCAGCTATTTCTGACAAAATAGGACCTGTAGAAGAAAATAATGTTTACGGAGATTTCTCTTATACATTGAATTTAGGAGGCGAACATCGATTAGCGTTTGGTTTAAAAGCAGGTGCTACTTTTCATAAAGTAGGTTTATATAGCGACATTTACAGTACATTACCTGACGCCAATGACCCAGCATTTAGTGAAGATTCTAGTAGAACATTCTTTAACTTAGGCGCAGGATTTTTCTATTATACCGATAAATATTATCTTGGCTTATCTGTTCCAAACATGTTAAAGTCAAAATATCTTGATTTCAACGGCAGACAATTCGGAACAGAAACATCGCATTATTTCTTAACAGGTGGATATGTTTTTGATTTGACTCCTAACGTAAAGTTCAAACCTTTTGCCATGTTAAAATCGGCTATCAACGCACCTACATCTCTAGACGTATCTACAAATTTCTTGTTTAATTACAAATTTGAAATTGGAGCGACTTATCGATTGGAAGATTCATTTGGAGCAATGGTAAATTATGCTATTACACCCAATTTGAAGATTGGATATGCCTATGACCACATTATATCCGACTTAAATGTAACAACACCTTCTTCTCACGAAGTTATTTTGTTATTTGATTTGAATTTCCCGAAAAAAGTATCACAATCTCCAAGATATTTCTAACATAAAAAGTAAAGTAACATGAAAAATCTATATATAGCATTAAGTTTTGGTTTGATAAGCACTTCGCTTATTGCACAAAATAAAGACACAAAAACAGCAGATAAATTATTCAATCGATATGAATATGTAGACGCTGCAAAAGAATATCAGAAATTGGCTGAAAACGGCAAAGGGGATGGTTATGTTTACAAGCAATTGGCCGACACCTATTATAATATGTTTAATACCACCGAAGCTATTTCGTGGTATGCTAAAGCAACCGAAACACAACAGGATGCTGAAACGTATTTTAGATATGCTCAAATGTTAAAGGCCAATGGTAAATACGAAGAAGCCAACAAGCAAATGAATAAATTTGCATCGATGGCTTCGAATGATCTTCGAGCTAAAGCACATAAAGAAAATCCAAATTATATTCCGAAATTAGCTAGTAAAATTCCTGGTTACACTGCAAAATCATTAGAAGTTAGTAGTGATAAATCAGAATTTGGTGCTGTTTTGTATGACAATACGTTGTATTTTACAAGCGCAAGAAACGGTTCAAGAAAAAATTACGGTTGGAACGAAGAACCGTTTTTAGACATTTATAAAGCGGTTTGGGCTGATAGTGGCACTTTTTCTGAGGCTACCATAGTTACAGAATTGAACTCTAAATTTCATGACGGACCAATAACTATAAGTGCTGATGGTAATACTGCGTATTTTTCAAGTGATAGTTTTAGAGAAAATAGTTTTGAAAAAGACAAAGCGAATAAACTGAAATTGGGTAAAAACAACCTTTTTAAAGCCACCAGAAGTGGAGGCGGTACATGGGGTAACATTAAATCACTACCATTTAACAGTAAAGAGTTTTCAACTAGTAATCCGAGTTTGAGTAGAGACGGTAAGACATTGTATTTTTCATCAGACATGCCAGGAAGTAAAGGTGGCGTTGATATTTGGAAAGTTAGTATCAACGGAGATGAATATGGTACACCTGAAAATTTAGGCACTAAAGTAAATACTGAAGGAAATGAAAGTTTCCCATTTATTGCAGACGATAATAAAACCTTATATTTTGCTTCAAGCGGAAGACAAGGTTTGGGTGGTTTGGATGTTTATTATGTTGACTTGTCAAGCGGTTCAGAAGCCGCAAACATGGGCAAGCCAATCAATAGTGAAAAAGACGATTTCGCTTTTACATTCAACAAAGCAAAGAACAGAGGATTCTTCTCAAGTAATAGAAATGGTAATGATGATATTTTTGGTGCCGATCCAATTTGTGTGGTTGACGTTATCACTGTTGTAACTAATGCTAAAACAGGAGCTATTTTAGTTGATGCTAAAGTTTCTATTGTAGACGACAAAAAAAATGTTATTGCGACAGAAATGTCAAATGCCAATGGTGAAGTAAAATATAAAGTAGAGTGCGATAAAGCGTATTCAATTCAAGTTTCAAAAGATGGTTTTGAAGGCAACTCTTTCCCAGTTGCTAAAGGAAAAGGTCCAGAAGTGAAAATTCAAGCAGCTATTCAACCTATCGATGTTATTGTTACACCAACTGAAATTATCTTAAATCCAATATTTTTTGAATACGACAAAAGCAACATCACCCAAGAAGGCGCTTTCGAATTGGATAAGTTAGTTCAAGTTATGAAGAACAACAATGACTTAGTAATTTTTGCAAAATCGCATACCGATAACAGAGGAAGTGATGCGTATAATCTATCTTTATCTGATAGAAGAGCAAAAGCTACCGTTCAGTACATTATTTCAAAAGGTATCGATGCCTCTAAAATTACTGGTAAAGGTTTCGGAGAATCAGAAGTTAAGGTACAATGCGAACCTTGTACAGAAGAGCAACATGCTCAAAACAGACGCTCTGAATTCTTAATTGTTAAGAAATAAGAAGTAAATAAAAATAAAAAAACCGAGTTCTAAGAGCTCGGTTTTTTTATGCTCTATAATGACTGTTGTTATATTTTAAAAATACAATCGTCTTTCGTAAAAAATGTTTTATGAAAAACGGGTTATTGTTACTTCTTTTACTACCGCTTGTAAGCTATTCGCAAGATATTGTTGGTATTTGGGTGAAAAGCGTTCCAGATTATGACAATATCGATATTGCTATCGAATTTAAGAAGAGTGGGACACTGGCTTTTCGGTATTCAAAAACACTAAAACCCATAGTGGGCGAATGTGGTATTGGTAGTTATAATCCTTACATAAAATATATATTGCTTGTTAACGATCAAGTTAATTATATTGAATTTACACAACGTTCCCGAAATGAAACTAAAATTGATGTAATAAAATACAAGTTTGAAAATGGTAAATTATACCTGCCAAAAGAAATAAATAACAAAGGAAAAAAATCGTTGATTGACTTTGGCGAAGAATACATTAGAGCTGAAGAATAGTGTAAAAACAATTCAAGCCTTTTAACAAACGTTTTTTATAACGCGAGTGTTTATACAACAATCACAAGAAAAACCATTAAACGCAATAATAAGCAGTATTATCGTCCTGTTCATAAACAAAAAAGAGCTTCAATTTAAAGCTCTTTTTTGTTTATGTTGAAATTAAAATTAATTAATCACAATATTGTCAATATTACAATTGGTAGTTTGTAAGTTGGGACCACTTATATTACTTCCTGTATATTCAAAAACTACATAACCGTTATCAGTTAAGGCCGCTGGAAACGTATAGGTTCCTGCAGAAACGAATGAAGTAGTATTTGCTGTTGGTAATACAAAATTTGAAGTAATATCAAATAATGTAGCTTCAGATATTTTTTTACCCGGAACATAATCGGTAGTTCTATATACTTTTAATCCCAGACCTGTAGAGAAAAAGTCAGCATCAACTTGAAACGTCATTGTATTTGCAGCTCCAAAGTTTACAGGCACTATAAAATAAGATTTATTGCTTTCTAAACTACCACCAAATGCACTCATTTGAATACATTGTGAACTATTAACAGATTTTATTAACCAATTTTTTGTCCCCAATGAAGGAAAATTAAGGTAATTCACAAATCCAGTTTGGTTTAACGCATAACTTTGAAACGTTTCATTAAGTGTACTGTTGAAAGTATAAGTTCTAGGGTTTATTAATTTTATATCACTTTGGTGACGCACTAGAAATTGAAAATCAGTACCAAATTTGGTCATTACACCTCTAATTTTTCCTCTTCCAGCTGGTACATTCTGATAAGCAAAAAGGGCAAATGCACTCACTCTAAAAAAGCGTGTCGTACCTCCGTTAATATCAACTATGTTGTGATTTGTTGCATTTCCACCTGAATCAACATCAAAGTAGGTTCTTGTTAATGAACTATCAGCAAACTGAACGTTATCAATATCAATTAACGTATTTAAATTGATATTGTTTGCTGCTGTTGCCAGAGAAACGGTTCGCGTCATAGCATCTTCATCTACAATTATCGGAGATGGAAATAAGAAATTTTGCCATTCGTTTTCTGAAATTCTACCAATACCGCCTTCAAACAAAGCACCAATTTTTAATGATCCGTCTACTATCGCAGTATACAACCCTTTCATTTTAACATAAATTTTTCTTCCTGGAGTAAATCCTCTACCAAAAGAAGCAAAATTAGCCGTAACACTACAACCTACAGGCTGAGAGGTATTGGTGGCAATGTTTTGCAAACAAATGGTGTTGTAAAAAGTACCTGTTTCATCCGATGAAGTCACATAAGCTTCCAAAATATCATCGGCAGTGTATAGAACAGGTGTTGTACTATTATTGTTAAAAGCAACAATATCTGGAATGGTTTTATTAGCGGTTAACTCGAATGTTTTAATTGAACCCGTGGTGTTTTCTAAGTTCGAATCGTCTGTTACACAACTAGAAAATAATCCAAGTGTAAGTATAACTAATGATGTAATAAATCTTGTTTTCATAGTTTTTTAGTAAAATAATCGAATATTATCAATTTGAAATGTAGCATCTAAATTGGTATTAGATCCTGATCCTTTTGCTTTAAAAGCAAAGTGTAATGTTCCCTGAAATCCTGATAAATCTACTTCGCCAGAACTAACATACTCATAAAAATCATTCAAAGGTGTTGGAGTTTTAACCGGAATGGTTACCCAACTTGATTGATTAAAGTTTGCAATATTTCCATCATAGTCGGTTGAAACCATTAATTCTAAAGTGTTGTCTGGAGATGTTAAAAAGGCGTGAGCTGACTTAAACACCAATGTTTCTCCTTCTTGTTCATCCATATTGAATGCTGGAGAAATCAACCAAGCTACGTTTAACGCCTGACCAGAACCAAAAGAAGTAAATTCAGCATAACCATCATCCGAATAAACTTGTTCTGTAAACCTACGTGTTCCTATTTGAGCAAAATTTGTCCATCCTGGAGTGTCTAAAGTTGTATTATCGATGTTGTCCGAAAAATCTTCTACAAACAAGGTGATTTTTGTTTGTTTGTTTTCGACATCACTATCGTCTGTACATCCGGTAAAAACCAATGTAGCAATAGCGATACAAGTATATAAAGATATCTTTTTCATAATGCTAAAATTAAAAGTTAATATAAAGATTCACAAAATATGTTCTTCCAAATCCGTAGAAATACTTCGGACCAAAAGAAGGAGTATGTGATACATATTGTCCAGAAGTTGGATCCACATGCGATACGTCTTGGTTTAATTGTCTAAAACTTGAACTTCTAGATTGTTCAAAACCTCCAGTTTTGTATGTAATATCAAAAATGTTATTGATACTCGCAAAAAATCCGAATGTTTTACCATCTATTCTCCATGATTTTCCACCTGTAAGATTAACAAGTGTAAAACCATCAAATTTTTCTTGTTTTAGTAATTCATCGACTCTTTCTTGCGTAGCCTCTGGGAAAGGAGTATTTGTATTCCCAAAAGTATTGTCAATTAAAAACGCATCCGTTCTTAAAATAGGCGCAACATCAATATAACTATCTCCTAAATAATTTACGTTAGCACCAATCCACCAAAAATTCGGGTCTCTGTATTCTAATCCTAAAGCTGCTGCAGTTTGAGGCATTCCAGGTTGTCTGTAATTTTTTAAATTGGCTTCACCATAGTTACGAACTGGGAAGGTATTGGTTGCTGTCGCCTGATCATCAATATTCAATTGAACAGTAGGATTGCTATCGTAAGTGTATTCACCATAAGAACCTGCCAATGTCATTTTAAGGGTTTTGGTCAATTGGTATTCTAAACCTAACTCTGCACCAATATTTTTCTTGTTTAAACCACTTACAGTTTCGGCTACAAAACCACTTTCGTCATTACTAGAATCACCATCATCAATAACATCAGCAAAGAAGAAAGACGTTTCTGTTGAACCTTTGATGTATGAGTAAAATCCGGTAATTCTTGCTTTTAATTTAGGGGTTTTAATAATATAACTGGCATCGGCACTTGAAATGATTTCACTTGTCAAATCACTGTAAACATTGTTATTGATTCTGGCATTTGGAAACGTGTTTCTCAAATTAGGAGCTCTTGTTGCGTAGTATCCATTGATGTCAAAAAAGTGACGCCCTGTAATTTTGTATGTTAAACCACCTTTAAATCCGAAATTATCAAAAGTAACTTGACCGCTTTTCCCAAAAGAATTTGTTGGATAAAATCCGTTTCTATACAAACCTTCTCTTTGATAAAATGACTTGGTATAGCTTTGTGCCATGTAAAAGTCAACTTTTTTGTAAGTAAATTTAAACTGTGTAAAAGCATCAATTGTAGTTGCAAACAAACTATAATTATAACCAAATTTATCACCTTCAACAACTTGACGGTTTGGGTTGTTCAAATCGGTTATCGTTTGTGTTGTTCCTGGAGTTCCAAAAGTATCATAATCGATATAATAATCACCACCTAACAAATCCAATACGTTTTGGAAGTTGTTTGATTTTAATTTTCTAAACGTTACCGCTCCATTCATTAAAATGTTATCACTAAGTTGTGATGACAATACCGTGTTTGCTGTAAATAGTTTATCGTCTGTACGGTCTTCATACAACACATAATAACTGTTCCCTTCTGTACTACTTTCATTTGTATTTTTGATGAAATCCCAGTCAATTTGTCGTTGCGTTAAGAACTGAGCCAAACCAGCTTGTGTTTGATTTAATGGACTATTTCCAACATACGTTCCGTTATCATCAAATTGAGACGTGTAATAACTAGGTAAGTTTCTGTAATAGGTTGGGTCAGGGTTTGGTTTTCCTTGAAAATCCATACGGCTGTTTCCAATTTCACCCGTCTGATAACTTACATTGGTATTCAAATTTGTTTTAGGTGTTACTTTCCAATAATGGCTTAACATAAACAATGGTTCTTCCACAGATCTAATTCTTGAATTTCTTTGCTCACCATCTTGCCAACCCCAATACGAATTGTATTTAACTCCCGCAATATCAGTTACTTCTTGTGTGTTTGGGGAATTTCTACCTCTGTAATTTTGCGCGTAAATAGCCGTTAAATTCAAAGAGTGTTTGTCATTAAATTTTTTCTCAACACTAGCAAATATAGAGTTAGCGCTGTAGTCAGTACCTTCAAAATAACCTTCTTGTGCCCATCTTCGTGATGCTGAAACTACAAAAGCCCATCCATTGGTATTCATACCCGAAGCATGCGTTCCCATGGTTCTCCAACTGTAATTGGTGTTGGTTCCTGAGAATGATATCCTAGAGCCTTTTCTATAAATAGAAGCTCTTGTATTAATTTCTTGTGTTCCTAATATGCCACCAAAAGTATAATCAGATGGACCAGAACCCATTGTAAACTCTTGGTTTCTTGTAGCATCATTTAAACCACCCCAGTTACCCCATTGCGGTCTTCCATCGTAGAGTTTGTTCATCGCAATACCATTTATCATGGTAGTTCCGTTTTCATTATCCAAACCGCGTATTCTAAATCGGGCTTGTCCCCAATTAAAAGCTGCAGCTTGTTGGAATACATCTCTTGACGCTTGTAATAATCCAGAGGTGTTTTCTGAACCACTATTATCATCTCCTAAATCATTATCGGTAATGGTTATTAATGCCAATTGTTGCTCCTCTGTGATGTCGATTTCAAAAGAAATAACACCCAAATCAACAATATTATCAGCGATTACTTCAATTGAAATAAGCTGGCTTTTGTAACCTCCTGTTTTAATTTCCAACAATTGATTACCAACTGCTACGGCATCAAAAACAAATTTTCCCGTTGCATCGGTTACTGAAGTTAAATTGGTATTTTGAATGGAAGCTACCACATTACGCATTGGTTTTTGAGTTTTAGAATCGACCACAGTTCCTGTTACACCAGTTCCTGATTGCCCAAAGCCAATACACGATACCATTACAAATAAAATACTAATGACAAGTTTTTTCATAAATAAAATTAAAATTACTATACAATTAATTAAGAAATTAATTTCTTAACGGGGCAAATGTACATATTTTCAGAATATTAATTACTTTTGGTGCGAAGTTTGTATGAAACTTGATAGTAATTTAATATAGCATTTATGAAAATTTTTAAAAATCTTGTCCTTTTTGTTGCTTTATTCGCAATATTGTCGGTAAATTCACAGCAAAAAAAGTATATAATTCATACAGTTGCTTTTTACAACTTAGAGAATTTGTTTGATACAATTAAAGGCACAAACAACGATGAAGAATGGTTGCCAAGAGGAACTCAAAACTGGACAGGAAGAAAATACAAAAAGAAATTAGAGAATCTATCTCGTGTAATTTCAGAAATCGGAACAGGCGAAAATCCAAACAATTCACCGACCTTATTAGGCGCATGTGAAGTAGAAAACAGACGTGTTTTAGAGGATTTGGTAAAACAACCTAAACTTAATAATAAAGATTATGGTATTGTTCACTTCGACTCACCTGATAAAAGAGGGATAGATGTTGCGCTATTGTATCAAAAAAAGCATTTTAAACCGACTAGTTTTGTCAATGTTCCTTTGTACATCTATCGAAATAATGCAGCCAAAGTAACTAAAAAAGAAACAGAGGAAGTAACTGATGATAAAAACGAAGTGGCAACCGATGATCGTGTTTACACGCGTGATCAACTTTTAGTCACTGGTTTTTTAGACGGAGAAGAAATCAATATCATCGTTAATCACTGGCCTTCTCGATCAGGGGGTGAGAAAAAAAGCTCTCCTTTCCGTGAAGCTGCGGGTGCTTTGAATAGAAGAATTATGGATTCCCTTGTCAAAATCAATCCCAATGCCAAAATCATTACCATGGGTGATTTGAATGATGGTGCCTATAATGCAAGTGTAAAAAAGGAAATAGGTGCCAAACTCAAAAAAACCGACCTAAAAGAACCACGAGATATTTACAATCCCTTTGAGCAAATGGCAAAGGACGGTAATGCTTCTCTTTTTTATAGAGATGCAGGTGATATTTTTGATCAAATTATGATCTCAGAACAATTTGTTAAACCCGAGTACGACTCTTTCCGCTATTGGAAAGCCGGAATTTACAACAAACCGTATCTAATACAAACAACAGGACAATACAAAGGATATCCGTTGCGAAATTCACTCAACGAGCCCGGATTTAGCGATCACTTTCCCGTTTACATTTATCTGATAAAGGAAAAAAAATAAGATATTTAAAGTTATTTTAACCACGAATTACACAAATCTCCACGAATTAAATTCGTGCCAATTAGTGTAATTAGTGGTTTCTTTTTTTCGTAAATTCGTAAAAAATACTTTATGGCTATTCAAAAACCATTCAATCTTACCCAATGGATTGATGAAAACAAACACCTTCTTAAACCTCCTGTTGGCAATAAAAACCTTTACGTCGATTCGGGCGATTATATCGTAATGATTGTCGGCGGACCCAATGCTCGTAAAGATTATCACTATAATGAAACCGAGGAATTGTTCTACCAACTCGAAGGCGAAATAACGGTAGTTATTCAAGACGAAGGCGAGCGAAAAGAATTCCAACTCCAAGCGGGTGACATGTATCTTCATCCCGCCAAAACACCACATTCACCTCTCCGTTTAAAAGGTTCTATCGGATTGGTTATCGAGCGTAAACGCGCCGGAAAAGGCTTCACCGATGGTTTGCTTTGGTTTTGCGACAATTGCAATCATAAAATCCATGAAGTGTATTTCGAATTGCACGATATCGAAAACGATTTTTTACCACATTTCAAATACTTTTATTCGTCCCAAAAACTCAGAACTTGCGAAAAGTGTGGCACAACAATGGAATCCGATCCACGATTTATCGACAAAGACAAAGAATACGAATCCTAAAAATCAGCGCAAATACCTTTTAATCCATGTCACCTGCCTACCGGCAGGCAGGTCCACGTTCCAAATAAAGTTAGTATTCACCAGCTAATCCAGCTATACATTCCAAGCTTTTTCAATAAACACTGTTTTTATAAGCCTCAAAACGCGCTCCTGTTAGTCGCAGTTTTATGCCAATAAAAAGTAGCGTTTCTTTTCAAAAGGCTTTCCATTTCAATCTGGGCTATTTAATCCATTAGTAAAATTCAAATGCCTATTTTAATTCGTGAAAATTGATGCATTTCGTGTCAAATCAATTATTTTTGCGACACATTTTCAAAAAACAATTATTAAAAAACATTCAATGGCAACAATAGCAGAACAATTCGGCATGACCGAAGCTCTTCAACAACTTGGCGTAAAAGCCATCAACGAAGGAACTTCAACGGGACAAGATAATTTTTCAAACGGAGAACTCCTCGAAAGTTTTTCACCAGTTGATGGTCAACTTATCGCAAAAGTGAAAACAACTTCGGCAGACGATTACGAAAAGGTAATGCAATCGGCTACCGAAGCGTTCAAAACATTGAAATTAATGCCAGCGCCACAACGTGGTGAAATTGTGCGTCAGTTTGGAGAAAAATTGCGCAAAAACAAAGAAGCTTTAGGAAAACTAGTTTCGTATGAAATGGGTAAATCCTTACAAGAAGGTTATGGTGAGGTACAAGAAATGATTGACATCTGCGATTTCGCTGTTGGTTTATCACGTCAACTTCACGGATTAACAATGCATTCCGAGCGTCCAGGACATCGTATGTACGAACAATACCATCCATTAGGAATTGTCGGAATTATTTCAGCGTTTAACTTTCCAGTTGCGGTTTGGGCTTGGAACACAGCCTTAGCATGGATTTGTGGTGATGTTTGCGTTTGGAAACCGTCTGAAAAAACTCCGTTATGCGGAATTGCATGTCAAAATATCATTGCTGAAGTTATCAAAGAAAACAACCTTCCAGAAGGAATATCATGTTTAATTAATGGCGATTATAAAGTTGGCGAATTAATGACGCACGACAAACGAATTCCACTAGTTTCTGCTACAGGTTCAACTCGTATGGGTAAAATTGTAGCGCAAGCTTGTGCTGCTCGTTTAGGAAAGTCGTTACTTGAATTAGGCGGAAACAATGCGATTATCGTCACTCCAGATGCCGACATCAAAATGACGGTTATCGGAGCTGTTTTTGGTGCTGTTGGAACTGCAGGACAGCGTTGTACTTCAACACGAAGACTCATCATCCACGAAAGTATTTACGATAAAGTAAAAGATGCTTTTGTTGGCGCTTATGGTCAATTGCGAATCGGAAATCCATTGGACCAAAACAATCATGTTGGTCCGCTTATCGATACTCACGCTGTTGAAATGTATAATAAAGCCATAGAAAAAGTGGTCGCTGAAGGCGGAAAAATTTTAGTAGAAGGCGGCGTACTTACTGGCGAAGGATACGAAAGTGGCTGCTACGTAAAACCAGCAATCGCTGAAGCACAAAATGCATTTGAAATTGTACAGCACGAAACGTTTGCTCCCGTATTGTATTTATTAAAATATTCAGGTGATGTTATGAATGCCATTGAAGTGCAAAATGGCGTTGCTCAAGGGTTGTCATCAGCTATTATGACCAATAACTTGCGTGAAGCGGAAGCCTTTTTATCAGTTGCTGGTTCTGATTGTGGAATTGCCAACGTAAATATCGGAACGTCCGGAGCCGAAATTGGCGGTGCATTTGGTGGCGAAAAAGAAACGGGTGGCGGACGCGAATCAGGTTCTGATGCTTGGAAAGTATACATGAGAAGACAAACGAATACGATCAATTATACTACTAGTTTGCCATTGGCACAGGGAATTAAATTTGATTTGTAATTTTTCAAGAGAAAAGAATATAGAATAAAGATAAAAGACAAAAAAGTCCTGAATTTTCAGGACTTTTTTATTTTTTAGGGGACTATTATTTTGTGCAAATTCGTGAAATTCGTGCGAAACGCTACTTTGTTTTCTTCACATACTGCGTCAAAATCACAATATGTTGCCCTTCGACTTTGCCTTCAATTTGATCGGCATTGTCCCAAACTAATTTGATGTTGTGAACTGCTGCACCACGTTTTGCAGTGAAGTTGGCACCTTTTACATCTAAATCTTTGATTAAAACAACTGAATCACCATCGTTTAAAATATTTCCGTTGCTGTCTTTGTGAATGATTTTTCCTTCTTCATCTTCGCCTTCATTGGTCGCTTTTGCCCAAGCTAAGGCTTCTTCATCCAAATACATCATTTCGAGCATGTCATTGTTTTTTAAACGAGCGTGCATTCGCCAAGAAACGATTTGAACGGGCAGGTTTTCGTTCCACATACTATCGCTCAAACCACGCCAATCGTTAGCGTTGGTTGTATCGGGATTGTCAATTTGGTCTTTTAATTTTTTGGAAATTAGAATACTGCTTTCTAGGATTTCAATTGTATTTGGCGGAACATTATAAACTACTAAATCGTCTTCACTTCCGCTAATTTCACATTTACTTCCACTGCGGTCGTGTAATTTTTTTTCAACTATTGTCATTGGTTTATAGATTAAAAGATGCTCCAATCGCAAAGGTGAATTGGTTGTTTAATTTGTCAAAATCAGTGACATTTTGGTCGTATTTTGCAATCGGGAAACCGGCTTCACCATACACTCCAAATCCGTTGGTGAAGAAATAGCGAAATCCGTCATGACCTCCAAAATTTCGCAATCCCAAACTCAAGCCAGTATACACATCCATATTGGAAGGTAATCCGATTACATTTCCGATATTGGCATTGAAACGCGCCTTTATGTCAATACGGTCAACAAATTCCGGTTCCAGTTTTCGGGAATTCATAAACGCAGGATCATTAGGGTCGGGGAGAAGAGTATAATTGTCAAAAGGCACTTTCTGGTCTTTAACACTGAGCAAATAAGAAGTAATAAACCCGAAAGAGATGTTTTCTCCCATGCCAAAATCGGAACCAACAACAATTCCAGTTCCCCACGATTGAAGCAAAGCACCTACCTGAAATTTTATATCTCCTTTTCCTTTATAAGCCTGAGCATTCAGCATACTTACTGAAAGAACAAATAGAAGCACTATGATTTTTTTCATAAAAAAAATTTAATTTTTTGCAAAGATATACAGTTCAACACTAATTCCTTCCTTTCTCATCAAAATACAAATTATGTAATGGTTCGCTTTGCCAAAATGCTTTAGAGTCGACATCAAATATGGTCAGCGGACCCATAAAAGCTGCGCCTGTATCGATGTTCCAAACACATGCTTTTTGAATCGGAATGGTTTGCTCAATACGTGTAACCGGAGTATGTCCAATATAAATTTCATTGTACAATGTGAGTCTTCTTGGATATAAAAAACTGGTCTTTTCTATCGTAGTATCCAAAGCCAAAGCAGTTTCCCACAAGGTTCTGTCCCAATAAAATAATTTCGGAAAGTATTCGTACAAAACGCCGTTCATATTGGTGAATCCGGCGTGGACAAACAAGCGATTTTCGTCATCTAAATAATAATCTTCTAACGATTGTAAGAATTCTATATGCTTGTCTCTTGTCGCTTCAGATACTTTGTCATAGGCTGTGATTGTGGCTTCTCCGCCATGTTTGAACCACATGCTTTCATCAATATTTTCGTTGTTATTGGTTAGCCAGTTTAAGAGTAATTCGTCATGATTGCCACGAATAAAAACACAGTTTTGCTGCTTTTGTAAGTCCAACAACAAATCGATAACCTGTGGCGATTGGCTCCAACCATCTACATAATCTCCTAAAAAAATTAAAGTGTCACTTTTGGCTACATTCGCACGCTCCAAAACTTGGTGCAACGCCCGTAAACCCCCATGTATGTCGCCAATAACTAAAGTTCTTTTCATATCAAAAATTGAATAGAAGTGCAAAACAACTTCTTAACGTAAAAATAATAGAAATCCTTACAACATAGTATTTTTCTTAAAAATTTATTTATTTTTGATTTCAAACGAATACTAATTTTAGCACTTCCTTCGCTATGAAAAAAATCCTAACCCTTGTTTTACTCGTTCTTACCAGTCTTACTTTTGCGCAAACAAAAACCATTACAGGTGTGATTAAAGACGCAACGTCTTCACTGCCAATTGAAAGCGTTTCCATCAGCATTTCCAATTCGAGTTTAGGAACCATTTCTAATGAAGAAGGGAAATTTAGAGTGATACTTCCAGAAAACAAAACCACCCTCGAGTTCAGTCATTTGTATTATACAGTGGAAAGCTATACTGTTAAAGCAAAAGAGACCGAAATAGAGATTTTTCTAACGCCAAAATCCTTTGTTTTAGAAGAAGTGGTAATCAATGGCAAACCAGGTAAAGACTTGCTTTCCGACGCTTTAGTAGCATCAAAAGAAAAGCTCGAAAAATCAATTGTACTCAATACATATTACCGTGAGTTTGTAAATGTAGACGGAAAGTACACTTCTTTTTCTGAAGGCTTAATTGATTATTATGTGAAAAGAAAAAGTGGAGCTTCAGACATTCAAGTCAAACAAAGTCGCGTGTTCGATTTAAAAGATGAAAATGCCACCGAAAGAGAAAAAGCCATCCAATCGATGAATTTAAATGACGTTAGAGAAACGGTAACCGACGCTTATAACTTCAAGATTTTGGCTTATCTATTAAAAAGCGACTATTATTATTTTGGTGTAGAAACAAAAACGGAAGCAAATGGAAACAGTATTGAAGTCATTACCATTGAACCTAAAGAAAATCTTGAGCAACCTATGCTTTATCAAGGGTCGGTTACTTATGATGCTAAGACAAAACTTATTTTAGATATCGATTTGAAATTTTCTGAAGCACACAAAAAGTACAATAAAGTGGTGAATATTTTAATTGCTAAAATAAAATTCAACAACTATGTTCGAAAAACAACTTTTAAACTAGACGGTGATAAATATGTGTTACTTTACGGTCGTATAAAAATCAATGCCTACATCAAGTTTGGTAAAAAAATCGATAATACGCTTGAGAGCTCCTATGACGTAACTACATTAGATTATAAAGAAGGCGAGTTTAAATTGGATAAAGATAAAAAATACCGTGTAAGCAGTTTGTTTAAAAACGGTAACAAGTATACCGAAGAATTCTGGAAAAAATACAATGTTGTTTTGTTAAGTGACGCCGAAGAAAAAATAATCAAAAGTTTAAAATAGGTTTATTTAGCTTTTTCGCTAGCGCTTGAGTCGGAATTGTATTTCATCTTTCTCAAAACCCGCATCACTTCTTTAAAATTAAAGTAGGATTCGGGTTTTTTGAATTGTTTTAGCAACGGTTTGGCTTCGATGAGCTTTTGCTTGGCATCTTCAAATCCGTTGAGGTAACAAATCATTAAGGTCGAAGGAAGGTTTTCTAAATCGTTTTCTTCGCGATCATTCAACGCCAATCCTTTTTTCATTTTAGCAAGCAATGCCAAATTCGAATTGTAAATGTGAAACATCATTTTCCGATTGTATTGCGGCGGTTCAAACAACATTTCGGTCTCGATTTTGTAATACCCATTGTCAAAAAAAGATATTTTTTGTTGCTCTAACGGATAATAACTTGTTTTGTCGTTCAAGCCCAAAGCCACATATTCGGTAATGGTAAAAGAAGCCGAGTCAAAAGTAATAGTCACCACATCTTGAGCCGAATAAAACAACTTGATTTGTTCGTTGATCAACTCAATATCCACACGCGAAAGATAGGTTTTATCGCGAATTTTTTTCGGAATTCCCGCCCAGCAAATCACAAACAATTCTTTAAAAACCTTGTATTCCGACAGCATGTCTTTGTGGCGGTTGTTCACAAAATCAATCACGCCATCCAACGTATAGGCAATGCTGTTGCGCGAACTGTTTTCGATGCTGAGCACCGTTTCAATGTTTTGTTTAGAATACGGAATTTTCTCTTCTGTCGGAGTCGAATTGCTTCCTCTACGAACAAAAACACTATTGGCTAGAATAGTATGGATGTTTTTTTTGAAAAACGAGGTCTTCGATTTGGGTTTTATGGTCACCAATCCAACCACTCTTCCTTTGGGTAAATTGGGAAAAGGGACATTTTCGTATTGAATCTTTGGTGGATTTTCTAAAAAGGCATTTACTAAATTTTGAATCCGACTGTCGTCAAAAAAATCATCTCCCGTAATTTCATTATCCTGATCTTCAACACCCACAACGATATACGAATTGTTCGACGGATTCGAATTGGACAACGCACAGATGTGTTTTAAAAACTTGGCTTTTCCTTCTTTGGTGTGCAAATTCAACTGCCGCTTTTTGTCATAAAAACTACTCTCATCGTTGTGAGCCAGCAGGTTTTTGATAAGAAGACGTTTATTAATCATTTTTTAGTGTTCAGTGCTCAGTGTTCGGTGCTCAGACTGTTTACTGTACACTGAATACTGTCAACTTTTTTACGGCACTTTTTCTCCCATACTTTCGCTCCAAATAGCAAACCAATCCAATGGGTCTAAATCCAAATTAATGGCTTTGTCCAATGCTTGAATTCGGGCGCTATTTACGGTTCCGGCAACGGGAATTACTTTGGAAGGATGTTTTAAAATCCAGGCCAATAAAATCGTGTCCGATCCGACGCTATATTTCTCAACCAATTGCACTAAAAGTTTTTTCAATCGACGGGTTTGCTCGTTATCTTCTCTAAAAACAGAACCCAACGGATTCCAGGACATCGGGCGAATGTTGTGCATTTGCATGTAATCCAAACTGCCGTCCAACATGATTTTGTGATGCGTGGCCGAAAATTGAATTTGGTTGTAATTTACAGTAGTTTTTTGTTGAATTAATTCGGTTTGCGAGGTGGTGAAATTCGAAACCCCAAAATCGATAATTTTTCTTTCGGCTTTCAATTGGGTTACCGCTTCAGCTATTTCATCGGCTACCATTAACGGACTCGGACGATGCAAAAGCAACACATCCAAATAATCTGTTTTTAGATTTTTCAACGAATTTTCTACCGACCAAATGATGTATTTTTTACTGTAATCGTAGTGCTTAATTGAGTTGTCTCTACCTTGGGTATGCTGGATGCCGCATTTCGATATAAATTGTACTTTTTCACGAGCAGTTTTGCTTTCTTGAAATGCCTTTCCAAAAGCAGCTTCGGTGGTATAACCACCATAAATATCGGCGTGGTCAAAAGTGCTAATTCCGTTTTCAGCACATAAATGTATTGAATGCGCCATTTCTGAAGTGCTGAGATTCTTATCCCAAACACCCCAATTCATTGTTCCTGCAATAATGGGTGATAGTTTTGTTTTTGTCATGATGGTGTTAAAAACCCTAAAATTAGTAAAACAAAATCATAAATCATCCTTAAAAGCGATTGCGGTGAGTAAGTTTTAACGCATTATTAACATTCCTTTCCTAATTAAATTTTCAATTTTGAAATGTTAAAATTTTGAACTTAATTGTGCCTCGAAAAAAATAGAATTTATGGAAGAAAATGGTACTGCTTTAGACATTAGAGCAATCAATGAAAAAATAGAAAGAGAAAGTGCTTTTATCGATTTACTTACAATGGAAATGAACAAAGTAATTGTAGGTCAAAAACACATGGTTGAACGATTGCTAATCGGACTTTTGGGTCAAGGGCACATTTTATTAGAAGGAGTTCCTGGTTTGGCAAAAACACTAGCTATCAATACACTGTCGCAAGCGGTTCACGGTTCTTTTAGCCGTATTCAGTTTACACCCGATTTATTGCCAGCTGACGTGGTTGGAACGATGATTTACAACATAAAAGCCAATGAGTTTTCAATTAAAAAAGGTCCCATTTTTGCCAATTTCGTTTTGGCCGATGAGATCAATCGTGCGCCTGCTAAAGTGCAATCAGCTCTGCTTGAAGCGATGCAAGAAAAACAAGTCACTATTGGCGATACTACCTTTAAATTGGACCGACCATTTTTGGTTTTAGCCACTCAAAACCCAATTGATCAAGAAGGAACCTATCCATTACCCGAAGCACAAGTCGATCGTTTCATGCTAAAAACGGTTATCGATTATCCAAAAATGGATGAAGAACGCCTGGTAATTCGTCAGAATTTAAAAGGAGCTTACGAAAAAGTCAATCAAGTCGTTTCGGTAGACCAAATTCTTCGCGCTCAAGAAGCTGTTCGTGAAGTCTACATGGATGAAAAAATTGAAAAATACATTCTGGATATCGTTTTTGCCACTCGTTTTCCAGAAAAATACAAATTAGAGAGTCTTAAACCCTTAATCAGTTTTGGAGCATCACCTCGTGGAAGTATTAATTTGGCGAATGCAGCAAAATGCTATGCGTTTATCAAACGCCGTGGCTACGTAATTCCGGAAGATGTTCGCGCAGTAGTTCACGATGTTTTGCGCCACAGAATTGGCATTTCGTATGAAGCAGAAGCAGAGAACATCACTTCGGTTGATATCATTAACAAAATCGTAAACGAAATCGAAGTACCTTAATTTAGTTGGCAGTGCTCAGTGTTCAGTTATCAGACTGAGCACTGAACACTGAATACTGAACACTAAAATAATGGAAACCAAAGACCTACTCAAAAAAGTTCGTAAAATAGAAATCAAAACCCGACGATTGAGCGATCACATCTTTTCGGGCGAATACCACACGTCGTTTAAAGGACGTGGTATGACTTTTTCGGAAGTGCGTCAATACCAATACGGTGATGACATTCGAGCGATTGACTGGAACGTAACCGCGCGTTATAATGAAGCTCACGTAAAGGTTTTTGAAGAAGAACGCGAACTCACGATGATGTTGATGGTTGATATTTCAGGTTCAGAAAGTTTCGGAACTAAAAACCAATTGAAAAGCGAAATTGTAACCGAAATTGCAGCGACTATGGCATTTTCGGCCACACAAAATAACGACAAAATTGGATTGGTATTGTTCTCTGATCAAATCGAATTGTACATTCCGCCTAAAAAAGGAAAGTCGCACGTATTGCGCATTATTAGAGAGTTGATCGAATTCCAACCCAAAAGCAAAAAAACCAATTTGTCACAAGCCTTGAAGTTTTTATCGGCAACACAAAAAAAGAAAGCGATTGTGTTTGTGATTTCCGATTTTATGGTGGACGAAGATTACGAGAAAACATTAAAAATTGCAAGCAAAAAGCACGACATTACTGGAGTTAGGGTCTATGATATCCGCGAAGAGAAAATCCCAAACATCGGAATGGTCGAAATGGAAGACGCCGAATCAGGTGAAATTTTAGTGGTCGACACGAGTTCCAAAAATACGCGAATGCAGTACGAAAAAAACTATCAAGAGAAAGTAAATTACTTCAAAGATATGTTTTCAAAATGTGGCTCAGGAACAGTAAACACAAGAGTTGACGAAAGTTACGTAACAAAATTATTAGGCTATTTTAAATCAAGATAAGCCTTAGCAAACCAATGAGATTCAAATTATACATACTATTTTTCCTAGCAACCACGTCGCTTTTTGCACAAAAAGTCACGACGTCTATCGATACCACCAAAAATAAAATTGGTGCCGAATTTAAGTTGACTATCAAAGCAGATGTTGATACGTTATCTAAAGTAGTTTTTCCAAAAGCCACAACTATTGGCGCTTTAGAAGTAATTGAGTCGTATAAAATTGATACGATAAAAAACGGAGGACGTTACGAATTAATAAAAAAATACGGACTCACACAGTTCGATTCGGGCAAGTATACCGTTCCGAGATTGCCGATTTTAATTAATGGGAAACCGGTTTTTACCGACAGTGTGAAAATCGAAATCAACGACGTGAAAGTCGATACGCTCAAACAACGCATGTACGATATCAAAACAATCGCCGCCGCTGAAAGTGAAAGCGTTTGGTGGAAATACGTGCTCGGAATTATTGGTTTTTTAGCCCTTATTGCTTTGGGATATTGGTGGTATAAAAAACAACCGAAGAAAGAAAAAACAGCCGAAGTTATTTTCACTTCACCTATAGAAAAAGCAACTTCTTTACTTCAACAACTCGAATCAAAAGGACTTTGGCAAAAAGGAGAAATCAAATCGTATTATTCCGAATTGACCTATATTGCGCGGACCTACATCGAAGAAGAAATTAAAATTCCAGCCATGGAAAGCACCACTTCTGAGTTGATTGTGAGTTTACGACATACGGCCAAAAACAAAAAATTAAAACTTTCAGCAGCAACGCTCGAAAATTTAGAAAAAGTACTAAAGCAAGCCGATTTGGTGAAATTTGCCAAAGTAAAACCGCTTGAATATGAAATAGAAGAAGACAAAAAACGCATTTCCAGTACGATTGTGACCATTCATAATTCGATTCCAGTAGTGGTTGAAGAAACCGATGAACTCGAACAATGGAACGAAGAACAAAAGGAATTGGCGCGTTTGAAAAAACTAAAAAAACAACAACAAAAACGCCTTTTCACCATTATTGGAATAATAACTTTTGTACTTGTTGGAACATTAGCGACTCTAATCGCCGTGAAAGGATTTGATTATGTAAAAGACAGAGTACTCGGAAATCCAACTAAAGAATTGCTCGAAGGCGAGTGGATTTATAGCGAATACGGAAATCCTGGTGTGAAAATCGAAACACCACAAGTTTTAAAACGAATCGATGTCGCCACCACAATGTCCAAAAACACCTTGGCGTTGATGAAAGAAATGCAGTTGTTCAGTTATGGCTCGATGTCGGACGCTATTTTTATTCAAGTTAGCACGTTGAAATACAAAAAAGAAACCGAAGTCGATTTAGAAAAAGCCATCAATGTTGCCATCGAAACTTTTGAAAAAGACGGAGCCGCCAACATCATCGTAAAATCAGAAGATTTTGACACGCAACAGGGTGTAAAAGGTAAAAAATCGTATGGATCGTTAACATCTTTCAATAAGGCAAAAACCAAATCGACCAAGATGTATTATGAAGTCGCGCTTTTCAAACAAGATGGCGGTTTGCAACAAATTGTGATCATGCACAAGGAAGAAGACACGTTCGGAAAAGAAATCATGGAACGCGTTTTAAACTCGGTCGAACTTAAACAAGCAGAGCAATAATGATACAGGATAGTACATTTTTAAATCCCGAGTTTTTCTGGTTGTTTTTACTGCTTCCATTGGCTATAGCATGGCAACTTTGGAAATGCAAACAGCAAACACCAACATTGAAAATAAGTTCAGTAAACGGATTTAAAAACTCAAAATCGCTATTAGCCAAACTCAAACCGTATTTGTTTGTTCTGCGCTTGTTCGCTTTGAGTGCGCTGATTGTAGCAATGGCAAGACCACGTACCGTAAACATCAGCAACCAAACTAAAACGACCAAAGGAATCGACATCGTCATGGCGATTGACGTTTCGGGAAGTATGTTGGCGAAAGATTTGAAACCGAATCGAATGGAAGCACTGAAAGAAGTAGCAGCTAATTTTGTAGAAGGACGTCCCAACGATCGAATCGGAATTGTAGTGTATGCTGCAGAAGCCTACACCAAAACGCCTGTAACAAGTGATAAAGCGATTATTGAACAAGCGATAAAAGACATCAAATACGATAATGTTATTCAAGACGGAACCGGAATCGGAATGGGATTGACCACTGCAGTAAACCGTTTAAAAGACAGTAAAGCAAAGAGTAAAGTCATTATTTTATTGACTGACGGAGTGAACAACGCTGGATTTATAGAACCAGAAACGGCGTCGCAAATTGCACAGGAATATGGAATTAAAGTCTACACTATCGGAATTGGGACTAACGGAATGGCCGAATTTCCCTATGCGTACGCTCCCAATGGCGGCTTTTTATTTAAGATGATGCCTGTTGAAATTGATGTAGAATTGCTAAAAACAATCTCTAAAAATACAGGAGGAAAATATTTCAGAGCCAATAGCAATAGTAAGTTAGAGTCTATTTATAAGGAAATTAATAAATTAGAAACCACCGAAATCGAAGAGTTGAAATTTTACGATTACGATGAAAAATTCCGACCGTTTGTTTGGCTCGCAGGAATATTGGTATTGATTGAAATTGGTGCTCGAAACACGATTTTTAGAAGTTTTATATAATTGAATATGTACGAATTAGAAGAAAAAGGGTATTTGTATCTACTGTTTGTGATTCCATTATTGGTCTTGCTTTTTCTATACGTGCAGTATTGGAAAAGAAAAAAACAACGCGCTTTTGGCGATTTGAATTTGATTCAAAAATTAAGTCCAGAAAAGTCGGTTTTTAAACCCATTTTGAAAATTTCGGTTTTGCTTTTGGCATTAACGTCTTTGATAATTGGTTTGGTAAATCCGAAAATGGGAACCAAAATCGAAACGGTAAAACGCGAAGGAATAGACATTGTTTTTGCCATTGATGTATCCAAAAGTATGTTGGCTGAAGACGTTGCGCCCAATCGATTGGAAAAAAGCAAGCAACTCGTTTCACAATTAATCAACCAATTGGGAAGCGATCGCATCGGAATTATTGCCTACTCTGGAAGTGCTTTCCCTGTATTGCCAATAACCACCGATTATAGTGTGGCAAAAATGTTCTTGCAAGGCATGAACACCACCATGATTTCGTCTCAAGGAACCTCGTTGGATGAAGCAATAAATTTGGCAGCGACTACATTTTTTGATAAGAAAGACAAAACCAATAAATTGTTGATTCTGATTTCTGACGGAGAAGATCATTCGGAAAATGCCGAAGACGCTGCATCGGAAGCTCAAAAATTAGGTTTAAAAATTATCACTATTGGCGTAGGAAGCGAAAAAGGCGGACCAATTCCGTTAAAACGCAACGGCATTGTTGATAGTTTTCAAAGGGATAAAAACGGCGAAGTTGTTATCACCAAAAGAAACGCTGAAATCTTGACAAAAATTGGTAAAAATTCTAAAGGTTACGTCGATGGGAACAACACCAAAAACGTTTTAGATTTTGTAAAAAATACATTGGATAACATTCAGAAAACCGAATTTGAAGGCATGCAAACGGCCAACTTTCAATCGCAATTTCAATGGTTTTTAGGGTTTGGATTTTTCTTGTTGCTGTTGGATGTTTTCTTATTGGAAAGAAAAACAAAATGGGTACAAAAGATGAACTTATTTAATGAAAAAGACGAATGAAAAAGCTACTAGTATACAGTCTCATTTTGTTTTCTTGGGCGTTGCAAGCGCAAGATTCGAGTGCGAATAATAAAAAGACAGAGAAAGATAATTACCTGCCAAAAGGGAACGATGCTTTTGAGAAAAAAAACTACGCTGATGCCGAAGCCGAGTATCGTATATCGCAAGCAAAATTCTCCAAAAAAGCAAAGGCATCATATAATTTAGGGACTTCTATTTACCAACAAAAACAATCGACAGAAGCCAAATACCAGTTTGCAAAAGCCATCAAAAATGCAAAAACAAAAGCTGAAAAACACCAAGCTTTTCATAATTTAGGCAATTGTTTGATGAATGAAAAAAATTATGAAGGCGCTGTAGAAACGTATAAAAAGGCCTTGCGAAACAATCCAACTGATGAAGAAACGCGCTACAATTATGCGTTGGCAAAGTTGTATTTGAAAAACAATCCGCCGAAAAAAGATGGCGATGGAAAAGACAAAAAACAAGATAACAAAGACGACAAGAAGGACGACAAAGACAAAAAGAACGATAAAAAAGAAGATAAGAAGGACGACAAAAAAGAAGACAAGAAAGAAGACAAGAAAGACGATAAAAATAAAGAAGGTCAAAACGAAAAAGACAAAAACGACAACAAAAATCAAGGTCAACCAAAAGAAAAACCAGGTCAAATGTCGAAACAACGAGTAGAAAGTTTGCTCGATGCGGTGAACAACGAAGAAAAAAAAGTGCAAGATAAAGTGAACTTGCAAAAGGCAAATGTCAATCCGCAAAGAGCTGAAAAAGACTGGTAATCAATTAGGTAGTACAAATTGAAAATCAAAACGAAGGTTCATGAACACAATAAAACAACAAGCGTGACTAAACGATTATTTTATATACTATTTCTATTAAACTACGCTGCTTTTGCTCAAGTACAATTTGAAGCCAAAGTGAGTAAGAATTCTTTGGGATTGAACGAACGCCTTCGCATCGATTTTACAATGAATGCTGATGGCGATGAATTTAATCCGCCCAATTTTGAAGCATCCGGATTTAAAGTAGTTTCTGGTCCGAGTCAAATGGTAAGCCAATCGTGGATTAACGGACGAAGTACGTTCAACAAAGCGTATTCGTATACGTTGATGCCGATGCGAAAAGGGAATTTGGTTATCAAACAAGCTTCCATTGAAATCAATGGGCAAACATATAAAACCACTCCAATTTCTATCAACGTCACCAACGCTGTCGAATTGCCTAAAGATCCGAATCAAGAACCTTTGGTGCGTGCGGATAATAATTTGTACTTGGTAGCCGATATTTCAAAAGCCAATCCGTATGTCAACGAACCTATTACGGTGGTGTACAAATTATATTTTAGTTACAACATAGGAATTACCAATTGGCGCGAATTGAACAAACCCAAATACAATGATTTTTGGAGTCAAAACATCGACATCAAGCAATTGGTTGCTGAAGAAGGAATCTTTAAAGGAGAACGTTATCGCTATGTGGTATTAAGAAAAACAGTGCTTTATCCTCAAAAATCAGGTAATTTAGAAATCGAACCGCTATCATTAGACATAGATTGTCAAGTGCCAACAGGAAGACGCAACGCGTGGGGACAAGTGCAACTGGTTGATGACAGTAAAAGAGTGTCGGCAGGAAGTAAAATTATCAATGTAAAAGCATTGCCAGAAGCAGGAAAACCAGATGACTTCACTGGAGCAGTTGGAAAATTTGATTTCACTGTGGTTCCATCGCGGACTACCTTACAAAACGGAGAGTCACTCGATTTAAAAATAGCCATTACAGGAACTGGGAATTTAAAACTATTCAATCTCCCAAAACCAGTAGTGCCACCAGCTTTGGAAATGTACGATCCAGAACACAAAGAAAATGTAGACACGCCGCTCTCTGGAATGAGAGGAAGCATTTCGGATAAGTATACGATAATTCCACAATACAAAGGAAATTACGCTATAAAACCTATGCGTTTTACCTATTTTGATTTGGGGACGTTGAAATACAAAACCATTACCTCGAATGAGATTCGAATAAACGTTTTGGACGGACCAGGAGTAGCCAGCACTACTTCTTCCCCGAAAGGAAGCGTAAAAGTGCCTGTTACCGCGAGTAAAACGTTTGCTTTTATCAAACAAAAAGCAACTTTAAAATTGACAACATCAGAAGATTTCTTAGGTTCAGGATTGTTTTATTCGTTGGTGTTTTTACCATTTTTAGCCATTCCGTTATTGGTTTTGGTACGAAGAAAAAAAGAAGCATCAGACAACGATGTTGCCGGGAATAAAATTAAAAAATCGAATGCATTGGCGAAGAAATATTTGTCGGAAGCCAAAAAACACATCAACAACAAAGCGCCGTTTTACATTGCCCTTGAAAAAGCGATGCACAACTTCTTAAAAGCAAAATTACACATCGAAACGTCAGAGATGAGTAAGGAAAAAATTATCGAAATTTTGTTGACAAGAAAAGCAAATTCAGAAACGGTAAACGCTTTTATCACGTTGACCGAAAGTTGTGAATTGGCGCGTTATGCTCCGTCAACAAGTACGATTATTCATCAAGATTACGATAAAGCTGTGGCAATTATATCGAATTTAGAAAAGCAAATAACATAAAAAAGACACAAATTTTACAAATTATCACGAAGCATTTCTTTGTGTAATTTAACTCCGAAAATAAATTAGTGACAATTTGTCCAATTCGTGTCAAAAAAAAATATGAAGAAGTTTATATACATACTGATCTTACTCTCACAGTTTTCATTCGCACAAAATGCGTTCGAAAAAGGAAATCAATCCTACCAAAAAGAGCAGTACGAACAAGCCATTACCAGTTACGAAAGCGTTTTGGCTTCGGGAAAACAATCGGCAGAATTGTACTTTAATCTCGCCAATAGTTACTACAAATTACATAAAATAGCACCTGCCATTTACAATTATGAAAAGGCGTTGCAACTCAGTCCCAACGATGTAGAAATCCAAACCAACCTCGATTTTGCTCAAAAGATGGCCATCGATGAGATTAAAGTAATTCCGAAAGTGGGATTTAAAAAATGGATTGCCGATTTTACTTCGACCTATTATTACGACACTTGGGCTTGGATTACCGTGGTATTTGCATTTGTATTTTTAGCCTTTTTTGTAGGGTATTATTTTTCGGGAACGACTTTTAGAAAGCGTATTTTCTTTGTAGGGATGTTTCTTGTTTTAATGGCAATTGCCATTAGTGTTTTTGCAGGTATTTTCGAAAAAAACCGACTTACCAATGAAAAACCAGCCATCATTTTTGCCGAAACAGCACCGCTAAAAAGCGAACCAAAAGTCGCAAGTCCGGAAACCGTTGTCCTTCACGAAGGCACAAAAGTGTATGTTTTAGAAAGCATCGCCAATTGGAAAAAAGTACAACTCACCGATGAAACTACGGGTTGGATTGCGAGTGAAAGTATTAAGGAATTGTAAGAAGTAGTAACCAAGAATAACCACTTCGAAAATAAATAGTAAAGCCATACCTATGAAAGCAATTTTTACAATTTTAATTTTAATTTCCAATTGGACATCTTTTTCTCAATCAGCAGAAGTTGTTGGCGATTACAAACTTATACTTGGATCCGAGGGGAAAAATGAATTGCTCGAGTATAAATTGACGTTGTCTCAAGACGGTACATTTCTCTTTCATTATTACTCTAACATTAAAACTGGAATTCCGCCCACAGTAAATAAATATGGAAAAGGGAAATGGACTATTGAAAACAATGTGGTTTCATTTTTTTCCGATAAACAAAAAGACAGTAGTGATAAATTCAATTTAGATTTTACCAATACCAAGGCGCGATTTATTACAAAATCTCCTAGAGACAAAACGGATCAAATTATCAAAACAAGACTTAAGTTTTTAAAGTCGGATATCCCTTGGATGAACCGAATTGAGCTGTTAAAAATATAAAGACTATATTTTATAAAGCGAGAAGTCTATTTCTTCAAGTCTTCAAACCACTCCGTCAAAACCGGTAATAGCACTTCAGTAGTTTTCAGTATTGGATTAAAAAAAAGCGAATTTTCTTGAGTTTCTTTTGAAATTAGCATATTTTCAAAATTTACTTTCCGGAACAAACTCAATACAATTCCGAGCAACAAAATCGTTTTTAAAACAGCAAAAAAAGCGCCTCCCAATTTGTTCAACCAACCCAAAAACAGCGTACTTGCTATTCCGGATAACATTTTAGCCACCAGGTGAATACCAACAATAACCGCAATCAAGGTAATTATAAAAGCAACGACTTTGACCGATTTTGAATTCCCGTCTCCAATGATATTCCCAACAAAATACGAGAATTTCACCGCAATGTAAATTCCGATAAAAAACGAAACTAGCGAAGCCAGCTCCACAAAAAGTCCGTTTCGTAAACCACGAATCAATCCCAAAACTATAAAAATCGAAAACACAATGTCGAGGAAACTCATAACGTAAGAATAAAGCGCAAATATAGGAGAAGAAAGAGAATAGATGATAGAGAAAAGATAAAAGACTTTAAATGTGGTATATTTGCAAATTATTAAATTACAAGATGAACAGTCTATTCTCTTTCATCTATTTTCTAAAAACAAAAATGTCAAGAGATATACAACTTAAAGAACGCTGGGACAAAGTCGTAACCCTACTTTCGAATCAATTTGCCGACGGAGAAGTCCTCGATTTGGACGCTATTATTTATTTAATCGGCGTGCAAGAACTCGGAAAATTTCAGCAATTATTCAAAAAAGACGAAAAGTTAAACTTGATGCATATTGCCATTTGTCGTTTGCTCGAGCCTTACGGTTACTATGAATTTGAATTTTTCGACAAAGACGGTTGGCCGCATTATAAAGTCAAAGAGGAACTTCCACCTTTAAAAGCGGGAGAGCAATCCATTTTGATGAAAGATGCGATTGTGAATTATTTTCTTGAAAAGCAACTTATAGAATAACAAAGTCATAAAGATAGCCTTTGCGTTCCTTGCATTTTTAAGAGAAACACATAAAAAACCTTGCGAACTTTGCGGTTAAATCCTAAATTTGCCTCTTTATAAAAGACCATGATAGACAAGATCAAAGAACATATCGAAGAAGCTAAAGCCTTCAATACCAAAAATAAGGAAGCGTTAGAAACCTTTCGCATCAAGTATTTAGGAAGCAAAGGCTTGTTGAAAGAGCTTTTTACCGAGTTTAAAAACATTCCCAACGACCAGAAAAAAGACTTTGGACAAGTCATAAATACACTGAAATCTGTTGCCGAAGAACGCGTAAAAACCATACAAGACGAACTCGAAAGCAAAGAGGAAGTAAAAGGAATTTACGGCGATTTGTCGCGCACGGGTGAGCCGATTCAAATTGGTTCTCGTCACCCAATATCACTAGTAAAAAACCAAATTATCGATATCTTTTCGACGATCGGATTCAATGTGTCTGAAGGTCCCGAAATCGAAGACGATTGGCATAATTTTACCGCATTGAACTTGCCCGAATACCATCCGGCGCGCGACATGCAAGACACGTTTTTCATCCAAACCAATCCCGATGTATTGCTGCGAACGCATACTTCGTCGGTGCAAGTGCGGTATATGGAAGATAACAAGCCGCCAATTCGTACCATTTCACCAGGAAGAGTATTCCGTAACGAAGCCGTTTCGTCGCGTTCGCATTGTATTTTCCATCAAGTGGAAGGATTGTATATCGACAAAGACGTTTCGTTTGCCGATTTGAAGCAAACACTGTTGTACTTCACCAAAGAAATGTTTGGAAAGTCAAAAATACGTCTGCGTCCGAGTTATTTTCCGTTTACCGAACCGAGTGCTGAGGTCGATATATATTGGGGTTTAAAAACCGAAACCGATTACCGCATCACCAAAGGAACCGGTTGGCTCGAAATTATGGGTTGCGGCATGGTTGATCCCAATGTTTTGAAAAACTGTGGCATCAATCCTGATGAATACAACGGATTCGCCTTTGGAATGGGTATCGAGCGTATTGCGATGTTATTGTACCAAATTGGCGACATTCGCATGTTTTATGAAAACGATGTGCGTTTTTTAGAGCAGTTTAAGTCGAGTATTTAATTAGAGATAATAGATGATAGACAGATAGATAATAGACACTGTTACTATCAATTTCTCTTTTTAAATGCAAGATGGTATCTATCTTCTCTTAGTCTATTATCTATCATCTATTATCTTTTAGTCCATTATCTCAAAATGAAATCAGACATCACGATACCCACCGTAGAAAACGTATTCCTAGCCGCCGTTCAAGAATGGAGCGACGAGCTCATGCAAAAAGTGTGGTACGTGCATTTAGTAAACGATTCCGACTATGATCTCGAAAGCGTAATGGTGGTTTCCAAAGCGTTTGGGGTGCTCGATGGCGAAATGAAAAAAACGTCGTTGTTACGTCACGCTTTTGTCAAAGTGACTTCGGTTTCGGTCGTAAAAATCGAATTGCTAGACGATAGTGTATTGCGCTTGAACAACGAGTTTATGATTACGTATTTTATCGACAACACCTTGTATGATAAAAAATTTATCTTCAAAGCACAATCCATTACACCTGATTATGTGGAAGAAGTACCTATTTTATTTGTGGATGGTGTGATTGTTCGTTAAAAGAATACATAACAAAGAGTATAGAAAATAGATTCTTATAATCGATACGGAGTCTATTTTCTTTGTTCTTTTCTCTATTTTCTATAGCAATTAATCCAATTTCTCAGTCAATTTTTTAAAGGTGCTTTTCGCATCTTTTCCTTCATACAAAATTTCGTACACCGCATCAATAATCGGAGTTTTAGCTTTGTATTCTTGGTTGAGTTTGTAAGCACTTTTAACCGCATAATAGCCTTCGGCAACCATACTCATTTCCATCATGGCGCTTTTTACGGTGTAGCCTTTTCCAATCATGTTGCCAAACATTCTATTTCTTGAAAACACAGAATAACCAGTTACTAATAAATCACCTAAATAAGCCGAGTTATTGATGTTTCGTTTCATCCTGTGCACTTTTCGAATGAATTTCTTCATTTCACGAATGGCATTACTCATGATCACCGATTGAAAGTTATCGCCATAACCTAAACCGTGTGCAATTCCAGCTGCGATGGCGTAAATGTTTTTCAACATGGCAGCATATTCGGTTCCGATGATGTCGTCAGAAATTTTGGTTTTGATGTAATTTCCAGCCAATACTTTAGCTACAACTTTAGCTTTTGCCGAATCGCCGCAAGCAATTGTCAAATACGAAAGGCGTTCGAGCGCGACTTCTTCAGCGTGACAAGGTCCGGTGATGACACCGATATTTTCGAAAGGGATGTCGAATTTTTTATTAAAATGTTCGCCAACAATTAAAAAAGTTTCAGGAACAATTCCTTTAATCGCAGAGAAGATAATTTTGTCTTGTAAGCTGACAGTTAGTTTTTCTAATTCGGTGCTTAAAAACGCAGACGGAATGGCGAAAATAATATAATCAGCATACGTAACGGCTTCGTTAATGTCGGATGTTAATTTAAGTTTTGAAGTATCAAATTCGACCGAGCTGAGGTAATTTGGGTTGTGTTTTTGAGTTTTGATATGGTCGATTGCCGACTGGTTTCGCATGTACCAAGCAATTTCGTCGAGGTTTACGCACAACATTTTTGCAATGGCTGTAGCCCAACTTCCGCCGCCAATTACTGCAAATTTTGGATACTTGTTCATTATCGTTTTGTTTGAAGAATCAAAAATAGTCTTTTTAATGGGTTATGCAATAGCCCCGACTGTAACGGAAAGCATTATGAAGTAAAATTTTTATTTTTTCTAAGCCTAAAAAAGCGCCCCAAGAAGCTCTTTTTGGGCTTTAGAAAAATGATTTTTACAAAATAATCTTGGAGTGAAATGCGGGATGAGGCTTCGAATAAAATTTATTATAAAACAGCGAATTTAATTTTAACTTATTTTTATGAAAATCAACACAATAACACTGGAAAATGGTCGTTGTATATATATGAAATTTGTTAGATTAGTTTCATACAAGAGTTAGTTAAAATTTGTTTAGGGTTTTGAGAAAGGCGTTCAAAAGTAGATTTTGAACGCCTTTTGATGTTTTTATACGTTGCCTATTTTCGGTAATAATTATTATAATCTATTTCTTCCCATACAGTTTCAGGTAATAGCGGTCGCACATTTTTTTTGTTTTGGATGCTTTCGCGGATAAATGTCGATGAGATTTCGACAATGGGTGCGTCAATTTTGTGGAAACGAGCGTGGTTTTTTAAATCGCTCTTTGTTACTTCAGAAGTAATGCGAGGATAGATATAAATGTCATAATTTTCTAGAATATAATCGTAATTTTTCCATTTGTGAAGCGAATTCAAATTGTCTTCACCCATAATTAGCGAAAATTCGTGTTGTGGAAATTTGTCTTTCAAATGCGCTAAGGTGTTTACAGTAAAATTAGGCTGTGACAAATGAAATTCGATATCAGATGCTTTAATTTTTGGATAATTTTCGGTAGCCAATCGCACCATGTGTAATCGATTTCGGTCGTCTAACAGTGTGTTTTTTTGTTTGAGCGGATTGTGTGGCGTAACGACCATCCAAACCTGATCTAAATCGGTATGTTCGGCCAAGTGGTTGGCAATAATGAGGTGCCCAATGTGAATGGGATTGAAGGTTCCGAAATAGAGTCCGATTTTCATTTTTTTAGTGCCTGAGTGCCTGAGTTAATTAGTGTCTAAGTTTACGAAATTTTTTACCAACTCATACGCTTCGGCTTTTGCCACATCCAAATCATAATTTTTAATAATAGTATCAAATTGTGGTGCTGTTGCGAGTTCGACGTGGGCTTTTGCAATACGCATGTTTATTTTTTCATCACTTTCTGTCGAGCGTTCTTTAAGACGGCGTTTAAGTTCATCTACACTTGGTGGTTTTACAAAAACGGCCAATGTTTCTTGTGGAAATTTATGCTTAATACGCAAGCCTCCCGAAACATCAATGTCGAAAATCACGTTTTTTCCTTGGGCCCAAATGCGTTCCACTTCGCTTTTCAACGTACCATAAAAATTATCTCGGTATACCTCTTCCCATTCGATAAAATCTTCGGCTTTGATGTGTTTTTTGAAATCAGCTGTCGATATGAAGTAATAGTCTTTTCCATCTACTTCTTCGCCACGAGGTTCACGCGTTGCGGCAGAAATGGAGAACTCCAAATTCAAATCGGCTTGTGCTAATAAATAGCGAACGATTGTTGTTTTTCCGGAGCCCGATGGCGCTGAGAAGACTAGTAATTTTCCTTTGTTCATTATGTTTCCTTTAAGCTTTAGGCAGTATGCTTTAAGCTTTTAAATTATATTTAACTTTTACGTAAAGCCTAGAGCTTAAGGCTTATAGCGTTTATAATACGTTTAATACTTGCTCCTTAATTTTCTCCAATTCATCTTTCATCATCACGACCAATTTTTGCATTTCGGTGTGGTTTGATTTGGAGCCCATGGTATTGATTTCTCTTCCCATTTCTTGGGTGATAAAGCCCAATTTTCTTCCGTTAGCTTCGGTTCCGGCAAGGGTTTCAATAAAATAATTAAGGTGATTTTCCAACCGAACTTTCTCTTCGGTTATGTCGTATTTTTCAAGATAAAAAATCAATTCTTGTTCAAAACGGTTTTCATCTACATTGGCTTTGAGTTCTTCTAAAGCGGTTCGTAAACGAGTTTTTACTGTTTCAACACGTTCTGCATCATACGCCACCGCACTGTTCATTAAAGTCATAATATTAGCAATACGATGTAGGAATTCTTTTTCTAAAGAAACGCCTTCGTCTTTGCGAAATTGTGCGATATTTTCGACGGCTTGATCAATTACAGTTTGGATTTGCTTCCACTCGTTTTCGTCAATTTCGTCGCGTTCTGTTTTTAAGGCGTCGGGCATTCTGACAGCCATTTTCATCAATTCGGTGTCATCAGCATTCGGAATCACCGCTTTCATTTGGTTGATGTAGCCTTTTACAATAGGCACATTGATTTTAGAAGAGGTTTCTTCGCCTGTTATTTCTACATACAATGAAAAATCGATTTTTCCGCGTTCCAAGCGTTGCGACAATTGGTTGCGCAAACCCAATTCCATTTCTCTAAAAACAGAAGGCATTCGCGTATTTAAATCCAAACCTTTACTATTTAACGATTTTAATTCTACGGTAATTTTTTTGGTAGGTAATTGCAAAGAGGCTTTTCCAAAACCCGTCATTGATTGTATCATGCTGTTGTTTTAATTGACTTCAAATATATAAAAAAGCGTTCAGTGTTCAGTTATAAGTATTGGTAATATCTGCCAACCGCATAGTGATTAAGGAGTACTTTTCTTTTGTGTAACAAGATAAACTCCCGCAAAAATTAAAACCGCCGAAAGTAATTTAATCAAACTCAACTGATCTTTTCCTAAACTTACGGCAAAAACAGTGGCAAATAAAGGTTGCAAATAAATAAAAACGGCCACAGTCGTCGGCTTTAATTCGCGCATTGAAAGTAAGTTTAGCAAATACGTAAAAAAGGTAGAAAACACCACTACAAATCCTATTTTCCAGTAAATGTCAGTGGGAATTATCGTCCAATTTATTACTTGAAATTCTTCCCATCCAAAAGGCAATACCATCAAAAATCCAAAGGTATAAATCCATTTAACAAAAGTAAATGCATTGTATTTATCCATTAATTTTTTGACAATGATGAGGTAAAAGCCATACGAAATAGCGTTGATAAACACCAACAAATTGCCGAGTGAGGCTTTGGGTGCAATTTTCAAATCGGCGCCATATAAAATTAGTAACATCGTTCCCGCCAATCCCAAAAGTATCCCGAACATTTTACGTTTTTGCATGCGTTCTTTCATGATAATCGCCGAAAGAATCAACACAATCATCGGAGTCGTCACCATCAAAACAGCACCCATAATGGGTGAAGTATAACTCAATCCTTTAAAGAAAGTAAGCATGTTTAACGCCACTCCAAAGAAAGCAGCGGCTGCAATTCGCGGAAAATCGTTTAAAGCAATTTTTTCTTTTGGTCCGAAGAACGACACCAACCAAAAGAGCACTACTGAACCGCCAACGCGCATCGCAATAAATCCGAAAGGCGCAACGTATTTTGGCATGACATCTTTAGCAATGGTAAAGGTTATACCGTAAATAATTGACACTAAAGTAGCAGCAATTAATGCCCAATTTCTTTTTGACATTAGCTTAAAATGGCAATTACTTCGTTGGTGTTTTTTTGACTGTTACCAATGTAAATTTTACCATCGATGATAAAAACAGGGCGGCTTAAAAAGGTATAATGGTCGAGCAGGTATTTTTTATAATCAACTTCTGTCAACGCTTGATTTTTCAAATTCATCGACTTATACAATTGCGCTTTTTTGCTAAACAACGCTTCGTAACTACCCGAAAGTTGGTGCATTTCGTCTAATTCACTTTCGGTAATCGGATTTTGACGAATGTCGTGAAAGACCAATTTATCCGAATTGGGTAACGATTTGATGATTTTTCGACACGTATCGCACGAAGCCAAATAGTATATTTTATTAGTCATTGCATTTATTTTGTGCAAAAATAAGCTTTTGGATTGTATATTTTTCTGTCTATTTTTACGAAAATTTTAACCATGAGCACATTCTCAAAAAAAATTTCCATTCGATGGTCCGATTTAGATCCCAATTTTCATATGCGACATAGTGCGTATTACGACTTTGGAGCGCAACATCGTATCGAAATTTTAGCACAACAAGGTTTGACGATTCAGCTGATGCAAAAACAGCATTTTGGACCGATTGCTTTTCGCGAAGAATGTATTTTTAGAAAAGAAATTTACCTCGAAGACCAAATAACCATCAGCACAAAAATCGGCAAAATGAAAGCCGATGCGTCACGTTGGACCATCGTTCATGAATTGCACAATCACGAAGGTTTGTTGTGCGCTAAAATTAGCATTGATGGTGCGTGGATGGACACGAAACTGCGAAAATTAGCCACACCAACACCAGCTATTGCTTTGGATGTAATGAACTCAATACCCAAAACGGACGACTTTATCGTATTATAATTATGGAAACCACTTTTAAAATTTGGGAAACCAGTCGCAACATATACAATACTTTTTTAGAAAAGTATACGTTAGAACAACTCAATACTATTCCAGCGGGTTTTAGCAACAATTTGGTTTGGAATTTAGGTCACATCATAGTAATTCAACAAGTTTTAGTCTACCGATTATCGGGATTGCCAATGTACATTTCGGATTCTCTATTTGAAACCTACCGAAACGGTTCAAAACCAACAGGAATTTCTACGCAAGCCGAAGTAGATGAGTTAAGAAACTTGCTTTTTTTATTGTTAGAGAAAACCAAAGAAGATTACGCAGCCGGCAAATTTGTAAATTATAACGAGTATACTACCGGAACTGGTTTTTATTTGGCATCGTCAAAAGAAGCCATCGAATTCAACAATTACCACGAAGCGATGCACCTCGGATTTATGACGAATATAAGAAAATTTATTTGAAGCTATTTGCTTTGCCAATTCGCTCTTTTTTGAGCTCGGGTCCAGCTTTTCAATCTATCTTTTTTCTCCCGAGGCATCGGGACAAAAAAAGGATGCCGAAGCAATATGGGCTAAAATTAAAGCTTTACTAGTAAGAACAACTTAATAAATCTAAATTTCTTAATGGTTTAGAATTTAAAAAAGAAAATTACCTTTGTAAAAAATAATTATAAAATGAAATTTAATACCAAAACCATACACGGCGGACAACATCACGATCCAAGTACCGGAGCGGTGATGCCTCCAGTATATCAAACTTCTACTTTTGTACAAAACAGTCCGGGTCAACCGGTTAATCCTGATTACGAATATTCGCGTGCAGCAAATCCAACGCGTTCAGCTTTAGAAAATGCGTTAGCAAGTATCGAAAATGGTACGCGTGGCTTGGCTTTTTCATCTGGTTTAGCTGCGACAGATTGCTTATTACGTTCGTTCAAAGCCGGTGATGAAATCATTGCTATGGACGATTTGTATGGCGGAACATACCGAATGTTTACACGTATTTATAAAGATTCCGGAATCAAATTCCACTTTGTGGATATGAACGATATCGAAAAATTCAAGTCATTAATCAACGAAAACACCAAATTGGTTTGGGTAGAAACTCCAACCAATCCGTTAATGAAATTGGCTGATATTCAAGAAATTGCCAAAATTACCAAAGCCAACAACATCCTTTTTGCTGTAGATAATACGTTTGCAACTCCTTATTTACAAAAACCGTTAGATTTAGGAGCAGATGTAGTAATGCATTCGGCTACCAAATACCTCGGCGGTCACTCTGACGTGATTGCTGGAGCTTTGATTGTAAAAGACGCAGCTTTAGGAGAACAATTGCATTTTCAGCAGTTTGCAACGGGAGCGACACTTGGGCCAATGGATAGTTTTTTGATATTACGAGGAATTAAAACGTTGCATTTACGAGTGCAACGCCATTGTGAAAACGGAATGAAAGTGGCCGAATTTTTGAGCAATCATCCCGAAGTAGCTAAGGTGTTTTATCCGGGTTTACCCAATCATCCGTTTCATGATATTGCCAAAAAACAAATGAGTGGATTTGGTGGTATGGTTTCGTTTACTTTTACATCTGGGAAAAAAGCGGATGCCATTGCGTTTTTAGAGAATTTAAAAGTCTTTACTTTGGCAGAATCATTGGGTGGCGTAGAATCGTTAGCGAATCATCCGGCATTAATGACACATGCATCCATACCTGAAGATAAACGAAAAGAAATAGGCATCACGGATGATTTAGTTCGACTAAGTGTTGGTGTTGAAGATATTGATGATTTGCTTGCCGACATTGAGCAGGCGTTTAGATAATAACAACAAAAAACCCGAATCAAACGATTCGGGTTTTTTTATTATCGTACACCTAAATAATAAATGTAACCTACGTTGAGCCAAACATTCCAATCATTGGCGCGGTTTTCGGTGTAAATTTCGGGATTCGGATTTAGACCGTCTACCCAATTCGAAAAATAATACTGCCATCTTAAATCAATCATCAAATCAGATAAAGGTGTTAGTTTGTAACGAGTTCCTACGCTAGCTACAACTGACCAAGTGTTACCGCCTTTAGTGTCAAAGGCATTGATGTATTTAATAGGCGTTACTGTTGGCAATGTCCCTAAACCAGGACCTAGTTCAGAATAAGAGGTTGCTTTGTAGTAACAATATTGCCCACCTAAACTTACAAAAGGAGCCCAACCATGTGTACTTGCTGTAAAATCACGAATACTCAAAGGAAAATATTCCAATTGCATTCCTATATTGGTTACCGCAGTGCTACCTCGCATGGCTCTTAACTGATTGGCAGTTAGTGAAGTTCTCTTAGGATCTACCCACTCTCCAAAATGTTGTAATTCTGTTTTGTTGTAAGATAATTCACTACGCAATTTGAAGTGGTCGTTAAAATACGTTTCGGGGGTGTAGCAGTTACATTCTGCTTTATAAGAAAAGTTAAGGTAATGAATAAGGCCAATACCATAACCAGTGTTACCAGCATTAGTAGAAAAGTCATACCGTTCACCGTAGTCCGATTGAAAGGCAACTGGACCAACGATAACTCCTATTTCATGTGAAAATCCGAATTGTGCATTTACTTTGGTAATTATACTAAAGAAAAATAAGATTAGGGCGATTTTATTCCTTGTCATATTCAAATAAATAAATTCAATTCTCAACAAATATATAAAAACAGTAGTAACATATAAAATAAAATTATAAAATACATATTATTTATCCTTTATGTTTTCTATTACTTGAATTAAAAAACAATAGCTATTTTATTATTTTGCAAAAAAATCAAATTAAAAAGTAAGAAAATAAAAAAAATTACGCCGTTATTCTTATAAAATGTATCTTTGTCCCGATTTTACGAAAACGTTTTCTTAAATATTAAATAATCTATTTTTATGTCACAAAGTATCAATGCATTTTTAGACAAAGTAGCCTTAAGAAATGCCAACGAGCCTGAGTTTATGCAAGCTGTTAAAGAAGTAGCTGAAACAGTTATTCCTTTTATTGAAGAAAATAAAAAATACCAAAACAAAATGCTTTTGGAAAGAATGGTAGAACCAGAAAGAGTCATCATGTTCAGAGTGACTTGGATTGACGATGCTGGTAATACACAAGTAAACCGTGGGTACAGAATTCAAATGAATTCGGCTATCGGACCTTACAAAGGAGGGATTCGTTTTCATCCAACAGTGAATTTAAGCATATTGAAATTTTTAGCTTTCGAACAAACTTTTAAAAACAGTTTGACTACTTTGCCAATGGGCGGTGGAAAAGGAGGTTCTGATTTTGATCCGAAAGGAAAATCGGACATCGAAATCATGAAATTCTGTCAGAGCTTTATGACCGAATTGTCGAAGCATATAGGTGCTGATACCGACGTTCCTGCTGGAGATATTGGTGTTGGAGGAAGAGAAGTAGGTTATATGTTTGGTCAATACAAAAGACTTAGAAATGAATTTACGGGTGTTTTAACAGGAAAAGGAATCTCTTTCGGAGGTTCGTTAATCCGTCCAGAGGCTACCGGTTATGGCGACGTATATTTTGCTCAAAGCATGCTTCAAACCAAAGGCGATAGTTTTGCAGGAAAAACAGTCGTGGTTTCTGGTTCAGGAAACGTAGCACAATACGCTACTGAAAAAGCAACGCAATTAGGCGGAAAAGTAGTTACCATGTCGGACTCATCAGGATATATTTATGATGCAGACGGAATTGATGCTGAGAAATTAGCCTACGTTATGGAAATCAAAAACATAAATTACGGAAGAATCTCTGATTACGTTGCAAAATATCCAAATGCAAAATTTGTTTCAGGAAAACGTCCTTGGGAAGTAAAATGTGATGTTGCATTACCATGTGCTACTCAAAATGAATTGAATGAAGACGAAGCCAAAACGTTAATTGCCAACGGTTGTATCTGTGTTGCAGAAGGTGCTAACATGCCATCTACTCCAGAAGCTGTAACTGCATTTTTAAATGCAAAAATCTTATTTGCACCAGGAAAAGCATCTAATGCTGGAGGCGTTGCAACATCGGGACTTGAAATGTCACAAAATTCGTTGCGTTTAAGTTGGACTTCAGAAGAGGTTGACGAAAGACTAAAAAATATCATGTTAAACATTCATGCTTCTTGCGTAAAATATGGTACCGATGCTAGCGGTTACACCGATTATGTAAAAGGCGCAAACATTGCGGGTTTCGTTAAAGTGGCCGATGCTATGTTAGCTCAAGGAATTGTATAATTTTAATAAAAAATAGACAAAAATGCCTTCCCAGTGAAGGCATTTTTTTTTGTACTATATTAATCCAGTAATTTTTGCGTTTATAGTATATTTGTCTTTCAATTTTGGTACAATGGGTTCAAAAAAGTTTTCTCTCTACATTTTATTATTTCCCTTGTTGGTGTTGGGACAAAACAATCAGCTTTGGCAGGGATACTTTTCCTACAATCGGATTACTGATATTGCGACTACAACAAACACTATTTATGCGTCGTCAGAAAATGCCTATTTTACGAAAGGATTAACATCGAATGACATTACCACAATCAATTCAATAGACGGACTAAAGGCCGATGAGATTACTGCAATATTCCATAGTGAAGTCAAGAACATTACCTTTGTGGGCAACAGAAATGGGCTACTTTTTTTGATTAAAAACGACGGAACGATTCTTCAAAAAAGAGGCATTATCGATGAGGTCCCTGTGTCGCCACTCTTAAAAAAAATCAATCATTTTTTAGAAAATAATGACAAATTGTACTTGTCTTGCGATTACGGAATATCCGTTTTTGATTTGAATACCAACGAATTTGGAAACACCTACTACATGGGACCACAAGGTTCCTATGTTGCGGTGCAACAAACAGCAATTAATAACGGATTTATTTATGCCGCCACTAAAGGAAATGCTTTTGGAAGCGGCATCAGAAAGGCTAATTTGTCTAGTCCTTTTCTAGACGATTTTACTCAATGGGTAGATATTTCAGGTAATGAATGGAATGGCGTTATTAGTTTCGGGACTAACATTTATGCCATCACAAATGCAGTAAGTCTTTTAAAATACGATGGCCTAACTCCCACTTACTTACTTAACTTTCCTGAGGTATTATTAGATTTGCGAACTAATGGAAACTATTTTACTATAACATCCGCTAATCATGTTTACGTTTTCAATCAAGCCATACAACAAATAGTTCATATTCAAAGCAACCAAATAACAGGCGACCCTGTAACATTTTTTTGCGCAACGGTACTAGACGATGTAATCTATATCGGAACCAACGAAAGAGGAATGTTGTCTTCTACCATTTCAAATCCAACCAACTTTACCGAAATCAAACCCAACGGACCCGAAAGAAATTACATTTTTAGAGTCAAAAAATCGACTAGTGCATTATGGGCTTTATACGGAAAATACAACCGAACCTACAATCCGTATAATTTAGAACCTCCTTTCGACGGACCTTTTAAATTTCCAATCAGCAAATTTACTCCAGAAAATGGCTGGGATTTCATTCCCTATGCAGATTTATTTGGAGCAAAAGCGCTTTCAAACATTGCTTTCAATCCCAACAATGACAATGATTTTTATGTGAGTTCTTATTTTTCAGGGCTACTAAAAGTGGTGAACGAAACGCCAACAGTGTTGTTTGATAACACCAATACAGGTTCAGATGGCCTGCAATTAACATCTGTTGCTGATGGAATAAGAGTCAACGGACCCGCCTACGATAGAAATAGCAATCTTTGGATGACAAACAATTTTAGCCCGAAAGCACTCAAAGTGTTACGAGCCAATGGATCATGGCAATCGTTCGATTTAGGAGCTATTATACCAGAAACAAATGTTGAAAATTATGCTATTTTGGTTGTAGATAAAAACGGAACCAAATGGTTGCCAAGTTCGCGAAACGGGTTAATCGCCTTCAACGATCAGTTAAATAATAAATCCATTGTCATCAAAACACAAACTGAAGGAAACTTACCCGATACCGACGTGCGTTGTGTTGCCATCGATAACAGAAACCAATTGTGGATTGGCACAGCGAAAGGATTGCGAATTATTTCTACAGTAGATCAGTTTTTAACTGAAGATGAAATTCAAACCCGACCTATAATTATCGAAGAAGAAATTGACGGGGAAGTACTAGCTCAAGAGCTTTTTTTCGATCAATTTATACTTGATATCGCTATCGATGGAGCCAATAGAAAATGGGTTTCGATAGCCGATTCAGGTGTTTTTCTAGTTTCACCCAACGGTCAACAAACAATTTACCGTTTCACCAAAGAAAATTCGCCTTTACCAAGTAATAATGTTTTAGATATTGAAGTCGACGGTATAACGGGCGAAGTGTTTTTTGCCACTGATAAAGGTATGGTTTCTTTCAAAGGAACTGCTACAAAACCACAAGACGATTTGAGTAATGTGTATGTATATCCAAATCCGGTTCGTCCTGAATTTGTTGGAACTGTAAAAATTAGCGGACTCACAGACAAAGCCAACGTGAAAATTGCCGATATTGAAGGTAATTTGGTGTATGAAACTACTTCTTCCGGAGGTACTATCGAATGGGATACTACAGCTTTTGGAAAATATCGTGTAGCCTCGGGTGTTTATATGATTTTCATCGCCACACAAGAAGGGACAGACACTACAGTCAAAAAAGTAATGATCATTAGATAAACAATAAAATTGGCATTCTTTACCACTTTGAAACGGTTAACCTCGAAACAGTACGTCGAATATTGTACTCCTTAATTTATGCTTGTCAAAACAAAAGCCATCGTACTTTCGGCATTAAAATACCAAGAAAAAAGCCTTATCGTGAAATGTTTTACCGAATCGGATGGACTCAAAAGTTATTTTGTTCCAAGTGCATATTCTGGAAAAAAATCCAATCAGAAAATAGCCTATTTTCAACCGTTGACCATTTTAGAAATTGAAGCCAACCACAAAAACAAAGGCACACTCGAACATTTTAAAGAAATTAAATTAGCCAATGCTTTTCAAACCATAAACACCAACATTTTTAAAAGCACCATCGTCATTTTTTTGTCTGAAATGTTGCATCACAGCATTAAAGAAGAAGAAAAAAATCAAAGCCTATTTACCTTTCTTGAAGCTGCATTGCTTTGGCTCGATACGCATGAAGAAATATCCAATTTTCATCTCATTTTTCTGTTGGAAATGACTAAATTCCTCGGATTTTATCCCGATACTTCTAATGTTAATTGTAACCATTTTGAAATGATCGAAGGTGTTTTTTCTCCGTTTCAAGGCATAAGTTGTCTTTCCGAACATGAAACGCATTTGTTCAAAAAATTACTTCGTTTGAAATTCGATTTAGATCAAAAAATCTTTGCCGGAATCGAGCGTCAAATGCTACTCAAAATACTTTTAGACTATTACTCAATTCATCTTGACGGATTCAAAAAACCAAAATCACTCGAGGTTTTAAAGGAAGTTTTTAATTAAGTCATAAAGTGTAAAGTTGTAAAGTCTAAAAGAACAATCTAATAAACAGTTTTGGTTTCAATTATTTTCACTTTTTATCTTAAGACTTTTGACTTTCGACTTTCGACTTTCGACTAAATTTTACTACTTTCGCAAATTGATTTCACAAAACGACAAAATGAGCACAAAATTTACTGAATATAAAGGACTTGACCTACCAACGGTAGCCTCTGAAGTACTTGAATTTTGGAAAAAAAACCACATATTTGAACAAAGCGTAACATCCCGCGAAGGCGCTACACCTTTCGTATTTTTTGAAGGCCCCCCCTCTGCGAATGGTTTGCCTGGAATTCATCACGTAATGGCGCGTGCTATTAAAGATATTTTTTGTCGTTATAAAACACAAAAAGGATTTCAAGTGAAGCGAAAAGCTGGATGGGATACTCATGGTTTGCCCGTTGAATTAGGTACGGAAGCAGTGCTCGGAATTACAAAAGAAGACATCGGAAAAACCATTTCCATTGAAGAATACAACGAAGCTTGTAAAAAAACCGTAATGCGTTACACTGATGTGTGGAACGACCTTACCGAAAAAATGGGCTATTGGGTCGACATGGAAGATCCGTACGTCACCTACAAGTCCAAATACATGGAAAGCGTTTGGTGGCTATTGAAACAAATTTACAACAAAGATTTGTTGTACAAAGGCTACACCATCCAACCGTATTCACCAAAAGCAGGTACAGGATTGTCTTCGCATGAAGTGAATCAACCAGGAAGTTACCGCGATGTAACTGATACTACTGTCGTAGCACAATTCAAAACAAAAAGGGAAACCGTACCCGAATTTTTACAAGATTTTGGCAACATTCACATTTTAGCATGGACAACAACACCATGGACGTTGCCTTCTAATACTGCATTAACAGTCGGACCCAAAATCGATTACGTTTTAGTACAGACCTTCAATCAGTATACGTTTCATCCTGTCAAGGTGATTTTGGCTAAAAATTTAGTCGGAAAACAATTTGGAAAAGGGTTTTTTGAAAGTTCAGAAGCAGCTGATTTTGAAAATTTCAAAGCAGGAGATAAAAATATTCCATTTAAAGTTTTAAATGAATGTAAGGGAATAGATTTAGTCGGAATTCGTTACGAGCAATTAATGCCACTCACGCTTCCGTATCAAAATCCAGAGGATGCGTTCCGAGTAATTTCGGGTGATTTCGTAACCACTGAAGACGGAACCGGAATTGTACACACAGCACCAACTTTTGGAGCCGATGATGCAAAAGTAGCCAAAGAGGCTTCACCAGAAGTACCGCCAATGTTGGTTTTAGACTCCAATGGAAATCCAGTGCCTTTGGTTGATTTACAAGGAAAATTCATTCATGGTTTGGGTGGTTTGTCGGGTAAATATGTAAAAAATGAATATTACGAAGCCGGACAAGCGCCAGAGCGTTCTGCTGATGTTGAAATCGCCATCCAATTAAAAGAAGAAAATAAAGCGTTTAAAGTCGAAAAATACGTCCACAGTTATCCACACAGCTGGCGTACAGACGAACCGCTTTTATATTATCCATTAGATTCTTGGTTCATCAAAGTAACCGAAATAAAAGACCGAATGTTCGACCTTAACGAAACCATCAACTGGAAACCAAAAGCAACAGGTGAAGGACGTTTCGGAAATTGGCTAAAAAATGCCAACGACTGGAATTTATCGCGTTCTCGTTTTTGGGGGATTCCGTTGCCTATTTGGCGCACTGAAGACGGAACTGAAGAAATCTTAATTGGTTCAGTTGAAGAATTATATTCTGAAATTGAAAAAGCAATGGCGGCAGGTTTCCAAGAGGAAAATCCGTTTCAAGGTTTTGAAGTAGGAAACATGAGTGAAGAAAACTATAATTTGGTTGATTTACATAAAAATGTTGTCGATGCGATTACGCTAGTCTCGGCATCAGGAAAACCAATGAAACGCGAAAGCGATTTGATTGACGTTTGGTTTGATAGCGGCGCCATGCCTTATGCACAATGGCATTATCCGTTTGAGAACAAAGACAAAATCGACGAGAATAAAGATTTTCCAGCCGATTTTATTGCCGAAGGTGTCGATCAAACGCGCGGTTGGTTTTATACGTTGCATGCGATTGGAACCTTAGTATTTGATAAAATTGCTTACAAAAATGTAGTTTCTAACGGATTAGTTTTAGACAAAAACGGACAAAAAATGTCCAAACGTCTCGGAAACGCCACCGATCCTTTTGAAACCATTGCCGAATACGGTCCCGATGCGACGCGCTGGTACATGATTTCCAATGCCAATCCGTGGGACAATTTAAAGTATGATATCGAAGGCGTAGCTGAGGTACGACGAAAGTTTTTTGGAACGTTGTACAATACGTATTCGTTCTTTTCGTTGTATGCCAATATTGATAATTTTAATTATTCGGAAGATGAAATTCCGTTACACGAACGACCAGAAATTGACCGTTGGATTTTATCTGAATTGCACACTTTGATAAAAATAGTAGACGAAGCGTATGCCGATTACGAACCTACCAAAGCAGCACGAGCAATATCCGATTTTGTACAAGAAAATTTGAGCAATTGGTACGTTCGTTTGTGCAGAAGACGTTTTTGGAAAGGCGAATACGGAACGGATAAAATTGCTGCTTACCAAACGCTGTACACTTGTTTGTTAACGGTGTCAAAATTAGCAGCTCCGATAGCGCCATTTTTCATGGACAAGTTATATACTGATTTGGTAAATGCGACGGGAAGTGAGACTTTTACTAGTGTTCACTTGGCAAAATTCCCTGTTTCGGTTGAAAACTTTGTTGATAAATCGCTCGAGAGTAAAATGATGAAAGCACAGACAGTTTCGTCATTGGTTTTATCCCTTAGAAAAAAGGAAATGATCAAAGTACGTCAACCGTTGCAAAAGGTTATGATTCCTATACTTGACGATAATCAACGTGCTGAAATCGAGGCAGTTTCCGACCTAATAAAAGCCGAAGTTAACGTAAAAGAAATTGAACTTTTAGACGATGCTTCGGGCGTATTAGTGAAGCAAATTAAACCTAATTTTAAGGCACTTGGACCTCGTTTTGGAAAGGATATGAATCTGATTTCCAAAGAGATACAAGCATTATCACCAGAACAAATAAATGAGTTGGACGTTAAAGGCACTTTAACACTTGCCATTTCAGGAAAAAGTATAACTTTAACATCCGAAGACGTAGAAATTTCTTCTCAAGATATTCCAGGTTGGTTAGTTGCAAATGCAAACGGAGTTACTGTAGCGCTAGACATCACAATTTCACCTGAATTAAAACAAGAAGGAATGGCAAGAGAATTGGTCAATCGGATTCAAAACATTCGAAAAGATTCGGGTTTTGATGTTACCGATAAAATACACGTTCAAATGCTGCGAAGTGGCGAACTAGAAGAAGCGATTACCAACAATGTGGCTTATATTAAAGACGAAACATTGACTGAAACATTGGTTTTTGTAGATGCTTTAGAAAATGGTACAGCAATCGAATTTGACGACATACAAACAAAAATAGTAATTACAAAATAAAGAAAAGATGGTTGATGAAAAAACAAGATACTCAGACGCTGATTTAGCAGAGTTCAAAGAAATTATACTAAGTAAAATTGAAAAAGCACAAATCGATTTAGAATTGATTAAAAGCGCGTACATGAACGACTTAAACAACGGAACCGACGATACGTCGCCCACTTTCAAAGCTTTTGAAGAAGGTAGCGAAACGATGAGCAAAGAAGCGAATTCGCAATTGGCCATTCGTCAAGAAAAATTTATTCGCGATTTGAAAAATGCACTTTTCCGTGTAGAGAATAAAACGTACGGCATGTGTAAAGTTACAGGAAAACTAATCAGCAAAGAACGACTAAAAATCGTACCACACGCTACGATGAGTATCGAGGCAAAAAACATGCAAAGATAACGTTTCGCTACATAAAGAAATTAACGCTCCTTTTGGAGCGTTTTTTTTAAAATAATACTATTTTTGCACACACCCGAGGCCTAGGTCCGAATTGAACGAAGTTAAATTAAAAAAAATGAAACTAAGGCACGCTACTTTTCTAATATTCATCATCTTACTTGTGGATCAGTTTTCAAAAGTATACGTAAAAACGAATTTTGTTCTTAACGAATCAGTAGACGTTTTATCGTGGTTCCAATTGGTTTTTATCGAAAACGAAGGCATGGCTTGGGGAGCAGTTATTCCAGGTGAATACGGAAAATTGATTTTAACGATTTTTCGAATTCTAGCCGTCTTCGGAATTGGCTATTGGCTTTATGATGCAATACAAAAAGAACGTTCTAATTTTTTAATTACGGCCATTGCCTTAATTTTTTCGGGCGCTTTAGGTAATATTATTGACTCGGTTTTTTACGGAGTACTTTTTAATCACAGTGAGTACCAATTGGCGAAATTGTTTTCAGATGATCCTTACGGCACTTTATTTCACGGAAAAGTAGTCGATATGTTTTATTTTCCTATTTGGAAAGGCAATTTACCGAGTTGGTTGCCTTTTTGGGGTGGCAATCACTTTCGTTTTTTTAACGCTATTTTTAATGTAGCCGATTTCGCTATTTCTACAGGTGTTGGAATTCTAATCGTTTTTAATAAAAGAGCTTTTACCTTACCTAAAAATAGCATCTCACGCGTTTTTCACGATAAACTCGACTAAAAAATAAAAATCCTTTCTGGAGATATACAATAATCCAAACGAATATCTGTTGGAGAAACATTTGAAATCACTACTTCAGGTTCAAAAAACGACAATCCAATTTTTACTGTTTCGGGCTTACATTCGGATAAAAAAATATCGTAAAATCCTTTACCATAACCTACTCGGTTTCCTTGAATATCATACGCCAAAAGTGGCACAAACACTACATCTATTTTAGTAACAGGAACTTCTAAACCATCAACTGGCTCAGGAATTCCGTAATCATTGACGCTAAATTTACTGTTGTCTGTAAGCAGAAAATGAGTCATTTTTAAGTATTGAAAATCACTTCTAGCAATCACAACCTCTTTGTCTTTCCCTGCTAAAATTTGTAGTATAAATTCGGTGTCGACTTCCTTCTGTTGCTCCATTGGTAAAAACAAATGAAAATAGGTGTTTTTCCAAATATCCAACACTAATAATTGATTCGCAATGGCTAAACTTTTTGCCTCAATTTCTTCAGCAGAAAGTGTTTGCCTTGCAGCTTTGTATTTTTGTCGCGCTTCCTTTTTATTCATAGTGTAAAAGTAAAAAAATCGAATTTGTTTTATGTACCATTTTATGGTTAAATTTGTTTTATATAATGGTTACTATTACACAGAGATATACAAAGCAAGCACAGAGATACACTGAGATAGAATTTTTACTAGGATAAAATAGGGATACACTGTGAATCACCTTAAAATCTCTGAGAAATTCTGTGCAATAATTAGACGAAGTCAATAACAATGAACCAACCTTCACTAGAACTTCAAATACAAACACTCCCAGATAATCCGGGCGTGTATCAGTATTATGATATAGAAGGGAAAATTCTCTACGTAGGAAAGGCCAAAAACCTAAAAAAACGTGTCAGTTCCTACTTCAATAAAATCCATGACAATGCCAAAACCAGCGTGCTGGTTCGCAAAATTGTCGAAATCAAACACATTGTAGTTACGTCGGAACAAGATGCATTGTTACTCGAAAATAACTTAATCAAAAAATTGCAACCACGTTATAATGTGATGTTGCGTGATGATAAAACCTATCCGTGGATTTGCATTAAAAAAGAACCGTATTCTCGAATTTTTCCCACGCGAAAAATGATCAAAGACGGCTCCGAATATTTTGGGCCGTATACTAGTTTTAAAACCGTGCATACCATTATGGATTTGATTAAAGAATTGTATCCGTTGCGCACTTGTAATTATGATTTAAGCGAGGTCAACATCCAAAGTCACAAATACAAAGTGTGTTTGGAATTCCACATTGGAAATTGCAAAGGCGGTTGCGAAGGTTATGAAACGTTAGAAAATTACCAAAAACAAGTCGATGCCATACGCGAAATTTTAAAAGGAAATTTTAAAGAAAGCGTCAAAGAATTCAAAAACAAAATGCAAGAACTGGCGGTCAACATGCAGTTTGAAGAAGCTCAAATTATAAAAGAAAAAATAGACGTTTTACAAAATTATCAATCGCGATCGACTATTTTAAACCCTAAAATTTCCAACATCGATGTGTTTTCTATCATTTCAGACGAAACCATGGCCTACGTCAATTTTCTGCAAATTGCCCACGGTGCTATTATTCGGTCGTATACTTTAGAACTTAAGAAAAAACTAGACGAAACGGATGAAGAATTACTCGAACTCGCCGTGGTCGAACTTCGCGAACGTTTTCACTTAACCACCAGAGAAATTATTTTGCCGTTTGTATTAGATTTTGGTGATAAAATTAAAATTACGGTCCCTCAATTGGGCGATAAAAAGCAAATTTTAGAACTCTCCGAGCGCAATGCCAAATACTACCGTATGGATCAATTGAAACAAATTCAAATTGTCGATCCAGAGCGGCACACCAATCGAATTATGGCGCAAATGCAAAAAGATTTACGCCTTTCCACCGAGCCACGTCACATAGAGTGTTTTGATAATTCCAACATTCAGGGCACGAATCCCGTTGCGGCTTGTGTGGTTTTTAAAGACGGAAAAGCCAGCAAAAAAGATTACCGTCATTTTAATATAAAAACGGTCGAAGGGCCTAACGATTTTGCTTCTATGGAAGAAGTGGTGTGCCGAAGATACAAACGCCTTTTAGACGAAAATCAACCTTTGCCTCAGCTCATTATAATTGACGGAGGAAAAGGCCAATTGTCGTCTGCTTTGAAAAGCATCGATGATTTGGGTTTGCGCGGAAAAATAGCCATTATCGGCATTGCCAAACGATTGGAAGAGTTATTTTATCCCGAAGATTCGGTGCCGTTGTACCTCGACAAAAAATCGGAAACCCTTAAAATCATTCAGCAATTACGTAACGAGGCACATCGATTCGGAATTACGTTTCATCGTGATAAACGAAGCAAAGCGGCACTCAATTCTTCCGTAGAAACCATTCCAGGAATTGGTGAAAAAACCATGCTCACGTTAATAAAACATTTCAAAAGTGTAAAAAGATTGAAATTAGCTACTGAAAAAGAAATTTCTGACCTAATTGGTGTAGCTAAAGCCAAAAAAATTTCCGAATTTTACAAAAAAGAATAGCAAGTGAAAAAAGAGCCATTAGTCATTAGCCAAAAGCCATTAGAAAAGAATTTTCTCTTTAAGGCTATTTCCACTTTTGCCTATTGCCTATTGCCTATTGTCTTTTCGTTACTATCTTTTACTTCCTTTTCACAAAATCAAGATACCATCAAACGTCCCAAAGTCGGTTTGGTTTTAAGCGGTGGCGGCGCCAAAGGCTTTGCTCACATTGGTGTTTTAAAAGTGCTTGAACAAGCGGGTGTTAAAATTGATTACATTGGCGGAACAAGTATGGGCGCGGTTGTAGGCGGGTTGTATTCATCAGGATACAACGCAGCACAGATCGACTCTATTTTTACCGATACCAATTTTGACGAACTGCTTCAAGATTACATCCCTAGAACTACCAAAAGCTTTTACGAAAAACGAAATGATGAGTTGTACGCTCTTTCATTGCCGTTTAAAAAATTCAGCATCGGAATTCCCATTGCGCTTTCCAAAGGAATGTATAATTACAATTTGCTAACCAAATTAACACACAATGTGCGTCACACACGTGATTTTAATAAATTACCCATTCCGTTTGTGTGCATTGCCACCGACATCGAAAAAGGCGAAGAAGTAGTTTTAAACAAAGGCTTTTTACCTCAAGCTTTGTTGGCAAGTTCGGCATTTCCAACACTTTTTTCACCTATCGAAATGGATGGAAAACTCTTAGTTGACGGAGGTGTAACAAATAATTATCCTGTTGAAGAAGTAAGAAAAATGGGTGCCGATATTATTATTGGTGTCGATGTTCAAGACGATTTAAAAGATCGAAATTCGCTCAAAGATGCCACGCGAATTCTGGTACAAATCACCAATCTGGAGATGATTCAAAGCATGAAAGATAAAATCACCAAAACAACGATTTATCTAAAACCAGATATTTCTGGCTATACGGTTATTTCGTTTAGCGATGGAAAAGAAATCGTCCGAAAAGGGGAAGAAGCCGCTTTTACCGTGTATGAAAAACTAAAACAGTATGGCTACAAAGACCAATATAAAATCCAACATAAAAAAAAGCAAACCGAAACCATCCAAATCAATTATATATTAGTTAATGACATTAAAGATTATACCTCATCCTATGTTATTGGAAAATTGAATTTTAAAGAAGGATCAACCATTACGTATGAAGATTTAAAAAATGGCATTAACAATCTCAACGCTACACAAAATTTCAGTGCTATTTCCTATGCTTTGGAAGAAAATAATGGTAAGGATGACTTAGTTATTAATTTAACCGAAAATACAACACGAACGTTTTTAAAGTTTGGGTTGCATTATGACGGACTTTATAAAAGCGCTGCTTTAATCAATTTAACCCAAAAGAAATCTATTTTTAAAAATGACGTTTTGTCCATAGATATAGGATTGGGAGATAATTTCAGGTACACTCTCGATTATTATATTGACAATGGCTATCATTTTAGCTTTGGGTTTAAATCACGATATAATCAATTTAATCGCAATGTTGCTACCGATTTTAGCAATGGAGATTTATTCGCACAACTAGGTATTAATAGCTTAAATATTGATTTTTCCGACTTTACCAATCAAGCCTACGTGCAAACTATTTTTGTGCAAAAATTTCTTATCGGTGCAGGAATAGAATTAAAACACCTTAAAATACGATCAAAAACATTAGAAAACAACAATCCTATTTTTGAAAACAGTGATTATGCAAGTGCTTTCGGGTATTTAAAATACGATTCGTATGACAATAAATACTTTCCTAAGAAAGGATGGTCATTTAATGGCGATGTACAATCGTTTTTGTATTCGACAGATTATACGAATCAGTTTAATAGATTTACCATAATTAAATTGGATGCAGGAATAACAAGAACATTTTTCAAACGATTAAACTTTAAATTTCAATCGGAAGCAGGAGCCGCAATAGGTGAAGAGAGTGTTCATTTTATGGATTTCGTTTTAGGAGGTTATGGATTTAATACCATAAACAATTTCAAACATTTTTATGGTTATGATTTTATCAGTATTGCAGCCGATAGTTACATCAAAACGCTGGCTACCATCGATGTTGAGTTTTATAAGAAACATCATATTAATTTTTCTGCCAATTATGCCAATGCCAAAAACAAGCTGTTCAGCTCGGCCGATTGGATTTCAGCACCAACGTATTCAGGCTATGCAGTAGGTTACGGATTTGAAACCATATTGGGACCTATCGAATTGAAATATTCTTGGTCGCCCGAATTACCGAAGGGCTATTTATGGTTTAGTTTTGGTTACTGGTTTTAAAAACTTTCAACTTTTTTTCCGACATTTGTGTTATGAATAATTGGAATGGTTTACTCGATTTTTTAAAATTCCTCATCAAGAGAAATCCGGAATGAGATTAATTATGTCAATTAATTGATGTAACAATAAACAATTGTTGCATTCTCACATTGTTTAATTAATAAATGAAAAAATGCCATTATATCATAAACTTGGAAATTTCCCCCAAAAACGTCACACTCAGTTTGAAAAACCAAACGGAGGCTTGTATTACGAACAGCTTTTTGGCACCGAAGGTTTTCACGGACATTCATCGTTATTATACCATGTTCACCGTCCAACGCAAGTCAAAGAAATAACAAAATCCTATTCCGTTGAACCTAAAATTGCTATCGGTAAAAACATCAAATCACTACTTTTAAAAGGATTTGAGCTAAAAGCTGAAGACGATTTTTTAGCCAGCCGAAAATCCATGCTGGTCAACAAAGATTGCACCATTGGATTGGCAGCGCCCAAAAAATCATTACGCGATTATTTTTATAAAAATGCCGACGCTGATGAGATGATTTTTATCCACAAAGGTTCTGGAAAACTTCGCACCATGATGGGAAACATCGATTTTGAATATGGTGATTATCTAATTATTCCGAGAGGGATGATTTATCAAATTGATTTTGACACAACCGAAAACCGATTGTTTTATGTCGAATCGTTTGCGCCTTTTTACACACCAAAACGCTACAAAAACGAATCAGGGCAACATCTAGAACATTCGCCATTTTGTGAGCGCGATTTCAAATTGCCATCAGCAATAGAAACCTATGATGAAAAAGGGGATTTTCTAATCAAAATAAAAAAAGAAGGGATGATGCACGAAGTGGTCTATGCCTCGCATCCATTTGATGTTGTAGGTTGGGATGGATATAATTTTCCGTACGGATTTTCTATACATAATTTCGAGCCGATTACCGGAAGAGTTCACCAACCTCCACCGGTGCACCAAACATTTGAAACGGCAACGTTTGTAGTTTGCTCCTTCTGCCCGCGAGTATACGATTACCATCCAAAAGCCATTCCAGCGCCTTACAACCACAGCAACATCGATTCTGATGAAGTGTTGTATTACGTAGATGGTGATTTTATGAGCCGAAACAACATCGAACAAGGTCATATTACTTTGCATCCAAAAGGCATTCCACACGGACCAGCACCAGGCGCTATGGAGCGTAGTATTGGTCAAACCATCACGCAAGAACTAGCCGTTATGGTCGACACGTTTCGACCGCTAATGGTTACCGAAGAAGCGATGGGGTTGGACGATGGAAAATATTACCAATCTTGGATAGAATAATTAGAAGCTTTTCCTGCTGTACGCTATATCTTTTCTGCCGAACAACAGCAAAAAAGGATGCCGCTTCCATCAAGGTAAACCCGAGGCAAAGCCGAACTGTATGGAGCGCAGCGGAATAAACCAAATTAAACAATTAAACTATTTTTTAAAAATCCGCGCATATCGGTAAAATCCGCATAAATCGCGTTCAAAACTAAACACAATGAGTAAAGAAGCAAAATCCGTTGAATACGGACTCGAAAAAATATTTGAAGGTGCACAAGACTTTCTTCCACTATTAGGAACCGATTATGTCGAGTTCTACGTTGGCAACGCCAAACAATCAGCACATTATTACAAAACCGCTTTTGGATATCAATCGTTGGCGTATGCTGGACTTGAAACTGGTGTTAAAGACAAAACCTCTTATGTTTTAAAACAAGACAAAATCCGTTTGGTAATCACAACGCCATTAAACGCCGATTCGCCTATCAACGATCATTTACGCAAACATGGCGACGGAGTAAAAGTAGTGGCCTTATGGGTAGAAGATGCGCGTTCCGCTTACGAAGAAACCATAAAAAGAGGCGCCCGTTCGTTCATGGAGCCCACCGTCGAAAAAGACGAGCATGGCGAAGTGGTGCGCTCCGGCATCTACACTTATGGCGAAACTGTTCACGTTTTTGTTGAGCGCAAAAATTATAAAGGTGTCTTTTTACCTGGATACCAAGAATGGAAATCGGAGTACAACCCAGCTCCAATCGGACTAAAATACATCGACCATATGGTAGGTAATGTCGGTTGGAATGAAATGAATACCTGGGTAAAATTCTACGAAGAGGTAATGGGATTTGTCAACTTCTTATCGTTTGATGACAAGCAAATTCACACCGAATACTCGGCTTTAATGAGTAAAGTAATGTCCAATGGCAACGGCCGTATTAAGTTTCCAATCAACGAACCCGCCGAAGGAAAGAAGCGCTCTCAAATCGAAGAGTACCTCGATTTTTATGGAGGTCCAGGCGTTCAGCATATAGCCATAGCTACCGATGATATTATTACAACCGTTTCTGAATTACGAGCTCGAGGTGTCGAATTTTTATCAGCGCCACCACATGCTTATTACCAAGCTATCCCAGAGCGTTTGGGCGTTCACATGGGTATGATGAAAGAAGATATTGTCCAAATAGAAAAGCTAGCCATAATGGTCGATGCCGATGAAGACGGTTATTTATTACAAATATTTACAAAACCCCAACAAGACCGCCCAACACTTTTCTTTGAAATCATTCAACGAATGGGGGCCAAAGGTTTTGGAGCGGGCAACTTTAAAGCATTATTCGAATCAATTGAAAGAGAACAAGCGTTGAGAGGAACGTTGTAAAAATCTAAATTAACTAAACATTTAACAAACTACATCGATGTAATGATGTTATTTTTAATAAAAATATGTTAAAGTTGGTTTTTACCTAAGAATAATTTAAAAACAGATATATCTTTGTACTCACAAAAAGAGAAGGAGTGGTTTCCTTCGATTTTTATATAAGTTATTCTTAATTTATAGTTTTTTGGTTGGTTAATAGCGTAAAAACTCAGTCATTTTATTGACTGGGTTTTTTTGTTTTTATACATTTGGAACAGAAATTGCATTATAGTTAATTATTCAGTAAAAAAAACCAAAATGAAAATAGGAATTATATTTGCATTGTTCTTAGTAATGACGAGTTTTGATACGCAGAAAGATCCTGTGTTTGACGTAGGAGAATGGTTCAAATTTAGAATTCATTACGGATTTGTAACAGCGGGTTATGCCACACTAGAAGTCAAAGAATCGACACGAAATAATAAAAAAGTTTTTCACGCTATCGGAAAAGGGTATACCACTGGTATGTCGAAATTCTTTTTTAAAGTCGAAGATATTTACGAAAGTTATTTTGATAAAGCTACAGGAAAACCATATCAATTTGTTAGAAAAATTGATGAAGGTGGCTACACTAAAAACCAAGAAGGCTTTTTCAATCAAGATAAAAACACTATCTTAGTAAAGGATTATAAAAACAAAAATGAAAACACTTTTGCTACGCCAGAAAACGTTCAGGATATCTTATCAACCTTCTATTATTTAAGAAAACACCAATCCATTAACAAGCTTAAAGTCGGTGAATCGATAGCCATTGATATGTTTTTTGACGATGAAACCACTAAATTTAAGTTAAAGTTTATTGGTAAAGAAGACATCGATACGAAATTTGGAACGGTATCAACAATGATTTTTCGTCCATTAGTACAATCAGGAAGAGTGTTCAAAGAAGAAGAAAGTTTGACCGTTTGGATTTCCGATGACGAAAATAAATTACCCATTAGAATAAAAGCCAGTTTAGCCGTCGGGTCAATCAAAGCCGACTTAGAATCGTTTAAAGGATTACAAAATTCTTTCAAAATTAAAGTAAAACAATGAGTTCAGAAACCGACCATTTAATTTCAGAATTAGAAAAAAAATTTGACAAAATAAATCAAAAAACCGAAACGCATTTAGAAGGATTGTTGTGGTCAAAACCAATCACTTACTGGGATTACATTCAAACCGATGCGCTTTTAAATTTGCAAACACAACGAACCATTTTGCCCGACGAAATGGTTTTTATCATGTACCATCAAGTCAACGAACTCTTGTTTAAAATGATTTTGTGGGAAATACAACAACTCTGTCATACCGAAAAACCTGAAACCGCTTTTTTTACAACGAAATTGGATCGTATCAGCCGTTATTTCGATATGCTTACCACGTCTTTCGATATTATGGGAGACGGAATGGAAGTCGAGCAATACATGAAATTCAGAAATACGCTAACGCCAGCAAGCGGCTTTCAAAGCGCACAATACCGATTGATTGAATTCTCCTCCACCGATTTAATCAACCTTATCGATTATCGTTTTAGAGCAACCATCGACCGAAATACGCCTTACGAACACGCACTTGAACATTTGTACTGGCAAGCAGCAGGAAAAGACCACGCTACAGGTGAAAAGTCGTTTTTGATTTTAGAATTCGAACGCAAATATAAAGCGCAATTTCTTCGCCATATGGAAGAATACAATACGATAAATGTGTGGCAAAAATTCAAACAATTACCTGAAAGCGATCAGAAAAATCCCGAATTAATCAAAGCGATGCGTCATTATGATCACACGGTAAACATTACTTGGGTGATGGGACATCTTAATGCCGCAAGAAAATACATTGAAGGAAGTGGCGTCGGAACCGGAGAAGCTACTGGCGGAAGCGATTGGAAAAAATACATGCACCCAAAATTCCAAAGACGCATCTTTTTTCCCGAACTTTGGACCGAAGACGAATTGAAAAATTGGGGCGAAAACTGTTAATTTGATAAAACAAATTGCATCACTTGAAGAAAGTATCACTAATTATATTGCTTTTCATCACATTGTATTCCTGTAAAAAAACAGAGGAAGAGGTATGGATTGTCGATACGGAACCCACTAAACCGATTGTTGATTTCGGATTCAAGTTTGACGAATACAATGTGCATTTTGATACCATCGGACGGCAAGACACCTTTGATAAAATTCTCTCCAAGCAAAATCTTAACGGCAAAAAAGTAGGCGACATTATTAAAGTAATTCGCGATTCCTTTCCAACAAGTGTACGCTACAAAAGACCTTATGTGTGTTTGCGATCCAAAGACAAATACAACAAACTGCAATACTTTATATACCAACCTGATCGATTGAATTATTATTTAATCGATTTGACCGATTCGATTGTAGGATTTAAAAAAGCACGTCCGTTAACCTTCAGAACCAAAACCGTTTCGGGAGAACTCACGGGTTCTTTGACGCAAACTTTGCGCGGCATGAAAATTGAGCCTACCTTATCCGGACGGTTAACTAAAATTTACGCGTGGTCAATCGATTTCTTCAAATCCAAAAAAGGAGACAAATTCGCGATAAGCTTCACCGAACGGTATATCAATGACACGATTTATGACGGAGTAGACAGCATAAGAGCAGCGTATTTTGAATACAAAGGCGAAAAAATTTATGCTTTCCCGTTTGTTCAAGATGCTAAAAACGGCAAAAAAGATTACTACGATGAAGAAGGAAAAGCACTTAAAAATTTCTTCCTAAAAGCGCCCCTAAAATTCGTTCACATAACATCAAAATTTTCTAAAAATCGCTTCCATCCTGTGCAATTGCGTTGGAAAGCGCATAACGGAACCGATTATGCAGCACCAACAGGAACGCCCATTATGACTACTGCAGCGGGAGTTATCGAACAAGCTGGTTATACGGCAGGAAACGGAAATTTTGTCAAAGTAAAACACGATCGAACCTACTCCACACAATACTTACACATGTCCAGAATTTTGGTCAAACGCGGTCAACGTGTCAGTCAAGGACAAGTTATTGGCAAAGTCGGGAGTACCGGTTTGGCATCAGGTCCACACGTGTGTTATCGCTTTTGGAAAAACGGAGTTCAAGTCGATGCGTTACGACTCAAATTGCCCAATTCGCAACCCATGGACAATAAAAACCTGCCAAGATACCTTAGTTACATGCAACCGCTCAAACGAGAATTAGACAGTGTAACCGATTTAAAATTCAGAACCAAATAAGCTGACATTGTGAGCAAAGCGAAGCAATCTCCAGCTGTTCTTTCCAAAATTTTTTTGGTGTAAGTGCTTTTTTAATTCAAAAAAGAGCTCCTTTTAGTCGCTTTTTTTGAATTAAAAAGCAACTTCCTCCTTCAAAATGCTTTCCATTTCCATCTGGGCTAAACTTAACTTTTAACTTACAAACAATAGTTGTAAATTTGCAGTTGAAAAAATAAAATATGGCACTTCAAAAAATAAATCCAACCTCTACTGCAGCTTGGCAAAAACTCGAAAATCATTATCAAGAAATTACCAAAGGTTCTATCAAAGAATTGTTTGCCAATGATACGACAAGAGCACAAAAGTTTCACATACAATGGAATGATTTTTTAATTGATTACTCTAAAAATAACATCAATCAAGAAACGATTAATACCTTATTAGAATTAGTCAAAGAAGTACAGCTAAAAGAGGCTATTGAACAGTATTTCAACGGTGGCATAATTAACCAAACCGAAAACAGAGCGGTGCTTCACACGGCACTCCGACTTCCAGAAAACGAAACTGTTTTAGTAGATGGAAAAAACGTTATGCCCGAAGTGTATGCCGTTAAAAACAAAATAAAAAACGTCTCCCATCAAATTATTTCAGGAGAAAGAAAAGGCTTTACAGGCAAACCGTTTACCGATGTAGTCAATATCGGAATTGGTGGTTCTGATTTGGGTCCAGACATGGTAGTCCAAGCCTTACAATTCTACAAAAACCAACTCAATGTTCATTTTGTATCTAATGTAGATGGCGATCATGTAAATGAAATTATTAAAAATTTAAATCCAGAGACCACTCTTTTTATTATCGTTTCTAAAACATTCACTACACAAGAAACCCTTTCCAATTCGGAAACCATTAGAAAATGGTTTTTGCAATCGGCGAGTCAAAACGATGTAGCAAAGCACTTTGTAGCTGTTTCTACTAATATTCAAAAAGTAACTGAATTCGGAATCAATCCTGAAAATATCTTTCCAATGTGGGATTGGGTTGGCGGACGTTTTTCATTATGGAGTGCTGTGGGTTTATCCATAAGCTTGGCCGTTGGATATGCTAATTTTGACAAATTATTAGTTGGTGCTAATACAATGGACAACCATTTTAAAACGGCTCCTTTTGAGCAAAATATTCCAGTCATCTTAGCTTTATTAAGTATTTGGTACAACAACTTTTTTGACGCTGAAAGCGAGGCCCTAATTCCATATTCGCAATACCTTCAAAAATTAGCGCCTTATTTGCAACAAGGTATTATGGAAAGCAACGGAAAAAGCATTGATCGCGACGGAAAGCCAGTAAATTACCAAACGGGAACCATTATTTGGGGCGAACCAGGCACCAATTCACAGCATGCATTTTTTCAGTTAATCCACCAAGGAACCAAACTTATTCCGACCGATTTTATTGGATTTGTGAAACCACTTTATGGCAATGAAGACCATCACAATAAATTAATGTCTAACTTTTTCGCTCAAACGGAAGCGTTACTCAATGGTAAAACAGCACAACAAGTACAACGCGAATTGGAAGTGCAAGGAATGGAAGAAGAAAAAGCCAAATTTTTATTGCCATTCAAAGTTTTCACAGGCAGTAAGCCGACCAACACTATTTTAATAGGCAAACTAACGCCTGAGTCATTGGGGTCGTTAATTGCAATGTACGAGCATAAAATATTTGTTCAAGGTGTGATTTGGAACATCTATAGCTACGACCAATGGGGCGTTGAACTTGGGAAACAATTGGCAAATTCTATTTTAGAAGAAATAGAAACTAAACATGTAAATAGCCATGATAATTCCACTTCATTTCTGCTTGATTATTTTCTTAAAAAAAAGTAATTACATAAAAAATACATTCCACTTTAATAGATTTTTATTCTTTTTCAGTATATTTGTTACTCTAGCTCGGTTAATTAGAGCATAAATAATAAATAAAAGTACACTCAAAACTATGGATTATTCTTTTCTTCAAAAATTACATTCGGGTTGGGCTTATGTAGCCGTTTTATTATTATTTTTAGCCGCTATAAATGCAACCATGGGCTACATGTCTAAAAAAGAATTTTTCCCTAAAGACAGAAAAATTGCCTTGTTTGCCTTGATAGCAATTCACATTCAATTAGTAGTGGGAATTATACTTTATTTCGTATCTCCATTAGGAAAAGCAAGTTTGGGCGAAATGAAAGATGCAGCACTTCGATTGACATCTTTAGAACATCCTTTATTTAATCTAATTGCTATTGCTTTAATAACAATTGGTTGGTCTGGTCATAAAAAAGCAACTAGTAGTGAAGCTAAATTCAAAAAAATAAGTTTTTTCTACGCCATAGGTTTGGTATTAATAATGATAAGAATTCCATGGTCGTCATGGCTTAACTAATTTATAAAAGTCCTTTTTAGGACTTTTTTTAACCGTGACGATTGATGATTTAAAATTTCAAGTATGCAAAAATCAATAGTTAAAAATACTTTCTTTAGCCCTTTACTTTTTTTAATTAGTTGTCTTATTGTTGTAAATATTCACGCTCAGCAAGACCAAGACCCTAAGAAGCAAAAAGCATTTGTAAAAAAAGAGATTCAAAAAAGCAAAGAAATAAAAATAAAACTGCAACTCGATTCTATTAAAAAAGACAATGTTGCGACTTCTCAAAAAGAGCTTATAATTGATACACTTAGTGTCGAAAAAGTCAATTTCAAGTTCTACAAAGAAAAAGTACATGCCTCCTATTATGCGAATCGTTTTCACGGAAAAAGAACTGCAAGTGGTAAAATTTTCGATATGAATAAAATGACTGCAGCGCACAAAAAACTCCCTTTTGGAACCGTTGTTAGAGTTACAAATGAAGCCAATGGAAAATCGGTAATTGTACAAATCACCGATCGTGGCCCTTTTGTAAAAGGACGTGAGATTGATTTATCAAAAAAAGCATTTATGGAAATAGCTTCAGGCAGAGGCTCAGGGTATGTTATAGCTAAATTGGAAGTGCTACAATAGTTACCAAGTAGTAAACGGTTTTCTATATAAATACGCGTTATAATACTGGTCTTTATTGGTTACTTCTTCACCCAACCAACTTGGCTTTTCAAAATTTTCTTTTTCATCAGTAAGTTCGATTTCAGCGATTATCAAACCGTCGTTTTCGCCGTGAAAAATATCAACTTCAAAGGTGTGCTCTCCTTTTTTAATAAGATAACGCGTTTTTTCAATTCCACCTTTTTCACACAATTGCAATAGTTTTTTGGCTTCGTCAATAGCAATTTCTTTCTCCCATTCATAACGCGACATACCACTTTCATTGCCTTTTCCTTTGATTGTTAGATAACCTTTATCGACTTTGATTCGGATGCGCACTGATCGTTCCGGATGAGAAGAAAGATATCCTTGTGCAATTTCAAACTTATTGTGCGATTCATTTATAAAATCGCTTGATGTGACTAAAAACTTACGTTCTATTTCAATCATAGTAAATGCTTTTTTTCAAATGTACAAATTCTATACGACTCGAGACTAATCGATTCTCCGCCTCACTCTGTATAATAAAAATACTAAATTTGTGAGGTGTTAGACGAAATCAAATACCGAAAAATAATTCATGTCGATATGGATGCTTTTTATGCATCTGTCGAACAAATGGACAATCCCGAATTAAAAGGAAAACCCTTGGCTGTAGGCGGTTGCGAGATTCGTGGTGTCGTTTCAGCAGCGAGTTATGAGGCGCGAAAATTTGGTGTACGAAGTGCCATGAGTGGCGTTCAAGCAAAGAAAAATTGTCCTGATCTTATTTTTGTGCGTCCTCGTTTTGATCGTTATAAAGAAATTTCTAAAAAAATTAGAGCCATTTTTCACGAGTACACCGATTTGGTTGAACCACTTTCATTAGATGAAGCGTATTTAGACGTCACGCAAAATAAAAAAGGTAATCCAAGTGCGTCGTTAATTGCACAAGAAATCCGTAAGCGTATTTATGAAGAAGTCGGACTTACAGCTTCTGCTGGAATTTCTATCAATAAATTTGTGGCAAAAATTGCCAGCGATTATAACAAACCCAACGGACAAAAAACGGTAAATCCAGATGAGGTTTTAGTTTTTTTAGAACAATTAGACATTAAAAAGTTTTATGGAATTGGAAAAGTCACTGCCGAAAAAATGTACCAACATGGGATTTTTACTGGAGCCGATTTAAAATCGAAAACCGTCGATTATTTAGAAGAACATTTCGGTAAAAGTGGCGCTTCCTATTATAAAATTGTGCGAGGCATCCACAACAGTGAAGTAAAACCCAATCGCATTACCAAATCGGTTGCCTCCGAACATACGTTTAACGAAAATCTGACGTCTGAAATATTTATGCAAGAACGATTAGAGCGCATTGCAGAAGAATTAGAGCGTCGTTTGAAGAAACACAACATTTCGGGTAAAACGGTAACATTAAAGATTAAATACAGCGATTTTACGATGCAAACTCGTAGCAAAACATTACCTTATTTTATTTCAGATAAAGGACTTTTATTCGAAACCGTAAAAGAATTATTGTACCAAGAAAGATTGAAAGATTCGGTGCGCTTGTTAGGCATTTCACTTAATAACTTAAATACTGAAGTCAAAAAAACCGTTGTCGTACAATTGCGATTTGAATTTTAAAAACAAAAGCCGTTTACAAATGCAAACGGCTTTTTTATACAAATTATTTAATTTATTCTATTTCAGAAATACGCATCGTATTCACCATTCCTTTGGCTACAACAGGCATCGCTGCTAAGTTGATAAGCATGTCGCCTTTTTTTACAAAACCATTTTCTTTAGCAATGCGATTGATATCTTCTACGGTATCGTCGGTGCTAACAAATTTGTCATAAAAAAACGCATTTACGCCCCAAAGTAGGTTGAGTTGGGTTAAAATGCGAGTGTTTGAAGTGTATACTAAAATGTGTGATTTTGGTCGCCAAGCCGAAATTTGAAACGCTGTATATCCGCTATTGGTTAATGTTGAAATGGCTTTTGCTTGAATTTCATTGGCCATAATGGCAGCGTGGTAACAAATTGATTTGGTGATAAAACGTTTCGTTCTTACGTGTGGCGCATTTTGTGGGACATGAATTAACGGCGAATCTTCGACAGCTTCGATAATTTGAGTCATTTTTTCAATTACTTGAACCGGATAATTTCCAACAGAGGTTTCGCCAGAAAGCATCACTGCATCGGCACCATCCATAACCGAGTTGGCTACGTCATTGACTTCAGCACGTGTTGGCGTTAAACTGGTAATCATCGTTTCCATCATTTGTGTGGCTACGATAACCGGAATGCGAGCTGTTTTGGCACGGTGAATTAATTTCTTTTGAATTAAAGGTACTTCGTGCGCCGGAATTTCAACACCCAAATCGCCACGAGCCACCATCAATCCGTCGCAAAAAGCAACAATTTTATCAATGTTTTCAACGGCTTCAGGTTTTTCAATTTTGGCAATAATCGGAATTTTATGATCAGAATGTTTGGCAATTAAATCTTGTAATTCTTCTAAATCGGCGGGAGTTCGTACAAACGATAAGGCAATCCAATCTACTTTCTGTTCGATGGCGAAAATCGCATCTTTGATGTCTTTTTTAGTCAAGGCTGGTAAAGAAACCTTAGTGTTGGGAAGATTAACGCCTTTTTTAGATTTTAACGGACCACCCTGAATTACTTTACAAATCACTTCGGTTTTTCCGTTGGTTTCAAGCGCTTCAAACATTAATTTTCCGTCATCTAGCAAGATTTTTTCGCCAGGCTTTACATCTTTTGGGAACTCTTTGTAGTTCATGTACACTCTATCGGCAGTTCCTGGAACGTCTTCAGCTGTTTGAAAAGTGATGATATCGCCTGGATTGACAACTACATCTTCTTTCATCACGCCAACGCGTAGTTTTGGTCCTTGCAAATCGCCTAAAATCGCTGTGGTGTAACCAAATTCGTCGTTTAAACCGCGGATAATTTCGATACGTTCTGTAACATCTTCATAATCGGCATGAGAAAAATTGATTCGAAATACGTTTACTCCTGCATCAATCATATCTTTTATTACTTCTTTTGAACTACATGCAGGTCCTAATGTGGCTACAATTTTAGTCTTTTTTCTTGTTGACATTGGTATTAAAAAATTAAATTGTTTTTTGACTTTATGTTGTTTAAATCAATAGCATATACCGTTGCAATTCGGTCTATTGATTTGATAGTGTTTGTTATTTCTGACAGCGATATGCTTTCTTTAGAAGCTTCTATTTTTAGAAAAAAATTTACCTTTTTAAATTCTGGTAACAGAAAATCTTTGGTAGTGAACGAGTTTTTACTTTCGCTAAATAAGCCCTGATTGGTATTGTTTAATTTTAAGATAATTTCATTTTCATTTTCTATTAGATTCCAAAACACATCGTTTTTTATATCTTCAAAAGTATACCGTGAGAAAAAAGTATTTCCTTCTTTGTTTTTTATTTTAATCTCGTCTTTGTTTTTGCTTAAATTTAGTTGTAGTTTTTGATTTAAAAAATAAGCCAATCGGAAGTCCTCCAACGAAGTATGAATAGCTAAAAGATGAAAATCTAATTCTTCGAATTCATCAATATACAATCTAAGTGTAGCCATTTTCAACTTAAAATAAGATGTAAATATAAGTGTTAAAGCTTTCGAAAAAACATCTGAAGTGTTTCATTAACGTTAATTTATGAACGAAAACGATATAGCTTTGGGGTAATTATAGCCCTTTTTTGTTAATTTTTTCTTGAAATAAGAAATACGCTCTTTTTGAAGCTATTTCTTCTGCTTTCTTTTTGGATGTAGCTCTGGCTTTTGCCACTACTTTTTCGTCAATGGTTAGTTTTACACCAAAGTACTTCTGACTGTCATTGCCGTTGTCATCATAGATTTCGTAATGAAAAATTTTCTTTTCCTTTTGACACCATTCAATGAGTAAACTTTTGTAACTGATTACTTTACCTTCCAAACGTTCAATATCCACATACGGAATAATCACCCTTCGTTGAATAAAATCTTCACAACCCTGATAACCCTTGTCTAAAAATATAGCACCAACCAATGCTTCAAATATATTACCGTGAATGTTTTCGCCAAAATGAGAGGAAGGAACTTTACTATCTACCAAACTAATTAAATTTAGGTCTTTTCCTAACTCGTTTAGATGTTCGCGACTTACAATTTTAGAACGCATTTTGGTCAGGTATCCTTCATCTCCTAAAGGCGCTTTATTGTATAAATGCGCCGCAATAACCGAGCTTAACATAGAATCGCCAAGAAATTCTAATCGTTCGTAATTCAGTGGATTTCCGTGTAAATCGGTTTTATTTGACGATCTGTGGGTGAACGCTTTTTCGTAATATAAAAGAGTAACCGGTTTAAACCCGATAATTTTTTCAACACTAACAAAAAAATTCCCGCTTTCTGTAGAACGGGAATTTCTAGTAAATATGTTTTTAAGTATGCGCATGAAAACTTAGTCTTCTAATTTTTTAAACAGCACACAAGCATTGTGACCACCAAATCCAAAAGTGTTACTCATGGCCACTTTGATGTCTCTTTTTTGTGCTATATTTAAAGTTAAGTTTAAACTAGGATCAATGTTTGCGTCTACTACTGTATGATTAATTGTAGGAGGAACTGTTCCGTGTTTCATTGCTAAAATTGAAGCTATTGCTTCGATAGCACCTGCGGCTCCTAGCAAATGTCCAGTCATTGATTTGGTCGAATTGATGTTGATGTTTTTAGCATGATCGCCAAAAACATGACTGATTGCTTTTAATTCGGCTACATCTCCCAATGGAGTTGAAGTTCCGTGCGTATTGATGTGATCTACCTGGTCTGGCGTCATTCCGGCATCGCGTAAAGTGTTTTCCATAACCGCAATTACACCAATTCCATCTGGATGAGGCGCCGTTAAATGATAAGCATCTGACGACATTCCGCCACCGCCTACTTCACAATATATTTTAGCACCACGTGCTTTTGCATGTTCGTATTCTTCCAAAACTAAGGCGCCAGCTCCTTCACCCAAAACAAATCCGTCGCGCGTCGCGTCAAAGGGTCTTGAAGCAGTTTCCGGACTATCATTACGTGTAGATAAGGCTTGCATAGAGTTGAATCCGCCCATTCCAGCAATAGTGACAGCAGCTTCTGAACCACCTGAAATAATCACGTCACACATACCTAAACGGATGTAATTGAAGGCGTCTATCATAGCGTTCGCAGACGAAGCACAGGCAGAAACCGTTGTATAATTGGGACCCATAAAGCCATTTCGCATGGAGATGTGCGCTGGAGCAATATCGGCAATCATTTTTGGAATAAAGAACGGGTTGAATCGCGGCGTACCATCGCCTTGAGCGTAACTGATTACTTCTTCTTGAAAGGTCTCTAAACCACCAATTCCAGCACCCCAAATAACACCAACGCGTTGTTTGTTAACATTGTCAGATGTTATTCCGGCATCGTGTATCGCTTCTTCACTAGCAGCAACAGCATATTGTGCAAATTTGTCCATTCTACGAGATTCTTTTCGATCCATATAGTTTTCTATATTGAAATCTTTAATCTCGCAAGCAAATTTTGTTTTGTGTTTTTCAGTATCGTAATAGGTAATTGGTGCTGCACCGCTTTTACCATTAATTAAACCCTCCCAATAATCTTGAATTGAATTTCCTATGGGAGTTATGGCTCCGAGACCAGTAACAACAACTCGCTTTAATTGCATATAATGTATTTTTATAAAATCGTGTTTAAACAAATAATACCCATGTTTTCTTTATGTTTAAAGCGTAAAGATACAGGGGTATTTCAATATGTTGTGATTGAAATTCAATCAAAAATAGTTTAATTTTTTTAAATAATAAAAACCCGTACATAATAATTACATACGGGTTTTTGATTTATTATTTTTTTGCTTCTTCGATGTAAGAAATTGCTTGACCTACTGTAGCAATGTTTTCAGCTTGGTCGTCTGGAATTTGAATGTCAAATTCTTTTTCGAACTCCATAATTAGCTCTACAGTGTCTAATGAATCAGCTCCTAAATCGTTTGTGAAGCTTGCTTCTGTTACAACTTCATTCTCGTCAACGCCTAATTTGTCTACGATAATCGCTTTAACTCTTGATGCAATGTCTGACATAATCTTTAATTTTAAAATTTAAATTGTTGGCAAAAATAAAAAACTTTATTCTAATACCATCTTTTAGTTACTATTTGTTTACCACGAAATTAAAAAATTTATTTTACAAAGACCTCATTTATATTATTTATTATCATTTATTATTCTTTTTTTTGCGTAATAATAATTACAGTGTAAATGCAAAAAATAGTAATCTTCGCCTCTGGGTCGGGATCCAACGCCGAGAAAATCATATTACATTTCAATAAAATAAGTCGTGTAAACGTAGTCGGCATTTTCACTAACAATTCGAATGCCAAAGTCATAGAGAAAGCTAAAAAATATAATGTTCCGGTGGTTGTTTTTTCAAAGGAAGAGCTTAATGAAGGAAAAGTAACGGTTTTAATCAACCAAATAGCGCCCGATTTAATTGTTTTGGCGGGTTTTCTCCTGAAATTCCCCAACGAAATTATACACGCTTATCCCAATAAAATTATCAACATCCATCCGGCATTGCTGCCAAAATATGGAGGAAAAGGCATGTACGGAATGAAAGTGCATCAAACCATTTTGGACAATCACGAAAAGGAGACCGGAATTACCATTCATTATGTCAACGAACATTATGACGAAGGACGCATTATTTTTCAAAAATCGGTAAATATAGAAAAGTGCACAACAGCGGAAGAAATAGCGGAGAAAGTACATCAATTGGAACACCAACAATTTCCGAAAGTAATCGAGCGATTATTGGATGATTCGATTATTGGATAGTTCGAAAAATCTAACAATCCGACAATTCAACAATCGAATAATCCAACAATCAAAATGAACCATCAAGTCCACATCTACACCGACGGCGCTGCCAAAGGAAATCCCGGAAACGGTGGTTATGGCGTTGTCATGGAATTGGTTGGAACGCCTCACAAAAAAGAATTTTACGAAGGGTTTCGCATGACCACCAACAACCGAATGGAGTTACTTGCCGTAATTGTAGGTTTAGAAAAACTAAAAAACCCCAACATGACGGTTTTGGTAATTTCCGATTCGAAATATGTGGTCGATTCTGTGGAGAAGAAATGGGTGTTAGGTTGGGAAAAAAAAGCATTTGCGGGCAGAAAAAATGCCGATTTATGGAAACGGTTTTTAAAAGTTTACCGCCAACACCAAGTCGATTTTAAATGGATAAAAGGGCATAACAATCATCCACAGAACGAACGTTGTGATGAATTGGCGGTTATGGCATCGATGCAGCCAAAGTTGTCGGTTGATGCTTTTTATGAGAAAGAGGAGGGGAAGTTGTTGTAATGTATTATTCTTTGTTTAAGAATAAAATTTCCTTCGGGTTATAGATTATTGTATTGTTTTCTTGCAGTAATTTTATTCTATTTTTTTTTACCACTATACTGTCAACATCAATGGAATTCACAATATAAAAGAAATAGTTGCCATCGTTATTTTTAAAATTGTCTAATTCATTAGTAACAAATCCCAAATAGCGGTCGTCATTATTCTTTATTGTCCGGACAGAAACAAGCGTTTTTGATAAAAACCTGTTTCTATAATCCTGTAATTCGCTTTTAGATAAAAGGATGACATTTTTTTCGCTCTTATTGAAAAAGTGTATAATAGTCGCCTCTGGAGCACAACGGTTGCTGCAAAATATGAAAAGCAAAAAAAGAGGTATCTTCTTCATTACTTGTTTTTTATTACTTACAAATCTATCAAAAATTCTAACAAAACTTTAAACCCTTAAACTTTTAAACTTCAAACCTATAAACTATCTTTGCACCTTCTAATTTGATATCATACCATGAACAAACTTTTAATAGTAGGAACCGTCGCTTTTGACGCTATCGAAACGCCTTTTGGCAAAACAGATAAAATTTTAGGTGGCGCCGCTACATTTATCGGATTATCAGCTTCGTATTTTAATGTAAAATCGGCTATTGTATCTGTAGTTGGTGAAGATTTTCCGCAAGAATATCTCGATTTATTGACCGAGCGAAATATTGATATCTCAGGAATTGAAATTGTTAAAGGAGGAAAAACGTTTTTTTGGAGCGGAAAATACCACAACGATTTGAATTCGCGTGATACGCTAATTACCGAATTGAATGTGTTGGCCGATTTCAATCCAGTAGTTCCTCAAGAATATAAAGATGCCGAGGTAGTGATGTTGGGTAATTTACACCCAATTGTACAAAGTGGTGTTTTAAACCAAATGAGCAACAAGCCCAAATTAGTGGTTTTAGATACCATGAACTTTTGGATGGATTGCGCCTTGCCTGAATTACTAGACGTTATGAAACGCGTGGATGTGATTACCATTAATGATGAAGAAGCGCGTCAGTTATCAGGTGAATATTCGTTGGTAAAAGCCGCAGCTAAGATTCATACCATGGGTCCAAAATATGTGGTCATCAAAAAAGGAGAACACGGTGCATTATTATTTGAAGGGAAAAATATATTCTTCGCACCTGCATTGCCTTTAGAAGAAGTATTTGATCCAACTGGAGCCGGAGACACCTTTGCAGGTGGTTTTTCTGGGCATATTGCACAAAGCGAAAATATTTCATTTGATAATATGAAAAACGCCATCATTCACGGTTCAAATTTGGCTTCCTTTTGTGTGGAGAAATTCGGTACCGAACGCATGGTTGGCCTTAAACAAGTTGAAGTACAAGAAAGATTAAAACAATTCAAAGCGTTAACACATTTTGATATAGAATTATCATAAATTTATGCCTCGAAATGTAGCTCCGCTCTGTTCGCCTTCCAGGGCTCGGGTCGGGGCATTTTTATTTGAAATAACCGCAGATTCGCAGATTTTTAAAAAATAAAGAAGAGAAATTAATTTGCGAATCTGCGGTAAATAATAACATAATTAAATAACTACAACACAATGAGCGACGCAATAAAACACGAATGTGGCATTGCACTTTTACGATTAAAAAAACCGTTAGAATTCTACAAAGAAAAATACGGAACCGCTTTTTACGGCATACAAAAAATGTATCTCTTAATGGAGAAGCAGCACAATCGTGGACAAGACGGCGCCGGATTTGCATCCATCAAACTCGATGTCGAGCCAGGCGAACGATATATCAGCCGAATTCGGTCGAACGATGCCCAACCCATTCAAGATATTTTTGCCCAAATCAATGGCAGAATCAATGAAGAGTTGACGTTGCATCCCGAGTATCAAGATAATGTAGCATTACAAAAAGCTAAAATTCCATACATCGGAGAATTGTTTTTAGGACACGTTCGTTACGGAACTTTTGGAAAAAACAATATCGAAAGTGTTCATCCTTTTTTGCGTCAAAACAATTGGATGCACCGAAATTTAATCATTGCTGGAAATTTCAACATGACCAATGTAACAGAACTATTCAATAGTTTGGTAGAATTAGGACAGCATCCAAAAGAAATGGCCGATACGGTTACAGTTATGGAAAAAATCGGACACTTTCTCGATGATGAGGTGACCGATTTGTACCAAGAATGTAAAAACAATGGCTTGTCTAAGAGAGAAGCATCACCAATAATTGCTGAGAAACTCGATGTTGCAAAAATTTTAAAACGTGCCTCTCGTGGTTGGGACGGCGGTTATGCTATGGCCGGATTATTAGGACATGGTGATTCGTTTGTGATTCGTGATCCAGCCGGAATTCGTCCCGTTTATTTTTATGAAGACGATGAAATTGTAGTAGTCGCCTCAGAAAGACCGGTTATCCAAACCGTTTTTAACGTTCCTTTTGAAAAAGTACAAGAGTTGAATCCAGGAAATGCATTAATCATCAAAAAAAATGGCACCGTTTCTTTGGAAGAAATTATTACGCCTACAGTCAAAAAAGCGTGTTCGTTTGAGCGTATTTATTTTTCCCGCGGAAGCGATGCCGAAATTTACCAAGAGCGAAAAGAACTCGGTAAGTTAATTCTTCCAGCCGTTCTAGAAGCTATTGAAGACGATACTGACAATACGGTGTTTTCTTTTATCCCCAATACGGCAGAAACCTCTTTTTACGGAATGGTAGAAGCTGCGAATGATTTCTTAAACCAACGCAAGAATCAATTCATTTTAAACAACCGAAAAACGCTAACCAAAGAAAAGTTAGAACAAATACTTTCGGTAAAAATACGAACCGAAAAAATTGCCATTAAAGACGTCAAACTTCGAACATTTATAACTGAAGACAGCAGTCGTGACGATTTAGTTGCTCACGTGTATGACGTAACCTATGGCGTAATTAAACCAACCGACAATTTAGTGATTATCGACGATAGCATTGTGAGAGGAACGACCTTAAAAAAAAGCATCCTTAAAATGATGGATCGACTCAATCCAAAACGTATCGTAGTCGTATCATCAGCTCCACAAATACGTTATCCCGATTGTTACGGAATTGATATGGCGAAGCTCGAAGGATTGGTCGCTTTTCAGGCAGCAATTGCGCTTTTAAAAGAGCGAAATCAATACCATATTGTAGAAGATGTTTATAAAAAATGCAAGACACAAGAGTTTCTAAAAGACTCAGAAGTAGTGAATTATGTTACCGAAATCTATTCGTCATTTAGCGATATGGAAGTATCAGATAAAATCGCTGAATTATTGAATCCAAACGACATCAAAGCGGAAGTAAAAATCATTTTTCAATCGGTTAGCAACCTACACATTGCTTGTCCTAAGAATTTAGGAGATTGGTATTTTACAGGTGACTATCCAACACCAGGCGGAAATCGGGTTGTGAACCGCGCTTTTATCAATTTTTATGAAGGAAATAACGCCCGAGCGTATTAATTTTCAATAAAAAGTGTAGTTGGTCGATTATTTGTGCTTTTTGTCCAAATTATAATTAGGTTAAAATCGTTTGTATCTATATTTGAATCACCATAGCATTAGTAGGTTAAGTTTATGGTAGATTTGGGGCAAAAAAGGTGAAAGAAATTTCACCTTTTTTATTTTCAAAAAGTGGCATTTTCAAAAAGGTAGTTTCACTCTCATTTGCCTAGCATTCCAATATATTTATGGTTTTTAAAGTGCACATTACAGACTTCATAGTATGTTTGTAGTATCATAGAATTTAGTAGGTTAAAGTTTAGGATAGATTTGGGGCAAAAAGGTGTCCGCTACAGCGGGCGTCTTTTTAATTTACGCCAATCTTAAAAATAGAAAACCCGACATTAAATTGAATGTCGGGTCTTATTTTTACACGAATTTTCACAAAAGTAATTATGCTAATTTGTGCAATTAGTGTGAACTCTTTTTATTTCGCTTCTGCGAAACGGCGAGAAACTTCATCCCAGTTAATCACATTAAAAAAAGCTTCAATATAATCCGGACGACGGTTTTGATAGTTTAAGTAATACGCATGTTCCCAAACGTCCATGCCTAAAATTGGAGTTCCACCACAACCAACACCTGGCATTAAGGTATTGTCTTGGTTTGGTGTTCCGCAAACTTCCAATTTTCCATCTTTTACACAAAGCCAAGCCCACCCTGATCCAAATTGTGTCGCGCCCGCTTTTGCAAAGGCCGCTTTAAATTCGTCAAAAGAACCCAAATCCTTTTCAATTGCAGCAGCTAATTCGCCTGTTGGTTGTCCGCCACCGTTGGGTGACATTACTGTCCAAAATAAATTGTGGTTATAATATCCTCCTCCGTTATTTCGAACCGCCGCTTTTGACATGTCCAAATTCATCAAGATATCTTCAATCGATTTTCCTTCCAGATCAGTTCCAGCAATAGCAGCATTTAAGTTTGTAGTGTAGGCATTATGATGTTTCGAATGGTGAATTTCCATAGTTCTAGCATCAATATGTGGTTCTAATGCATCGTATGCATAAGGTAATTTTGGTAATTCAAAAGCCATGATATGTTAATTTTAAAAGATTAGTAAAATAATGAATTCAAAGTTATAAATTTAACTTCAAAATTAGTTACATAATTATACTATAATTTTATTAGGGTATTATTTGAAGCTATTCCTGCTTTCCGCTCTATCTTTTTATTCCCAACAGCAATCACTGTCAGCAATAAAAAGGATGCCGCTGCAATCAGGGCTAAAAACAGTTCACAACATGATTTTCAATGTACAACCCAACCATCTCCAAAACCAACACATTAAATTGGTTCCTTTACAGCAAATCGATTTCAACGAATTGTACTCTGTAGCCTCCGACCCTTTAATTTGGGAACAACATCCTAACAAATTGCGCTATCAAAAACCCGTTTTTCAAAACTATTTTGAGGGAGCTTTGCAGTCGAATGGAGCCTTTTTTATCCGCGAAGCTCAAACCAATGAACCCATTGGAAGTACTCGGTTTTATGATTATGATGAAAAAGACAACTCTGTTTTAATTGGGTATACCTTTATCGCACGAAAATTTTGGGGAAAGGGTTACAACAAAGCGTTAAAAAAATTAATGATTGAGTATGCTTTTGAGTTTGTAGACAAAGTGTATTTTCACATTGGAGCCTTCAATTACCGTTCGCAAAAAGCCATAGAAAAAATTGGCGCTATAAAAGTCGATGAATTTGAAGTTGAATATTATGGAGAAGACTCTAAATTGAATTATATTTATCAGATAAAACTCAGCCCTTTCAAGGTTCTTAAACCCTAAAAGGATTAAATAATAAAACATGCAAAAACCCGCTTTCTCTTTATACGACGCTTCTGCAGGTTCTGGAAAAACCTACACTTTGGTAAAAGAATACCTAAAAATCATTCTTTTGTCCAATAAAAACGATGCCTATCGCAACATTCTTGCCATCACGTTTACCAACAAAGCCGTGCACGAAATGAAAAGTCGTGTGGTCGAAAGTTTATCGGAATTTGCTCAAGAAACGCCAAGTAAAAAAGCGCTGCAACTCATGCAACACATTTCTGCAGAAACGCATTTGAGCTCACACGACATTCACAACAAATCGAAAAGCATCATTAAAAACCTCATTCATAATTATGCGGCTTTTGATATTTCTACCATCGATAAATTTACGCTAAAAGTCATTCGTGCTTTTGCACACGATTTGAATTTGCCCATCACTTTTGAAACCACTACCGACACTGAAAACTTGTTGTCAGAAGCAGTCGATACACTAATTTCAAGAGCCGGAAATGACGACGACGAAGATCTGACCAAATTGTTGGTCGACTTTACCATGGAAAAAACCGATGAAGATAAAAGTTGGGATATTTCACGTGAAATTATGGAAACCGGTAGGCTTATTTTAAATGAGAACAATCGTGAAGAAATTACGCATTTCAATTCCAAATCGATTGCAGAATTTGTTGAAATCAAAAACAAGTTGACCGAAATTTGCAAGCAAACGGAATCAGAAACGGTTGAATTAGCTTCTGAAGTTTTGATGTTATTGGAAAAAAACGGAGTAGATTTGAATTCTTTTCCTTATGGAACTTTTCCAAAGCATTTGAATTTTATAATTACAAAAGATGCTAAGGCTAACAATCATCGCTTTTTGAATTTTGAAGATATCAAAATAAAAAAAGACGCTAAAGACGAAGCCATTATTGAGAGCGTCATTCCCAATCTTCTTGAAATTCTAAAATCAATTTATTCCAAATTTGAAAAGAAAAATTTTTACGAAGCTTTTCTAAAAAACATCACACCACTTTCGCTATTGAACACGGTAAGTAACGAATTGACAAAGATTCAAAAAGACCAAAATGTGCTTTCGATTGCCGAGTTCAATACGTTGATTTACGAGCAAATTCAAAACCAGCCTGCGCCTTTTATTTATGAGCGTTTGGGTGAAAAATACCGTCATTTTTTTATCGACGAATTTCAAGATACGTCCGAAATGCAATGGCAAAATTTGATTCCGCTTATCGATAATGCACTTTCTAGCGAAGATTTGAATGGCGAAAGAGGCTCATTGCTCATCGTTGGCGATCCCAAACAGTCGATTTACCGTTGGCGTGGTGGAAAAGCAGAGCAGTTTATCGAATTGAGTAAAGACAAAAATCCGTTTAATAATCCGGATAAAATCCAATTTTCACTCGACACTAATTATCGAAGTTATTCGGAAGTCATCGATTTTAACAATGATTTCTTTCAATTTGTATCAAAAGAATTTGAAAACGAAGATTACAATGCGCTGTATCGCAATTACAGCCGGCAAAAAAGTAATGATAAGAAAGGCGGATGTGTATCGATTACATTTTTGCCCAAAATTCAAAAAGAAGCAGTTCCTTTTGAAGATGGTGAAGAAGAAAATTTAGATAAAAACGAATTGTATTTGGAAGCCACACTTACCAAAATAAACGAAGTAAAAGCCAACGGATTTAAAAATAAAGACATTGTTATTTTAACCCGAAAAAAATCGCAAGGAATTGCCGTTGCGACGCATTTAACAGAAAACGGAATTCCGATTTTATCCTCCGAAAGTTTGATGATTGGTGCGTCTTCCGAAGTAAAATGCGTTATTCATATATTGCGATATTTAAAAAACAATAATGACATAGAAGCCAAAGCGAATTTCTTGTATTATTTGTCGATTCATCTACAAGATAATTTACCAATTCACGATTTCATTTTGCAAGGAATGGAACAAAAAAAGGAAAGCGATTTTCAACAGTGGTTATTGCAATTTGGGTTGGATTTTTCGTTTGAAAACAGTCGAAAAAAATCGCTTTACGAAGCTACAGAAAACATCATTACAAAGATGATTCCTATTCAAAAGCGCAATGCGTATTTGCATTATTTTTTAGACATTGTTTTGGAACGCGATATAAAAAACCAAGCAGGAATCTCCGATTTTTTACAGTATTGGGATAAAAATGGCGAGAAATTCAGCATTCCATCTCCAGAAGGCACCGATGCTGTTAGAATCATGACCATTCATAAATCGAAAGGATTGGAATTTCCAGTAGTTATTTTTCCGTTTGCCGAAGAAGATTTTAGCAAAGGACCAAGGCAAAAAATATGGCTCAATGCCGATGAAGAATTAATTGGCTTACCAAAAGCACTCGTTGAAAAAAGCAGTAAAGTAGAAGGATATGGAGCAGAAGCAGCCGAAACCTACAAACAAAAAAAGCAAGAAGATTTGCTGGACACGATTAATGTATTGTATGTTGCAATGACACGTGCTGAAGAGCAATTGCACGTTCTTTCTACTATGAATCTGAAAGATGACGGAAGTTTACCATGGAATTCGTCTTCCTTTTTTGTAGAATTTTTACAAAGTAAAGGTTTTGATGAAAACAAATTTTACTACGAATTTGGTCAGTCACATAAAGTATCGTTTGAGGAAAAGGCAGAAAATCAAACGGCAAAAATTCCGCAATTACATACCAATTTGAATCCTAATAGCATTAAAATAGCACAACGCGAAAGTGTCATGTGGAACACCAAACAGCAAAAAGCAATTGAATTTGGAAATGTTATACATGAAATTCTATCTTTTATCACTAGTAAAAACGACATAGATTCCGCTCTTGCTAAAGCTCTCGAAAATGGGTTAATTATCCCAAATCAAGAAGAAACGGTACGCGCCACTATTGCAGCAATTGTCAATCATGAGGATTTACTTGATTATTTTTCGGAACATAACAAAGTAATGAATGAGCAAACCATTATTCAAAAAGAAGGTCAGATAATGAAACCAGATAGAATGGCAATTTCTAATGATAATAGTGTTTTTTTACTCGATTATAAAACCGGATTGCATTTACCAAAACATCAATTGCAACTCGAAAACTACCAAAAAACAATTGAAAATATGGGTTTTAAAGTAGCAAAAAAAGCATTGATTTATATAGGAGAAGCAATTGAAGTAGTACATTTGTAAAATAAAAAACAGCTACAAAAGTTAATTACAGATTAAAATTAAAAATATGTACGGAAAAATCCAACAACACCTACAAACTGAACTTAAAACCATTCAAGACAACGGTATTTTTAAAAAAGAGCGTATCATCACCTCACCACAAGGAGCTGAAATTAAGGTAAATGGCGAAACGGTTTTAAACTTTTGCGCCAATAATTATTTAGGATTATCGTCACATCCTGAAGTGATACAAGCAGCTAAAGATGCTTTAGATTCTCATGGTTTCGGAATGTCTTCAGTACGTTTTATTTGCGGAACACAAGACATTCACAAAACTTTAGAAGAAAAAATAGCGCATTTTTACGGAACAGAAGACACCATTTTATATGCGGCGGCATTTGATGCAAATGGAGGAGTTTTTGAACCCTTATTAGGAGAAGACGATTGTATTATTTCCGATAGTTTGAATCACGCTTCTATAATTGACGGTGTTCGGTTGTGCAAAGCAGCACGGTATCGGTATGAAAATTCTAATATGGAAGATTTAGAACAACAACTTATAAAAGCTACAGCTGTTAACCATCGATTTAAATTAATTGTAACAGATGGCGTTTTCTCGATGGATGGATTGGTTGCTCCATTGGATAAAATATGTGATTTAGCGGATAAATATGATGCATTAGTGATGGTTGACGAATGTCACGCAGCAGGATTTATTGGCGCAACAGGCAAAGGAACTCTTGAAGCCAAAGGTGTTATGGGAAGAGTAGATATCATTACAGGAACTTTGGGTAAAGCATTAGGCGGTGCCATGGGCGGATATACAACAGCCAAAAAAGAAATTATTGAAATTTTGCGTCAACGCTCACGTCCGTATTTATTTTCCAATTCATTGGCCCCAGCTATTGTAGGAGCCTCTATTAAAGTATTTGAATTATTAGAAAAAGACACTTCTTTACGCGACATGTTAGAATGGAATACCAATTATTTTAAAGAAGGATTGCGAAAAGCCGGAATCGATTTCATTGACGGTGATTCTGCCATTGTACCAGTAATGTTATATGACGCTAAACTATCACAGGTTATGGCAGATGAGTTACTAAAAAAAGGTATTTATGTTATTGGTTTCTTTTATCCAGTAGTGCCTAAAGACAAAGCAAGAATTAGAGTGCAACTTTCAGCAGCACATACTAAAGACCATCTAAACAAGGCAATTAGCGCCTTTGAGGAGGTAGCAAAGTTGTTAAAAGTTATATAATGACCTGATTTTGATTCTGAAATTTAAAATAAATTTTACATAATTACCATATTTTAACATTTTCATTTTGTTAATTCATTTATTGGTATTACTTTTGTCTCATTATATTTTTATAATCTAACAAAAATTAAGTATGAAACATCTTAACAAATTATTTGCTTTATTGATGCTTTTAGGATTAAGTTCACAAGCTCAAGATAGTAACAACAAATGGGCTATTGGGTTTGGTGCAAACGCAGTAGACGGAGGTAGAGTAAGTGCTGCTTCTAAAGTTGAGGATCAATTTTCCGAATTCTTTAATGCAAAGGATAATTGGAGTATTCTTCCTTCTGTATCTTATGTAAGCGTGACGAGACACGTAGGAAGCGGTTTCTCTTTTGGGGTAACTGGTTCTGTTAACAAAATTAAAAAGTTTGTTGGCGAAAGAACGTATGATGCAGCAACAAATACTAATGATTATGTAGTTGTTGATGGAGATTTAAATTATTATGGATTAGATGGAGCTATTAAATATAGCTTTATGGAACTTCTTAAATCAAAATGGTTAGATCCATCTTTGAACGTTGGTGGAGGTTATACTTGGTTAGGCGAAGAAGCTAGAGGTGGAACTGTTAATGCAGGTCTTGGATTGACATTATGGTTTACAGAGCAAGTAGGTCTTTCATGGACTTCTAATTACAAACATTCATTTGATTCAAGAGAAGATGCTGGTTCTATTCCTACTCACATGCAACACCTTGCAGGTTTAGTTTTCAAATTTGGAGCTAAAGATACTGACGGTGACGGAATTTACGATAGAGAAGATGCTTGTCCAGAGGTTGCAGGTTTAAAACAATTTAATGGTTGTCCAGATTCAGATGCTGATGGAATTCAAGATAGTGAAGACGATTGTCCAAACGATGCTGGTACGGTAGAAATGAAAGGTTGTCCTGATACAGATGGAGACGGAATCGCTGATAAAGATGATGCTTGTCCTGAAATAGCAGGTTTAAAAGCTTTCAATGGTTGTCCCGATACTGACGGTGACGGAGTTCAAGATAAAGATGATAAATGTGTTGACGTTAAAGGTCCAAAAGAAAACAACGGTTGTCCTTGGCCAGATAGAGACGGAGATTCAGTTCTTGACAAAGATGATAAATGTCCAGATGTAAAAGGTACAGTTGCTAATAAAGGTTGTCCAGAAGTTTCTGATGAAGTAATCAAAAAATTAAATGACTTCGCTAAAACTATCTTGTTTGATTCTAACAAAGATTCTTTCAAGCAACAAACTTTCCCAGTATTACAGTCAATAGCTGCTATCTTAAAAGAATACCCAACTTCTAAATTTAGTATCGAAGGTCACACAGATAGTGATGGTAAAGATGACTTTAACCAAAGATTATCTGACGCTAGAGCAAATGCAGTTAAAAAATACTTAATTGAGCAAGGTGTTGACCAATTTAGATTGTCTGCTCTTGGTTTTGGTGAAACTCAACCAATTGATTCAAACAAAACTAAAGCTGGTAAAGCTAATAACAGAAGAGTAGAAGTGAAATTAGTTAAATAATTTCTTTTCAAAATATTGTATAAAACGCCTCGATTTATCGGGGCGTTTTTTTATTTTTATAAAATGGTACAGACTACTTTTCTTCAACGCATTGCAACAGTTATTTTAAACGAGTATTCTGAGACGCTCTCTGATACTGTGATCATTCTTCCCAATAGAAGAGCCAAAGTATTTCTGATAGAAGCTTTAAAAAAACAAACAACAAAAACTATTTTTGCTCCTGAAATCATAAGCATTGAAGATTTCGTACAAGATGTTGCTAGCATTCGATCTATTGATACTGTAGAACTCCTTTTTGAATTTTACAACGTATACCTAGACCTTACGACTAGCGAACCAGAATCTTTTGAAACGTTTGCCAATTGGGCAAAAACAGTACTACAAGATTTTAATGAAATTGATCGGTATTTATTAGAACCGGATAAAATTTTGCGGTACTTAGAAAATATTAAAGAAATTGAGCACTGGTCGGTTACAACAGATAAACGAACTGATTTGATTGACAAATACCTTATTTTCTGGAAAAAGTTACCACAATTCTATCACGCTCTTTATCAACATTTACTAAATAAAGGAGTTGGCTATCAAGGATTAATTTACAGACAAGCGGATAAAAAAATAGAGAATTTTGCCAAAACTATTGGTAAAAAAAAGTTTGTTTTTGCCGGATTTAATGCACTCAATCACGCCGAAGAAAAAATTGTCCAACATTTACTGGCTATCAATAAAGCAAAAATATATTGGGATATTGACGAAGTTTTTTTAAACGATTCTTTTCACGATGCGGGACTCTTTCAACGACGTTTTAAGTCCGATTGGCCGTATTATAAAACAAATCCCTATGAATGGATTGTTACCGATTTTCAGCAAGAAAAATACATCCAAGTCATTGGAACTCCAAAAGCAATTGGTCAAGCCAAAATTGTTGCTGATATCATTGAAAAGCACAGTAACAAAACCAATGGAAATCTTCAAAACGTAGCCGTTGTACTAGGTGAAGAAAGTCTTTTATTGCCCGTATTGTATTCACTACCAAGTAATGTAGAAGCATTGAATATCACCATGGGATTTTCTAGCAAAAATAATCCGGCGCAATTGTTAATTGCTAAATTGTTCAAAATGCATACCAATGCATTGACGCGAAATGCCAACAGTTATGTGTTGTACTATAAAGATGTTCTTGATATACTAACGCATCCATTGATAGAACCTTTCGTTTTTGCAGGTGAACTAGTTAACCGAATCAATCAATACAATTACACATTTATTGTCCACAATAAAATAAACGAGTTACATCCAAATGGCAATACATTATTTGAGTTGCTTTTTCAAAAATGGGATACGAATTCAGTGAATGTTTTGGAAAACCTTTCACAGGTTTTATTAATTATTAAATCCAATTTAGATAAAGATAACGAGCAAGAAAAAATAGCAAACGCCTTTGTATACTCAGTTTTTAAAGTCATCAATCAACTCATTTCTTATTTTTCTAATCATTCGAAGGTTGATGCTATCACAACACTTCACGCCATTTACAAACAAATAATTGATGTGGCTGAAGTTTCTTTTGAAGGCGAACCGTTAAACGGATTGCAAATTATGGGTGTTTTAGAAAGTCGCGTGCTCGATTTCGAAACCGTTATCATAACATCGGTAAATGAAGGAAAATTTCCGGCTGGGAAAAGCAGCAACTCTTTCATTCCCTACGATGTGAAAAGAGAATATGGATTGCCAACGTTTAAAGAAAAAGACGCCATTTATACCTACCATTTTTACCACTTATTGCAACGCGCCAAAAATGTATACTTGCTTTACAATTCTGACAGTGAAGGATTGGATGCTGGTGAAAAAAGTCGTTTTATTACCCAATTGGAAGTTGAAAAGCAACCCAAACACGAACTTAGTTTTCAAATTTATAATGCCGAAGTTCCTGAAATTGCCTATCAACCGATTGTGATACCAAAATCAGAAACTGTAGTGCAGCGTTTGAAAGAAATTGCTTCCGAAAAAGGGTTTTCGCCTTCAGCATTAACTACCTATATTAGAAATCCGATTCAGTTTTATTTTCAACGTATTTTACGTATTTCTGAAACCGATGAAGTAGAAGAAAATATTGCAGTAAACACACTCGGAACTATTATTCACGGTGCTTTAGAAGAATTATATAAACCTCTTATAGGTAAAATTTTAATCGAAAGTGATCTTAAAAGCTGTATCCAAAAGATTGATGAGGAAGTTTTAAAACAATTTAAAGAAGTCTACAAGGAAGGTGATATCAAAAAAGGAAGAAATCTTCTGGCTTATGAAGTAGCGAAACGAAACGTGCTAAATTTTTTAAAATTAGAACTCGAAAGTATTCAAAATGGCGACGAAATTCTAATTATTGCTTTAGAAAAACATTTGGAACGCACCCTTGAACATCCATCTTTACCATTTCCAGTAAAAATAGCAGGAAATGTTGACCGAATTGAACGTCGCAATGGAAAAGTCAGAATCATTGATTACAAAACCGGAAAAGTAGATAAAAAAAGTGTAACCCTAAAATCGTGGAAAGGTTTGGCAGAAGACATTAAAAACGATAAAATCATACAAATTCTCGCCTATGCCTTCATGTATGAAGAGGAAGCAAATGGTGTGGCGATGGAAGCCGGAATTATTTCTTTTAAAAACTTAAAATCGGGATTTTTGCCATTTAATTTCAAGCAAGACAAAGAAGTTATCGAAGTAATTTCTGCCGAAATGATGCAACACTATATTGAAGCGATTGTGGTTCTACTGAATGAAATTTTAGATGTTGATCTTGCGTTTGAGGAGAAAATTATTTAACCATAAAGATTGCTATAAAAAAACGCAAGGTTTGCTTAGTTTTTTCTTGCTAACCGTGCGTAAAATCTTGCGTATTCAGCGGTTAAACCTTCTTTAAATAATTCACCAAAACCTTCAGTAATTCATCCTGATTTTCAATGTGACTCATATGTCCGTCTTCAAAAGTAACTAGTTGTACTTTAGTTCCTTCTATTTGTTCTAGATTGTCTTCATAAATTAAAACGCCGTCTTTTTTCCCTAAAATCAACGCAATAGGATAAGGGGCAAAATGCAAAATAACTTCCCTATCTTTTCTAATTTTCATGCCTTCTAAAGCGGCAACAATACCTTGCAACGGTGTTTTAAGCGCTTCCATTTTTATTTTTTCTATTGCATCTTCTAAACGATCACGATTGTCTTCACTAAATAAATTGGCAATGCTCATGCGCACAAAAGCGGTGTAATTTTGTTTTACAGCTTTTATTGCACGATTGCGATTTTGTTTTCGTTCGTCGCTGTCGGGTTTGGAAGTCGAGTTTAAAAGCACCAAACCTTTCATTACATCGGCGTATAATTCGGCGAAAGCCAACGCAATATAACCACCCATAGAATGACCAACAAAAACCGCTTTTCGAATTTTCAAATCGTGCAAAACAGTGTGAACCATATCGGCTTGATCTTCCATAGCATGAACATAACCTATGCTTTCGGTAATGCCATGACCCAATAAATCGATGGTGATGATGCGGTTTTTTTTTGAAAGCTCCGGAATAAAAGCATTCCACATTTTTTTATTTTCTAAAAACCCATGAAGTAGTACTACCGCTGTGCCTTTACCATGGTCTGTAAAGGAGATTTTAGTGTTTTTGTATAGTATTGTTTTGGTTTCAGAGTTCACGTTTTATGTTGTTTGTTGTAAGAATAAATTTGTAACAGCAAAAATAAAACATAACCACTATCACAAGAAGGAATGTTTATAACTAAAACAAAGTATTTTTTTAATTTTGTCATTGCGGCGCAGGAGAAATCACATAAAGTTAGTCGTTAATGTAATGAGACACCACCTGAGTCGGAATTACAAAATTACGCATAAACAAATCTAAACTAAAACTATGTTCACCATTTCTCAAATAAATGCAGCTCATTCTAAAGTGAATAGCGGTGCCGATTTTCCGCATTACATGCAAGATATCATTCAGCTTGGCGTAACTTCGTTTGAAACTTTTGTGTTTGACAATCACACCAATTATTTTGGAGATAACGATTTTAAAATTTCTTCAGAAGGATGTTCCGAAATTCTTTCAGTCGAAGAAAAAAGCAATGCCGAACAGTTCCAATCCGATCTCAAAGCCCACCAACAAGGCAAAACAGATTATCCTATTTTTCTGGTTGATTGTGCCAAATCGGGTGTCGAAAAATGGGTGGTTGTGATGGATAGAATGACGTGCACTTATTATGACAAATCGGGGAATGCAATGTTAGTTGAGAAAATCCCATCGCTTTAATTTTTTGAACAGTCCAAAAAAAAACGGCTCACTATCGCAAACCGTCTATTATCTTTTCTCTTTATTCAATTTTCTTTATTACGAATTCATTATCGATTCAATTTCTTCCACTTCAATCGGAATGTTACGCATCAAATTAAATGCTTCTCCTTTTTCCTGTAGCACCATATCGTCTTCAATACGAATACCAAACCCTTCGGCTGGAATATAAATTCCAGGTTCTACAGTGAACACCATGTTGGCTAGCATCGGTTCGTGCAATAATCCATAATCATGTGTGTCCAATCCCATGTGGTGAGACGTTCCGTGCATGAAATATTTTTTATACGCCGGCCAATCGGGATTCTCGTTTTGCACATCGGCTTTATCAATCAATCCCAAACCAATCAATTCTGAAGTCATGATTTTACCCACTTCTACATGATATTGTTTCCATAATGCACCAGCAACTAACATTTTGGCAGCTTCGTTTTTAACACGTAGCACGGCATTGTACACTTCTTTTTGTCGGTCTGAAAACCGTCCAGAAACCGGAACCATACGCGTCATATCACTCGAATAATTAGCATATTCTGCACCTACATCCAATAAAATCAAATCGCCTGCTTTGCATTGTTGGTTGTTTTCAATGTAATGCAACACATTGGCATTATTTCCAGAAGCAATAATTGGTGTGTAGGCAAAACCTTTGGAGCGATTTCGTAAAAATTCATGCGCAAATTCGGCTTCAATTTCGTACTCCATCACGTTGGGTTTTACGAAATTCAAAATGCGTCGGTAGCCTTTTTCAGTAATATCACACGCTTTCTGAATCAAATCGATTTCTTCGCTCTCTTTTACCGATCGGATGCGTTGTAAAATAGGATTTGATTTTTCAACTTTATGCGCTGGATAGTTCTCCTTCCACCACTTTATAAAACGTGCTTCACGAGTTTCGGTTTCAATGCTCGCACGATAGTGTTCGTTGGTATTGATGTACATCGTTTCGGCGTAGGCCATAATTTCTCTCACCGTTTTGTGAAAATCTTGCAGCCAAATCACTGTTTTTACTCCAGATACTTCAAAAGCACGGTCTTTTGTTAGTTTTTCACCTTCCCAAATAGCAATATGTTCGTTGGTTTCTTTTAGAAAAAGAATCTCTTTTAGAGTGTCATAAGGTGCATCTGGAAAAAGCAATAAAACACTCTCTTCTTGGTCAACACCTGACAAATACAGTATGTCTCTGTGTTGTGCAAAAGGCAAAGTACTATCGGCAGAAACCGGATAAATATCGTTTGAGTTAAAAATGGCAACACTATTGGGTTTCATTTGTGCCGTGAATTTTGCCCTATTTTTGATGTACAAATCGCGGTCTATTTGATGGTATTTCATAGTTCATTAAAATTAAGAAGTTCAAATTTAGTAAGAATCTGTAGAAGAGATGTTAATAGCACTGTAAATTTTGAGGAAACATCAAAAAAACACTATTTTTATCAAAATTTCAAAAATGAAACTACGATTACTTCCTTTTGTTTTTCTTTTCACCCTTGTGTTGCCTGCGCAAGACAAAAAAGCCTACCAACTTTTTGATAAAAACGGAAAGAAAACGTCTTATGAAAAGCTTTTAAAATCGGCTTTAAAAACAGAAGTGGTTCTTTTTGGAGAGTATCATGACAACGCTATTTCACATTGGTTGCAATTGGAGTTGACCAAAGATATTGCCGAAAAAAGCAACGTTGTTTTGGGAGCCGAAATGATTGAAGCCGACAATCAAATTCAATTAAATCAATACTTAAACGGAGAAATCAATCAAAAGAAATTGGATTCGACAGCACGACTGTGGCCCAATCACAAAACCGATTACAAACCTTTGGTCGATTTCGCGAAAGCTAAAAACGTGCCTTTTATAGCCACTAATATTCCGAGACGTTACGCGTCAATGGTATCAAAAAAAAGGATTTGAAGTGTTGCAAACATTGACCGATGAAGAAAAATCATGGATCGCGCCACAACCTATTTTGTACGATGCCAATTTGCCTGGTTATGTAGAAATGATGAAAATGATGGGCGAGCACGCATCGCCAAATATGCCTAAAGCACAAGCAATTAAAGACGCTACTATGGCTTATTTTATCTATACTAATCTCCAGAAAGACTCTGTTTTTATCCACTACAACGGCAGTTATCATTCGGATAATTTTGAAGGCATTAATTGGTATTTGAAAAAGTACCAGCGCAACACTCAAATAATTACCATTTCGACCGTCGAACAAAAAGACCTTGCTACATTGGAAAAAGAAAATTACAATAAAGCAGACTATATTCTCGTTATAGATGAAGACGTAACAAAAACGTATTAGTTTCGTCTTATAAATTTTCAAAACAAACAAACGTATGAAAAAGGCATTTTTAATTGCAGGTATATTTATAATTGGAAACTGTTTTTTGTCTTCTTGTTCTGATCAAGATGATTCTCCTTCAGAGCCAATGTTGATTGTAAAGTTCAAATTTGACCCAACACAAACCCGCCTTAATAATTTAGGTTTGCCTTCTACAGTTCCAGCAGGAAACGCCGCTCAGAGTCCAATTTTTAATGGTATTTCAGCACATTATATTGAGTTTGCACCCAATGCCAATACTCAAATTGGTCAAGGTGCAATAGTGTATCATGCACAAGAAACCAATTTAGGAGGAAGCACTGCAATCGATTTTAGTCAGTCAAAAATTGTTGCACAAGACGAAACGTTTCTTGAAATTCCGTTGAGTCAATTGGCTGCGGGAACTTATGAATGGTTGCGTGTTTCGTTATCCTATCAAAATTACCAAATTAATATTCGAAGCAACGGTGCAGATTATGCTGGAACGCTTTCAAGTTTTGTAGGATACAATACCTACATCGGAACACATTCTATTGGCAACAGTGTTTTTCCAGTAAACGCCAACAGATCACAAGGATATTGGGCATTTGCATTGAATGATTTTCCGTATTCCTCTTCTGGACAAGCACCAGCAAACGCAACTACAGTTCCCAATCCAATTGCAGCAACATCGCCAATTCCAGCCGGATCATGCGTAGTTACCGGACGTTTTACCACTCCTTTGAACACAACAGGATCTGAGACTAGAAATGTGGTAGTAACCTTATCGCTTTCAAGCAACAACAGTTTCGAATGGCAAGAGGTAACAGCCGATGGCAAATACGAACCCGCTGTTGGTGAAAATGTGGTTGATATGGGATTACGCGGACTAGTTCCTACCTATACTAAATAGATTTTGTTTTATTTTTTGGAACAAAACGCCGCTTTTATTTGGTTGCAATTGAACGATAGTTAAACCCACTTTAAATTCATTATAAATTATAACGAAAAGGTTGTAGTTAATATCAAATAGCTGTATTTTTGTGTGATTTTTAAACAAAATTTACGCAATCATGGCAGAATCTACATTGTTAAAGTCTTCTATAGCAAAGAAAGTTGCTATGGCGCTTTCCGGACTTTTCTTAATTTCTTTTTTATCACTTCACTTTTTTATTAATTTCATATCCGTAATCGACGAAGATACCTTCAATGAATTTTCTCACTTCATGGGAAATAACGGTTTAATTCAGTATGTTATGCAGCCGGTTTTGATTTTGGGAGTTGTATTTCATTTTGTTATGGGATTTGTTTTAGAATTAAAAAACAGAAGCGCCCGACCTATTGCATACGCAAAATATAACGGTTCGGCCAATTCTTCATGGGCATCACGAAACATGATTATTTCGGGTTTGGTAGTTCTTGCCTTTTTAGGAGTGCATTTTTACGATTTTTGGATTCCAGAAATGGTCTATAAGTATGTTGATGTAAACCCAATTGATGAAACACGTTATTTTGGTGAAATGGTACACAAATTTGAAAGCCCAATACGAACGGGTCTTTATTGTGTGTCGTTTTTACTTTTGTCCCTACACTTATGGCATGGATTTAATTCCTCTTTTCAATCGGTGGGTTTCAACAATAAGTTTTCAAAATCCCTACACAAATTAGGATATGCATTTGCAATAGTGGTTCCCTTCGGATTCATTTTTATTGCATTATTCCATCATTTTAATCACTAATAGCAATGAAAATAGATTCTAAAATACCAGAAGGTCCTATAGCTGACAAATGGACTGATTATAAAGATCATTTAAAATTAGTCGCTCCAAATAACCGACCAAAGATTGATGTTATTGTTGTTGGAACAGGTTTAGCGGGTGCATCTGCTGCTGCTTCTCTTGGTGAAATGGGATATAATGTAAAAGCATTTTGTTTTCAAGATTCACCACGCCGTGCTCATTCTATTGCAGCTCAGGGCGGAATCAATGCAGCAAAAAATTATCAAAATGACGGAGACAGTACGTTTCGATTATTTTATGATACCATCAAAGGAGGCGATTACCGTGCTCGTGAAGCTAACGTACATCGATTAGCCGAAGTGTCAACCAATATTATCGATCAATGTGTAGCACAAGGAGTTCCTTTTGCTCGTGATTATGGAGGCTTGTTAGACAACCGTTCGTTTGGAGGTACGCAGGTACAACGTACGTTTTATGCTGCCGGACAAACCGGACAACAATTGTTGTTAGGAGCGTATTCAGCATTGTCCAGACAAATTGGTTTGGGACGTGTTCAACAATTTAACCGTCACGAAATGCTCGATTTAGTAAAAGTCGACGGAAAAGCCCGTGGTATCATTGCTCGTAATTTAATTACAGGAGAATTAGAACGCCATTCAGCACACGCTGTTATTATCGCAACAGGAGGTTACGGAAACGTATATTTCTTGTCTACCAATGCTATGGGAAGCAACGTAACAGCGGGTTGGAAAATACACAAACAAGGCGCATTATTTGCTAATCCTTGTTTTGTACAAATTCACCCAACCTGTATTCCAGTTCACGGAACCAATCAAGCAAAATTGACATTAATGTCAGAATCGTTGCGTAATTCCGGACGTATTTGGGTCCCAAAAAAGAAAGAAGACGCTCAAGCTATTCGTGAAGGAAAATTAAAACCAGTCCAAATAGCGGAGGAAAACAGAGACTACTACTTAGAAAGAAAATACCCATCCTACGGGAATTTAGCCCCTCGAGATATTTCTTCGAGAGCTGCTAAAGAAGTGTGCGATGCTGGTCACGGAATTGAATCTAACGATACCAACGAAGGAGTTTTTCTAGATTTCTCTTCAGAAATTCAAAATAAAGGAAAACAAGCTGCATATGCTAAAGGAAACCACCATCCAACAGCTGAAGAAATTACGGCATTAGGAAAACAATGGTTGGAAGAAAAATACGGTAACTTGTTTACCATGTACCAAAAAATTACCGACGAAAATCCGTATGAAACACCAATGAAAATCTATCCAGCAGTGCATTACACTATGGGTGGTGTTTGGGTGGATTACAATTTGCAATCGACAATTCCAGGTTGTTTCGTTGCAGGAGAAGCCAATTTCTCTGACCACGGTGCCAATCGTTTAGGCGCTTCTGCTTTAATGCAAGGCTTGGCAGACGGTTATTTTGTTTTGCCCTACACTGTTTCCAATTATTTGGCAGACGAAATCCGAACGGGTAAAATTTCGACAGATTCGCAAGAATTTATCGATGCTGAGAACAAAGTAAAAGAAACCATAGATAAATTCTTAAACAACAAAGGTTCAAAAACAGTCGATCATTTCCACAAACGTTTGGGATTGATCATGTGGAATAAAGTCGGAATGGGACGAAACGAAGCAGGCCTAAAACAAGCCATAACAGAAATTGCCGCTTTAAAAGAAGAATTCTACAAAGATGTATACGTTCCGGGAACATCTGATGAATTAAATCCTGAATTGGAAAAAGCACTTCGTGTAGCCGATTTTATTGATTTAGGACAATTAATGGCCAGAGACTCCCTACAACGCAACGAATCTTGTGGAGGTCACTTCCGTGAAGAATACCAAGACAGTGAAGGGGAAACACTTCGCGATGACGAAAATTTCTCATTCGTTGGTGCTTGGGAATACAAAGGAAACGACATCAATCAATCGGAACTTCACAAAGAAGAATTGAAATACGAGTTTATCAAAATTGCAGCTAGAAATTACAAATAAGATACATTATGTCCGCAGCAAAAAACATCAATATAAACCTTAAAATTTGGCGTCAAAAAAATGCCAAAGCAAAAGGAAGCATGGAAACGTATAAATTAGATAATGTTTCTACTGCCAGTTCGTTTTTAGAAATGCTCGATCAACTAAACGAGCAACTCATCAACGAGAAAAAAGAACCAATAGCTTTCGATCACGATTGCCGTGAAGGAATTTGCGGAATGTGTTCGCTTTACATCAACGGACGTGCTCACGGACCAGACACTGGAACTACAACCTGTCAATTGCACATGCGTAAATTTAACGATGGCGATACTATTTTCATTGAACCATGGCGCAGTAAAGCGTTTCCAGTAATCAAAGATTTAGTGGTCGATCGAAGTGCTTTCGACCGTATTCAACAAGCAGGTGGATTCGTATCGGTGAACACCTCAGGAAGAACTATGGATGCTAACGCCATTCCAATTCCAAAGCACGACGCTGACAAATCGTTCGAAGCAGCAGCCTGTATTGGTTGCGGTGCTTGTGTAGCCAGTTGTAAAAACGGTTCAGCCATGCTATTCGTCGGAGCAAAAGTTTCGCAATATGCTTTATTGCCTCAAGGAAAAGTAGAAGCAACGGCACGTGTACTTAATATGGTGCGTCAAATGGACGAAGAAGGATTCGGAAATTGCACCAACACTGGAGCATGTGAAGTCGAATGTCCAAAAGGTATTTCGTTAGAAAACATCGCTCGTATGAATAGAGAATATCTTTCAGCGAGTTTGAAATAGTATAGTTAGTAGTCATTAGCCAAAAGGCAATAGTGAACGCATTCCGTAATAGGGATGCGTTTTTTATTTTGGGCGTTTAAGGGCTATTCGCTCTATCTTTTGCTTCATTGCATTATGCTAAAGGATGCCACTTCCATCCTTAATGCAAAATCAGTATATTTGAGCTATATTTTATTGTATGAAAAAAGTAATCCTTACCATCTTTTTGCTGCTAGTAACCACACTATCAAGTTCGCAAAACCTCAAATTAATGTCGTACAACATTCGCTACGACAACCCAAATGATGGAGAAAATGCGTGGCCTACTCGAAAAGAATTTTTGTTTGCTCAACTCGCATTTTACGAGCCTGATGTACTCGGAATTCAGGAAGCGCTTCCACATCAAGTGCTTGAAATGGCTGCTGCTTTACCCAAATACAATTACGTAGGAACTGCCAGAGATGGCGAAGAAAAAGGCGAATCGTCCAACATTTTTTATAAAAAAGACCAATTCGAATTGCTGCAACAAAACACCTTTTGGCTCTCCGAAACACCCGAAAAAATTTCCAAAGGTTGGGATGCCGCACTTAACAGGATTTGTACTTATGCTTTATTCAAAGACAAAAAAACCAAACACATTTTTTGGATTTTTAACACGCATTTAGATCATATGGGAGAGAGCGCTAGAACCAATTCCATTCCATTGATTCTGGCCAAAATTAAAAGTCTCAACACCAAGAATTACCCTGTGTTTTTTATGGGCGACTTCAATTCAGAACCTACAGAACAACGCATCGTCAACCTTAAAAAAGAAATGACTGACAGCAAAGACGTTTCCGAAGAAAAACCGTTTGGACCTTCAGGAACATTCAATGCGTTTCAACACAATCAAGCGGTTGCCAAACGAATCGATTACATTTTTCTGTCAAAAAACAATACTATAATTGTAAAAAAATACGCTGTTTTAAGCGACTCCAAAGACGTAAAATATCCATCGGATCATTTGCCAGTTTATACCGAAATACAGTTTAATTAGACGTAATTTTTTATCTTTGAGAAACAAACGTAAAATACAATGAAAAACCTTTATATAGCACTTCTTCTATTAAATTCCATTATTTCATTTGGGCAAAACTACCACAAATACGTCAACCCTATGATTGGAACTGGAGGTCACGGACACACCTATCCTGGGGCTACAGTTCCTTTCGGAATGGTGCAATTATCACCCGACACACGAATTGACGGAAGCTGGGATGGCTGTTCAGGCTACCATTACGACGATGCCATTATTTACGGATTTTCGCATACGCATCTAAACGGAACAGGTTGCACCGATTATGGAGATATCATGCTCATGCCAACTATGGGGGAGCCCAATTTCAATCCAAAAGAGTATGGATCTCCTTTTTCTCATGCCAATGAAAAAGCAACCGCTGGTTTCTATTCGGTAAAGTTAGACAAACACAATATCGATGTTAATTTAACGACTTCTACTCGTGTTGGATTCCACCAATATACTTTTAATAGTGAAGGTTCCGCCAATATTATACTTGATTTAAACCATAGAGACAAATTACTATATGGCGATGTCAAAATTATTGATAATAAAACCATTGAAATCCTGCGACGAAGCGAAGCTTGGGCCAAAGATCAATATGTGTTTGCCCGAATTGAATTCAGTGTTCCCATGCAAATCAATAAAGCGGAGGCCAATCAAGAAAACAGAAAAGACTTCTATTCAGGAACTCTGGTCAAACTCAGCTTTTCTAAACAAGTCAAAAAGGGCGAAACCATTTCGGTAAAAGTGGCATTATCACCAACCGGTTATGAAGGCGCCAAATTAAATATGTCGGAAATAAAAGATTGGAATTTTGCTCAAGTCAAAAAACAAGCCGAGCAATTGTGGGATAATCAATTATCTAAAATTGCAATTACTGAAGATAACAAAAACAAGTTAGCCATTTTTTACACCGCTTTATACCACACAATGGTGCAACCGAACATCGCTCAGGATATCGACGGCAAATACCGCGGTAGAGACAACAATGTAAACAACGGCGAAGGTTTCGATTATTATTCGGTATTCTCGCTTTGGGATACGTTTCGCGGCGCACATCCGTTGTATACGCTTATTGAAAAGAAACGCACCGCCGATTTTATCAATACCTTTCTAAAACAATACGAACAAGGCGGACGATTACCCGTTTGGGAATTAGCGTCCAATGAAACCGATTGTATGATTGGCTACCATTCCGTATCTGTTATGGCCGACGCTATGGTAAAAGGCATTAAAGGATTTGATTATGAAAAAGCGTTTGAAGCGGCAAAGCATTCGGCGATGCTAGATCATTTGGGATTGGAAGCCTACAAAAAACAAGGATTCATCTCTATGGACGACGAGCACGAAAGCGTTTCCAAAACGTTAGAATATGCCTACGACGATTGGTGTATTGCGCAAATGGCACAAATTCTTAACAAAAAAGACGATTACGATTACTTTATGAAACGTTCGCAAAGTTGGAAAAACGTTTTCGACTGGAATACGGGATTTATGCGACCAAAGAAAAACGGTGGCTGGGACAAACCTTTCGATGCCAGAGAAATCAACAATAATTTTACCGAAGGTAACAGTTGGCAGTATTCGTTTTTTGTACCTCAAGACATTCCTGGAATGATAGAAGCCTATGGCGGTAACCAAAAATTTGAAGCCAAACTCGATGAAATGTTTAACAGCGAAAGCAAAACCACAGGTCGTGAGCAAGTTGATGTCACCGGATTAATTGGACAATATGCACATGGAAACGAACCAAGTCATCACATGGCGTATTTGTACAATTATATTGGAAAACCCGAAAAAACGACTGAAAAAGTCAATTTTATTTTAAATAATTTCTATAAAAACACTCCCGACGGATTGATTGGTAACGAAGATTGCGGGCAAATGAGCGCTTGGTATGTGTTGAGTTCGATGGGAATTTATGCGGTGACGCCAGGTCAAGAATTTTGGTCAACAACGAATCCGTATTTTGAAGCTTTGAGTTTGAATTTAGAAGATGGGAAGCCACGAACGATTACCAAAAAATCATTAAAAAGTTACTTAACAGTTTTGGGAACAAGCAATGAAAAGTTAGTAACGAGCGAAATAATGGACTTTGCGACTACCTCCTATATAGATTTTAAAAAGAAAAATATCACTCCAGTTCCAGTGATTATTGCCGAAAGCAAATCATTTAAAGATAAAATGAAAGTTGAAATTGTTTCCCAAAATTTAAAAGATAAAATTTATTATATAGTATTGGGAAAGGACTCCGATTATTCTACAGCAAAAATGACTTATGTTCCTTACACAACACCTCTATATCTTGAAGCCACTTCAACGATACAAGCTTATATTAAAAACAATACGGAACAAAGCCAACCTATTTCTGCAACGTTCTTTAAAAAGCCCAATAATTACACTATCGATATCAATTCCAAATACGATCTGCAATACCATGCTGGCGGTGCAGCTGGTTTATTGGACGCAATAAAAGGTTCTACAAACTGGCGAAAAGGCGATTGGCAAGGCTATCAAAAACAAGATTTTGAAGCCATTGTTGATTTGCATAATGTAAAAGAACTCTCTAATTTTAGTTCTACCTTTCTACAAGACCAACGTTCCTGGATTTTAATGCCAACAAAAGTAGAATATTATAGTTCGACAGATAATATCAATTTTACATTAATTACAACAGTTACCAATGATGTTGATCCAAAAAAAGATGAAAACACAATTAAAGATTTTAGTTTTACAGTATCAAAACCAATCAATGCAAGATATATAAAAGTAAAAGCATATAATTACGGAAAACTCCCAGAATGGCATTTGGGTTATCCATATAATGGCGATGCTTACCTATTTATCGACGAAATAACCATTAAATAAAACCCGCGAAAACCCGCGTTTTCACATAGTGAATCCATTTTATCCGCGTTCCAAAACTATGAAAATAGCTTTAATACAATCATCGCTAACATGGGAAAATCCCAGTGAAAATAGAGCTTCACTTACCGAAAGGATAAACTCTATTTCGCAATATGTCGATTTGATTGTTTTGCCCGAAATGTTCACTTCTGGTTTTACTATGCATCCTGAAAAAGTAGCCGAAAACATGCAAGGTGAAACGGTTTTATGGTTACAAGAAATGGCGCGATCTAAAAATTGCGCCATCACAGGAAGTCTTGTTATTCTAGAAAATAGAATGTATTACAACCGATTGCTTTTTGTTTTCCCATCGGGCGAAATACAACATTATGACAAACGCCATTTGTTCACTTTAGCAGGCGAAAACAAAGTGTACACTTCAGGTTCTGATAAAATGATTGTGAACTACAAGGGCTTCAAAATTTGCCCACTTATTTGTTACGATTTGCGATTTCCGGTCTTTTCCAGAAACGTAGAAACCTATGATGTGTTGTTGTATGTCGCCAATTGGCCAAAAATTCGCACCAATGCATGGGATATTCTGCTGAAAGCACGCGCAGTAGAAAACATGAGTTATGTTATTGGAGTCAATCGCATTGGGAAAGATGACAATCAGCACGAATACATTGGTCATTCGCAGGCTGTCGACTTTTTAGGAAATTACACTCTGGAACCTCAAGAAAATGAAGGTGTTTTTATAGTCGAATTAAATAAAGAAGCAATGCTTGAAACTAGAAGTAAATTAGCTTTCTTAGACGATAAAGACGATTTTAAAATGCTATAATCTTTTGTGATTAATTTTTCCCCACATCAAAAGGCTGCTCCACATCCCAATTCGCTCGAACATCGATTTCTTTCGGAAAATAAATGACTTCTTCGCTGAGTTGTTTTTGCATGTAATTTCCGGGTGTCCAAACGCCATTTTTGTCGTCATCATAAATCAAACGCATCGTAAATCGTTTGGGTTCAACCAGATTAAAATCGATAGTAGTTTCTTTTTCAGAATAATAATTGGCGAGCACTTTTCCAGCATCGTCCGTTAACTCAACCAATACAGGAAATCGCTTTACGTTTTCTAAAATCACACGCAAGTTACCGAAATCTGTAGTGTTTAGTGTAGTAAAATTGAACTTCAACGTGTCGTTTGTTTGGTCGTAATAATCTTTCAAAGCACCAGGCAAAATAGTGAGCGAATATTTTTCCAACGGTTGTTTTTCAAAATCAAAAACCAATTGTTGCTTCCATTCGTCATACGAAGTTTTAAAAGTAATAGCCAGCGAATCTTTGTTAATCAATCGCATTTTCGAATCGTCTATGATGACCAAAGGAGTTGTAGCATTAAGTGTAAATTTTTCTCTAAACGGAATGTTTCCAGCGCGTTCAGCCGACAGATTTAAGGTATCTTTTTTCTGATCTTTCAACTTCAAAACAAAATTTGTATTGGTTTTGTATTGCGAAACAGTAATGGCAATCGAATCGTTTTTTATTGGTGGAAACCAAATTTGTAACGAATCTTTTTTAGGCAATTTGGTCACCATAAACGGAAGGGTTTCACCTCCCTTTTTTACGTCATACCGCACGTCTTTAATAGCGCCTTCATAACCCACTATCGCTCTGTTGACAGAGGCTTGAGTGGGTTTAAACACTTTAAAAGGCAAGACTTCTTTAAACAATTCTAACTGATATAGCGTGTCATTGGGAAGCGTGATATGATTTTGAATGAAACCAATTTTGTCCTTTTTAGGATCGAATTTGTTGTTTTTATTTTCGTCTTTTAAAGCAATCAATTGGTATTTTCCTTGTTTTAAGTTTTCCAATTGTAATATTTTTAAACTGTCTAGCGAATTGGTAAGATAACGCGGCGCTTCCTTGTAAATGGTCGAATCGTTAAATTTATCATTCACTTCATACAACATAATCGAAACAAAATTGGGCGATTTTTTCTCCAAAGCATCTTTAAATGTCGCTTTTAAAGCCAACGAATCAATAAAACTTCCAGTCGAAAAAACGTATTTGAATTGGGGTAATGCATTGCCTTCATTATTGTCTTCAATACTTTCTCCAAAGTTAAAACTGTAGGTAGTATTGGGCAACAAAGTATCGCGCCACTTAATGGTAATGAACTTACTAGCGTTGTAAGGTAAAATTTCAGGTTGATTTTTCATCGGAGGCGAAACAATCAATTGCTTGGCCACATTTTTAAGTTTTACGTATTCGTTAAAATACAATTTGATTTGGTTTCCCTTAAAATTTACAGTGCTATTTTTGGGAACACTACTACGCAGTATAGGCGCTAGTGTATCTTTGGAGCCGCCAGTTATCGTTCCTCTTTTCGCGCAACTTATAACCGAAATGGCCAATAGAATTAGAAAACACTTTATGCAATTTTTGAACATGCTAGCTTATTTACTAATCGCAAAATAACAATTATATTTAGTACCAACGAAATCTTTTATCGTTTTATTGGGAGCTAATTGCTTCGCCTGTTCGCTTTTTAGAAGCTCGAGTCCTGCTTTCGCCTTTATCTCTCCACTTTGTTGCGAGGATATCGGCTCCACACGATCGCAGCGAACTGACCGAACACAAAAATCAAAATTATTATTTTGTGAGGTAATCAGGGCTAGTAATATAGTGCAACAATTCAAGATCTGCGATAATCTGTAACAATCAGTTTTATCCGCGTTCCATTTTCCCATTACTGCGACATCGCCATGCAAACAATACTTACCTTTGCATCCGGAATTTTCAATAACGCTCGCGAGCACATTTCTAAAGTCGATCCCGTAGTAATTACATCATCAATCAATAAAAAGTGTTTGCCTTTCCTACTTTCGTTAAAAATCACATCAAAAATGTCCGTGTTTAATTCACTTCGTTTGAGCAATGATTTCTTTGTTTGCGTTTTCGAATACACTTTTCGCACTAAAATGGTGTCATCATAAACGATATTCAAACCTTCCGATAGAGCCCTTCCAAATGCAGTCACCTGATTGTAACCGCGTTGCCGTAACCTTTTTGGATGCAATGGCACCGGAATAATATAGTTTATTTCGGTAATCTGCGACACATTTTTCAATTCGGAAGCATACCAAGCACCAATCATTTCTCCAATTTCTTCATGACCTTTGTATTTTAATTGGTGAATCATTTGTTGTACAATGCCTTTTTTTTGAAAAAAGAATAGCGCAGAAGCAAATTCGATAGGAACTTTTCCGTAAAATTTGGTAACGGCCTCGTTGTTGGGATTGTTGTGAAAGTTGTTGAGTGGAATTTCATGGCGGCACAACGTGCAAAGTACTATTTCATCCGAAAGTAAAATCGAGTCGCATCCACAGCAAACTCTAGGAAAAAACAAGTTAATTAGGCTTTGAATCATGATATATGGCTTAGATAACTATAAAATTAAATAAAAAAGCAATGCATTTTAAAAAAAGTAGTCCTTTTTTACTGTCACTTTTTATATTTTTGCAGCATGGCAAAACAAGACGATATATTTAAGAATGTAGTTTCGCACGCAAAAGAATACGGATTTATTTTTCCGTCAAGCGAAATTTACGATGGATTAAGTGCAGTATACGATTATGCACAAAACGGAGTAGAATTAAAGAACAACATACGCGAATATTGGTGGAAAGCGATGGTGCAAATGCACGAAAACATCGTGGGTCTCGACGCAGCAATTTTGATGCATCCAACCACTTGGAAAGCATCGGGACACGTTGATGCTTTTAACGATCCGTTAATTGACAATAAAGATTCTAAAAAAAGGTACCGCGCCGACGTTTTAATTGAGGATTATGCCGAAAAATTAAACTTGAAAGCCAAAAAAGAAATTGAAAAAGCACGCGAGCGTTTCGGTGCTTCATTTGATGAGGAACAATACAAAACCACCAATCCACGTGTGATGGAATACCTGTCTAAAGAGAGAGAAATTCTTGAACGCATGGGGAAATCACTTGGAGATGGTAATTTAGATGATGTAAAAGCGTTAATTGAAGAATTAGAAATTGCCGATCCGGAAACGGGTTCACGCAATTGGACCGAAGTGCGTCAGTTTAACTTGATGTTCGGAACCAAATTAGGTGCTTCTGCTGACACAGCAATGGATTTATACTTACGTCCAGAAACGGCACAAGGGATTTTTGTAAACTTTTTAAATGTGCAAAAAACAGGGCGAATGAAAATTCCGTTCGGTATTGCACAAACAGGTAAAGCCTTCAGAAATGAAATCGTGGCACGCCAATTTATTTTCAGAATGCGCGAATTCGAGCAAATGGAAATGCAGTTTTTCGTTAAACCAGGCGAAGAAATGAAATGGTACGACTACTGGAAAGAAACGCGCTTAAAATGGCATTTGTCATTGGGCTTAGGAAAGGAAAATTACCGTTTTCACGATCATGAAAAATTAGCCCATTACGCCAACGCTGCGGCCGATATCGAATTTAATTTTCCTTTTGGTTTTAAAGAATTAGAGGGAATTCACTCCCGTACCGATTTCGATTTGAAAGCACACGAGCAATTTTCTGGTAAAAAATTGCAATATTTTGATAACGATACCAATTCGAACTACGTGCCTTATGTTGTGGAAACTTCGGTTGGTTTAGACCGAATGTTTTTGGCAGTTTTTGCCACAGCATTGCAAGAAGAAACGTTAGAAGACGGTTCAACACGAACCGTTTTACGATTACCATCGGTGTTAGCACCAACCAAAGCAGCAGTTTTGCCGTTGGTTAAAAAAGATGGTTTACCTGAAGTAGCCCAAAAAATCATCGATGATTTGAAATGGGACTTTACTGTAGCATATGATGAGAAAGATGCTGTTGGGCGTCGTTACCGTCGTCAAGACGCTTTAGGAACGCCATTTTGTATTACTGTTGATCATCAAACCTTAGAAGATCAAACCGTAACCATTCGTCATCGTGATTCGATGAAACAAGATCGGGTTGCTATTACGGATGTAAGAGGAATTATCAATGATGAGGTTGCGATGCGCAATTGGTTGATGCGAACGGTTTAAAAGTGCTAAATAGTCTAAAAGTAAAAAGTTCAAGTTCTAAATCAGAATTTGGGCTTTTTTATTTTGAGAAAGTACAAGTCTTTCTGTTTATTTCTGTTATCTATATTCTCTTATTAATCTTGCTGTTTAAACTGAATCTCCGTCAACAAAAAATCCTTCACTTTATTCCAAGTGGTTTCGTTTAAAGAATACGAGATGTTGTTCCCTACATTTTTTCCCTTAATAAGTTTCACTCTTTTTAATTCGGACAAGTGTTTTGAAACGGTCGATTGTGCCAATGGCAGTACTTCTAAAAAATCACCACAAACACACGACTTGGAATGCAATAAAAACTGAATAATTTTTAATCGTGCTGGATTTCCTAACGCTTTTAAAATATCGGCTGTTTCATTGATTTTAAAGGCGAAACCAAATGTTTTTGTAATTCCCATATTGCTATATTGTAATATAATTGGTGGTGTTTTTATTTTTGATTTTGTTTTCAACCTACCAACTGTGGTAAATATCACTTTTCAAATGTGCTATTTATCGAACTAGCGTACAATTTGATGAAATCGCAGCAAATTTACTAAAAGTTTGGAAGAGTAAAGAATTAGTCCAATATTATTCGCTTTATAGCACATAATTCAATTATAATATTCAGTATATCAATTATATGCAAAGATTAGATTAATGTGCAATATCGCAATATGGCAATTGCTTTTAAATCCTATAATTTTTACAGTAAAAGCAATTACAGCTTTTCTAATTTAAAACAAAGAGCTTGTAACACATCAATTTCTCAAATCAATTGTTAATTACTTATTTAAAATCAAAACCCAAACCTTTCAAAATAGCTGTTGCTATTGGTGTTTTTAAAAAAACGGATGCACTTTATCGGATATTTTTTCCATACAACTAAAAGTTGAAAACTTGTATTTAAGAATTAGGTTTCATCAACTTAATTACAGTATTTTAGTGTAGAATACTGATTCTTTTAGTAAAATTATTTTCAAAAGTCCCCAAGACTATCATAAAATAAACAGAATCCACTAGTGCTTACCTCAAACAAACGGTAAAGCATTGAACACAATTACGTTTATCATCATTGACGACAATCAAAACAACGTTTTGAAAACAAAGGCTGTAGCTGAAAGTTTTCAAGGTCTTGAATTTGTTGCTTCTGCGACCAATAATGAGGAAGGATTAGACGCTATTTTAGAATACAAACCAGACCTTGTTTTTTTAGGAATTGATCCCGAATACAAAGCATCTGATTTGTCTCTAGGTTTGATCAATGAATTGTACCGTTTCTTACCACAAATTCCACGAATAATTATTACATCTCCCAACGGGAATTTGGCTTATGACGCTATTAAATATGGCGTTTTTGATTATTTAATTCAGCCTATACAACAAAAAGACATTCGCAAAACTATTGCCCGTTTGAACCGCGATTTGAATAGTGAAATGTCGTTGAGTTCTAATTTGCTTTTTGAAGATAAAGTTATCCAACACATCGTAGATTCGGTGGAAGATGATTTTGATACTGAAAATACTTCAGAAACTATTGATACAGAGGAAAGATATTTTGAAGCCACACCAAAAGACAATCAAGAACCATCCAAAAAAGCTGCAAAATTTGACGAGGATAACCATGACGTTACGTTTACGGATGAAAATTCTGCTACTAAAACACTAATCATCTGCGTTAAATCGTATGGTGATTATCGCTACATTAAAGCGACTGATATTTGCTATTTGCAAGCCGATAACAATTCGACCGACATTCACTTGAGTTCTGGCGAAATGATTACTGCATTTAAAACGTTAAAGCACTTTGAAGGCGTATTAAAGTATCCGTTTGTTCGCATTCACAACAGTTATATTGTGAACATCGATTTTGTGTCGCGCATTCACACCGGTAACGCCGTTTGCCACATCAAAGATTCGACTAATAAATTGCCATTTTCTAAATCTTACAAAGAAAATATCGACGCCATTATTGCCACTATTGCTTCTGGGAATTATCTAGAAATATAAGTCGGTTTTGTTTTTAACGGATTTTTTTATAGTTTCACATTATGAAATCGACGCCACTCAACATCTTAATCGTAGACGATCATGCCCCAATTATAGAAGGCTATAAATCAATATTAGCCTATAACTTATCGGGTTTTGAACTCATTATTCACCAAGCCAACAGTTGCGAATCGGCTTACCATATTATCACCAACAAAAACAATTCAAATGAATTTGATATCGTTCTAATCGATATAACTTTACCTCCTTTTGTTGAAAAAAACATTCATTCTGGCGAAGATTTAGCACCAATTGTCAAAGAACATTTGCCGAATGCAAAACTTATGATTTTGACTTCTCATACCGAGTCGTTGTTTTTATATCAAATTCTCAAAAACTGTCAACCGAACGGATTTTTAGTGAAAAGCGATTTTACTTCTGAAGAGTTTTTAGTTGCCTTTGATGCTGTTGCCAAAGGCGAAACCTATTTCAGCAAAACCATACAAAAACTAGATAAAGAGGTCGTTGATAATATCAAAATTTTAGATTATTACAACCAACAAATCATTATTTTGTTAGCGCAAGGCATCAAAACTAAGAACCTCCACGAGCACTTACACCTTTCGGTAAGCGCGATTGACAAACGAAAAGCGGCCATCAAAAATTTTTTCGAAATTGAAAAAGGAAATGATGAAGACATTCTTCGTGAAGCACGAAAGCAAGGGTTTATTTAACAAATTTCTTTTATTTTTTTTTAGCGTTCCACCAATTGGAAAAACTGCGTTTTGCAAACTTGTTTTTTCCAATTGGTGTCGGGCTTTTCGTTGCAATCTTTTTATTTTCATCTTTTCAAGCTTAAAATAAAAAGGATTTTCACTCCAATCCCTAACGTAAACTAGCAGTAGCCCCAAGTTTCGCAATGAAAACAAAAGGTATAGAAAAACTGTAATTTTTATTCGAAATGCAGCTTTAAATTTATGCCACCAAAAGTATACGCCAAAAAAATGAAGTTAATTGTATTTATTGCCGCCATTTTGCCCTATCTATTTGTTACTAAATTGACAGCTCAAAATGAATTGAAAGAAAAACTTAAAGAGCTTGAAAATAGCGCTTTTGTCTCGGGATTTGAGGTGCAAAATTCAACTGACATGGAATCGGCAAAAGCCTCTACTAACTTTAATTTACGTTTCTCGCAATCTATAGATAGTTTGATAGCTTTTGTGCGTTTTCAGAAAGCAACTACTTCGGCGACTTTTGAAAACAGTGTTGCACCTTATATAGGGGAAAATTTACGTGAATTAGGCACTTCGCAACTTGAATTTACGGATCAAGAAGAACTGATTTTAGACAGTTTTTTTAAAATGTTTCAGTGGAAAAGTGCTCCAGAAATTTGTTTTAGGTACGAAGATTTTATTGCAAAAAATTTTAAATCACCTGCAGATGCGCCTTCTGTTTGCTATGTTTTATCGTATTTGAAATACATTCAGTTGTATCAAAACATCGAACCTTCACCTACCACAGCCGCCACTCTTGCAGCAAAAATGAATGCTGTTTTTGAGCGTTATAATTCGGTTCATTGGATGGTTTTTGCGAAACATCCTTGCGCCACACTTTTGTGGTTAGTTGCAACATTAGAATGGGATTCGAAACCGTAATTAAGGTTTAAAATGTACAGAAAAACTGTAATTTTTATCGGTACCACAGTTTTACATTTACACCATCATAATAAATAGGATTGTAAAATAGAAACATAGATGAATACAAGCCAATCAATTCAATTTTAACCACCATAAATCTATGTTTCTATTTGTTTTACAATAATTAAACGCAAACATAAATGAATACAAGAAAAAGCAATCTACAAGGGTTAGAGTTTTTACCATTAATTTTAATAATTGTTTATAAAGTTTTAATTCAATCGAGCACACATGTAAGCCATCAAAACAAAAGGGTAGTTTTATATGTTTTTATAGCAATTTCAACAGTCATTTTTGGTTATTTGATACTGAAAAGAAACGTTGTTGCCACTAAAAATACAGCAAGCATGATCATTGTTTTATCATTAGTAGCGGTAGTTTGCTTTTTATTTTACTATAAAAAGTGATCAGTATTAAATGATAAATTTCAAAAACACTTTTAATTTTAAGCAAATTACATTTCAGTTGAAACTACTACTAAATTAGTATATTTGAGAAAAGGCCAGGCAACTTTAAATGAATTCACAAACCAAATAGTATACGATTTTATGAATCAAAATCCTTGTTATTTTCTTGTTTTCTTGTCATTCTTTCTTTTGAATTGCGACAATAAAAGCACTACCGCGCTGGATAGTGCAAAACATGATTCTATAATAAAATACTTGCATATTGCGAGTATTGACTCGCTCTCAATTGCAGAAAGAGACCGCTACAATCACAAAGCTTTTTCATTGATTGACATGAGTAAGAATGATACATTAACAAGATGGTATTTGTGTGAATCGGCCCGATATTTTGTAAGAACAAAAAATGATAAGGCGTATAAAAAAGTGGGAAAGATTCATTTTGAGAAGACCGATGAAGTAAGAGATTCACTTAATTTGGCGAGGTATTATAGATTTAGAGGCGCTTATCATAAAAGTGTTTCTAAATTATTAGACAGTTCATTTTATTATTATTCAAAGTCTGAGAAGGTATATGTTAAAATTAACAAGCCATATGAATTAGTTCAAGTATATTTTAATAAAGGATTAATACAATATAGTATCGATGATTATTTAGGGGCAAATTTTACAATCAATCAATCCTATTTAATAATTAAAAATAAGCCAGACTGTATTATAAAATATGAAGTTTTGAATTTTTTAGCTAACATTTTACACAATTTAAAAGATTATCAAAATGCAATTAAATTTCATGAGAGAGCCCTTGAAGTCGCAAGAAAAGATAAAATAAAATCTAATATATATAAATTTAATTTTATTGCCACTAGTTATAATAATATTGGGAATTCTTTTCGCGAGATTAAAGAATATAAAAAAGCAATTTATTATTTTGAGCAAGCATTAAAAGAAAAAGATCTACTAAACAAAGACCCATTAATATATGCTTATTTGTTGAATAATATAGGTTTCTGTAAAGTTAGATTAAAGCATTTTAATAATTTGCCGTACTTGTTTAATAAATCAGCTAAACTATTTGATAGTTTAAGTATTAAAAATGAATGTGCAACAAGTCATGTTTATTTATCCGATTTTTATTTTCAGCAAAAAGACACTTTAAAGGCAATTAAACATGCTGAGAAATCGCTATTATTAGCTAGACAAGCTAAAGCTCCTTACTATTATTTGACTGCTTTGAGTAATGCAGGGTATGTCAATAAAGCTAAAGCACCATTTTACATAAAAGAATATCATGAAATCAATGATAGTTTGCAATTTGAGCAACGAAAAGTGCGCAATCAATTCCATAAAATTGAGTTAGAAACCAATGAAATAGCCCAAGAAAAAGAAAAAGCCATAAAGCAAAAATGGCTTATGATAGCAATAGTAACGGGTATTTTACTTATCGTTATATTGCTATTTGTAATCCATAGGCAACGTGCGCGTCAAAAGGAGTTGGAGTTGTTACAAAGCCAACAAAAAGCCAACGAAGAAATCTACCAATTGATGCTTAATCAGCAAGAAAAAGTGGAAGAAGCACGACAAATTGAAAAAAAGAAGATTGGTCTTGAATTGCATGACGGTATTATGAATCGCTTGGCCAGTACACGCCTCAATTTATTTGTGTTATCTAAGAAAAAGGATGTCGAAACGGTCAATTCTTGCCTGCCTTATATTGAGGGAATTCAATTGATAGAAAGTGAAATTCGCAATTTGTCACACGAATTAAACCAAGATGTTTTTATAAAAAGTGATAGTTTTACCTCGCTGCTGCAGGAGTTAGTGGTAATACAAAACAACATTTCAACTACCCATTATAAACTTCAAATAGCCACCAACGTCAATTGGGATAAAGTAAGCAGTGAGAAAAAAATGCATTTGTACCGAATTGTTCAGGAAGCAATACACAACAGCGCTAAATACGCAAAAGCAACCCAAGTAAACGTTTTGTTTACAATAGAAAATTCTAAATTAAAGTTAACTGTTTCTGACAATGGGATTGGTTTCGATACCCAGAAAAATAAAGAAGGTATAGGACTAAGAAATATGGAACACCGCATGAAAGCCGTCAACGGGTCCATTTTTATTACATCAACTCCAAATCAAGGAACCATGATTAAAGTCACTCTTCCTATGGTTTATTAATATGTTTTTAATGGTATAACCACTCAAAGTCAGATTGGTTTTAACTTTTACAGTATACCAAAGAAGCGTTTTTCAAACACCTTGTTATCTCTTTCTAAATGATTCAATAACATCCACACTCGGGCTGTTAATTTCTTGCAAACTTATTTGTGATTTTATCGACGAACCACATCGTCGAATGAAATAAATATTTAAAACATTGATTTTAAGGTAGTTATTTAAATTAAAGTAAAATTGCACACCCGTAAAACTACTTGGTTTTATAAATAATTCATTCACCCAAATTTGCTATTCATTCACTCACAAACGATAGCATTCTACCATATACAATGTAATGTATAGCAACGCAACCCCGGTGCTGTTGTAGTTTTACAATGTGATAGCCCTAAACAATTGACAAAAATCAAATGGCTTTACCCTAATAATATAAAACCTATGAAATTATGAAAAAATCATTTTTAATAATCGGATTGTTTTCTTTAATGATGGTATTGACGTCTTTTAACTCTCCAAGCGATATTGGAGGAAGAGGAACATCTACCGAACCAGGACAAATTACATCTGATATAGGTGTAAGAGGAACATCAACTGATCCAGGACAATTTACATTCGAGGTTGGTGGTAGAGGAACATCAACTGATCCGGGACAAATTACATCTGACACAGGAGGAAGAGGAACATCTACTGATCCAGGACAATAATTAATTGTATAAAGTATAATAAAGGCCTTCATTTGAAGGTCTTTTTTTATTTAAAATTGTTTAGTAGATTTGTCAAAATCAATCTAATATTTTGAAATATTTCTACATATCGTTATTTGTTCTTTTTTTATCCTGTTCGAAAGATAAAAAGAATTCTTACTCAGCTACTAAGGTAACGGATAGCGTATCCTTTTATTTATCAAAATTCGATGATGACACATTAACTCCACCTGAAAAGGGCAAGTTTTTAGATAAAGCTTTCTTGTTGATTTCAAATCTTAAAAATTCTGAAAAAAACAGGGATGAGATTTACAACATTATATCAAAGTACTATATCATTGGTAATTGGGGTAAATATAAGCAAGCTGCAAAACTACTTTTAGACCAATCAATATCTTCAAAAGATACTCTTGGTTTGGCAAAAGGTTATAGATCTTATGGTAATTTCTATAATCAAAGGCAGGTTTTAGACAGTGCCTTTTATTTTTTCTCAAAATCCGAAAAGTTTTACAAGGATGTGAATGACCTAGATGGTTACTCAACTATGTTACTTAAAAAAGGAATCATTCAATATAATATAAATGATTATTTGGCAGCTGATTTGTCTTTGTCTACAGCATACAATTTTGCTAAAAAATCTAATGACAAGATAAAAATCTATGGCATTTTAAATCAATTAGGATTGGTTTCTAATCAACTCGGTGAATATGATAAGGCAATTTTTTATTTGAATGAGGCGTTGCGTATACTGAATGTAAATAATCTGGAAAGTAGCGGCGATGAAGAATCTATTTGTCTCAGCAATATGGGATTGGTATATGAGAGCAAAAAAGATTTTAAGAAAGCAATAGAATATTATAATTTATCTTTGAGAAATAATAATCTAAGGAATGAAAATCCAAATTTATACTCCAACATAATTGATAATCTCTCATATGCAAAATTAAAGATAAAGGATTTCGAGAATTTACCTAAACTCTTTTTTGAATCGTTGAAAATAAGAGATAGTTTAGACTATTCTTCATCAGTGGTCATCAGCAACATCCATCTATCTGAGTATTATTATAAGATTAAGGATACAGTTCGTGCTATTCAGTTTGTAAATAAATCAATTGCAGAAGCGCAAAAAAGCAATATCCCCCAAGACATTGTTTTGGCCTTAAAGCAGGCGTCTGTTATAGACAAGATAAATGCATCCAAATATTCTGATAATTATATAAGGATAAACGACAGTCTTCTTAATGTAGAGAGAAACTCTAAAGATCGTTTTGCTCGAATTCAACTTGAAACAGATGAAATTATAGAACAAAAAGACCAACTCGAAGAAAAAAACCGCAACATCCTCAACTACTTCATGGGAGCGATTGTAATTGGCGGCTTTTTGTTTTTTATTAGAATTCAGCGTTCTCGTGCCAGAGAGCTCGCGCTCACCCAATCGCAACAACAAGCCAATGAGGAAATTTACCGCCTCATCATTTCCCATCAAAATCAGTTAGAAGAAGGTCGTGAACTCGAAAAAAGACGTATTTCAAAAGAATTACATGACGGAGTTTTAGGGCGATTGTTTGGGTTGCGACTTAACTTGGACGGCTTAAATAACATTGATGATGACGAGGCCAAACAACAGCGTTTGGATTATCTGAACGAGTTACAACTTATTGAGCAAGACCTACGCGATATTTCACACGAGCTCAACAGAGAGAATTTGGTGTTGATTAACAACTTCGTAGCTATTATTAATAACTTGTTAGAACAACAAGCTAAAATAAATCCGGCGAAAGTGAAGTCGATTATTGCCGTAGATATCGATTGGGACTTAGTTCCCAACACTTCAAAAATTAATTTGTACCGAATTTTACAAGAAGCTTTGCAAAATATTAATAAATATGCCAAGGCCTCAACTATTTTAATCCATTTTCGAAAAGATAAAAAAGGGAACCTACTTTTTAATATCGAAGACGATGGCGTTGGTTATGATGTAAATAGCAAAAAAAGTAAAGGAATCGGAATAAAAAATATCGTTTCAAGAACACAACAATGTAACGGAATTATAGATATTAAATCGGAAATTGGTAAAGGTTCAAAAATTATTATTACTTTTCCTCTCGAAAACAAAACTATTAAAATCTAACTAAAATGCCCCTAAACATTAAAGTTTTAATCGTAGACGATCATCCTTTTATCATTCAAGGATATGAAAATGTGATTAAACGATTTCCTAACAAAAAAATTGAATTTACCATAACCCAAGCAACCGACTGCAAAACAGGTTATGAAACCATTATGAATGATAACGGAACTACTTTTGACCTCGCTTTTTTAGATGTCAGCATGCCCGTTTACGAAGAAAAAAATATCCAAACAGGCGAAGATCTAGCCAAATTGCTCAACCAAGAAATGCCCGATTGCAAAATTGTTTTATTGACCATGCATTCTGAAAGCTTGAAAGTCCAAAAAATTATCGACGAAATCAATCCACTTGGATTAGTAATCAAAAACGACTTGACCTACGACAATATGCTTTTGGCAATTGACACTGTAATTAAAGGCGAAAAATTCTACAGTGATTCGGTTATAAAATTTTTAAACACCCAACAAAAAGAAAAAATCTACGTAGACGTTATCGACAGACAAATTCTACACTTTTTAAATAAAGGCATTCCTGCAGGCGATGTAGCACTTTACATTCCGATTTCCTCCAGTTCGGTCAAAACCCGAATTGAAAACATGAAAGAACTTATTGGAAAATCTTATTATACCGACCAAGAATTAGTAAATGAAGCTAAAGAAAACGGAATGATGGTGAAGTAAAATTTATGACACGAATTTCTCAAATTGTCGCTAATTAAAAAATAGGTAATCAATTTCACAAATTTAAAATTAGTGAAATCTGTAGTAATTAAATTTGTAACAATTTGTGCAATTCGTGTTTAATTTTCCTCCAAAGCATCCCAACCTCTAGCCTTTAAAGGAATTTTGGTGTTGGCTCTGGTTATTAAATGAAAGCCTTCACTTTCTTGAGTCATGTGCCCGATTACTGTAAAATTCGGATTGGCCTTTATCTTATCAAAATCTTCTAAAGCAATGGTGAACAACAATTCATAATCTTCGCCACCATTAATAGCAACTGTCGTACTGTCGATATTAAATTCTTCACATACATTGATAAACTGTGGATCGACCGGAATTTTCTCTTCAAATAAATTACAACCCACTTTACTTTGTTTGCAAATATGAATGATTTCTGAGGACAATCCATCCGAAATATCGATCATAGACGAAGGTCTTACTTCTAATTTCTCTAACAAAATCCTAATGTCATGTCGCGCTTCTGGTTTTAATTGGCGTTCAATTAAATACGTATACCCATCTAAATCGGGTTGGTTGTTCGGATTGACTTGAAACACTTGTTTCTCGCGTTCCAAAACTTGTAATCCCATGTAAGCCGAACCTAAATCGCCTGTAACGACCAACAAATCGTTGTCTTTTGCTCCATTTCTGTACACAATTTCGTCTTCATTGGCTTCTCCAATGGCTGTAATCGAAATGATCAATCCTTTTTGTGACGAAGTCGTGTCGCCACCAATCACATCTACATTATAAAACTTGGCCGCGTGTGCAATTCCGTCAAACAATTCTTCCAAAGCTTCCAATGGAAAACGATTTGAAACCGCCACCGAAACCATAATTTGTGTAGGTTTGGCATTCATCGCACAAATGTCAGAAACATTTACAACCACTGCTTTGTATCCCAAATGACGTAACGGCATGTACGACAAATCGAAGTGAACGCCTTCTATTAATAAATCGGTCGAAACAACAACTTTTTTGTCCTTAAAATCCAAAACAGCGCCGTCATCTCCAATACTTTTTAAAGTCGATGGTTGTTTTACATCAAAGTTTTTTGTCAAATGATCAATCAACCCAAATTCGCCCAATTGCGAAAGGGAAGTACGTTGTGGTGTTTTATCTTCTAGCATATTGCAAAGGTACGAAGTTTTAATTTCTGCTACAATCCCAAGTTTCAAGCACTTTACTTTAACATTAATTAAGTAATTCAAACCATTAAGAAATTAAGAGCAATAAGAATTCTAAACCATAATAACCATAATCTCTTGATGGTTTACATTTTTCTCAGCGAATCTCTGTGCCTTTCTCTGGATAGCTCTGTGTAACATCAACAAGATTATTTACTTCACCTTAAATCTTTTTCCTATATTTAAAATTTTGTTAAAATTTATGTAACAAAATTCAAAAGCAACTCACTTATAATGCAAATCATACATTAAATACTTTTACATATGAAACTCGTAATTAACAATTTAAGTAAAACCTACAGCAACGGTGTAAAAGCCTTAGACAATTTAAATTTAGAAATCGGCTCGGGAATGTTCGGACTTTTAGGACCCAATGGTGCCGGAAAATCTTCGTTGATGCGAACCATTGCTACTTTGCAAAAACCCGATTCGGGAACGATTGAGTTTGACGGAATTAATGTATTGGAAAATCATATCGAATTGCGAAAAGTTCTCGGTTATTTGCCTCAAGAATTTGGCGTTTATCCTAACATGTCTGCCGAAAATTTATTGGATTATTTTGCGCGTTTGAAAGGAATTGCTTCCAAAAAAGATCGAGCTGCCATTATAAAAAATGTACTCGAAGTAACCAATTTGTATGACGTTCGTTTGAAAAATGTAAACGGTTATTCGGGTGGAATGAAGCAGCGTTTTGGCATCGCGCAATTATTATTGAACAATCCGAAATTAATTATTGTGGACGAACCAACAGCCGGTCTCGACCCTGCTGAGAGACATCGTTTCTTAAACGTGCTAAGAGAGATTGGAACCAATCACACCGTGATTTTTTCTACGCATATCGTAGACGACGTGAAAGAACTGTGCAACGAAATGGCCATTCTTAACGGAGGAAAAATCCTAAATCAAAACACGCCAAAAGGGGCTACAGATGCCCTTTCAGGAGAAATTTGGACGAAAATCGTTGAACGTGAAGCTTTAGAACAAAACGAAAATGAATTCAATGTAATATCGTCCAATTACAATCAGGACAATACCTTAAATATTCGAGTGCACAGCAAAGAAAAACCGAACGAGAGTTTTACTTTGGCGCAACCACAATTAGAAGATGTTTATTTTGTTGCACTAAAAAACGACCAATAATATGTTTGGAACAATCTTTACATTCGAAATAAAAAGGTGGTTTAAAAACACCGCTTTTTACATTTATTTGGGGATTTTCTTCGGACTTTCACTCTTCATTATGGGAAGTAGTTTGGGAATTTTTGATAATTTTAAAACTACGACTTCTTCCAATTCCATAGCGAATTCTCCTATTGCGCTCAACGGAATACTCAACGGTTTGTCGATATTTATCTATTTCTTATTGCCGTCTATCATAGGAGCATCAGTATACCGCGACTTCAAATACAACATGCATTCTATTTTATTTTCGTATCCATTTACCAAATGGGATTATTTGATGGGCAAATTTTTAAGTTCGTTATTCATTGTAATCATTATTACTGCTTCTGTAGGATTGGGTGCTTTTTTAGCGTCCTTTTTACCGGGTGTTAATCACGATTTATTAGGACCACACCGTTTTTTAGCCTACATGCAAAGTTATTTGATTTTTGTTATTCCGAATATTCTCTTTTTTGGTGTCATTGTCTTTTCAGTGGTTACTATCACTCGAAACATTTCGGTCGGATTTATAACCGTCATTCTATTGTTGTTTATTCAAGGAATTGTGGAAAGCTTCACCGAAAACGTTGATAACCGTTATCTTGTGGCATTATTTGAGCCTTTTGGTTCAGAAGCTTTAAATTACACTACGAAATATTGGACAGTTTTCGAAAAGAACGAAAATTTACTACCATTTACGGGCGTTATTTTATACAATCGTTTAATTTGGTTGGGCGTGTCAATCTTAATTTTGGGATTGATGTACCGTTACTTTTCGTTTACGCAAACGGCTTTAACGCTGCGAAAAAGTAAAAGTGAAGACCGAATTACTAAAAATAATTTCGGAGGTATCACAAAAATTAACCTTCCAAAAGTGGCAGTCGATTTTTCCACTATGCAAAATTTCAAAACCGCGTGGAGCTTGTCAAATGTCGATTTTAAATTCATCGTTAAAAATTGGGTTTTTATTGCCATAGTAATCGTGGGATTAATGTTTATATTACTAACGTCAATCAGCGCTGGAGCTATTTTCGGCACCGAAACCTTTCCTGTAACATGGCAAATGCTTTTAATTCCAGGAAGTACGTTTGGATTGTTCATCAATGTATTGACATTTCTTTTCTCCGGAATGTTAATTCACCGTGGCGCTTCAGCTCGAATGAATCATCTAATCGATGTAACGCCAACGCCAAATTGGGTATTGCTTTTTTCAAAATTTTTGGCCGTAGTCAAAATGCAAGTGGTATTGTTATCGGTAATCATGATTGCAGGTATTTTATTCCAGATATACAAAGGGTTTTACGATTTTGAAATCGGACATTATCTTTACGAATTGTACGCTATTCGATTAATTCATTTAATTATCTGGGCGCTATTTGCACTGTTTATTCAAACACTTTTCAAAAATTATTTGTTGGGATTCTTTGTTTTATTGTTGCTTTCAATCGGGTTGAATTTCCTTTCTGCAATTGGAGTGGAGCAAATGATTTACCAATTCAACAGTGACCCTGGGTTTGAATATTCAGATATGAATGGCTACGGTCACGGATTGAAATACTACTATTTGTATAAATCGTATTGGTTAGCACTCGGTTTTGTCTTGTTTGCTTTGGCTTTGTTGTTTTTTACACGAGGCATCGGACAATCGGTTAAAGCGCGTTTTGCAGATGCCAAAAACCGAATGAAAAAGCAAATTGCTATTCCGATGGTACTTTCGTTAGTTGGATTTTTGGCCATTGGAAGTACAATTTATTACCAAGACAATGTGGTCAATGACAATAAATCGGGTAAAGAACAAGAACTCCAAATGGTCGATTGGGAAAAGAAATACAAGAAGTACGACAACAGAGCACAACCGCGAATTGTAGATGTAAAAGTGAATGTCGATTTGTATCCGAAAGAACGTAATTTCGTAGCTAACGGAACGTATACTTTAAAGAACAAAACCGACGAAACCATCGATTCGTTGTTCATCAATCACGGCGAAGAAACCACGGTTACTTTCAATGTAAAAACAAAATTGCTTTCCAAAGACACGGTATTGAATTTCGACATTTATCGATTGGAAAAACCTTTAGTTAAAGGCGATTCCATCAAAATGAATTTTATCGTAAAAAATAAACCCAACGATTTATTCACCAACAATTCACCTGTAATTTACAACGGAACATTCATCAACAACGGCTTGTTTCCATCTATTGGATATGCCGATGAAGGCGAATTAACCGATGATGAGGTCCGAAAAAAATACGGTTTAAAACCGAAAGAACGAATGGCTTTGGCCACCAATTCTATCGCTAGAAAAAATACCTACATCAGTGGTGATGCTGATTGGATTACGTTTGAAACGACCGTAAGTACTTCCGAGAATCAAACGGCAATTGCTCCGGGTTATCTTACAAAAAAATGGTCCAAAGCAGGCAGGAATTACTATCATTACAAAATGGATCGCAAAATGTTGAATTTCTACGCTTTTCAATCGGCGAAGTACGAAATCAAACGCGACAAATGGAAAGACATTAACATCGAAATTTATTATCACAAAGGACACGAATACAATGTAAATCGAATGATAAACGCGACTAAAAAATCGTTGGAATATTACACTACTAACTTTAGTCCGTACCAACACAAGCAAGTCCGAATCATCGAATTCCCACGAACTGGCGGTGGTTTTGCACAATCGTTCGCCAATACGATTCCGTTTTCTGAAGCCATAGGATTTATAGCCGATGTAAACGAAGAAGATGTTGATGCTGTTGATTATCCATTTTCAGTGACTGCACACGAAATTGCACACCAATGGTGGGCACATCAAGTAATTGGTGCTAATGTTCAAGGAGCGACTTTGATGTCAGAAAGTCTTTCTGAATACAGTTCACTGAAAGTTCTAGAGCACCAATATGGAAAATCGCAAATGCGTAAATTCTTAAAAGATGCGTTAGACAAATACCTGCAAGGACGAACGTTTGAAAGCAAAAAAGAGCAGCCTTTAATGTTCAACGAAAATCAACAATACATCCATTATAATAAAGGATCGTTGGTTTTGTATGCCTTAAGCGATTATATTGGAGAAAAAACAATGAACAACGCCTTGAAAGAATACATTAAAAAAGTAGGTTTTCAAGAAGCACCTTACACCAATTCGCTTGAGTTTGTAGCCGAATTAAACAAAGCGACGCCCGACTCATTGAAGTATTTAATCAACGATATGTTTGAAACCATCACCTTGTATGACAATCGCGTGAGTAAAGTCACTTCCAAAAAATTACCAACAGGCAAATACCAAGTGGATATCGAGTTTGAAGTCTCTAAATACAAAGCCAACGATACTGGAAAACGAATTTTCAAAGATGCCAAAGGAAAAACGCTAAAGTATTTAGCCAAAGGCAACAAAAATGCCATCGAATCGTATCCGTTGAATGATTATGTTGAAATTGGAATTTTCGCTGAGCAAACTGTCAAAGACAAAATATCCGATAAAGAATTGTATCTGCGCAAGCTCAAAATCGATAAAATCAACAATAAAGTGAGTTTGATTGTCAACGAAAAGCCAATCGAAGTAGGCGTTGATCCCTACAATAAACTGATTGATACCAATTCAGACGACAACCGAAGAAAGTTATAAAGCAGTTTTAAATTCATCTAATAAGGCATATAAGAATTCTTTTATGCCTTATTTTTTTAAAGCAAACAAAAAACCCAACAATTTTCGTCATTGGGTTTTTCTATTATCTATACATATATTATCTCTTTGTCTAATCATTCAACTTCAACACCGCCATAAATGCTTCTTGCGGAATCTCTACATTTCCTACCAAACGCATACGTTTCTTCCCTTTTTTCTGTTTCTCCAATAATTTACGTTTACGCGAAATATCACCACCATAACATTTGGCAGTTACATCTTTCCGTAAGGCTTTTATTGTTTCACGAGCGATGATTTTAGCACCAATTGCCGCTTGAATCGGAATGTCAAATTGTTGTCTCGGAATCAATTCGCGTAATTTCTCACACATTTTTTTACCAATGTTATAGGCATTACTTTCGTGAATCAAAGCCGATAAAGCATCCACCGATTGTGCGTTTAACAACACATCCAATTTCACTAATTTCGATTCTTTCATTCCAATTGGGGTATAATCAAACGAGGCGTATCCTTTAGAAACCGTTTTCAATCGATCGTAAAAATCGAATACAATTTCAGCCAACGGCATGTCAAAATTCAATTCCACACGCTCGGTTGTTAAATAGGTTTGATTGGTAATCACACCACGTTTTTCAATACACAAACTCATTACGTTGCCCACATAATCGGCTTTGGTAATGATGGTTGCTTTTATAAAAGGCTCTTCCACTCGGTCCAAACGAGAAGGTTCTGGCAAGTCAGAAGGGTTATTCACTACAAATCCAACTTCAGGTTCTTTTTTAGTATAAGCCAAGTACGAAACGTTAGGAACCGTAGTGATTACAGTCATATCGTATTCGCGCTCCAAACGCTCCTGAATAATTTCCAAGTGCAACATTCCTAAGAATCCACAACGAAAACCAAATCCTAAGGCGGCTGAACTCTCGGGACTGAAAACCAACGAAGCATCGTTCAATTGTAGTTTTTCCATCGACGCACGTAAATCTTCGTAATCTTCGGTATCAACCGGATAAATTCCAGCAAAAACCATCGGTTTTACATCTTCAAAACCAACAATCATATTCGTGGTTGGCGTTTTCGCATCGGTTAACGTGTCGCCTACTTTTACTTCTTTCGCTTCTTTAATTCCAGATATCAAATACCCAACATCACCTGTAGAAATTACATTTTTCGGAACCTGATTCAACTTCAACGTTCCCACTTCATCGGCAAAATATTCATTGCCCGTTGCCATGAATTTAATTTTTTGACCTTTTTTAATTTCACCGTTTTTAACACGGAAAATTACTTCAATTCCACGAAACGGATTGTAATGCGAATCAAATATCAACGCTTGTAACGGTTCGTCTTTATTACCTTTTGGAGCTGGAATTTTTTCAATAATCGCTGCTAAAATATTTTCGACACCAAAACCGGTTTTACCCGAAGCGTGAATAATATCTTCCAATTTACAGCCCAACAAATCAATAATATCGTCGCTCACTTCTTCTGGATTCGCACTCGGTAAATCAACTTTATTCAAAACAGGAATGATTTCCAAATCGTTTTCTAATGCCAAATACAAGTTCGAAATCGTTTGTGCCTGAATACTTTGCGCCGCATCCACAATCAAAAGTGCGCCTTCACAAGCGGCAATCGAACGCGACACTTCGTAACTAAAATCGACGTGTCCTGGAGTATCAATAAGGTTTAAGATATAATCTTCGCCTTTGTATGCGTACTCCATTTGAATGGCGTGACTTTTAATGGTAATCCCACGCTCGCGCTCCAAGTCCATGTTGTCCAGCAACTGTGCTTTTTCTTCACGAGCGGTTACGGTTTGTGTAGCGCCCAAAAGTCGGTCGGCAAGCGTACTTTTTCCGTGATCAATGTGTGCAATAATGCAAAAATTTCTAATATGCTTCATTTTCTTTTCTGTCAATTTTTTTAGCTTCGCTCAATTCGGCTATGCCTTGGGTGGCGTTCCCTTGCGGGTCGGGCTTTCCGTTGTATTCCCGATTATAAAAAACTACGGCTAAAAAGCCTTGTTTTTTTATATCGGGAGATGCCACTTCAATCCCTTACGCGCAATTACCTACAATAGGGAATTAATCGGCAAATATACGCTAAAGTTGCAAGTTCAAAAGCGATACATCTAAAATAATTAGCTGCTTTACAATTAAAAGCAAAATACGCTATTTTTCGTATTTCAACAACTGTTAAAGGGTCTTAATTTAGCACTTCATTCGTGAAAGCAAAAAAATGACAAAACTAAAAAGTCAACTTATTTGTGAGTATTAGAAAAAAAAGTAAATTTGTTCAAACAACATTTAAAATTAAAAAAATGAAAAAAGTAGTAGTAGTAGTAGTGTTATTGTTGGCTTCCTCAATAGTATCCGCGCAAAAAATGGAAATTGTAAAAGGAGATTTTGGTTTCTTAAATGGTCAAACAGCTGTTAATATCGAATTTGATTACAGTAAATTAACGTTAATGAAAGAAAACAAAAGCGAAGCGCAATATATTTCGGAGCGAGCCGCAGACTTGAATGAAAAAAATAAAGGTGTTGGTGATGTTTGGAAAAAGAAATGGGAAGGTGCTAAAGTAGCTATTTGGAATCCTAAATTTTTAGAATTAGTAAATATCGTTTTAGTAAAAAAGAAAAAAGACTTGAGCTTCCAAGAAGATTTGAAAAGTGCTAAATATACACTAATCGTTGAAGCTACATGGATTTTCCCAGGTTGGGATGCCATGGTGATGAAACAAGCAGCTAAAGTATCGACGAATTTAAAATTTGTTGAAACAGCGAACCGTTCAAATGTCGTTTTAGAAATTACTACTAAAGAAGCGCCTGGTGACCAATGGGGGAATAACTTCAGCAACGAATCAAGAATTGGTGAAGGTTTCGCCAAAACAGGAAAATCGCTAGCAGGTTATATTTTGAAAAACACAAAATAAAAGTCTAGCCTTATATAAAATAAAAAAACCTTAGCTATACGCTAAGGTTTTTTTGTGCTTCATATTCCATATTGATAAGATGTGCCATATTTTTCACCAAGTTGTCATGTTTTCTAACAAACGGATTGGTTTCGTCCCAAACATAACCGGCTAAAACAGCACAGATTTTTTCTTTCACATCCGGATTTTCAGGTTGGTGAAAAAACAAGGTTTGTAAATTTCCGGTATACCATTCTTTTACATAGGTTGTAAAAACGCCAATACCTCGTCGCATGTATCCAGTAAATTCGGTTTCCCAATCTACTGAAATTCCTTTGGTTTCTTTTAAATATAATTTGGCTGCCAACATTCCCGATTCGGTAGCAAACGCAACACCAGACGAGAAAACAGGATCTAAAAACTCTGAACTATTTCCCGTTAAGGCAAAACCATCACCGTACATTCTTTTTACCGAACGCGAGTAGTTTTCTAATTTCACTGGCTCAAAATTAAAGGGAACATCTCCAAATCGTTTGATGTAATACTCAGAAAAATTTACGGCATTGTTTAATGCTTCTCGAGTATCATTATTTTCTGAAAGTGCATTGATAAAATGCGTTGGTCCAACAACACCCAAACTTGTATTTCCATTCGAAAACGGAATCACCCACAACCAAACTTCGGTTTCTAAAATATCAAAAGAAATTAATGTTCCTTCTTCTCCTTCTGGTCGGTTTACATCCACAACATGAGTAAATATAGCCGAATGAGGATCTAATTTTGATGGTGTGTCTAAATCTAAAAGTCGCGGTAAAACTCTTCCGTAGCCGCTGGAATCAATTACAAAATTGGCATGGACTTCTTTCAGTTCTCCATTTTTATCTTTGATAACCGTAATCGATTTTTTGCCTTCAAAAGAAATCGAAACCACTTCCGATTCAAACTCCAAATCAATGCCTTTGCGAATTACTTCTTGCGCCATAGTGTTGTCAAAATCGGCACGTGGCACTTGCCATGTCCAATCCCAACCTTCACCGTATTTTTTACTAAAATCGAAAATACAAATCTCTTCTCCTCGAATAAATCGTGCACCGAGTTTCTTTTCAAAGTTCATGGCATCCAAACTTTCAAACAATCCTGCTTCTGCAAAATGGTCCATCACTCTTGGAATGAGGCTTTCGCCAACAACCAACCTCGGAAACTTAGTCTTTTCAACCATTTTCACTTTAATTCCCTTGTTGTGTAGATGCGAAGCTGAAACACATCCAGAAGGACCTGCGCCAATTACCAAAACATCAATAAACTCCTTTAACATTTTCCTGTATTTGTGATTATTATACTACATTTACAAGTTCAAATTAACCACAATTATTTTAATAAAAAAACTAATTTTGTAAAAAACAAAGCAGTTGAATGAAAACTATAAATGAATATTTAAGTTTAAAAGAATTTGAGTCTATAATTTTTGAAAACCAAAAGATTGCTATAAGTGAAGCGGTTCTTAGAAGAGTTAAAAGAAGTTTTAATTTTTTAAATGAATTTTCAAAAAATAAGGTCATCTATGGCGTCAATACCGGATTTGGTCCCATGGCGCAATACCGCATCAAGGAAGAAGACCGTTTACAACTGCAATACAACCTCATACGAAGTCATTCGTCTGGCACAGGAAAACCATTAGAACCAAAATTAGTAAAGGCTGCCATTCTAGCAAGACTCAATACACTTTCATTAGGATATTCAGGTGTACATCCGTCACTTATCCATCTCATGAAAGAACTCATTAACCGAGACATCACGCCACTCATTTTCGAACATGGCGGTGTTGGGGCATCGGGTGATTTAGTTCAATTGGCGCATCTGGCACTAGTGCTTATTGGTGAAGGTGAAGTGTTTTATAAAGGCGAAAGGAAAGATACCGCAACCGTTTTTGCACTTGAAGGATTGGAGCCGATTCAAGTTGAAATCCGAGAAGGTTTGGCACTTATGAATGGCACTTCAGTCATGACCGGAATTGGAGTGGTTAATGTGTTCAATGCCAACAAACTTGTTGATTGGTCGATCAAGCTTTCGTGTGCCATCAATGAAATCGTAAAGGCATACGACGATCATTTATCAGAAGAACTGAATCACGCCAAACGCCATAAAGGGCAACGCGAAGTGGCCAAAAGAATGCGCGAGAATTTAGCCGACAGTTCGTTAATAAGAAAAAGAGAAGACCATTTGTATAGTGGAGAAAATACTGAAGACGTTTTCAAGGAAAAAGTCCAGGAATATTACTCCTTGCGCTGTGTTCCCCAAATTTTAGGTCCGATTTTGGAAACCGTAAACAATACCGCTTCGATTTTGGAGGACGAATTCAATTCAGCCAACGATAATCCAATCATTGATGTGGAAAACCGACACGTTTACCACGGGGGTAATTTCCACGGCGATTACATTTCTTTGGAGATGGACAAACTGAAAATTGCCATTACTAAATTAACAATGCTTGCCGAGCGTCAGTTGAATTATTTATTGAATTCTAAAATCAATGAAATTTTACCTCCGTTTGTCAACTTAGGAACTTTGGGATTTAATTTCGGAATGCAGGGCGTTCAGTTTACAGCAACATCAACCACTGCCGAAAATCAAATGTTATCCAATCCAATGTACATACATAGCATACCAAACAACAATGACAATCAAGATATTGTGAGTATGGGAACCAACGCTGCTGTGATTACTGCTAAAGTAATTGAAAATGCTTTTGAGGTATTGAGCATCGAAATGATTGCCATAGTACAAGCCATAGATTATTTAGATCAAAAAGAAGCTATTTCATCAGTGACAAAAAAAATGTATGATGATGTACGTGCCATAATTCCTACTTTTAAAGAAGATCAAGTGATGTATCCGTACATCCAAAAAGTGAAGGATTATCTCATTGAAAATTAATCTTAAATTAATAAAACTATGAAAAAACTATTCATTTTAGTGCTGTTGTTTTCTCAATTTATTAACTCGCAGGAGTTGGCATTAGTAAAAAAAGACGGAAAATTTGGATACATTTCCAAAACAGGAGATTTCGTGATATCACCCAAATTCAAAGTGGCTAAAAATTTTTCTGAAGGTTTAGCTGCAGCAGAAGACAATGGTCGATGGGGTTTCATAAATCCGAAAGGCGATTGGGCTATTCCAACTACTTTTAATGAAGTAAAATATTTCAATAGTGGATTTTGTGTAGTTTTGAAAGATAAAAAATGGTGCTACATCAATAAAAAAGGGGAGACAATTTCATCTCCAAATACTGAAAAAGTATTTGATTTTGAAGACGGAATCGCTTTTATAAAGCAAAATGATAAAATAGGGATAATTAATACTAAAATGGCGATAGTTTTGGAGCCTAAATACGAAGTAATTAAGTCGTTTGAAGATGGTTTTGCTCGAGTTAGAAATAATGATCGCTGGGGAATTATCGACAAAACAGGAAAAGTAGTGGTCGAAATCATTTACGACGAAATCGGAAACTATTTTAAAAACACTACTTGGGCAAAAAGCGGTACTGCTTTTGGATTAATAATCGGCGGAAAATTTAAAGCGATTGACGGTGTAGATAAAATTTGGGATTTTCACACACAAGATATTACTTACGCCAGAAAGAATGATAAAATTGGTTTTATCGGCCTAAAAGGCAATTGGACTATCGAACCAAAGTTTGATAAAGCCAGAGCCTTTGTTAAAAATTTAGCACCAGTGTACGTTGGTAAAAAATGGGGTTACATTAACTTGCAAGGAAAAATGGTCATAGAGCCAAGTTACGAAGATGCCGAAATTTTTAGTAAAGAAGGATTGGCTCCCGTCAAAGATAAAAAATGGGGCTTTGTGAATGAGTCGGGCAAAATGATTATTCCAACGCAATATGAAATTTCGGCTGGTGGAGTTTTTGCACTTTTTAAAGACGACGAAAAAGGTTTCGTAAACGGTTTAGCGCGGGTCAAAAACGAAAAGAAATGGGGTTTTCTAAAAACAGACGGACAAGTGCTTGGTTCACAATGGTTTGAAAATGCCGAATTGTTCCAAAAATAAAAAATAAGTAATTTATCGTATTGCACAACTGTTTCCAAAAGTGTTTTTTTGTATAAAAAAACCAACTTGTTAAAACAGTAGTAACATCGTAATAAAACATTAATCAGATAACTATGAAATGTGCATTGGTTACAGGAGGCTCTAGAGGAATCGGAAGTGCGATTTGTAAAAAATTGGCAGTAGATACCGACTATCATATTTTAATCAATTACCAATCCAATAATGAAGCTGCCGAACAAACACGCAGTGAAGTTATGGCTCTTGGCGCAACCGCCGAAATCATACAGTTTGATGTAGCTGATTTTGAAGAGGTAAAATCGGCATTAACAATATGGCAAGAAGCCAATCCAGAAGCCGTTGTTGAGGCGATAGTAAATAACGCCGGAATTACGCGTGACGGACTTTTCATGTGGATGACTCCAGAAGATTGGAGCAATGTGGTCAATACAAGTCTAAACGGTTTTTTCAACGTGACCAATTTCTTCATCCAAAAAATGCTGCGTAACAAATACGGTCGTATCGTAAATATGGTATCGGTTTCAGGTGTAAAAGGCACTGCCGGACAAACCAATTACTCCGCAGCAAAAGGCGCTGTAGTTGCAGCTACAAAAGCATTAGCGCAAGAAGTAGCCAAACGCAACATTACTGTAAATGCTGTAGCTCCTGGTTTTATTAGAACTGATATGACCAGTCAATTGGACGAAAAAGAACTGATTAAAATGGTTCCAGTAAATCGTTTTGGTGAAGCCGAAGAAGTAGCCGATTTAGTTAGCTTTTTAGTTTCAAAAAAATCAAGTTACATTACAGGCGAAGTGATTAATATTAATGGGGGAATTTATTCATAAAATACTCAAAAATGGATAGAAGAGTAGTTATTACAGGCATGGGAATTTATTCCTGCATCGGAACTTCACTAGACGAGGTAAAAAATTCGTTGTATGAAGGGAAATCCGGAATCGTGTTCGATGAAGAGCGAAAAGAATTTGGCTTCCAATCGGCATTGACCGGTATGGTGCCCAGACCCGATTTGAAAGAATTACTCTCTCGTAGACAACGTATTAGCATAGGTGAAGAAACCGAATACGCTTATATGGCAACCATTGCAGCTTTGAAAAATGCAGGTATCGATGATGCTTTTTTCGATGAGAATGAAGTCGGAATCATGTATGGAAATGATAGTGTTTCTAAAGGAATTATAGAAACAACCGACATTATTCGTGAAAAGAAAGATACGGCATTGATTGGTTCGGGAGCGATTTTCAAATCAATGAATTCTACGGTAACCATGAATTTATCAACGATTTTCAAAATACGAGGCATCAATCTTACTATCAGCGCAGCTTGTGCCAGTGGTTCTCACTCGATTGGATTGGGTTATTTTTTGATAAAAAACGGATTTCAAGATACTATCATTTGTGGTGGATCACAAGAAATTAACAAATACGCCATGAGTAGTTTTGACGGTTTGGGCGTTTTTTCGCCACGTGAAAACGAACCCGCAAAAGCCTCTCGACCTTTCGATTCCAATCGCGACGGTTTAGTGCCAAGCGGTGGCGGAGCTACGTTAATTTTAGAAAGTTACGAATCGGCTGTAAAACGCGGAGCAAACATTATTGCTGAGGTAGTAGGTTACGGATTTTCATCCAACGGCGGACACATTTCAACTCCCAATGTGGAAGGTCCAGCAACAGCCATGAAAAGAGCTTTAGCAGAAGCCAATGTGCAACCCAATGAAATTGATTACATCAATGCACACGCAACATCAACTCCAGTCGGTGACGCCAACGAAGCCAAAGCTATTTTAGAAGTGTTTGGCGAAAACAATCCGCACGTAAGCTCCACAAAATCAATGACAGGACACGAATGTTGGATGGCAGGAGCGAGCGAAGTAATTTATTCTATATTGATGATGCAACACGATTTTGTGGCACCCAATATCAATTTAGAAAATCCAGATGAAGAAGCATCAAAATTAAATTTGGTGAAAACCACGCTAAATAAAAAAATTGATATATTTTTGTCGAATTCCTTCGGATTTGGTGGAACAAATTCGGCACTAGTTGTTAAAAAGTTTAAATAGAATGATGAGTAAAGAAGAAATAGTTGAAAAAATGATTCATTTCATGTCAGATGAATTTGAAGTAGATGCAGATGCTATTCAACCAGATGCAAATTTAAAAGACACTCTTGGTTTAGATAGTTTGGATTATGTGGATTTGGTAGTGTCTATCGAATCGAATTTTGGCGTTAAATTGGTGGAAGCCGATTTCGTCGGAATTGCTTCTTTTCAAAGTTTTTACGATTTAATCGAAAACAAACTTAAACTTAAACTTGCCTAATGGCAAAATGGGATGGTAAATCAAGAGGAACAGTTCTAGGCTACAAAATTTTCGTTTTTTTTTTACAAAAAGTCGGAATCAAATTTGCCTACACCATCCTTTATTTCGTGGCGTCGTATTACTTTTTATTTCTTAAGAAAAGCAATCAAGCCATTTTCTATTACTTTCATAGGCGCTTAGGGTATTCCAAATGGAAGGCCAAAAAAATGGTATACAAAAGTTATTACACTTTTGGACAAACCATCATCGATAAAATTGTCATTTCTGCTGGATTGAGAAAAAAATTCACCTATGAATTTGATGGTATCGAATTGTTGTACAAGCTTCTTGACGATAAAAAAGGCGGCGTTTTAATTAGTGCTCACATGGGTAATTTCGAAATTGCCGAACACTTTTTGGGCGAACTCAATGCCGATTTCCATATCAATTTAGTTACCACCGATTTGGAACATTCTACCATTAAAAATTACCTCGAAAAAGTCACCAAGAAATCCAATATTAAGTTCATTATCATTAATGAAGACTTATCGCATATTTTTGAAATTAATGCTGCTTTAGCACGAAACGAATTGGTTTGTTTTACTGGAGATCGCTATTTTGAAGGCGTTAAAGCCTTGTCTGATAAGCTATTGAATGAAGAAGCAAATTTTCCGGCCGGACCTTTTTTAATTGCTTCCCGATTGAAAGTCCCAGTGGTTTTTGTTTATGTTATGAAAGAGCCCAATTTGCATTATCACTTGTATGCAAGAGAGGCACAAGTTAAACATCGCGATGAAAAAGGCTTGTTAAAAGAGTACATCAGCAGTGTAGAGATGATGATTAAAAAATACCCATTGCAATGGTTTAATTATTTCGATTTTTGGAATAAACTATAAATAGTAAACAAACGTTAATACTATTATACACTTTCCATTTAGTTGTATTTTAGCACTACTTCATCAACAAATATGGAAAATTTTGACGCAATAATTATCGGTTCAGGAGTAGGAGGTTTGGCTACAGCAATATGTTTGGCGAGAGCCGGACAAAAAGTTGTGGTGCTCGAACAACATTATGTGCCAGGTGGTTGGAGTCACAGTTTTACCTTAAACGGTCATCGTTTTAGTCCTGGTGTGCATTATGTCGGACTGATAGATGAAGGTGATTCGACCAACGATTTGTATCGCGGACTCGGAATAGCCAATGACATGGTTTTCTTCCGAATGAATCCAAAAGCTTACGAACATTGCTTAATTGGGGACGAAACCATCGACATTCCGGCCGGAATCGATAATCTCAAAAAAGCACTTACACTTCGATTTCCCAAAGAAGAAAAAAACATCAACCAATATGTTACGTTAGTTCAAAATGTGAGTTTAGAATTGCAATTGATGCCTAAGTTAAAAGGATGGTGGCAAAAAATTACAGTCCCATTTCGAACCAAAAACTTCGGAAAGTACGCCTTGTTTCCGCTTAAAAAAGTCATTGGTTGGCACATCAAAGAAGAGCTATTAAAAACGGTTTTGAATATCCAATGTGGCGACCACGGGTTAGCGCCCAATCGCGCATGTTTTCCGGTACATTGTTCGGTTATGAGTCATTATTTTAATGGTGGTTTTTATCCGATGGGCGGCGGTGGCGGTATTGTAAAAGCCATGACCAACGGAGTAAAACGCAACGGCGGTGAAGTGCGCGTGAAACAAAGCGTCGAAAAAATTCTAATTGAAAATAACAAAGCCTTCGGAGTGCAACTAAAAGACGGTCAACAACTTTTTTCAAAAACGATTATCTCCAACGCCGATCCTTCCATCACCTATTTGAAAATGGTTGGAAAAGATCATTTGAGCAAAAAGCTGATAAAAAAATTAGAGAAAACAAAATACTCCGTTACATCACTCATCTTATTTTTGACTTTGGATATGGATGTGACACAACATGGTATCGATTCTGGTAATCTTTGGATGCTGAAAGACGAAAACATGGACGCCCATTTTGAAGATTTAATGACCAATGATGTGACGCAAGGCGAGGAGTTTCCTGCATTCTTCTTAAGTTGTACAACCATTAAAGATCCAGTAAGTTTTAACGGCAAACATCATAATTTTGAAATTGTAACCTACATCAATTATGACAATTTGCCTCACTTTGAAGGTAAAAACGACTACCATTCTGAAGTGTATAAAGAGTTCAAAGAAAAGGTAATTGCCAAATTTTTAAACAATGTTGAAAAAATAATTCCAGGCGCCAAAAATCATGTAATTCAAGCCGAATTAGGAACGCCAAAAACTAACGAATTCTATATCAATTCGACCAAAGGGAATGTGTACGGAACAGAAAAAACACTAAACCAGGTTGGTCCTTTTTCCTATAAAAATAAATCAGAAATTGAAAACCTGTATTTATGTGGAGCAAGTACACTGTCTCATGGTGTTGGTGGTGCTACCCATTCGGGTGTCGTTGCCGCTTCGCAAATTTTAAATTGTGAAAAAGATGATTTATTAGTCGATGATCCAAATCAAAAAATTAGGATTTACGATGCCGAAGACCAAAGCACTTGGCCCGACTGGGTGCACGTGAAACGATCAGATAAAGTCAGAAAATTAAAGGATTTAGTTGCGAAGTAAACAAAATTAATCACTTTTTTTGGTTAAATTTGCTATCCTAAAAGATAACAATGAAAAGGGTTCTTGTCATTTATTATTCGCAATCCGGACAGCTCGAAAGTATTGCTAAAACAATAGCACAACCACTATTAAATACTGCCGACATTTCCGTTACTTTTTACGAAATTCAACTCGAAAAACCATTTCCTTTTCCATGGGATAAAGAAGCTTTTTTTGATGCATTTCCCGAATCGTTTTTGCAAATTCCAACTGATTTACAACCCATTCCCTCTGAAATTACCGATAATAAATACGATTTAATTTTACTGCATTATCAAGTTTGGTATTTAACACCTTCTATTCCAATCAACTCATTTTTGAAATCGCCCGACGCCAAGAAACTATTGCAAAACACACCGGTTGTCACTATCAACGGCTCGCGAAACATGTGGGTTATGGCGCAAGAAAAAGTAAAAACTTTGTTGGCTCAAAACCAGGCTAATTTGGTCGCTAACATTGCCTTAGTCGATAGAGCACCTAATTTAATAAGTGTTATAACCATCGTAGAATGGATGTTTTCAGGGGTGAAGAAAAAATATCTAGGTATTTTTCCGCTACCAGGCGTGTCTGAAAAAGACATCAAAGGAGCATCAAAATTTGGTAAAATTATTCAAGTTCACCTACAAAATAATAGCTTGCAAAACCTGCAACCCGAACTCGTTTCCAATAATGCCGTCAGAATAAGTTCGTATTTGGTTAGTGTTGATAAAACAGCAAATAAACTCTTCTCCAAATGGGCAAATCTGATTATTTCAAAGAAAAAAACAAGAAAAAATTGGTTAAAGGCATTTAATCTTTATTTGTTGCTTGCAATTTGGTTAATTTCGCCAATTGTATATATATTGCATATCTTTAAATATCCATTTATAAAGAGCAAAATACAGAGAGAAACCAAGTATTACCAAGGGTGTAGAAGATTAAATTGAATTATGTTTGAAGTATTTATAACAAAAACTGGAAAATATTTGCCAAATGAAGCCATTTCTAATGATGAAATGGAAAATTATTTGGGACTTATTAATGATACGGCGTCAAAAGCAAGAAGAATAATATTAAGAAATAATAAAATTGTTAATCGGTATTACGCATTAGACAAAGAGGGAAACAGTACACACACTAATGCCGAATTAACTAAAAATGCCATATCCGAATTGTTTGATGCTGATTTTACATCGCAAGATATGGAACTACTTTCCTGTGGAACTTCTACTCCAGATAACTTTTTACCTTCTCATGCTGCGATGGTGCACGGTTTGTTGAAAAACAAATCCGTCGAACTTAATTCGTCTACTGGAGTTTGTTGTGCCGGAATGAATTCACTAAAATTTGGTTACCTTTCTATAAAATCAGGAAATACACAAAATGCGGTTTGTACGGGTTCGGAACGCGTTTCTACATGGACAATAGCCGAAAAATACGAACATGAAGTCATCAATTTAAAAAACCTTGAAGAGCAACCCATAATTGCCTTCAAAAAAGATTTTTTACGTTGGATGCTGTCCGATGGTGCTGGCGCTTTTTTGTTAGAAAATAAACCACGTGGACCCATTTCTCTCAAAATTGAATGGATGGAAGCGTTTTCGTACGCATTTGAATTAGAGGCTTGTATGTATGCTGGTGGCGATAAATTGGAAAACGGCGAAATAAAACCGTGGAGCGATTACCATCCCGACCAATGGCTGAAAGAATCTATTTTCACTATCAAACAAGACGTTAAATTACTCGACGAATTTATTTTAGTAAAAGGTGCCGATAGCATGCACGATGCGTTGTCTAAAAACAATATTACATCCGATCAAATCGATTATTTTTTACCGCACGTATCTTCCCATTATTTTGTAGATGATTTACGAAAATCGTTGGCAGAAAAAGGAATAGACTTGCCTAAAGAAAAATGGTTCATGAACCTTGCAAGGGTAGGAAATGTAGGTTCTGCCTCAATATACATTGCCTTAAACGAATTGATGAATTCAGGAAAATTAAAAAAAGGAGATAAAATTTTGTTATCTGTGCCAGAAAGCGGGCGTTTTTCTTTTGCCTATGCATATTTGACCGTTTGCTAAATCAGTATGGAAACAATCCTCCCATTATTTGAAAAAGACTTTGTTGAAAATTTAATTCCGCAAAAATGCCCCTTTGTCATGATCGACAAACTGTTTTCGTATTCCGAAACGGCACTTATTTCAGGTCTAAAAGTGACCAATAATAACATTTTTGTTGCGAATGATATTTTTACCGAATCGGGAATTGTCGAACATATGGCGCAATCGGTAGCTTTACACACAGGTTATCAGTTTTATTTAAAAAAAGAGGCGGCACCAACCGGTTACATAGGTTCTATAAAAGAAATAGCTATCAATAGATTGCCAAAAATAAACGACGAAATTCAAACTACGGTGACTATTTTGCATGAATTTGCCGGAATTACACTCGTTGATTTGGTTACGAAACTAAACGGAGAAACCATCGCTACGGGTCAAATGAAAACCATCTTAGCCCAATAAATGCAGACTGAAATTGACATAAAAAATTATTTACCCCACCGAACGCCAATGCTCATGGTTGACATGATTGTTGCAATGAATGACCAAATGGTAGAAACGGTTTTTTTCTTGAAGGAGGATAATATTTTTATTCAAAATAACACTTTCGTGGAAGCTGGGCTCATCGAAAATGCCGCGCAAACTTGCGCTTCCATTGTGGCAAAAGGATTTTGCGTCGACGAAAACAATCAAGACAAAAAAAATGTAAATCTCATTGGATTTATTAGTGCTTTAAAAACATTAAAAATTCACGAATTGCCAACAGTAGGAAGCACAATTCATACAAAAGCAACGTTGTCTTCAAGCTTTGTTACAGAAGATTATACTTTGTGCACCATGAGTTGCGCAACATTTTGCAATGACACATTGCTATTAAAAGGCGAAATCAATTTATTCATTCAAGAGAATAAATCCGTACCGTCTCAATAAACATAGTTACTTTTTAAAGGGATATCAAATGAAAAAGGATGAAGTACCACAAGATCAAAGCAATCTTTCCAAAAGCAACATCAAAGAATTGATTTATGCTACCGATGAAAATGGCAACTATACAACGGCATTAAGCTCGGGTTGGGAACCAAAAACTATCGCGCTTTCTAATTCATTAGACGAAATTAATGAACGCATTGCTATTGCCAAACAACAGGTTTTAAATGGTGAAATGAGTCCGATAGTGTATTTTATGGAACTCAATAAAATGGATATTGGTATTCTTGCTAGCTATGTTGGCAAATGGAAATGGATCGTAAAAAGACATTTCAAACCGACTGTTTTTAAAGGATTAAATGAGCCCATGTTGCGACGATATGCTGATGCATTCAATATTTCAATAGCCGAATTACAATACTTCAACGCTAAATAATGGAGACCAATTTTACACACCACCAATCGGCGCATTGCGAAAATGGCGTTGCTTCTAATTTGTTAAAACACAACGGACTGAACATTAGCGAACCTATGGTTTTTGGTATTGGTTCTGGATTGTTTTTTGTCTATTTGCCGTTTATTAAAGTAAATTTCGCTCCCGCAATAAGTTACCGTCCGATGCCAGGCATTATTTTTAATCGATTGGCAAAACGACTCGGACTCAAAATAAAAAGAGTAAAATTTTCTAGCGAAGCCAATGCCGCTAAAGCGTTAGACGAAAATCTTAAAAATAATATTCCCACTGGTCTGCAGGTCGGCGTTTTTAATTTGACGTATTTTCCAGACGAATACCGCTTTCATTTCAACGCACACAATTTAGTCGTGTACGGAAAAACCGAAACCGATTATCTCATCAGTGATCCGGTAATGGAAACCGTAACGACATTAACCCACGCCGAACTCAATAAAGTACGTTTTGCCAAAGGCGCTTTTGCTCCACGCGGACAAATGTATTATCCAATCGAAATTCCACAAAATATCGATTTGAAAAAAGCTATCGTCAAAGGAATCAAAAATACGTGTCGCGATATGTTAGCTCCAGCGCCTATTATAGGTGTTCACGGCATTCGATTGGTCGCGCGAAAAATCAAAAAATGGCCTTCGAAAGTCGGCACCAAAAAAACCAATCACTACCTCGCTCAGATAGTGCGAATGCAGGAAGAAATTGGTACTGGAGGCGGCGGTTTCCGATTTATTTATGCGGCTTTTTTACAAGAAGCTGCCGTTATTTTAGAAAATGATACATTAAAAGAATTGGCTTCCGAAATGACAGCTATTGGCGATTTATGGCGTGATTTTGCGGTTAACGCGTCGCGTATTTACAAAAACAGAAGCATCCAAGAAGACGTTTACAACACCATTGCCGACGAACTTTTAACCATAGCCGATAAAGAAGAAGTATTTTTCAAGAAATTAAAAAAATCCATTAACTAAACGTATTTTGCAACCCATTATCCAAATACAATCCCTATCCAAAAAGTACAAAGTTGCCGATGCGTTTTCTTTGAACGATTTGACACTTTCTATATACGAAGGACAAATTTTTGGACTACTCGGACCCAATGGTGCTGGAAAAACAACGTTGATTTCACTGTTGTGCGGACTCATAAAACCTACCTCAGGAAGTTTTACCATCAACAATTTGATGTATACTGATAATGCCAATGCCATTAAAAAAATTATTGGTGTGGTGCCACAAGAATATGCGTTGTATCCTACCTTGACAGCCAGAGAAAATTTACTCTATTTTGGCAGCATGTACGGATTAAAAGGAAAAGTATTGCAACAAAAAGTAACCGAAAGTCTCGATTTTTTAGGCTTGTTAAAATTTGCAGACAAACGTGTGGAAACGTTTTCAGGTGGAATGAAACGGCGGGTGAACTTAATCGCCGGAATTTTACACAACCCAAAAATACTCTTTCTTGACGAACCCACAGTAGGTGTCGATGTGCAATCTAAAAATGCCATAATCGATTACCTAACGAAACTCAACCAATCGGGAACCACCATTATTTATACCTCGCATCACTTGTCGGAAGCACAAGATTTTTGTACCGACATCGCCATTATTGATAGAGGAAAAATTTATACTCAAGGCACACCAAAGGAACTGATTTCGAGCACGTCAAACGCTCAAAATCTCGAAGATGTTTTCATAGCTTTAACCGGAAAAGAATTACGCGATGGTATCTAAACTGTTCATGTCGGTCTTCAAAGAATTCCTAATTCTCAAACGAGATATTGGAGGTGTTATCATTTTATTTGTGATGCCACTAGTGCTGATTATTACAGTGACTTTAATTCAAGATACTACCTTTAAAAAAGTAAACGATGCCAAAATTCCGATTTTACTTGTTGATAACGATGACGGAAAAGTATCGCAATCGGTTTCAGAAAACTTACAAAATAGCGAGGCATTTGCGGTTGTAACTCAAATCGATAACCAAAAAATAACCGAAGCCATAGCTAAAGAAGCAGTTTTCAAAGGCAAATACCAATTGGCAATTGTTATTCCGAAAAATTTAAGCGCCGATTTACAAACCAAAATCAATCAAAACGTTGACAATATTGTTAGCAGTTTTGCTGAACCTGATACTACTGTAAAGGTAAATCCTAAAGTGATTTCGCAAAAAGAAGTCAAATTGTATTTCGACCCCGCTGTTCAAATCAGTTTTAAAAATGCAGTGATGAGCGCCGTTGATAAAATGATTTCGCAGATTGAAACACAATCGATATACGCCTCTTTTCAACAACAACTGGGCGCAGATGTGGCGACTTTCGAACAAAAAAGCTTCATCACTTTTAAAGAAATCGTTCCTAAAATAAACGACAGAGAAGTCATTCCCAACTCGGCACAACACAACGTTCCGGCGTGGACACTTTTTGCGATCTTTTTCATTGTGATCCCGCTTTCTATCAATATTGTTAAGGAAAAAAACCAAGGCACATTTGTGCGTTTGCGAACCAATCCGGTTTCTTACGCCATCGTTTTAGCCGGAAAAACAATCATGTACAGCATCATTTGCATGATTCAATTTTACATGATGATAGCAGTTGCGGTATTCATTTTTCCGCAAATTGGTCTGCCAGCATTGAACATTGAAGGCAATTTATTTTTGATGAGCCTTGTGGCATTATTCTCGGGCTTTGCAGCTATTGGCTTCGGAATCTTAATCGGAACTATCGCCAAAACTCAAGAACAATCAGCACCTTTCGGAGCGACGGCTACCATCGTTTTAGCTTCTATTGGTGGCGTTTGGGTACCCGTTTTTGCGATGCCAAAGACGATGCAAATTATCGCACAATCCTCGCCGATGAATTGGGGTTTGAATGCTTTTTATGATGTACTTTTGCGCAATGCAACAATACTCGATATCGTACCCGAAATAAGTTTATTAGTTGCCTTTTTTATACTTACAACAACCCTAGCTATTTTTTATGATAAAAAGAAAAGAGCCGTATAACGAAGCGACCACATTGGTGGTCTCTAAAAACATTCGCGTGCGTTTTAACGAAACCGATCCACTCGGAATTGTGTGGCACGGCATTTACATTACCTATTTTGAAGATGGTCGCGAAGCTTTTGGTCGCGAACACGGGATTTCGTATCTTGATGTGCAATCGCATGGGTTTACAACGCCCATTGTAAAATCGGTTTGCGAACATAAATTATCCTTGCGTTATGGCGATGTAGCACGAATTGAGACAACCATAGTCGATTCGCCAGCCGCCAAAATGATCTTCCGATATACGATTTACGACACCAAAAATGAAGTAGCGTGCACGGGTGAAACAGTGCAAGTTTTTCTCGATAGCAACAACGAATTGATGTTGACCAATCCGCCGTTTTATGAAGAATGGAAACGAAAAGTAGGATTATTAAAATAAAATATGCTTAAAAAAGTCTACATAACACACGCCAATTGCATCACTCCATTAGGTTTTGATGTGGCTTCGAATGTAGCAAACATTATAAACGGTGTTTCGGGCATTCAGAAGCACGAAAATTTGGCCATGCTAAAATCGCCTTTTTATGCAGCAATGGTAAATGAGGTCGATTTGGATGTGGCTTTCGCTGAAATTACGCCCTTGGGTTCGTACACCAAACTCGAAAAAATGATGATTTTAGCCTTGCATCCGATTATAAACAAAGCAAAAATTAACGAGCGAACGGCATTTATTCTTTCTACAACAAAAGGAAATATTACTGCTTTAGAAAATCATAACACCACTATTGAAGAGGCACAATTGCATACGTTAGCTAAAAAAGTGGCCAACTTTTTCGACTTTAAAACACAACCTATTGTCGTTTCCAATGCTTGTGTTTCGGGAGTTTTAGCCGTTTCGGTAGCCAAACGATTGATTCAAAGTGAATTGTACGACTATGCATTTGTTGTGGCGGGCGATTTGGTTTCGGAATTTGTTTTATCGGGTTTCAATTCGTTTCAAGCGATGAGTGATGCGCCTTGCCAACCGTATTCTGCGAATCGAACGGGCGTGAATTTAGGAGAAGCCACTGCAGCAGTTTTAGTCACTTCCGAAAAGGAACATGCCAAAGTCGAAATTGTAGGCGATGGTTCGATTAACGATGCCAATCACATTTCAGGTCCGTCACGAACAGGCGAAGGATTGTTTCGAAGCATTCAAAGCGCTATGAACGAAGCCAATATAACTTCATCCACTATCGATTATATTTCGGCACACGGAACTGCAACACCATTTAATGATGAGATGGAAGCAATTGCTTTTAATAGATTAGGTTTGCAGCAAGTTCCAGTCAACAGTTTAAAAGGGTATTATGGTCATACGTTGGGAGCTTCGGGATTGCTCGAAACCGTCATCGGAATAGAATCAATGCTCCAAAATAAATTATTTGTGTCACTCGGATTTGATGATATGGGCGTCAGTGAACCCATTAATGTTATCCAAAATAACGAAGAAAAAACTGTACAGTATTTTCTCAAAACAGCCTCTGGTTTTGGTGGTTGCAATACGGCGGTAGTATTTAAAAAAAGTCTTATATAGTGGAAAACAACAATTTCATACACTCTTTTTGCACTATCGAACAAAATAAAATTTGCTACAATGGCGAAGTGGTTTTTGAATCCGAGTCCTCACTTTTTGCAGAATTTTCCAAAAAGGCCTACCAACACTTTGGAATGAATTATCCTAAATTTTTTAAGATGGATAATTTGAGTAAATTGTCTTTTTTAGCATCAGAACTTATTTTAATTCAAGTACTTGAAGCAGATTCGGAAAACAACATCGCTCTCCTTTTTGCTAATAAATCATCTAGTTTAGACACCGATGTGAAGTACCAAGACTCGATTTCGAATGATGAAAATTACTTTCCAAGTCCGGCAGTTTTCGTATATACACTCCCAAATATTTGCCTTGGAGAAATAGCCATTAAAAACCAATTGAAAAGTGAGAATTCTTTCTTTATATTTGAGGCGTTCAATTCGGCATTTATGATGCAGTACGCCAACGTACTTTTAAACACAAAAAAAGCAGAAAAAGTCCTTTGCGGTTGGGTCGAATATTATCAAGAAGAATACAAGGCGTGCTTGTATTTGGTCACCAAAGAAGGAACAACAGAGCACAACACACAAAACATACAAATAGCATATACGCATTAATTATGGAAGCATTAAAGCAAGAATTAAAAGGGAAAATCATAGAAGTTTTAAATTTAGAAGATATCAGTGTAGCTGATATTAACGATAACGACGCCTTATTTGGTGACGGTTTAGGACTCGATTCGATCGACGCTTTAGAACTTATCGTTTTGTTGGATAAAGACTACGGAATCAAATTGGTCGATCCTAAAGAAGGAAAAACCATTTTCCAATCGATTGAAACTATGGCGGGGTATATCGCTGAGAATAGAACGAAATAATTTTTTTGATTTTTCGAAAGTTTTAATAATCCAATAATCCAATCATCGAACAATTGAAATTAACATGAATAAAGGTATTGCTATTACCGGAATGGGAATCATCTCTGCTATCGGAAATTCGGTAGAAGAAAGCTTGCATGCGCTTCTAAATAGCGACAAAGCAATCACTACCATTTCTAATATTGACACTGTTCATGCAGCCGTGATGAAAGTAGGCGAAATTAAAAAAACCAACTCCGAATTGGCTTCAGAACTCGGATTATCTCCTAAAAATAATTTCTCACGAACGGCTTTAATCGGCGCGATTGCAGCCAAACAAGCTGTTGAAAACGCTGGAATTACTTCGATAAATGAATACAAAACGGGATTGATTTCTGCTTCTAGTGTTGGCGGAATGGATATGACCGAAAAATACTACTACGAGTACTTCGAAAATCCCGAAGTAGTAAAATACATCTCTGCTCACGATGGTGGCGATGTAGCACAAAAAATTGCTGACGAATTGGGTTTAAAAGGATTGGTGACATCCATAAGTACGGCTTGTTCTTCGGCAGCCAATTCGATTATGTTTGGCGCTCGATTGATTCAATCAGGTAAATTAGACCGCGTTATTGTTGGTGGCACCGATGCTTTGGCAAAGTTCACTATCAACGGATTTAAGACCTTAATGATTTTATCGGATTCGTATAACACGCCGTTCGACAACGACAGAAAAGGATTAAACCTGGGTGAAGCCGCCGCATTTTTAGTATTAGAATCGGATGCAGTGGTGGCAAAGCAAAACAAAAAAGTGCTCGCTCGAGTAACCGGTTTTGGTAATGCCAACGATGCGTTTCACCAAACAGCCTCTTCCGAAAATGGCGATGGCGCTTTTTTAGCGATGGAAAAAGCCTTTCAAGTTTCGGGATTACAACCGTCAGATATTGATTATATTAACGTTCACGGAACAGCAACGCCCAATAACGATTTGTCAGAAGGTCGCGCTATCATCCGAATTTATGGCGAAAAAAATGTACCCGATTTTAGTTCGACCAAACCCTTTACCGGACACACTTTAGCCGCAGCTGCAGCCATTGAAGCCGTTTTTAGCGTGTTGGCGATTCAAAATGGAGTAGTTTTTCCGAATTTGAATTTTACTACTCCTATGTCGGAGTTTGATATGGTTCCAGAAACCACCATAAAATACAAAAATATTGATCATGTTTTGTCCAATTCGTTTGGTTTTGGAGGAAATTGTTCTACAGTAATTTTTTCAAAAAATTAATGAAAAACACATACATCAATGGCGTAGGTTGCATTTCGGCTCAAAAAACGTTCGACACGATTTTTTTGGACGAAGTAACAGTGAATGAAACTAAAAATGTGCTTCCCATTCAAGTGCCGGTTTACAAAGATTATATTTCTCCCGTGGCAATTCGCCGTATGGCAAAAGGTGTAAAAAATGGCATTGTTGCTTCGGCTTTGGCGATGAAAGAAGCCAATGTGGAAACCTTCGATGCGATTATTACTGGAACCGGTATGGGTTGCATTGAAGATTCTGACAAGTTTTTAAAAGCACTTTTAGACAATAACGAAGAGTTTTTAACACCAACATCGTTCATTCAATCGACACACAATACCGTTGGATCACAAATTGCATTAGGGTTGCAATGCAAAGCGTATAATTTTACCTACGTGAATGCAGCCGTTTCGTTTGAGTCGGCAATGCTCGATGCTAAAATGAAAATCGAAGAAAACGAAGCTGCTACCATTTTAATTGGTGGCATCGATGAAATGAGCGATTATATCGCAAAATTATTTGAATTGGCAGGGTGTATTAAAAAAGAATCCGACGCGCCTTATTCAGTTTTAGATTCGAAAACAACAGGTGCTGTGTATAGTGAAGGCGCTACTTTTTTTGTGTTGGAAGATAAAAAATCAGCTGCTACGTATGCCGAAATCCTCGATGTAGATATGGTTAATAAATTAACTGTTGATGAGGTAGAAAATACAATTCAAGAATTTCTTAATTCAAATAATGTACAAGTTTCAGATATTGATGCAGTCGTTTTAGGTTACAACGGCGATGTTACTTTTGATGTGTATTATAAAAACCTTTCCGACAATTTATTTAAAGAAACGCCTCAAGTGTATTACAAACAGTTGAGTGGCGAATACAATACCGCTTCGGCTTTCGGATTGTGGGTCGGATGCAAAATAATCAAAACGCAACAAATTCCGTCGGTGCTAAAAGTGAATTCGCTCAAAAAATCAGCTTACAAAACCATCTTATTTTACAATCAATACAAAGGAATTGACCACAGTTTTACTTTACTGTCGCAATGTTAAACTACAAAAAAATAAATGTTCTTTTTTTGGCGCTTTTGCTACTGTTGTTGATTTTAAGTTGTTGTATAACGGTTAAATGGTGGTTTTTTTTAGTGTTATTGGGTGTTCGATTCGTTATTTTAGTAATCGGTTCTTCGTTCATTCAATTGAATTTTCACGTAAAAGCGTATTGCAACAATCCCAACGAAAAAGAAAAGAAAATAGCGTTGACTTTTGACGACGGTCCGAACCCAATTACACCACAAATTCTTTCTTTATTACAAAAATACAATGCCAAAGCCACTTTTTTTTGCATTGGAAAACACATCGAAAAGCATCCTGAAATAGTAAAAAAAACAGTGCAAGACGGACATATAATTGGCAATCATTCGTTTTTACACAGTAATTTTTTTGATTTTTATAGGAAAGATAAAGTGGTACATGAGTTACATTCAACCGACACCATTATTGAAAAAGTTATTGGTAAAAAACCCATTTTTTTTCGCCCACCATACGGAGTGACAAATCCTTCTATTCGCAGGGCTTTAGCCGTTACCAAACACCATGTTGTCGGTTGGAATGTCCGTTCGATGGATGGCATAATCAAAAATGAAAAAATCATTTACAATCGCATTACCAAACAGATTTCGCCTGGCGCTATTGTGCTTTTACACGATACATCGCAAATTACTGTTAGGGTTTTGGAACAGTTATTGCTATTTTTGCAGTCGAATAAGTATCAAATAGTTTCGCTCGAGGAACTGCTGAATTTAAAAGCCTATGAAGATTAGAACGTTTATTTTAGCAGCATTTTTAACGGTGTCTCATTGGACTCTTTTTGCGCAAGAACAAAAACTGTCTGTCGCCGAAATTGCGTCGTTCAAACAATCCGTAAATGCTGTTGCTAAAAAAATCACGACCATTACTACCGATTTTACGCAATACAAACACATGGATTTTTTATCGAAAGACATTGAAACTTCGGGCAAAATGTTTTTCAAAGAACCCAATTCATTAAAATGGCAGTATAAAAAACCGTATAATTATTCAATTATCTTTAAAAATGGAAAAATTTTAATCGATGATGAAGGAAAAAAAAGCACGGTAGATGCAGGAAATAAGAAGATATTTGGAAAAATAAACAAACTCATCGTAGGAAGCGTAAGCGGTAATGTGTTTGACGACAAAGAGTTTTCTATCAGTTTTCATAAAACTAAAACGAACAACATCACTCGATTGCTACCAAAAGACGCCGCGTTAAAAAAATACATCAAACAAATTGAACTGACTTTTGATAAAGAAGATCATACCGTTATACAAGTAAAATTGATAGAATCATCCGACGATTACACCCGAATTGTGCTAAAAAATAAGACTCTAAATGCAAAAATCGACGATTCTGTTTTTACTTACTAAGGTACTTATTGTAGTGTTCTTTAGCTCATGTGCTTCCGTTAATGTGGTCAAAGACTATGAAAACGCTGCGGTAGAAAAGCCAATATTTCAGAACACCTATTTTGCCAATCCCGAAAGCGATTATGTTTACAAAGCCAATATTTCAGTATATGGAAACGAATTATCGGGCATTTTTATCGCAAAAAAAATCAATGAAACGACTCACCGAGTGGTTTTTACAACTGAATTCGGAAATAAATTACTCGATTTTGAAATTTCGGGAACCGATTTTAAAATCAATACCATTGTGGAAGAATTGGATAAAAAAATACTCATTAATACCTTAAAAACCGACTTTAGATTGCTTTTAAAAACCAATTTTTTAGTCGCAGAACAGTTTCGCAAAACCACTAATATTGTACTTAAAAGTAACGATGGGAAACATGTCAACTATTTTTTCATTTCAACGTTAGATGACAAGCTGTATAAAATTGTACACGCATCCAAAACAAAAGAAAAAATTAGCATTAGTTTTACATCAGAAAACAATAGTTTTGCCCAAAATATAATCGTGCAGCACAATACCATTCCATTGCGCATCGAATTAAATTATTTTAAAAATTAAATTAAGCATGAAAAAAGTATTTATTATTGCCTTTTTAGCCTTTTTTGGAATGACACAAGCGCAAGTAACATTCAAACCTGGATTAAGAGGTGGAATTAATTTTTCTCACATTTCGAAAGGTAATAATTACGATAATAATTATTACTATTACGACAATAACGGAAATTATGTAAATGGCAACAGGCCCGATTTTAAGTCTAAAACCGATTTTTATATCGGATTTTATGGAGCAGTTCGTTTATCAAAATACTATACTTTACAGCCAGAACTTGATTATTCAAGACAAGGTGCAATTTATAAAAGAAGCGGCTTTGCAGATGAAAGACTAGACATTTCCTATTTGTCTCTTGCGGTGATTAATAAATTTACTTTTACCGAGAAATTTAATATTCATATCGGACCAACAATTGATTTTGTAGTGGACAATAATTTTGATACTGAAAATGACGTAGATTTGACCTTTTACCTTGGAGCAGGGTATAATTTCACTAAAAATTTCGGAATAGAAGCTCGTGTTAAAAAAGGAATTGTTCCCGTAGTTGAGCAATATAACGATGGCTACAATACCAATGTGGTTTTCAGTTTTGGAGCAACCTATAGTTTTGACTTAAAATAAAAGTATGTTATTAAAAGATTTTTATACTCTAAAATCCATTGCCAAAAATGACGACCAAAATTACGTTGTCACACTTTTTATTAATGAAAACCACGAGGTTTTTAAAGGGCATTTTCCAGGAAATCCCATAATGCCCGGCGTTTGTATGATGCAAATCATAAAAGAATTGACAGAGCAGATTACCAACACAACTTTAGTGATGCAAAGTCTTTCTAACGTAAAATTCATGGCATTGATCAATCCGTTTGTGACACCTGAATTGCGCCTCGAATTGAATATTACTACTACAGAAGACGATTTAATTAAAGTAAAAAACACTACCTGTTTTGGCGAAACGGTTGCTTTAAAATTAGGAAGCGTGTATAAAAAGCTAACGTAATGAAAACTTTATTTTCTATTTTTCTGTTTGTTTCTTTTTTCAATTTGCCCACTATTTCAGAAATTAGAAAAGCATATCCTAGCGCTGCTAATTCTGAGAAATCGGCGATTACATTTTCATCTAAATTCACCATTATTGCTGAAGAAGACAAAGTGCTTTTAGCCTATAAAGGCGCTTCAGTAACTATAGTTGCTAAATTCAAAAAGAAAGTTTCCGAAAAAATAAGTACTTTTAAAGAAGGAGCAAAACTTATTGAATTAGCTGTTGCAGCAGAACCAAATGATATCGAAATTCGATTAATCCGGCTTAGCATTCAAGAAAATACACCCGGAATTGTCAAATATAAAAAAAACATTCCTGACGATAAAGCCTTTATTTTAAAGTATTACAAAGACCAATCATTGGCTTTAAAAGAATATATAAAAAGTTTTGTATCGCAATCGAAAAGTTTTTCTGAGCAAGAAAAACAAAGCCTCAAATAGCTAAAGCAATTGATTCATGGCAACGACTTTATTTGATAATAACCGAATCAAAAGCACTAACGTTTGCATTATTGTGCCTACATACAACAATCAAAAAACGTTGCAAAGGGTTTTGGATTCGCTGTTGCCTTTTACTTCCAACATTATAATTGTCAATGACGGCTCGACCGATGCGACGTCTGAAATTTTAAAAAATTACCCACAACTAACGCAAATTCACCATCCAAAAAATGCTGGAAAAGGTGTAGCATTGCGCAACGGATTTAAAAAAGCACTCGAACAAAAGCACCGTTATGCTATAACCATCGATTCAGATGGACAACACTTTGCTTCTGATATTCCGACATTTATTGAAGCCATCGAAAACGAACCCAATACCTTACTCATCGGAAGTCGCAACATGACCCACGACGATGTGCCTAAAAAAAGCAGTTTCGGAAATAAATTCTCTAATTTTTGGTTTTGGTTTGAAACCGGAAAAAAATTGCAAGACACCCAATCAGGCTATCGTTTGTATCCGATACAAATTATTCCGAAAAGGTATTGTACCACCAAATTTGAATTCGAAATAGAAGTCATTGTCCGCTCGGCGTGGAAAGGAATTCCGGTAAAAAACATTCCTGTTCAAGTGTTGTACGATCCTGCCGAACGAGTGTCGCATTTTCGACCCTTTAAAGATTTTACCCGAATAAGTATTCTAAACACGGTTTTGGTGCTCATAACGTTGTTGTACATCAAACCAAGAGATTTTTTTTTTAGCTTTAAAAGAAAGGGAATAAAAAAGTTTCTTTCGGAAAACATTTTACACAGTCAAGACAGTAATTTCAAAAAAGCAGCTTCGATTGCTTTGGGAGTTTTCGTCGGAATTTCTCCCTTTTGGGGATTTCAAACGGTTTTAGTTCTGGCTTTAGCTGTGCTGTTGCGATTGAATAAAGTGATTGCATTTGCTTTTTCAAACGTTAGTTTTCCACCTTTTATTCCGTTTATAATTTATGGTTCATTGCAATTAGGAAGTTATTTTGTAACGTCGGATGCAACGATTTCATTTGATAGATCGCTCACTTTTTCAGATGTGAAAGCAAACCTCCTACAATATGTTATTGGTAGTTTTACGCTAGCCACTTTTAGCGCTATTATTTTTGGAAGTATCGCCTACTTCGTATTGGTATTTTTTACTACTTTTAAAAATAAAAAATAAGCATGCACGATTTTTTCACGGCACTGAATTCGTATCTAAACAAGAGAAAGTTATTTTCTTTTGTACTGTTTTTTGCCTTGTTGGGATTGCTTGCTTTTTTTGCGTTGCGACTTCAATTTAGTGAAGATATTACACGCTTAATTCCCGCCAACGACAAAACCAATACTACAGCCAAAGTCCTAAATCAACTAAATTTTGCCGATAAAATCACAGTTAAAATTAGCCTTCAAAAAAAAGGTTCTCCCGAAGCAGCCACCGAAGCAGCCACGCTTTTTTTAGACGATTTGGATGCGAATGCAAGAGACTATGTTGGCAAAGTACAAGGGAAATTAGACGAAAAAAACCTACAAGAAACCTTCGATTTTGTTTACAATAATCTGCCTTTATTTTTAGACGTAGCCGATTACGAAACCATACAAAATAAAATTCAAAACGACAGTATTGCTAAAATAGTGGAAGCTGATTATAAATCGCTCATCTCACCTACAGGTATGGTGACGCGCGATTTTATTTTAAAAGATCCACTCGGAATTTCGTTCATCGCTCTAAAAAAAATGCAGCAATTAAGCATTGGCGAAGATTTTGAGTTGCAAGATGGTTTTGTGGTCACAAAAGACAAACAACATGTATTGCTTTTTATCACGCCAAAATTGCCTTCCAACGAAACCAATAAAAACACACTGTTTGTTGCCCAACTGAACACAATAAAAGACAAGGTCAATACGCAATTTAAAGATAAAGTATCAATCAGTTTTTTCGGTGCCACGCCTATTGCCGTTGCCAATGCAACACAAATCAAAGCCGATGTACAATGGACGTCGCTATTTGCAGGAATTTCACTTATATTGTTATTAGTTTTTTTTTACCGAAACATCTCTTCGCCTTTGCTCATCTTCATTCCGTCGGTATTTGGTGCTGCTTTTGCGTTGGCAATTTTGTATTTTACTAAAGGAAGTATTTCGGCAATTTCACTCGGAATTAGTTGTGTTTTACTTGGTGAAACCACCGATTATTCGATATATGTTCTTACGCATTTGCGCAACAATAAAGACATAAAATTACTGTATAAAGACATTACAAAACCGTTGCTTTTATGCGGCATTACAACATCCATTACGTTTTTGTGTTTGTTTTTTGTGAACTCTGAAGCGCTGAAAGATTTGGCTATTTTTGCGTCGTTGAGTGTGGTTTCAACGAGTGTCTTTTCTTTAGTGTTACTTCCGTTATTGTATAAATTTAAGCCAAACGTTACTGCAAAAAGCAACGCCATTTTTAAAGAAAGCAACACCATAATCGACAAAATTGCTGCGTATTCGTACCATAAAAACAAGTTTTTAGTTCTTGCCTTGTTGCTAGTTTTGGCTGTTTGTTTTTTTAACTATTCGAAAGTGACGTTCAATAACGATCTGCAGTCGTTGAATTTTGTTCCAGCCGATTTAAAGCAAGCACAAGCCGATTTAGAAAAAATTACAGATGGCAACACCAAATCGATTTATCTCGCGACATATGGCGATGCTTATGAAACGGTTTTAACTAATAACGGAAAGCTTTTCAACACCTTAGAAAAACTAAAAGAAGACAATCAAATTGTTAACTTTAGTTCGGTTGGCGGATTGGTGTTTTCCAAAGAAAAACAACTTCAAAAAAAGGAACAATGGAATGCATTTTGGACAGCATCTAAAAAACAAAATCTACATAATTTACTTATTGCTAACGGAAATACATACGGATTTAAAGCCAGTTCCTTTCAATTGTTTTACGAACGATTGGAACAAAGTTCACCAACGGTTTCGATTGCCGATTATAAGAAAGTGACTTCTTTTTTTATCGATGAATTTGTTTCGGAAAAGAATGGTTTTCACACCATTTCTACCTTGGTCAAAGTATCTAAAGAAAACCGAGATGCTTTTGTAACCGCTATTAAAGAACAACCCAATTTAGTGGTTATCGATCGTCAAGAAACCAACGAAACCTTTTTAGGAACTTTAAAAGTCAACTTTGAAAAGCTCATCAATTATTCGTTTCTCGCCATAGTTGTAATTTTATTTTTATCTTTTCGGCGTATTGAGTTGGTCATTGTTAGCATGATTCCCATTCTAATCAGTTGGATTTTCACTGCCGGAATAATGGGTATTTTTGGCATCCAATTTAATGTCATCAACATTATTGTGTGTACTTTAATTTTTGGTGTCGGAGTCGATTATAGTATTTTTATGACGACCGCTTTGCAAAAAGAACACACTTACGGAAAAAAAGAATTGACAACGTATCGCGCTTCTATTTTTTTATCGGTTGCCACCACCATTTTAGGAACGGGCGTCTTAATTTTTGCCAAACATCCTGCGTTATATTCGATTGCTTTAATTACGGTGATTGGAATCTTTTCGGCTTTATTAATTACGTTTACTATTCAGCCTTTGGTTTTCAATTTCTTTGTAAGCTATAACGTCAAAAAAGGCAATCCACCATTTGAAATCAGACGTTTTTTTCATTCGCTTTTGTCGTTTATGTATTACGGATTGGGCGGTTTTGTACTTTCAGTAATTGGCGCTCTCTTTGTAAAAATCATGCCTTTTTTACGAAAGAAAAAACTACAAGTTTTTCATTACGTGATGTCAAAGTTCATGCATTCGGTGTTTTTAACTTATCCCGCCATCAAGCGAAAAATAGTAAACAAACATGATGAAAAGTTCGATAAACCAGCAGTAATTATTGCCAATCACACCTCTTTTTTAGATATTCTAGCGGTCGGAATGTTGAGCCCGAAAATCATTTTTTTAGTCAGTGATTGGGTTTATAATTCGCCCTTTTTTGGAAGAGGTGTTCGCCTTGCCGGATTTTACCCTGTTTCTAACGGTATCGACAATGGCGTAGAGCATTTGAGAGAAAAAGTAGAACAAGGATTTTCACTCATGGTCTTTCCAGAAGGCACTCGTTCTGTAGACAATTCGGTTAAAAGGTTTCATAAAGGTGCTTTCTTTTTAGCTGCCGAATTTCAGTTGGACATCGTTCCCGTGGTTGTTCACGGATTATCTGAATCGTCACCAAAAGGTGATTTCATGTTGTACAAATCGCAAACCACCGTCGAGATTTTACAGCGAATTGCGCCCAACGACGCATCATTCGGAGAAAATTACACCGAAAAATCAAAGAAAATAAACAGTTTCTTCCGAAGCAAATATGCACAAATTCGTAAGGAAAACGAAGGTCCAAATTATTTTAAACACCATCTTTTTTGCAGTTTTGCGTACAAAGAACAAATGGTGATTGATGCTGTAAGATCGGATTTCAAATGCAATGCCAACGCCTATCATCAGCTCAATACGTACCTTTCTGCCAAGGCAAAAATTTTACATATTGCCAATGATTACGGGCAATTGGATGTGCTACTTTCGCTTCAAGAGTCACTGCGAAACATCACTTGTTTTATTGCCGATGAAGAAAAAAGCAGCGTTGCCAAAACCAATCATTACCTCAAAAAAAGAAACATTTCGTATGCAGATGATTTGAAATCAGCGCTTCAAAAGAAATACGATGCGGTTTTGATTTCAGATGCAACTGCAGAAATTGTTGTAAACGAAATGATTATTGTAAGTGATTGTGTAATTTTATGGAATCGTGCCGAATTAAAAGACGCGTTTGTTGGTTTAGGTTTTGAACTACATTCTGAAAATAACCAAATTATAGTTTTAAAGAAAAAAATATGATGAAACGCCAAAATAGTTTTCATATTGAGAAACAAAATAATGATTATGGGCGTTCCATCTTCCTTAAAAAAACAAATAAAATATACAGATGAAAGAGCAGTATGATGTAGTTATTGTTGGAAGTGGTTTGGGCGGATTGGTTTCAGCCATCATACTTGCTAAAGAAGGTTATAACGTGTGTGTGCTTGAAAAGAACAACCAATTTGGCGGTAATTTGCAAACGTTTGTTCGAGATAAAACCATTTTCGACACCGGAATTCATTACATCGGCGGTTTGAGTGAAGGTCAAAATTTGTACAAATATTTTAAATATTTGGGCATTATGGACGACCTAAAACTTAAAAAAATGGACGAAGATGGTTTTGATATTATATCTTTTGAAGACACCAACGAAGAGTTTCCACATGCGCAAGGCTACGAAAATTTCATCAACAAATTAGTGCACTATTTCCCCGAAGAGCGACAAGCTATCGAAAAGTATTGCCAACGTGTACAAACCATTTGCAATTCGTTTCCGCTATACAATTTAGAATGGGAAGGCAAGTACGACAGTGATATTTTGAGTTTGAATGCCAAACAATGCATTGATGAAGTTACCGATAACGAAAAATTAAAGCAGGTACTCGCCGGATCTAATTTTTTATACGCTGGCATCGAAGACAAATCGCCGTTTTATGTCCATGCTCTTTCGGTCAACTCCTACATTCAAAGCTCTTGGCGTTGCATCAATGGTGGAAGTCAGATTACGAAACAACTCATCAAACAGCTCAAAAACTTCGGCGGGGAAATCTACAAATACAAAGAAATTACTTCTTTTGAAACCATTGAAAATAAAGTCACTTCGGTGAAAATGAAAGACGGATCGGAAGTAAAAGCCGACATTTTTATTTCCAATATCGAACCCAAAACCACTTTAAAAATGGTGGGACAGGAAAAGTTTAGAAAGTCATTTTTTAACAGAATTGAGAGCTTAGAAGGCGTCATTTCTGCCTTTAGTTTGTATCTTGTTTTTAAACCTAATTCGTTCAAATACCTCAATCATAATTATTATCATTTTAAAAACAGTGCTTGTGTATGGAAAGCTCATGATTACGACGAAAATTCGTGGCCAAAAGCCTACATGGCGTCGATGAATGCTTCGGGGAAAAATGAAGATTGGGCAGAAGGGATGACGTTCATTACCTACATGCATTTTGACGATTTAAAACCTTGGGAAAACACCTTCAATACCACAGCTGAAAAGAATGAAAGAGGCGAATCGTATGACGAATTTAAAGCCCGAAAAGCTGAACGGTTTTTACAAGAAATAGCAATTAAATTCCCCGGAATTCGCAATTGTATTCAATCAGTTCACTCTTCTACACCTTTGTCGTATCGCGATTATATTGGTGGTTCCAACGGAAACATGTACGGTTATGTCAAAGATTCCAACAATCCGATGAAGTCGTTTATCGCACCCAAAACCAAATTGGATAATTTGTATTTGACAGGTCAAAGTATTAACATGCACGGCGTTTTGGGTGTTACTATTGGTGCTGTTGTAACCTGTTCGGAAATTGTTGGAAAAGAATATTTAGTCAATAAAATCAATCAGTCGTCACTTTAGTTGTGTTGGAATGAGAACAGTAGTTTCCTTTTTTGGTGTCTTAATCGTGGTGGGATGTTTCGTTTCTTGCGGAACAGCCAAATCATTGCAGCATCAACCTATTTTAGAAGGATACAATAGCTCCGTACCCATCGTGATTAAACAATCCAACACACTCTATACAACGGGCAATGATTTTTTGCTTAAAAACAAGCAAAACCTGTGGGAATTGTATGTCGAAGGCGATCCATTAGAACGCAGTTTGGCTATGGGAAGTTTATCTGATTCGCTGTTAAAAAAACAAGAACGTGTTTTCTTTTCTAAGATTAACGATTTAGTGCCATCGCCTTTCAAACAAAGATTGTTACGGGGGTTTTTAAAATGGTACAATCGAAAATTATACCTAAATGTAACTGAAGAGTACAAGGCTGAAATTTTTGGAATTTCCGAATATACATCACACGAATTTGACCACATTGCTCCGCGGTATCTAAGAAGTCTGTACCTTCATGGAGCCCACGATATTGGTCATGCCTTACAAGATTTAGCGTTGGTAGGATGTTCGTCTTTTGCAGCTTGGGGCGATAAATCGGAAGACGGAAGTTTGATTTTAGGTCGGAATTTCGATTTTTATGCAGGCGATGATTTTGCCAAAGATAAAATCGTTGCGTTTGTAAAACCCGATAAAGGTTATCCTTTTATGATGGTGACTTGGGCCGGAATGGTAGGCGTTTGTTCTGGAATGAACAACGAAGGATTAACGGTTACGATAAATGCGAGTAAGTCGAAAATTCCGTTAATCGCCAAAACGCCTATTTCCATTTTGACTCGAGAAATTGTGCAATATGCCAAGAACATCGACGAAGCGATTGCTATTGCCAAAAAAAGAAAAGTGTTTGTTTCTGAATCGATTATGATTGGAAGCGCAGCCGATAAAAAAGCCATTTTAATTGAAGTTTCACCCGATAATTTTGGCGTTTATGAAGTACCAAACAGCAACAATCAATTGCTTTGTTCAAACCATTTTCAGAGTGTCGAATTGAAAGATAATGAGCGAAATCAAGAGCAAATTTTGAAAAGTCATTCGAAATACCGCTTGGATAAAATGGTCGAATTGTTTGACGAAAATCTGAAGATCAACCCGCAAATTGCCGCCAACATTTTACGAAACAAAGACGGATTGAATGACATGCCAATCGGTTACGGAAACGAAAAAGCACTCAACCAATTGTTGGCGCATCATGGTGTGATTTTTAAACCCGAACAGCGCTTGGTTTGGGTATCTTCCAATCCGTATCAGTTGGGTGAATTTGTGTGTTATGATTTGAATGTAATTTTCAACAACCCCAATTTTAAAGGAACTACCACGACATTACAAAAGGAAGTACTAAATATTTCAAAAGATTCTTTTTTAGAAACGGATGCTTATAAAAAGTATGAAACGTTTCGAATAGAAGACCGAAAAATGGATGCGGTTTTAGAAAACAAATCCAATTTAGATAGTAGTTTTGGAAAAAATTACCAATCTTTGAATCCCGATTATTGGATTGTGTATTACAAAATGGGGGTGTATTTTTATGAAAAAGAAAACTATCGCGAAGCCAAAATTCATTTTGAAAAAGCGTTGACAAAAGAAATTACAACCCTTCCAGCCAAACAAGAAATCGAAAAGTACCTCAAAAAAACAAACCGGAAATTGCAATGATTCCAAAAATAGAAACGGCATCCATTGAAGAAATTAAAACCTTTCAAGAGCAAAAACTTTTGGAGGCCTTGGCGTATGCAAATGCCAATTCTCCCTTTTATAAAAAACGGTTTTCCGATCATTCGATAGCCATTTCGACAATAAAGACCATTGCCGATTTGCAACAACTTCCGGTAACTACTAAAGAAGATTTACAACACTATAACGACGATTTTCTTTGTGTTCCAATAACAAAAATCATCGATTTTGCCACCACTTCAGGTACGTTGGGCGAACCCGTAACGTTTGGTTTAACTGACAAAGATCTCGATCGTTTGGCCTATAACGAAGCCATTTCTTTTGATTGTGCCGGCATAAAAGAAGGCGATTTAGTGCAATTAATGACTACTATAGATAGGCGTTTTATGGCAGGATTGGCCTATTTTTTAGGACTTCGGAAAATGAAAGTCGGTGTGATTCGTGTTGGAGCCGGAATTCCCGAATTGCAATGGGATTCCATCTTAAAATACAAACCCAATTACGTAATAACAGTGCCTTCGTTTTTATTAAAACTTATTGAATACGCCGAAGTGCACGGCATCGATTTTAACAATTCGAGCATAAAAGGTGCGATTTGTATTGGAGAATCGCTCCGAAATCAAGCTTTAGAAAGCAATACGTTAGCCAAAAAAATTACTGAAAAGTGGAATATTAAGTTATTTTCGACGTACGCATCTACCGAAATGAGTACTGCGTTTACCGAATGTGAACATGGCGTTGGCGGGCATCACCATCCCGAATTGATTATTGTTGAGGTGTTGGACGAGAACAATCATCCAGTTACTGATGGTGAATCGGGCGAATTGACGTTTACGACATTAGGAATTGAAGCCATGCCGTTAGTGCGTTTCAAAACAGGAGATATAGTGCAATTGCATACGGATGCTTGTGCTTGCGGTCGAAACACTTTCCGTGTCGGTCCCGTTATTGGAAGAAAACAACAAATGATCAAATACAAAGGCACCACCTTGTATCCGCCCGCGATGAACGATGTTTTGAACGGATTTTCCAACATAGAAAGTCACATTATTGAAATTTCAACCAACGAATTAGGCACCGACGAAATCGTAATAAAATTGGCTGTAAAATCAGAAACGGAAGAATTTTTACAAGAGATAAAAGACCATTTCCGAGCCAAATTACGCGTCACTCCTAAAATCGAATTCACTACAAAAGAACTCCTCGAGAAATTAATTTTCCAACCGATGAGTAGAAAGCCGATTCACTTTTTTGATAAAAGAAACCCTGTTAATTAGTTGGATGTAAAATTTGAATACATAGAAACATAGAATTTATCGCTTAAAAAGATTGATATAGAACTTCGCTTCACATAATTCTATATTTTCTTCGTTGAGCGAAGCTTCTTTAAAGAAATTTAAAGCCTATGTTTCTATGTGGTTAAATAATTTATCACAAAGCTTCCTCTTTGATAAAAGTTACTTTTCATTTTTAAATTTGTAATTTTGCTGAAAATTTTCTTAAAATGCCCAAAATTGGCAACATAGCGCTTCCCGATTTCCCTTTATTACTCGCGCCTATGGAGGACGTGAGCGATCCGCCGTTTCGTAGATTGTGCAAGTTGCATGGTGCCGATATGATGTATTCTGAGTTTATTTCATCGGAAGGATTGATTCGTGATGCGATAAAAAGCCGCATGAAATTGGATATTTTCGATTATGAACGCCCAGTTGGTATTCAGATTTTTGGTGGTGATGAAGAAGCGATGGCGATGTCGGCTAAAATTGTCGACGCGGTTCGCCCTGATTTATTGGATATTAATTTTGGCTGTCCGGTCAAAAAAGTCGTTTGCAAAGGTGCTGGAGCTGGTGTTTTGAAAGATGTTGATTTGATGGTGCGTTTGACCAAAGCAGTTATTCGAAGTACCAATCTTCCGGTAACTGTAAAAACACGTTTAGGATGGGATGAAAGTTCGATCAATATTGATGAAGTTGCTGAAAGATTGCAAGATATTGGAGTGCAAGCGTTAACCGTACATGCTCGAACACGCGCTCAAATGTATAAAGGGCATTCCGATTGGACACACGTTGCACGCGTGAAAAACAATCCGAGAATTACCATGCCTATTTTCGGTAATGGCGATATCGATTCGCCCGAAAAAGCTTTAGAATACAAAAACAAGTTTGGCTTAGATGGAATGATGATTGGCCGGGCAGCGATTGGTTATCCGTGGATTTTTAACGAAATCAAACATTTTTTCAAAACGGGCGAACATTTGCCAGCACCATCAATGTTGGATCGTGTCGAAGCAGCAAGAAATCATTTAACGTGGTCGATGGATTGGAAAGGCGAACGTGTTGGAATTGTAGAAATGCGTCGTCATTATACCAATTATTTCAAAAACGTGCATTCGTTTAAAGAATACAAACAGCGCTTAGTGACGACCGATGATGCAGAAGGTTTATTTAAAATTTTAAATGAAATTGAAGCGGTTTTTGCGGATTATCAGTTTGCTTAATCCAGTAATTTTTTACTCACACGACTACTTGCAATAAGCGTTGCAATGCATCCCAAGGAAACGATTGTAACCAATACCAAAGCGACATTCTGAAACGTAAATACGACTGGATAGGCCAAGGTGTCGGTAATCATAATCAATTGAAATTGGTGTTGCAAAAATACCATTAACGCACCAATTGAAACTCCGATTATGCCACCAATAGCACAAAGCGAAATGCCATAAATTAGAAATATTCTTCGTAAGTTTTTTACTTCCGCACCTAGAGAAAACAAGGTTTTTAAATTGTCTTTTTTGTCAATAATGACCATAAAAATAGCACCTGCGAAGGCAAATAGAATCATAATAATCACCAAGGTAAAAATCAAATAAAGTACAAAATTTTCAGTATTGAGCATTTTGTACAAACTAGCGTTCAGTTGCGCTCTGGTTTTTACTTGAACTTGATTATTAAAGACAGTTTCTATTTCAGATATGATTTTATTTTCGTCTGCATTTGGTCTGGTTTTTATTTCAATTCCGCTAACTTGATTGTATTGAAATCCCATGACTTCTTGTGCTAACTCAAGATCGACATATACATACTTACTGTCCATTTCTTCGTTAATGGCATAAATCCCGGTCGGAATCAAATAGGCTTTATTAAAGGCTTGTTCTTCCGATTCGATAGCGCCTTTTCCAGGTTTTGGGATGAAGGCTTCTAGTGGATTATTAACATCGAAAAGTCCTAAAGATAATTTTTGTGCAATGCCATAACCTACAACTGCCTGACTTGTTTTTGGCGTAAACCAAACACCGTTGAACAATTTTTTAGTTACAGGATTTAATGCTGCAAATTGACTGTCAACGCCTTTTAAATAAGTGACTTGTTGTTTTTCAGCAAAAGAAAAAAGCACGCGTTCTTCGATAATTTTGCTGTAGTTTGCAATGCCTTTTATTTGTTTGAGTTGTTGCTCTTGAGAAGGCGATATAAAAAAGGATTTGCCTTTTATTACATTTACCTTTAAATCGGGATCAGCATCATTAGAAAACGTCAAACTAAATTCGCGTAACCCACTAAAAACTGATAAAACGACAAATAAAGCAAGTGCTCCGATAACAATGCCGCTCAAAGCAATTCGAGAAATTATAGTAATAGCGTTGTTTTTACTTTTACTAAAAACGTACCGTTTTGCTATGTAAAACGATAAATTCACTTATGATTTCTTGCGTTTTTCTAAAAGATCACGGTTTTCGATTGGATTTTCTTTTTTAGAAAGTGCCGAATCAATTTTCTCTATATAATCTAAAGAGTCATCAATATAAAAAGAAAGATTAGGCACTTTTCGCAATTGTAATTTTACACGTTGTGACAAATCGTGTTTGATTAAAGACATATTAGATTTTACGGCTTCAAGCAAAGCTGGCGCTTTTTCTTGAGGGAAAACGCTCAAATACACTTTGGCTACAGACAAATCAGTAGTTACCACAACTTTAGATACAGAGATAACTAAGTTGCTCACGCCATTTTTTCGCACTTCACCTTGCAGAATATCTACTAAATCTTTTTGTAAAACTCCGCCTATTTTTTTCTGTCTGTTCGTTTCCATGGCGTAAAAATACAACTTTTTTGAGTGCCTTAGTGCCTTAGTGCCTTAGTTTTTTATGGCAAATTTAGCTTCAAAGTAGCGGAATGAGTATCACAGAATATGTATATTTGGACTTTAATTAGCTCAGGCACTAAGTTGCTCAGGCACTCAGGCACTTAAAATGAAAAAAATAGAACACATCGGAATTGCTGTAAAAAGTCTAGAAGTTTCGAATTTGCTTTTTGAAAAGCTATTAGGAGTTGCACCTTATAAACAAGAAGAAGTTGTTAGTGAAGGAGTTAAAACTTCGTTCTTCATGAACGGTCCCAATAAAATTGAATTGTTAGAAGCAACAACCCTAGACAGTCCAATAGCGAAGTTTATTGAAAAAAAAGGCGAAGGCATTCATCACATTGCTTTTGATGTTGAAGATATCGTTTCTGAAATGGCTCGACTTAAATCGGAAGGTTTTATTTTGCTGAATGAGATTCCAAAAAACGGCGCCGATAATAAACTCATTGCCTTTTTACATCCTAAGGGAACAAACGGCGTTTTAATTGAACTTTGTCAAGAAAACCATTAAAAATAGTTGCAATAAATGAAAAAAAGTAGTACTATTGCACCCTCAAATAAAGCTCGACTTTATTCGCCTAATAAAATTAAAAATTAAATAATTGTGAGGCAAATTGGTCCTATAGCTCATTCGGTTAGAGCAACTGACTCATAATCAGTAGGTGCTTGGTTCGATTCCAAGTGGGACCACAAAAACGACTTCTTTAATTTGAGGTCGTTTTTTTTAAAATAATTTTACTATTTTTCCGTTTAGGGTAAAACTAAACTTCGGCTTGTAACGTAACTAGAGTGTTATTTTTTTTGTTATTTCGTCGATTTTAGGCGATAATATTATGATAGAAAGATTTTTTTTCTACTTTTACAAATTATGAATATTGTCCCAATGAGATTATTTTTAATTTTTACAGGCTTATTGGTTAGTAATTATAGTTCTGCTGCCCCAGACCCACCACAACCAATTCCACCAGCGCCAGGCTTGCCTATAGACGATGGTGCTTTTCTGCTTGTAATAATAGCTATAATTTTTGCTTTGTATAAATTACTTCAATATAATAAAAGAGCGACATTTTAATTGCCGCTCTTTTTTATTTTAAGGACTGTAGTTTGGCTACATATTTTCCGATAACATCAAATTCTAAGTTGATTTTGGTGCCTATTTTAAAATTCTTAAAATTGGTATGTTCATAAGTATACGGTATTATTGCCACGCTAAATTCGGTTGCTTTTGAATTTACTACCGTTAAACTTACACCGTTTACAGTAATCGATCCTTTTTCAATCGTTAGGTTGCTTAAATGCGCATCATATTCAAAAGTATACAACCAGCTCCCATTTGTTTCTATGATAGCGGTACAACAACCAATTTGGTCCACATGACCTTGTACAATGTGGCCGTCGAGTCGGTCGCCCAATTTCATTGCGCGTTCTAAATTAACCATGTCATTTACATTCCAATCACCCAAATTTGTTTTCATTATAGTTTCCTGAATTGCAGTTACTGTGTAAGTGTCATTTTCGAGAGCAACAACCGTCAAACAAACGCCATTGTGCGCTACACTTTGGTCTATTTTAAGTTCATTAGTGATAGTAGATTGAAGTGTAATGTGAAGATTCTCATTTTCTTTTTGAATGACTGTAATTATTCCGAGGGTTTCTATAATACCTGTAAACATTTGTAGTTTTATTTTACTAAATTTGTACCACAAAATTAGCAATAAATAACACAAGGCATTATGAAAAAAGCAGAAAATATAATCGTTGGAATATCCATTGGAGATTTAAACGGTATTGGAAGCGAAGTAATTTTGAAAACATTTGATGATACTCGAATGCTCGAATTGTGCACACCTGTAATTTTTGCTAATGTTAAAATTCTTTCTTTCGTAAAAAGAAATTTAAACTGTGAAGCGCAGTTGCACGGAATTGATCATTTAAATCAATTAGTCAAAGGAAAAATAAACGTTCTAAACGTTTGGAAAGAAAATGTGGACATCAATTTTGGTCAGAATGGTGAAAACATAGGAAAATACGCCATTAAATCATTTGTAGCTGCGACCAAAGCATTAAAAGAAAATTTGATAGATGTTTTAGTTACAGCACCCATCAATAAATACAATATTCAGTCGGACGACTTTAAATTTCCAGGACATACCGATTATCTCGATCAAGAATTAGAGGGAAATGCCTTAATGTTTATGGTGCAAGACAATTTAAGAGTAGGTTTGCTTACCGATCACATTCCGGTAAACGACGTTGCCACTCATTTAACAGAAAAATTAATCATCCAAAAAATCGATACCATAAATAAATCGCTTATCCAAGATTTTAGCATCAACAAACCTAAAATTGCAGTATTGGGATTAAATCCGCATGCTGGTGATAATGGAGTTATTGGTAAAGAAGACGATGAAATTATAAAACCAACAATTAAAAAGTTATTTGACAAAGGGTTTTTAGTTTTCGGACCTTATTCTGCTGATGGTTTTTTTGGAAGCGGACAATACGAAAAGTTTGACGCCGTAATTGCTTCGTATCACGATCAAGGATTAATTCCGTTTAAAACCATATCCTTTGGAAGCGGCATCAATTATACCGCAGGTTTGAACAAAATAAGAACGTCACCCGATCATGGCACTGCCTATGAAATTGCAGGAAAAGGAGTAGCTGATAATTCTTCGTTTAAAGAAGCAGTTTATTTAGCCATTGACGTGTATCATTCCAGAAATCAATACCTACAAATCAGTCAAAAACCACTAAAAGTGAACGAAAAACAGTTATTAACAAAAAAAGGTGAATAACGCTTTTGGAATTGCAATTATTTTATATCTTTGCACTCCGATTATCGAATTTCATTATTCGGATAAATTGATGAGGTGATGAAAATAACAAATGAATATTTAATTCCGTTTATCGGATTAAAAATAGGGAAACATCAATTTGAATATCAAATAAATAAAAAGTTCTTTGACGCTTTTGATTATCACGAATTTGAAGCTTGTGATATAAAAGCAACAGTAGTTTTTGAGAAAAAAAGCACGATGTTAGAGCTTTCTTTCAAACACAACGGAACGGTTCACGTACCTTGTGATGTAACAAACGAAATGTTCGATTTGCCAATTAAAAGTAAAATCAAACTCGTTGTTCAGTTTGGAGAAGAATTTAATAACGACAATGAAGAGCTTTTAATTTTGCCTCATGGCGAACATCAAATCGATGTTTCTCAATACATTTATGAGATGATTGCGCTTTCTATTCCATTAAAAAGGATTCATCCTGGAGTGAAAGATGGAACGTTAAAGACCGAAGTTCTTGACAAATTAAACAAATTAACTGTCAAAGAAAACAAAAAAGAGAAGAAAGAAGAAGAAAATATAGACCCTCGATGGGACAAATTAAAACAACTATTAACGGATAAATAATATAGTAAAATGGCACATCCTAAGCGCAAAATCTCCAAAACAAGAAGAGATAAGAGAAGAACTCACTATAAAGCAACTGTTGCTCAAATCGCAACTTGCCCTATCACTGGTGAAGCACATTTATACCACAGAGCTTATTGGCATGAAGGTAAAATGTATTACAGAGGTCAAGTAGTTATTGATAAATCAGTAGCTGAAGCATAAATTGTAATAAAAAAGTTTTAAGAACTCTCACGGCCCTGTGGGAGTTTTTTGTTTTTCATTATTTTTATAAAACCAAGACTTTTTTTTTGTAAATTCCACCTCTTTTTAAAGTCACTTTTTTGAAGATAATACATTAGTTATATGAATACAATAACAGCTGCAATTACTGCTGTCGGAGCTTATGTTCCCGATTATGTTCTTTCTAACGAAGTTTTAGAAACCATGGTTGATACCAACGACGAATGGATCACCACGAGAACAGGAATTAAAGAACGACGTTTGTTAAAAGAAAATGGTAAAGGAACTTCCTATCTAGCCATTCAAGCGGCGAAAAATTTACTAGCAAAAAGCAATCTCAATCCAGCCGAAATCGATTTGGTCATCATGGCCACTACAACGCCTGATATGCCTGTGGCATCAACTGGTGTTTTTGTAGCTACACAAATCGGCGCAGTAAACGCATTTGCGTTCGACTTGCAAGCGGCTTGCTCGAGTTTTTTATATGGAATGTCGACTGCTGCAGCCTACATCCAA